>NZ_JBVJHP010000037.1:0-73942 GCF_055586745.1 Nonomuraea sp. NPDC049378
AGGCGCCGGCGCCCACCGCTGTGTGACACCCGCCATCGGTGACACACCTCACGTGAGCGCCCTGTCACAAAGTCCTGGACACGAACGCCGCATGGCCAGGACGCCGACTCATATGGGGCGGGCCGGCCAGGCGGACCCGAATAACGTCTTGGACCGCGTGAACCTCAGTGGTTCACTCAAACGACGTGCTTCAGACCCGTTCCACAGCTCGATACCGTGCCTGACAGGATGTCTCGTTGAGTAACACACCGGATCTCGGTCCCGTGCCGCAGCGCATCACCATCACCGCGGAGCAGGTGCGCCGTCTCGTCGAACTGCAGTTCCCTCAATGGTCTGATCTCCCGGTTCGGCCCGTCGCCAACGGCGGCTGGGACAACCGAACGTTCCACCTCGGCACCGGAATGTCGGTGCGCCTGCCCTGCGCGTCCGAGTACGCCTTGGCAGTCGACAAGGAACACCGGTGGCTCCCGACGTTCGCTTCCCGGCTCCCGCTACCGATTCCCGTGCCGCTGGCGAAGGGCGAGCCCGGCGCGGGCTACCCGTACCCGTGGTCGATCTACCGATGGCTCGGCGGCGAGCCGGCCGGCGCGGACCGGATCGCCGATCCCGTCCGATTCGCGGTTGACCTGGCCGGGTTCCTGGCGGCCTTGCGGAGCATCGACCCCGCTGACGGTCCCCGCCCGGGGAAGCACAACTGGTTTCGCGGCGGCACGCTGCGGACGTACGACGGGGTGGTCCAGAACGCGCTCACGGAACTGCACGGCCACGTCGATGTCGGCCTGGCGCGCGAGATCTGGAAGAGCGCCCTCGACGCGCGCTGGGACGGTGTGGAGAGCTGGTTCCACGGTGACGTCGCCGAGGGGAATCTCCTGCTCGACGACGGGCAGTTGGCGGCGGTCATCGACTTCGGCACCTGCGGCGTCGGCGATCCGGCCTGTGACCTGGCAATCGCATGGACCTTGCTGACCGCCGAGGGTCGGCAGGCGTTCCGGGAGCGGCTGTCAGTCGATGAGGCGGCATGGGCGCGCGGGCGTGGCTGGGCCCTGTGGAAGACGCTCGCCACCTACTCCTACACGGTGGGCGACGACGAGGAGGAGGCCGCGGGCGCGCGACGCGTACTCGGTGAGATCTTCTCCGAGTACGCGGCCGGCAGCCGATCCGCCGCCTCGAGGGGCACGGGCTAGCGCGGCGATGACCGAGCGACGTCAGGGCCTATTCCGGACGAAGTAGCGCCGGTGAACCGTGGTTTCGAACCAGTTGACGTCCAGCCTGTGCCCTGCCAACGTGAACGCGAGTTCCAGGAAGGCCCCCTGCCGTTCGTCATAAGGATGCGGCGGGAACAGTGGCAGGTCCCCGAGATGGTCGTCGAGACCGTGGGGATCCTCACCTCCGGCGAATCGAAGGCCGCCGCTGTCGACCACGGTCAGGACCCGACCGTCGACCGCCCGCCGGAGGCTGAGCCGCGTGTTCAGGTTGGCGAACAGGTTGAGGACCTCGACCCCGTCGGCTGAGATCTGCTCGATCTGCACCTTGCCATGCCAGCCCAGAGGCTCCATCACGACGACGCGGTCACCCGCGCGTCCACAGACGATCATGTGCGGCGCATTGTGGCCAGGGTATGACGGCAGCTCGCCTCTCGCCTCGGCAATGGTGCACTCACGGACGTCGTCCAAGGCCCGGCCGAACCGCCGCGCGACCTCGTCCGGATCGGCGAGTCCGACCCAGGTGAGACAGCAGTACTCGGCCAGACCCTCCCCTACGAAGAGCCGGTAGTTCTCGCCGAATCGCCCGCCGCCCGAAATTCCCGGCCGCATGTGCTCCCTTGAGATCGTCCTGTTCGCCCACGGCCAGGGCCGCAGGCGGACAGGACGTTATCAGCGTTCATTGCGCGGGCAGGCTACCCGACCTGATTCGGACCCGGAACGGGACGCTATGGGGCGTGGCCCCCCGTGCCTGTCATTGCCCGGCCGCCTGCTCCTGGTGTCGGTCGGCTCGGTGGATGGGCCGGCGCCTCAACAGCGGTCCGACCACCATGGGCTGTGCGAGGGCGAGCAGCACGCATGTGGCGGACAGTCCGCCCCACAGCCCTGCCGGTCCCGCGTGTTCGAGGAGTTGGGTGCTGCACAGGGGCGCGAGGATGGTGGCGACGCCCCATGAGGTGCCGAAGACCGAGAGATAGCGGGCCCGGGCGTGTTCGGGTGCGATGCTTGAGACCATCGCGTAGCTGCGTCCGAACATCAGCACGTCTCCCGCGCTCCACACCACCACGGCGGCCAGGTGCCCCGGCAGCCCGCTCGCGATGGTGAGGCCGGCCAGGCCTGCGGCGAGCAGCAGGTAGCCCGCGCACATGGCCGCGTGGTGGGACAGCGGCGCCGTCCACCTGAGCAACGGCTGGCAGAGCACCATGACGATGGCCGAGGCGGTGGACAGCAGTCCGGCGTCGGCGGCTAGGAGGCCGCGTTGTTCCAGCGCGAGTGGCAGGGCCATCACCACCTGCATGTACATGAGCGCGAAGAGGGTGCCGAACACCAGGAGCACGAGGAGCGAACGGTCGCGCCAGGGCGATCCGCCTGCCCGGGAGGCGGGGGCGTCGCCGGTCGGTTCCGGTGCGGGGCGGTCGGCGGGCAGGACGAAGCGTACGACGACCGCGCAGGCCACGCAGGTGGCGGCGTCCACGACGAACAGCCAGCGCAGGTCCCACCGTCCCACCCCGGCTGCGATCAGGCCGGCGCCCATGCCGCCGACCGCCATGGCCGCGTTGAGCAGGCTGAAGGCCTGCGCCTGCTGAGCCGGCGGGACGGCGTCCGCGATCATGGCTTGGGACGGCGGCTCGTAGATCTCGAAGACCAGGCCCAGCAGGACGGCGAATACGGCGATCATGGCCACGGATCCTGAGATCGCGATGCCCGCCTGGGCCAGCGCGCATCCGGCCAGCCCGGTCACGATGGTGCGGCGGCGTCCGAACCGGTCGGCCAGCACGCCGCCCAGCAGGCGGGACGGGATGGTGGCTACGCCGAAGGCGGCGACGATCAGCCCGGCCGTGACGGCGTTCGCGCCGAACTCGGTGGTGATGAGGACGGTGAGGAATCCGAGGGAGAAGGCTCCCAGCCGGTTGATGGTCCGCGCGAGGACGAGCCACCACACGGCGCGCGGCAGACGCCCCGCACGGCCTGTCATCGGCATGCCAACCTCTCGCGTGACTAACGAAACTGGTAACGTCGGTCACGCACTCTAGAGCGCTGGAGGTGACCGGTCAAGTGATGTTCGATAGTCACGTGGCGATCCTGCTCGACACTGCGGTATCGCTCGTGAACACCTTGACCGATGGCGAGGACGGCGGTAGGCCGTACGTGGCCCCGAAAGGTGAGGCGCTGCCATCCGCGATCGACGCGGCCCTGCCCGGGGACGTGACGGCCTCGATGGAAGAGGCCCTTTACCTGGCTGGGACAGCGCTGAAGGTCCGGCGGGTGTTCGAGACCATGCACACCGACCGGGACGACGAGGCGGCCGCGATCGTCAACGCGCTCGTCATCAGCACAGGCGCACGCCCGCAACTGGACCGGGCGCCGGGCGAGCCCTGGCAGGTCCACTTCCACGGCGCCGACGACACCCTCGCAGTGGGGTGGAGCGCGGGCATCGCGTCCGCCCTGACTCTGGCCATCGGCAGCGACCTCGGCGGCCGCCTCGGCATCTGCCAGGCGGCGCGGTGCGATCGCGTGTACGTGGACACCTCCCGCAACGCGGTCCGCCAGTTCTGCTCCCGGCCCTGCCAGAGCCGTACGAAGGCAGCGGCCTATCGCGCCCGCTCAGCCGCCCGCCGACCCGGTCGAGTCTCGGGCTAAGGTACGCACTCACCGGGCGGAGCGGTGGAGTGCGGGCGCCCGAATCTCCTACCGGCTCACTAGGCCAATGGCGGTGCTCGGACCGGAGATGCCGGCCACGACTACGATGCCGCAGCCGGGGCGCATATCCGGTGAGCGTAGTGTCGAACCGCGTATCGGGCCTGCCCACGAACCGGTCCGAAACGCAATGATCGCCCGAGCTGAGCTTGGACGATTTTATCCCCATCCCCAAACACCATATTCCCGTGGCTTGACGTACTAAACCTCGTGCCCGGCTGAGGGGTCAGCCGGGCACTGTGGAGGTCTCACCACTTCGCGGTCGCGGGTCGGAGCTCGGCTTCGATGTCCGCGCTCCGCAGCGTCGCCGAAAGCGCGGCACTGAACCTTGCCTGGTGCAGGGGGTCGATGGCTGAGAGAAGCAGGAATGTCGTCCGTTATCAGCTTGCTACGGTCGGGGCTTACGGGAGGGCCGCCTGTGGGCGCCAAAGGTGACAGGTTCGCGCCAGGCCTTGTGGCCGGAGCTTCCCTGACAGGTTTTGTCGTAGCAGCGCCAGTACCAGTCGCCGTTCGTTCCGCGCCGGAGGTCGATCGCACTGCCGCCACATCTGCCGCATGGTGGTGGGGAGGCGAAGTCGGCGGCGTGCTCGTGTTCGAGGAGCTTCCTGGCGAAGTGGGCGCCGTGCATGGTCAGCATGACCTCGCGGGTTCTACTCTGCGACAGGATGTTCTGGCTCCCGAGCATGACGGTCCGCTCGTCGATGATCGCAATCTTTTGGTGCATGTAGTTCACGGACACGACGGTGTTCGCCACTAGGCGTAGCCGCTCTATGAGGTCGAGGTGTTCGCTTTGGGTCCGGTCGGAGGGATCGCGGACGAAGACAACAATCTGGACGCCGCGTGCGGCCGCCTCTGTGAGGCTGGGGAGCAGTTTGAGCACACGCGGGGCCACCCAGGGTGTCCAGAGCCAGAGGGAGTGCTTGGCGTTGCGGATGGCGGCGTCGAACGCGGTGTAGAAGTCCCGCTCGTCGAGGACGTCGCTCACCTCGACATGACGGGCGAGTACCTCCTTAAGTTGGCTACCGAAGACGCCGAGGTAACGCTCGCTCACTACGGTGGTGGGCGGCGTGATCAGCGCGGTGGCTGCTACCCGGCGTACCTGCCGGTTCTGGAGGAGGGAGTGGACGTATGAGAGCGCGGTGCCGCGACTCACTGTGGAGATTCGGTCGCCGCTGGCGATGATGTACAGGCGGGTGCGTACGCGGGTGACCGCGACGTTGCACAACCGCAGTCCCATGCGCTGCCAGTGCGTGGCGTTCGGATCTCGGCTGGCCTGGCCCATCCAGAGCGGTTTACCGAACTGCCCTTCCACGGTGTCGAAGACCACGACCGGGAACTCCCGCCCCTGGAATCGGTGCGCGGTACCCACATCGGCCAGCGGTGACCCCTCGCCCTCGATGTCGCGCAGCGCCTCCAGTGTGGCCTCCGCTTGATCCCGGTACGGGGTGACGATTCCGGTGTCCTCGCCGTTCGCGGCGTGCAACTCGGCCAGCGCGCGTGACAACAGGACTCCGGCCGGCCACCAACCCCTGAACCGGCCGGTGAGATGCGGCTCGGCGAGCTCGTGCAGGCCGTCGGTGTCGATGAACACGATCTCCGAGTCCTCGAAGTCGCGGGGGCGAACCAGAGGGCCGGCGAGCAGGGAGCCGTCGTAGGCCAAAGCGTTGGCCAGGTTCATCACGACAGGGCCGAAGCGGTTCTGAGTCACCAGGCTGATGCAGCTCGGATGGCCGTGGGCGGTGGCCGGGTCGTCGATGCCGCAGTGCTTGAAGACGTCCGGGAGCAGCCATCGCCGCACGTCGGCGCGCCTGCTCTGATGCAGCGGCGGTGGGATGACCGGCCCCAGTTGCATGAAGTCGCCGAACAGCACGGCCGCCGTCTGCGCGCGGGCGACGGCGAGTAGCACCTCGGGCAATGTGGCGGCACCGACCTCGTCGATCAGGATCACGTCGTAGGAGCCCGCGAAAACCCGTTTGTTGGTACGGAAGCGAGCGAGCGTTGTCGCGACCAGCCGGGCTCCGTCGATGATCTCGCCCTGCGCGTCCCGTTCGAGCCGCTCGTACTCCTCCTGAACCTCCCGGTAGCGCTTCTCCAGCGTCTTGGCGTCGGCGGCGTCCCTGCTGGCGTGCGGGCGTAGCTGTACGGCTTCGGCCTGCAACTGGGGACGTTTGTGGCGCTTCGCCTCGGCGACCCGATCCTGCGCCTGCCGCACCCGTTCTGCAAGCTCTTCGGCACGGCGCAGGGCCTCGGTCTCCCCTCGGTGCTCATCCGCCAGACGACGCATTTCTCGGGACGCCGCGTCCAGGCGGCTCGCCACCGCCTGGATGTCGGCACGGCTGTGCGAGGCGCCATCCACCAGTTCCCTGGCCTGCCGGGCCAAGTCGGTGCGGCGCCGGTCGGCAACCTTCCGGGCGGCCGCGGCGCGCTCGGTCAGGCCGAGTTCCTGTTTCACGGCGGTGTCGCGGGCCTGCCGTGCGGCTTCGAGCGAGCGCTTGGCTCGCAGCCTGGCGAATGTGCCTCGCCCCTCGAGTTCGTCCAGTTGACGTTGTGCAGAGGCTGTTTCTTGCTGCGCCTTCAAGGCATCTGCTTCGGCCTCAGTCGCGGCCTGGTCGACGCGGGTGGCTTCGGCGCCCAGTTCGTCCACTTGGGCCCACAGATGGCGGTCATGCTCCATGGCGGTGCGAGCCGTGCCCGCCTCCTTCAGCTCTCGCTCGGCTGCAGCGAGGGTGGTGGCGAGTGAGTCGATCCGCGTCCGATGGAGGGTAACGGCCGCATCACACCTCTGCGGCTGGTGCTGTGGAGCGCGTAGGAAGATCTCGTCCCGGCGGTACCCGGCGACGTCGAACCCAGCCAGTGCCTCGTTCAGCTCACCGAGCCGCCGCAACCGCGCCCTCACGGTCACTAACCGCTCCGACAGGTCGCGCCGCTGGGCGTCGGTGGCCGTGAGCCGGGCGCGTACCAGCAGAGGCAGAGAGACGTCGGCGTTCTCGGTGACCTCGCGCAACTGTGGCGGACCCACCCGGACGATCGCTCCTGGCGGATGACGGTGGTCCTTGAGGACGCCCAGCAGTGCGTTGTCCACCGCGATGTTGGTGGCCGAGACGAGCAGGATGCGCTTGCCCGCAGCGATCAGGTCACCGATCGCCCTCGCCAGCACCAGGGTCTTGCCTGTGCCCGGTGGGCCCCAGACCAGCCAGACTCCGGTGCCGAGGCACGCTTGGTAGGCCGCCTTCTGCTGCGGGAACAGCCCTTCCGGCGGTCGGGCTCGAGACAACTGTCCACCGGGCTTCTTGTGGGCCAGCAGATCGCCGAGCGGCGCGCTGCCGAGCGAGGCGAGGCCGTCCTTGAGCGCCTCCACCAGGAATGTGGGGGGTTGTTGCAGGGTCCACAGATGGGGGTCGGCAGGGTCGGCGAACTCGGCCACCCGCACGGTTAGCGTGGATTCGCTCTGTGAGACGTCCATCACCGCGAAGCCCTCATCGATGCTGCCTTGCTGCCCGCCTGCCAGCCTCAGCCCGTCAAGTCGATCAGGGCTCAACTCCGCGCCCCGGACGTCCACGACATACAACCCGTCGCCAGTACGGATCGCACGGCCGAGCCGCCGCCAGCGCGGCTTGCCGCCTGCCCCTCCCTCCACGGCGATCCACTCGTCCAGTGCAGTGACGATCTCCTCGCGCCAGCCCACGCCCCACTCCGCCCGCCGCTGACCCTCCGTGACGCCCTCACGATAAACAACTTCACGTACTATTTCCGGATGTTCGCGGCCCATGGTCCGATCCGGCGACCCACGTACGCCGTGTTGCTCTAGTTGCGAGGAACGACAGGAGCCAGTTATGCGAGGGATATAGGCGCCCCAACCGGTTAGTGTGAACGGCGACATGAAAGAGCCAGGGGTGCCGGAGACGGCGAAGATCGCCTGTTGGCTGGCGACGAAGCGTTCGGCGTAACCAGCGGAGGTGAGATCGCCCCGGGTGATGACGAAGCAGCGGGGCTGCTGTCCGATGACGGCGCCGATCGCGGCTTGCCGGTAGTGGATGCGTTGTCCTTCATGAGAATGGCCCAGCGAGCTTGGCGCTGTCTTCTAGCCAGGGTGTCTTCGGCGGTCTCGTCTTGGGGGACGCCGTAGTGTTCGGCCAGGGTGATCAGGCCCTACCCGGCTTCGCGTAGCGGTTTGGTACTGCGAACCGGCCGGGGCTGCGATCGATGAAGAACCTACGCGGCTGTTCGGGTGGCGACACGCAGGACATCCTCGATCTCGTCGCGGGTGAGCCCGTACTCCTCGGCTACGACATCGACGGGCTCTCCGGCCTGGAACAGGTCGATCGCGTCTTCGATCTTGGCGCCCCCGCGGGCGAATCGGGGCCGGCCGAAGGCGTGGCGGGCGTCTATCGTGACCTCGGCGACGCGGTATTGCGGAAGGGTGATCACTTCGGCGTATCCGTCGTGTGCGAAGTGCACGCGGCGCAGGTAGTTCTGCACGATCTCGGTGAGGACTCGTTGGTTGTTGCGGACGACGACCAGTTCGCGGGCCGAGTCGTCGCCGACGTGCTCGGCGTAGTCGTAGAGGACTTCGGCGCCGTCGGTGAAGAGCCGGCGGCTGGCCAGGGCGTGTTCCAGGCCGAGTTCTCGCTGCAATGCGTCGATCGCCGGCCGGATGCGCTGCAGTGGTACGCCGGCCTGCCGGAACGCGGCCAGGGCATAGCCCTCGGCCAAGCCGATGAACGGCACGGACGCTTCGTTCGGCCGCTCTGCCCGGGTGGCGGTGATGACCGGCTTAGCGCGGATCGCGCGGCCGTCGTGCTGACGGCGTTGGTAGCCGAACGCCCAGTTGGTGAAGGTGGAGGCGGGGATCGCGAGGTAGCCGGCAGCTTCGGCGATGCCGTACAGCGGCGTGGTGAACCGATCGATGGCCATGCTCACCTCCTGGATCACGTTGTTGAGCCTCTCCATGATGCCTCATGGTGTGGCGTCACAGGCGGCGCACTCCTGCGTCAACTAGGTATGTCCTCTTTGTTTGACAGCTGGGTCCAGCACAAGGTCATCAGTCCGCGATCTTCTCGTCGTCATTCGAAGGACGGGCCGTTGCGGTTCGCCCTCTACGCGCGGACCTCCACCGAGGATTTCCAGGATCCTGTCTCCTCGTGTGGGTGGCAGCGTGAGGTGGCGCAGATCCTGGTCACGGGCCGGGGCGTGATCGTGGCTGAGTTCGTGGATGTCGGATATTCGCGGCGGTTACCGTGGAGCGAGCGGCCGCAGTCCGCCGAACTGCTGATGGCTCTGACCGATCCGGACCGTGGCTGGGACGCGATCGTGGTCGGCGAGTACGAAAGAGCGTTCTGCGGGGATCAGCTCACGCAGCTTCTGCCGCTCCTTCAGTCCTATGGCGTCCAGCTGTGGATGCCGGAGGCAAGTGGTCCGGTGGATCCAGCAAGCCCGATGCATCAGGCGTTGATGCTGTTGCTGGGCGGGCAATCACAGCGGGAGGTGCTGCGTGCCCGCTACCGCGTGCTGGCCGCGATGCGGAACCAGGCTGCCGATCAGGGACGGTTTCTCGGTGGGCGGCCGCCGTACGGCTACCGCTTGGTCGACGCGGGGCCGCATCCGAACCGGACGCACGCCCGTTGGGGGCGCCGTCTGCACCAGCTTGACGCCGACCCGGCCACGGCACCGCACGTACGGTGGATGTTCGCGCAGCGGCTGGCGGGCGTCAGCGTGGCGGGGATCGCCCGGATGCTGAACGAACGCGGCGTACCGTGCCCCTCGGACGTGGATCGCGAGCGCAACCCGCACAGGTCTGGACATGCTTGGACGCTACGGACCGTCGCTGCGATCCTCAGCAATCCGCGCTATACCGGTCGCCAGGTCTGGAACCGCCAGAACAGCGGCGCCACCGATGCAACGGCGCGCGGCTGGAACGCTCCTCAGGAGTGGGCGATCTCGACGGAGCTGAGCCATCCAGCACTGGTCAGCGACGACGACTTCGTCGCCGCGCAGGCGATCCGGGCCGCTCGACCCACCCAGGACGGCAGTCCGCGCGTCTATCTGCTCGCGGGCCTGCTGAAGTGCGGCTTCTGCGGGCGCCGTCTGGATTCGCACTGGGCGAACGGACGTCCAGGCTATCGATGCCGCCACGGCTACACCAGCGCCAGACCTCGCGAGGCGTCCAGCCCGAAGTTCCTGTATATACGTGAGGACCGACTGCTGGCAGAGTTGTCAGCGCACGTCGGCGGCAAAGCACAGAAGGAGCCGGCAGAGATCGTCTCTGCGTTACGAGCCAATGGCCTGGTCATCATCTGCCACGCGGCGACCCGTGTCGTGACTGGGCTCCACGCAGAAGAGCTCGCCCTTCGGGACGAGCTCTTCATGGGGTAATCCTGTGTCCGAGACTGAGCACCACCGGCCGCACATGGCCCGCCGCGGTTCCCGTCTCCGTGCACCACATCCATGTGGCCTGACGGTGTTGGTGCCGGTTCACGCGGCCAGTCGAGATCGCGTCGCTCAGGGATCCGGAGGAACATGCTGAGCGTCTCGCACAACTCACACAGGCGACCGGTGAGCAGATCGATCGATGAGCGATGGGGCCGAACGCTCAGGCTGTACGCGGCATTCGGAGAACGACGATCGCAGGAGTCCTCCTCCTCGCAACCACCGCGATGGTCGTGTCTTTCCGCCACATGAACGAACTATGGCTCCGCCACGGCAAAGATTACCTGGCCGCCGTGCTGATCCCGCTCACGGTCGCCGGCACGATCGCGTCTTTAGGCGGCCTCCTCTTCTCGGAAGGTCTCGACTGGGATGCCGACGACCTCCACGGTGACGCCGTACTGTCGCATGAGCGTGTCCGCGAGTTTCACGAGCGCCACCTGCGCGAAGGGGTAGAGTGAATCCGGGGTTAGGTCCTAGCCTCCTACTAGGAGGCCTGCCAAAATTGGAAGCAATATTGCTCCAATTCTGCCCGAACCCCGTCAGTCTCGGCCTCGTCTGGATCCCGGAGTTCGTGCAAGATCGCACGCAATTTCCAGGAGGCGCTGCGCCGTCCTAAATTAAAGCTCGCGTGTGCGCTTCGCGAGACAAGTTCGGTCAGGCGTATCCGCCCCGAAGTAGTCGAGAACTCTGCTTCTCGCGTCTGCCCGGTCGTTGGCGTCTCGGGCTGGCCATCCCACAACTCGAAGAACACGCGCACTCGGTGATCTGAGTATCCGGTGCTCACCAGGGCCCCGTTTGTTGTGACTTGCAGCCATTCCTCCTCGTCGAAGCCGAGCTCCCACGGTGAGGGATCATCTTCAGCGCCCGCCGAGCCGTCCTCGTCCACCAAGATGAACTGTCCGTATTCGACGTCGACGGTGTCCTCCATGACAGCGACTTTTTTTGCCATAGGTATACTCCTAGCTGTTGGAACGATGCGCGAAAGGGAACGCCCCGGCGAAGATTCCTGCCGGAGCGCTCCCTATCACGCCGGACTATGTCCAGCGCACGGGTGTGTGCATGTTGCGGATGAACTCGTCCCCATCGAAAATACGATTGTTTTCGTACCAGGCTCCCAGTGAGCTGCCGATCTTTTGTTTCTGTCTAGCATTGATCAACCGTACCGAGAAGTTATATGCCGGGTTTGCGTGCAACGATCCCTGGTAGGTACTTGCGAAGGGGAACTCGTCGCAGTTTACTGCCTTGTTGCCGTGTATTTTGATACTGAGGTGTCTCAGCGAAATGTTTTAAGACGATTGGGGATTTCTAGGACGTAGGCGGTGACGTATCGGGCCTATTGGGGAGTCATCGAAGGCCGGAGACGGGCGTGGAGCCTCCGGTAGATGAGTTATCACCACAAGAAACTCGCCGCCGAAAGGCTCCACGTGATTGCTCATCGTGCCACGCTCGACGTCTCTCGCGCACTCGTTCACCACGTCGCCCGACTTCTGCGGGATGAACGCCGACTGCCCGGCACGCCCAAAGACAGCCGTGCCCTGACCCCGTTCCGGCAGGCAGTCATGGTGCTGTGCTGGTTTCGCGGCGAGCGCGACATCCCCAAACTCGGCCGCGATCACCACGTCTCCCGAGCCACCGCCCACCGCTATATCCACGAAGGCATCGGAGTTCTCGCAGCTCAAGCACCAGATCTACACGAGGCCCTCGACCGCCCCCACGCCGGAGAACTGGCCTACGTGATCCTCGACGGCACCCTGATCCCCATCGACCGCTGCGCCGAGCAGACCACCAGCGTCAAGGGCGAACCCATCGACGCCTGGTACTCCGGCAAGGCCCACCACCACGCCGGCAACCTCCAAGCCCTCTCCGCACCTAACGGGCTACCGTTGTGGATCGGCGAGGTCGTACCCGGCTCCGTCCACGACCTGTCGGCCGCTCGCACCCACGTGCTGGGCGCGCTGTACGCCGCAGCCGCAGCCGGTTTGCCCACCCTCGCCGACAACGGCTACGACGGCGCCGGAATCGGCATCCACACGCCGATCAGACAACCCGAGGGGAACCAGATCCTCAGCCCGGACAACCGCGCCTACAACCGGCTCCTACGCGCTCTACGCTGCCTCGGCGAACGCGGATTCGCCCTGCTCAAAGGCCGCTGGCGGGTCCTCCAGCACATCACCGTCAGCCCCAGCCGAATCGGCGACATCGCCCGCGCGGCACTTGTCCTCACTCATTTCGAGCACGACTACCTGCCGGCAATTCGCTGAGATCACGTCGGTAGGCACCGACGTTCTCGTAGCGGCTGCCCTCCACGAAGCGATCACGAATTTCTTCAGGCACATCCTGGTCGAGTTCGCGAGGTTCCTCTATCAGCCCGAGCAGGGCCGATCCCGTATGCTGCTCCATGCACCCGTGTGGCTGTGATCTTTATTTCTTTGGCGAGAACATGATCCACCACCACGGGTGCTTCTCCGCCTATCCGGCTCTGCCCACTTCCTCGGGTGACTGACTGTCACCGCGCGAGATCGCCCACAGTGATCAACTAACCAACCTGGGCCCGGCGAACTGCGAAGAGCCAGTATTCCTCCCGCTCACGGGTCAGCCTCCTCCGCCCCTGCGGTGCTCGGTTCTTGCGGATCTCGAAGTCGCCCATCGCGAACTCACAAGTCGGGGTGTTGCGACGATCGCTAGAAGGGAGGAGGTCGGCGGGGGCCGGCCGCCGCCCCGTTGATCGGGTGACCATTCATCGCATGATGACCGCGCTCTTGACGACTTTGTCGTGGAGGCATTGGCAATTCGGCTTGTCCCACAAACACCACATAGCGTCCAACACCCCGAGGATGGGGGTTAGTGCCATCGCCGCGTGCGTCGTATGGCGGGCCAATGCCCGCCGGTAGCCAAGATTGCCATCATGATATTTGTCCGGGATGCCGATGCGAACCACCCTGATGCGACAGATGAACTTGCCGACTGTGCCGCCCCACGCAGCCGTCATAAGCGGAGAGTAGGTCAGGATAAAAACCACTACGAAGATGAACAGCAAAGTTTCTCGATCCACGCCGACGACGTCATCGAGAAGGAGTGTCAAAGCCACCACTAAGGCAGCGAAAAAGACGAAGTCGATCCAGTAGGCAAGGAGACGCAGTCCTTGCGATGCGAGAGCCGGAGGCAGTTCGCTCGGCTGGTCCTGGAATGGCGTGCTGGGGGTGTTCACGACATCTCCCTGTGTCTGAGGGCGGTGAGGGGTGGGGCCTCCACAGCGAACCTTATCGGGTGTCAAAGCCGCGGCGAAACGCTGGCGGCATGCCGGTCACCAGTTTGAGTGTCGGCCAGATGCCGCGCGACCGGAAGACGTGGAACACACTCGATTCCCCGTTCTCTCGGCGAGGGCATCGGGGTAACAGCAACGTGGACTTTCGCCTGATCGCATGGAGATGAGATCCCTCAGTCGCTCCCGTCATCGGACAGGAGGCGATCGGTGATGGCCTTGAGCATCCTGGCGTCGTCAGGGCCGAGTCTGTCCGTGGCCGTGCCAAAGTGGGTCTGGCCCACTTTCCGTGATCGGCGTTCTGTCAAGATCACGATCGTGTTGAGTCGGGTGTGGGCCGGTGCTGGTACCGGGACGCTGCAACCTGAAGTGACAACCTCTGGAGGGCTCGCGTCGGTGGCCTTTCGCATGGGTGAATGCGCGGGAGTGAGGACGTATCGCTAACTACTGAGTGCCACCGCTGCCACGCAGTCCACGGCGTTGATGGCTGCTGGCGGGTCCTTATGCGCGTCGTGTGTGTAGCCGTTGTAGGACGGCCTGGGTTTCGGGGGAGAGGGCGACGCCGAGGGTGTTGAGGCGGGCGTCGAGGTGGCGGGCGCGTTGGCGGGCTTCGTCGGCGCGGCCGAGATCGATGAGGAGGCGGATGATGGAGCGGGTGGCGCTTTCCATGTCGGGGTCGAGGGCGCAGGCTTGGTCGTAGATTTCCAGGGCTCGTTCGTTGTGGCCTGCGCGTTCGTGGAGGGTGCCGAGTTGGAGGAGGGCTTTGACGCTGGCGATGGTGAGTGGCCAGCGGTGGTCCTGGTCGAGCCAGTCGTAACGTAGGCCCTGGCCGAGTTGTCCGTGGCATAGGGCTGCGGCGGTTTCGAGGGCGGCGCGTTTCGCGTGCTCGTCAGTGGCGGTGCGGGCGTCGGCGAGGGCCTGGTGGAAGGTCCACAGGTCGATGTGGGTGTGCTGGGGTTCGATGCGGTAGGTCTTGCCGCTGCGTTCGATGAAGTGGGCCTTCTTGTCGTCCGGAGGGCATGCGTCGCGCAGGGCGGTGCGCAGGTCCTTGAGGGCGGCGTGGAAGCGGTAGCCGGCCAGGGTTTCCTCGAGGTCGGGCCAGAGGTGGTCGCAGATCTGTTCGCGGCTCAGTCCCTTGGGGTGGAGGGCGAGGAGGACGAGAAGTTCGAGTGCCTTGGTTCGCCGGGACAGGTCCACGGGGGTGCCGTGTACGTCGATGGCGGGTTCGCCAAGGAGCGTGACCCGTACTGGCTGCGGTGTTGTGGACGGCTCGGGGACGGGGAGGTCGGCTGGGTGTTCGGGGTGGTCGACGGGCATGCCGTTGCCGGTGGCGAGCGTGTGGAGCAGCGAGGTCGCCGCCCCTGGCGGTAGGTGGAAGAGCGTCGCGTCGCGGAGTTCTGCGGCCATGGGGCCGGTCGCTGCGGTGATGCGGTGGTTCTGGTTGAGCTCGCAGGTGGTTCCTGATGGGGCGTGGCCGGTCAGTACGGAGCCGACTCCGAGGCTGGATGCCATGGTCAGGAGGTTGTCGAGGTACGGGTGGCCGTCGGGGCAGGACGCGGCCAGCAGCAGCGCGGGCAAGGGCTCGCCGGGTTCGGTTTGGCGGAGCTGATGGATGTCGTCGGCCTCATAGTCCTGGAGAAGGCCGCGGCGGCCGACAAGCTGCTCTTCGAGGTGGGTGAGGGCCTCGTCGAGGGTGGCGGTCAGCCGGAGTTCGGGTAGGTGGGCGGTCAGGGTGGTGATGGTGTCGCCGAACCAGCGTTCGGCGTCCTGGGTGGGGACGAGGACGCTGGCGCGGTAGGCGTCGGCCTGGGTGAGCAGGTCGAGGACGATGGCTCGGACGCAGTCGTCGGCTCCCGGGCCGGTGAGGGCCAGGTTCAGCCCTGACAGGGGCAGGCGCATGGGCTTGTCGTCGCGGGTTCCGGCTTTGAGCATGACGGGTGGGTCTATCTCGAAGGCTGAGCTGACCAGGTCAGCATCGGCTGGTGATGCCGCCTCTGGTCGGGTGCTTCGGTACGCCTGTTCCAGTGCCCGTACGGCTGAAGGCTGGGGCTCGGGGGCGGGGACGCTGATGGGCTCGTCGATGGCCGGAGTGGTCAGGCGGCGTCTGCGGTGGAGCCGGGTGGCGGCGAGTGCGACGGCGATGCCGGCGGCGAAGGAGAGCGCCATCAGCCCGCCCTGGGGCAGGACGACCACCTCGGAAGAGGTCGCTTCCGCGTTGGGCTTCGCGGGTGCCGCCAGAGGGCGTGGCGAGGAGAAGGCCTCGGTGGTAGGCGCGGTCTCGCTGCGGGAGGGCTGGTGGGGCGCTGGCTCGGCGATGAGACGCGACGAGGAGGCCCAGAAGTGTGGCGGCTCGTTCGTGGGGTCTTGGTGGTGCGGCTTGGTGGTGGGCCGGGAGAGGGTACGGCGCAGGACCGGCTTCGCTCTGCTGGTGTCGCGCCCCTGTTTGGGCAGGACGAGACGCCATCCTGGTTCCAGCACGTCGGGATCGGTCAGCCGCGTCCCGCCAGGCTGTGGGCGGCCCTTGTTGAGCTTGAAGATCTTCTTGTAGTGGCTGCCTTTTCCGAGGTGCTGTTTGGAGATGCCCACAGCGTCTCGCCGGAAGCGACGGTATGCGTCCGTACGCGCTCGGGTCTTTTGGCGTCGGCGGGTAGGCGCAGGGTGCTGCCCGGTTCGAGCCACTCGCCGCGGGTGAAGGGGCGGCCGTCGTTCATGGTGCGGCCCTGGTTCAGGGCGACGATGTCGCGGTAGCGCATCGGGTCGCCGAGCTGCTTTTCGGCGATGGTCCACAGGGTGTCCCGCTGCTGGACGACGTAGGTCACGTAGGGCTTCTCGGTTCCGCTTCTGGCCGGTTCGGCGGTCGCAGCGCGTTCGGGCAGTTCGGTGGAGGTGGCGGCGACCGCTGCGGCTGGGATCAGGGCGCGGGGTGCGGCGATGGGGGCGGTCGCGGCCACGGTGATGGTGGTGATCAGGTACGCGGCCAGTCGTTGGAAGGGCAGGCGTACGTGGCTGCGCCGGGCACGGACCGTTCCCACCAGCTCCACCGACACCGCGAGGGCGAACAGCGCCCAGCAGGTCCACACGGTGGCCAGCAGCAAGGTCTTGATGACGACGGGCTCGCCCGGCGTGGCCAGGTCATCGAGCGTGGGCAGGTCGACAGGCCAGAAGAAGATCAGCAGGATGGCGGGGATCCCGGCCAGCAGGGCGATGAGTGCCGTGCTGGCGGCGGTTCTGGCGAGTAGTGGATGACGCAGCCCGTACATCGTCATGGTTGTCCTCGTTCGATGCCGTGGAACATCCGCGCGGCGGCGGAGGCTGTGGCGGCAACGGTGTCGATGCCGATCAGGGAGAGCAGGAAGGTGGGCCGGGACACGGTGACGGTGACGCGGACCTGGTTGCCGGTCGTTGTGACGGTGCCGGTGTGGCCGGCGGCGGACAGGTAGGCGCGGGCCGCGGCGGAAGCTCGGGTGGGGTCGGTTTCGAACCGGCCGCTGGCGTAGGCGCGTGCGGTGTTCAGCTGTCCGGCTCCAGCGCGGGCGGCTTCCTCGGCTGCGGCGTACGCCTCCCGGTAGGCGCGGATCTTGGCGCCGCCGTCCACCATGAGGCCCGCGCACAGCAGCAGTGCGAACGCGATCACCGCGGTGAACACCGTGACCGATCCTCGCTCGCCGTTCACGGCTGGTCTCCGCGGGCCCGGTAGGGGTCGATCGGGCTGGTGAAGCGGCTGGTGAGGCTCTTGGTGCCGGGGATTCCCGGTACGGCGAGGTCGGCCAGCTGCACCTCGCAGGAGACCTGGGCGACCACGGTCGCGGGCCTGCCGAGCGGGGCGGACAGGCCGGTGGTGTTCACGGTCACCGACGGCGTGCAGGCCAGCCCTTCGCGGGCGAGCGCCGCCCGTGCGCTGCTCAAGGCGGCTGATCGCGCGGTCGCCGGGTCGCGGGCGATGGAGGCCTGACGGGCGGCGTCCCGGGCGGCGGCTTCGATGGCGCTGTGGGCGAAGGAGACGCGGCCCAGCCCGATGACCATCACCAGCAGCGCGATCAGTGCCGGTGCGATGATGGCCATCTCCAGGGCGATGGACCCGCGCTCGTGGGTCATCCGGTGGTCCATTTCTCGATGGGGGCGCGGGCGACCTGGGTCACGGGGAGCGTGAGCAGGGGGACCAGGCTGATGGCCTGGCCGCTGACCGACACTTCGAGGGTGTCCGTGTCGCGGGTGATGGCGACGTCGGGGTGGGTGAGGAAGGAGCCGCCGGCCTGGCGGATGAAGCGTTCGGCGCTCACCTGCCCTGCCGCCAGGGTGGAGCCGTGGGCGCGGCCGGCGCGTAGTCCTTCCTGGGCGGCGGCCATGGCGAGGGTTCTGGCGTGGAACCACAGCGCGGTGTTCATGGTGAGCATGACGAGCAGGAGCACCGCCGGATAGACCAGGGCGGCCTCCAGCGTTGCCGATCCGCGCTCGCGTTCGCTCATTTGATCTTGGCGAGCTGTTCGTTGACGACGGAGGTGATCTTCGTGCCGACGGTGATGGCCAGCAGGAAGACCACGGCCGCGATGATCACCCATTCGACGGTCGACGCGCCGCGTTCGGGGTCCAGGCCGCGTCGTACGGCACAGCGGTTGATCAGCAGCTCCAGCCGTACGGCGATCGCGAGCGCGCGGTTACGGATCATCGGTCGGATACCTCCGGGTGAGCGGTCAGCCGCCGGTCATCCGCGCGAAGGCGGGATAGCCGAGCAGCAGCAGGAACCCGAGGACCGACAGGGCCATCGGGACGGTCATGGTCTCGGTACGGGACCGGGCCTTGGATACCTCGGCCGACAGGTCCGCCTCGCGCAGGGACTGGGCCTTGGCCGTCAGGGTGTCGAGGATGCTTGCTCCTCGGGTGCCGGCGAGCTGGGCGATGGCGGCCATGTCCGCCAACTCCGGGACGTCGACCTCCTCAGACAGCCGGGTGAGTTCGTCCCACGCGCTGCCGGTGCCTCTCCGCCCGGGGTCCAGGGCCTGGGCCAGCCGCTGGAAGGTCCACCCGTGGCCGACCTTCGCCGCGGACTCCAGCGCCTCGGCCGGCCCCGCCCCGGCGGCGCGGGCGAGCGCGACCAGGTCGAGGTAGGCGACGATGGCCTGCCGGAACGCCGTGCGCGCCTCGGCGGCCTGGCCACGGATGGCGGCGTCAGGGGCGAAGAACACGGCGACGCCGAACGCCAGGCACGCTGCCCAGGAGACGGGCCAGGGCAGGACGACATCGAGCAGCGCGCACCACGCCCAGAACACGAACGGACCGGCCGCCCCCAAGGCGATCATCAACGCCTTCTGGGCGAGGTAGTCGTGGGGCGTCTTGCCGAGCAGGGCCAGATCCGCGTGCGGCACCCGCGCGCCGATCATCGTCCCGGACAGTCTCGTGACCAGGCGGGATTTCCAGTCCTGGGCGGGTTCGGCCCGTGCGCCCGGCCGCAGGCGTTCCATCGCGGGGGCGAGCGCCGGAGGGGCCGGGAAGGCGGTGGACAGCGCGAGAGCGGCTCCGAGGCCCCCGACCGCGCCGCAGGCCAGCACGATCTCGATCATGTACGCTCCCCTGCGGCGTTGAGGAAACGGTGCCCCTTCGGCGCTCTGGCCAGGCGGTGCAGCCAGGCGAACGCGCCCGCGTACAGACCGATCACGATCGCGAGCACCAGCTGCCCGCCGACCGTGCTGAACGGCGCCACGTAGGTGGTGTTGAGCAGGGCGAAGGTCGTGTAACCGAGGAGCGCGCCGACGACCCAGCGGGCGGTGACGCGGTGGGTGGCGCGTTCGGCGTTGATCTCCCGGCGGGCGGCGACGTCCTTGGCGACTGTACGGGCCAGGCGCTGCAACACCTCGCGCAGCCCTTGACCGCGAGCCCGGCAGGCCAGGATCAGCGCGGCGGCGATCATGTCGCCGGTCGGGTCGGCCAGATCGTCGGCGAACGCCCGCAGCGCCTGCTCGGTGGGGGTGCGATAAGTGAGCCGCCGGGCCAAAGCTCGCACCTCGGCGGCGATCGGCGCGGGTGGGTGGTCGGCGCTGGAACGCAGCGCTTCTTCGATGCCCGCGCTGCCGCCGAGTACGTCGGCCAGGTGGCGGATCCAGGCCTCCAGCGCTTCGAGCCGCTCGATCCGCTGGATGGTGTCGCGGCTGGTCAGCATGCGCGGCAGGGCCACCGCGCCGGCCGCGGCCCCGGCGGCGGCGACCGGCCAGCCGGTCAGCCACCACGTCACGCAGAACGCGCCCAGCCCGTACGCCAACGGCATGACCGCGGACCGGGGTATCCGGCGCCGCGGCGGGCGCGGCGGACGTACCGGAACCCGGAGCGACCCGGCGGCGGCCAGCAGCGGCCCGGCGACCAGCGCCGCTCCGGCGAGCGCGGCCAGCCAGCCCGTCACGCCCACCCTCCCGCGAACAGGTTGGCGTCGAAACCGGCCGCGACCAGCTCGTCCATGCACTGTGGGATGGTGTTCGGCACCGCCCGTCCGTCCCGGCCCGGGACGTAGACGCGGTTGACCGCCGGCTCCAGCCCGTCGGCCGGTGGCAGGACCTCGTGGATCTCGGCGACGTAGCGGCGGTTGACCAGGCCGCCGGGGCCATGGCGGAGTTCGTGCCGCAGATGGACCACGAAGTCCACGGCCATGCCGATGGTGCGGAACAGGGTCTCCGGCGCGATCGACAGGCCGCCTGAGCCAGCGAGGATCAGCATCCGCGAGAACACCTGGTCGGCGGAGTCGGCGTGCATGGTGCAGATGGAGCCGGCGCCGCCGGTGTTCATCGCCTCCAGCATCGGGACCAGCTCGTCCCCGCGGACCTCGCCGACGATGATGCGGCGGGCGTTGAAGCGCAGGGCGTCCTCGATCAGCTGGTGCAGGGTGATCGCGCCGAAGCCCTCGGTGTTGCCCTCGCGGGCCTCCAGCGCGAGCACGTCGCGGTGCCGGTCGGGCTGGGCGTGGAGGAAGAGCTCGTACTCCTTCTCGACGGTCGCGATCCGCTCGTCCGGGTCGATCTCGGCTGCCAGGGCGCGGGCGAAGGTGGTCTTGCCGTCGCCCATCCCGCCGGTGATCACGATGTCCTTGTGGGCGCGTACGGCGGCGGCCAGGAAGGCCCGGCAGCCCTTGTCCAGGGTGTCGGACGCCATGAGGTCGTCCAGGTCGGCGTGGAGCATGCCGTGCCTGCGGATCGACAGGCACGGGCGGGGCGTGACGCCCATGATCGCGGCAATCCGGGTTCGCCCGACCGACAGGTGCAGGCGCGGACGTGCGATGGAGAAGTCCCGAGCGGTCTGGCCCTGGTAGGCGGCCCAGCGGCGGACATTGCCCACGAGTTCTTCGTCGCTGTGGGCGATGGCCGGGCCGGGCACCTTGCGGCCGTCGGAGTAGGTTATCCACACCTGGTCGCAGCCGTTGACGTCGATGTTCTCCACGTCAGGGTCGTCGACGAACGGTTGCAGCCGTCCCAACGCGAAGATCTCGTTGTGCACGGCCTCGGCCAGCAGCCGCTCCTCCGACAGGGTGGGCGCGCTCCTGCCGGCGAGGGTCCGGCCATCGGTGTACTCGCGGACCAGGTCGATGATGACCGCCCGCGCGTACTCCCGGACCGCCTCGTCCCCGGTGACCGCCGCGTTGTCGAGCGCCTCGGTCACCTGCGGCACGAGCTCCCGCACGGCTCGCTGCACGTCGAAGCTCACGATGCCGGCACCTGTTCGCCCAGCTTGGTCCCGAGCGATCGCGCGGCCCGTAGGAGCAGGGATCGCGACAGGTGACGCTCGCTGCCCGTGCCGTGCGTCAGGATCGCCGCCGCCTTCGGATCACGCGGAAGGTGGCCCACCACGTCGATGTCCAGTGTCTTGGACACTTCCCTGCGCCCGTAGGGACCGTCACCGGTCAGCAGCACGCGCGGGCTCGGCCGATGGCCTCGTGCCGCCGTGATCGTGGCGAGGCGGGGAGCGAGCGCGGACAGGTCCCGCAGCGTCGGCCGGGCGACGACGAGGACATGATCCGCGGCTGCAAGCAGAGGAACAGGTGTCTCCGCACCGCCGATGCGCCCGAGGTCGACGATCACATTCCCCGACATGGTGGCGAAGGTCTCGGCGATGTCCCGCCACAGCGGCTGAACCGCCGACACCTGGGAAGGGCTCGCCAGACCCGGCAGGATCCGGCGGTTGTCTGGACCGTTGAGCTGCAGCACCTGTTCGGCGAGCGTGGCCGTCGTATCGGCGCCGCGCCGCAGCTGCACCGCCCACTCGCCCAGCCCGCGATCCTGCAGCTGGCCGGCCAGGAAGCCCGACAGGACGCTCCCACCGGCCGGGTCGCACTCGGCGAACAGCACGGTACGCGGCCAGGCGAGGGTCAACGCCAGCCCGGCCGTCGTCACGCCGGGGCTGTGCCCGCCGGAACACAGGACGATCAGCATGGACGCGCTCACCCGGCCCGCGACTGCAACACGATCGCGACGGTGCCCTCGGCCGCCTGGCGGGCCAGCGCCGTACCGGCTGCGGCCGGGACGATCAGATCGACCACGACCAGCCCGTCGGCGTCCGGCTGCCCCACCCGATCCACCCTGGCCTGATGGTCCTGCGCCGGCCCACGGCCCACCTCGCCCGAGGACACCGCAGTGGTCACGACGCGGTCACCGGGCTCTATTCCTCGGGCCGGCAGTCTGCTGGGCTTCAACGCCACCGGCACCACGACCTCACCCGGCCCCGGCACCAAGGTCTCGGTCACGTGGGCGGGGGAGAGCAGGCTGCCCGCCTTCAGATCCACCGCGGCGCGCTTTCCGATCAGGGGGCTCTTGCCTGTCGCGTCGACGGACTGGACGGCCGCGTCCACGCCGAGCGCGACCGTGCGCAGGTCCTGCGCCTGGATCTGCTGGCCGACCGGCACATCACGCGCCATGACCAGCACCGGCACCCGCTGGCTGGCGACCCCGTACACCTGCCAGGCTCCCAGCGCTCCCAGAGCGGTCAGCGCGACGCCGACCACGAGCATCATCGGGCTGCGCCGGCTCGGCAACGGACGCAACTGGCCCGCCTCCCTGGGCGGCGAGAGCCGCTGAAGCAGCATCAACCTCTATCCCTTCGTGACCAGCGCCTGCGCCTCGACGATGCGCACTGGGAACGTGACCGACCTGGTGATCGCCGGCAGCGCGCCACCCGCACCGCCGGAACCGCGCCACGTGCCACCCCAGGTGACCGACACGGTCACGCGGCGTGCGTTCGCCGGACGCTGGAAACGGTACGAGCAGGTGGAGCTCTGGCGCGCGGCGGGCCGGCTGGGGTCGTAGGCGGTTCCCGGACCGTTGCAGGTGAAGGTGTGGCCCTCTCCCGTGTCGATGGTCATCCGCTGCGGCCTCGCCGTGGCTTCGGCCCAGACTCCGCCGGTACGTAGCCGCTTGGTCCTGGCCGTCCACTGTCCCTCGGCCAGGTAGAACCAGTGCGGGAGCCCCACCAGCCCGTCCCGTCCGCGTGGCGGAGCCGTGAGCACCTGCGGCGGCGCGATCGGGATGCGCTTGTACGCCCGCTGGGCAAGCTGCTCGGCGATGACGGCCGGGGCACGCTTGTTCTCGATCCAGACGATCTTCCGGGACCCGTTGGAGCATTTGACTTCGTACCAGGCGCCCTTCTTCACCGGCTCGGTGCTGAAGGGCTTGTCGGGGTCGGCGTACTCGCGGCCCACCTTCTGGAGACCGTGCGCGTACCACCATCGCTGGTAGGAGCACGTGACCTTCGGCTTGCCGGCGCGAGCGGCAGGTGCTCTGCGGGGCTTGTCCTGAGCCCAGATGGTGTAGTTGAAAGGCTGCGTTGCCACGCCGACACCATCTCCGTCGTCGTGCGTGACAGGCAGGCCCATGAGTTCGCCGCCGACGACGATGAAGGTCATGAGGTTGGCGAACATGGCTCGGTCAGCTGCGTCATCTTCGCGACCCGCCACACGCCGTCCGCCTCCTTGGTGAGGGCGGCGACCATGTAGGTGTGGGGCATGCCATGGGTGAGGCGCTTCCCCGTTCGGTCGTCCGCTTGGCCGGCTTTCCGAGCGTCCTGGCAGTCGCGCAGCAGAGCCCCGTCATCTCGGATGTCGACTTCGAAGATGTGGAAGTCGGGCTGCCCCCAGGTGACCCGGTCCTTGGCGCGCAGTGCGGCGATGCCCTTCAACATCGTGCCGAGAAAGGGCTGGGTCGCGACTGGCTTGAGAATCGCCCTGCGCTCCTCGGGCTGGGCGCGTTCGGCAAGCGGTCCGGCTCGGTACACCTCGCGGTACACGGCCATGATGGCTTCCTTGTCCGTGGTGGGGCTGGGAGTCGGCGTGGTTGGAGCAGCCGAGTGCTTGGCTGCAAGGGTCGGGCCCGGGTGCTGCTCGCCGGACTGGCAGCCGGCGACGCCGCCTACTGCGGTGACGATCAGCGCCGCCACCGGCATGACTTGCCGTGATCTTGAGATACCGACCCGCACCTACCAGAATCCTCACTCAGAGAAGCCGATCCACTACCTATGGTTGCCGGATCAGGGTAGCCGCCGTCCTCCGGCCGCTGACGGCCCAGTCAGCTGATCATTACGTGATATTTATCCACTGGCTCGCGCTATGGCTGCTGGTGTGGACGCTCAACGTTCACGAACTGCTGCTGGCCTGGTGATGACAGCTTGTAGGCAGTTGGTGGTCAGGTGGGCACGAGGAGCGTGGTCAGTAGGTCGTCGAGACTGACGATGCCTACGACTGCACCCCTGGCGGAGCTGTCGTTGGCGCGCCCGACAAGACCGGTGGGTTCGGCTGGGGTGCCGTCTGCGGCGTGGACGAGGGCGAGTTGGCTGTGGGCTGCCCGCAGCCAGGAGACCGCCTGGGCGATCGAGGTGTCGTGGGTCAAGGCGGGCAGCGGGTGGGCGAGCTGGGCGGCGGTCACGGTGGCGCCGCGGCGGCGCGCCAGGTAGGCGTCTCGCACGTGCACGACGCCTGCGGGGTCGGTGAGGGGACCGGCGATCAGGCGGGAGCGTTGGGCGTGCAGGCAGGCGTCGACGACCTGCTGCGGGGTGGCGGAAACGGGTACGGTGACGACCTGCTCGGCCGGGGTGATCAGGGGGGTGATGGGGGCGTTCGGTGCTTGGAGGGCTTGGGTGAGCACGGCGTGGTCGTCGGCCTCGATGAGGCCGAGCCGGCGTGACTCCTCCACCAGGTGTTGGAGCTGGGCGGGGGTGCGCGGGTTGGCGCCCTCCTCCCTGGGCCGGACCTTGACCAGGCGCAGCAGGCCGTTGGTCATACAGTTCAGCGCGCGGATCAGGGGCCGGACCAGCAGGGTGAAGCCGCGGAACGGCAGCGCCAGGAGAGTAGCCGAGCGTTCGGGGTGGGCGATCGCCCAGGATTTGGGTGCCATCTCGCCGAGCACCATGTGCAGGAACGTCACCAGCGCCAGCGCGATGACGAAGGCGAGTGTGTGTGCGACGGCCTCGTGCAGGCCGATGGTGTGGAAGAGCGGGGTGAGTGTGCCGGCGATCAGCGGCTCAGAGACCACGCCGAGGCCGAGCGAGCACAGTGTAATGCCGAGCTGCGCGCCAGCCAGCATCAGCGATAGCTCCTTGATCCCGGCCAGCGCGGCGAAGGCGGCCCGGCTACCGCCGGCGGCGGCCCTTTCCAGGCGGTGGCGTTTGGCGGCGACCAGGGCGAACTCGGCGGCCACGAAGAAGCCGTTGCCCACCAGCAGGAGCAGGGTCAGGATCAGGCCGGTCGACAGGTTCACGGCTGCTCCCGGGTGTTGTCGCGGTAGGGGGTCAGGCGGACGCGTTCGGGCACGTGCCGGTTGAGGGTCAGCACCTCGATGCGGGCGTGTGTAGGCGCCTCGTCGTCCAGCGTGGCGGGCAGATCCACGGTGATCGTGTCGCCAGGGGCGGCGAAGCGTCCGAGCCGGTGCAAAATGAGCCCGGCCAGGGTGTCGTACTCGTCTTCATCGGGCAGGTTGAGGTCGGTTTCCAGGGCGATCTCGTCGATGCGCAGCCCGGCGTCCAACTCCCAGCCGCCATCCCGGCGTACCGCGGAAGGTTCCTCGACGTCGTTTTCGTCGGCGATCTCGCCCACCAGTTCCTCGGCCACGTCCTCCCAGGTGAGCAGTCCGGCCAGGCCGCCGTGCTCGTCGACCACGCACGCCACCTCCTCGCCGCGCTCGTGCAGCTGGCGCGCCAGGTCGGGCAGCGGCAGGGAGAACGGAACGATGAGCACGTCGTGGGCGATGTCCGCGACGCGGGTCTCGGCGGCCTTGTCCGGTGGGACGGCAGCGGCCTCGCGCAGGCTCACCAGGCCGATCACGTCGTCGAGGGTGGCGCCGAGCACCGGGTAGTGGGTGTGGCCGTGGCCGGCGATGAGCTCGTCCAGGTCGGCCACGGTGGCTGTGGCGCTGATGGCTACGACCTCGACGCGCGGCACCATGACCTCCTCGGCGGTGTGGTCGGAGAAGTTCAGGGCGCGCTCCAGAACGTCGGCCTGACTGCCGGGAAGGTGACCATGTGCCTCGGACTCGCCGATGATCTGGCCTAGCTCCTCCAAGGTGGCGCCGTGGTGCAGTTCTTCGACCGGCTCGATGCCCACGCTGCGCAAGAGCTTGTTGGCCGCGGTGTCGAACAGCTTGATGATCGGCCCGGCGACGGTCAGGTAGATGAGAGTGGAGCCGGCCAGGGCACGGGCGAGTGGTTCGGGCTTGGCCAGGGCGAGGTTCTTGGGGGCCAGCTCGCCGAGCACCATCTGGATGATCGTGGCCAGGGCGAAGCCGATCGTCAGGGCGACGGCGCCGACCATGCCTTCGGGCATGCCCAGCCCAGTCAACGCGGGGGCGATCAGCTCGGCCAGCGCAGGCCGGGCGATGAAGCCAACCACCAGGGCGGTGACGGTGATGCCGAGCTGCGCGCCGGACAGCATGAACGACAGCCGCTCCATCACCTCGATGGCCTTGGCCGCCTTCTTGTCGCCGGCGGCGGCCCGGGTGGACAGCGTCAGGCGGTCGGCACTGACGTAGGCGAACTCTTGGGCGACGAAGTAGCCGGTGGCTGCCGTGAGGACGAAGACAGCCAGCAGCCCGAGCACCGCGCTCATCGCGTGGGCTCCTCGCGTCGAAGATCTGTCTCGGTCGGTACGAACACCGAGCTGACCGACCACCGGGGCGTGCTCCCATATACCAGCACCGGCAGCCCCGCCTTTCCCGTATTCGCTGTCGTGGCCGTTACTGTTCGGCAGTCGTACTCACTGCCCTCGCGCTGGCCGATCATCCCGCCTGACCTGTCGCCGGCACACCCCTGACGCGTCCGCCCGCTGCCAGGACGAGGTGCCGGTGGGATCGGCATCTCAGCCCTGTGCTTGGAGCAGGTGTGGGCCGCCGCCATAGCGATCATCATCCATCCACCTCACCACGTAGCGGAACATCCCAAGTCGGCTACCGAGAGTGACCTCGGGGTATGTCCCATCAAGGGGGAACTTTCATGATCATTAACCGGGCTCGTCAAGAGCGCCTGGGACACGTCGTGTTCATCGCGGCGGCCGCGGCGATCGGCGGATTTCTGTTCGGGTACGACAGCGCCGTCGTCAACGGCGCGGTCGTCGGTATCCAGAACCACTTCCGGGTGGGACCGGTCGAGACCGGGGTCGTGGTGGCGATCGCGCTGCTGGGGTCGGCCGCGGGCGCCTGGACGGGCGGAAGGCTGGCCGACCAGCTGGGGCGCACGAGGTCCATGCAGGTGGCGGCGCTGCTGTTCATGATCAGCTCGATCGGGCAGATGCTGCCGTTCACGGTCTGGGATCTCGGCTTCTGGCGGGTGATTGCGGGCTTCGCGATCGGCATGGCGTCGATGCTCGCACCCGCGTACATCGCCGAGGTGGCGCCGCCCGCCTACCGCGGCCGGCTGGGCTCGTTCCAGCAGCTGGCCATCGTGCTCGGCATCGCCGTCTCACAGCTCGTCAACTACGTGATCGCCAGCATCGCCGGCGGCAACGTCAACAACCACCTGGGGCCGCTGCAGGCCTGGCAGTGGATGCTGGGTGCCTGCGCGATCCCAGCCTTGCTGTATCTGCTGCTCGCTCTGAAACTCCCCGAATCGCCCCGCTATCTGATCATGTCGGGCCGCGTTCGGCAGGTGCGCGAGGTGCTGACCGAGATCGAGGGTGAAGACGTGGACCTCGACGAGCGTATCGCGGAGATCCAGCACGTGGTGCGCACCGAACGCGTGCCGGGGATGAAGGACCTGCGCGGCCCGGCGCTCGGGCTGCTGCCGATCGTCTGGATCGGCATCGCTCTGTCGGCCTTCCAGCAGTTCGTCGGCATCAACGTGATCTTCTACTACTCGACCGTACTGTGGCAGTCGGTCGGCATCAACCAGAGCGAGTCCCTGCTGATCAGCTTCTCCAGCTCGATCATCAATATCATCGGCACGCTGATCGCGATGGCGCTGGTGGACAAGATCGGCCGCAAGCCACTGCTCATGATCGGCTCGGTGGGGATGACGATCGCGCTGGCCACCACGGCGTGGGCGTTCAGCGCGGCCAGGATGACCGACGGCAGGGTTACGCTGCCGGACCCGCAGGGGCTGATCGCGCTCGTCTCCGCCAACACGTTCGTGCTGTTCTTCGCACTGTCGTGGGGCGTGGTGGTCTGGGTGCTGCTCGGCGAGATGTTCCCCAACCGCATCCGCGCCGCAGCCCTGGGCGTCGCCGCCGCGGCCCAGTGGCTCGCCAACTGGCTGATCTCGGTCTCGTTCCCGGCGCTCGCGGAGTGGAATCTTCCGCTCACCTACGCCGGGTACGCCGTCATGGCGCTGCTGTCGTTCCTCTTCGTCGCCAGATGGATCAGGGAGACAAAGGGCCGCAAGCTCGAGGAAATGGGCTGACCCGCTCAGTACGGCCGCGGTGTCCCGCCGGCGCGGGACACCGCGAGGTCTGGGTGTGACGACTGAGGACCTCGTCCCAGGCGTGACGGGCGGGGACGACCCGAGCTCGTTTGCGGTTCGTGGATCAGCGCCACCACATGTCGCACGAGACCCGTGTTGCGCCTGCTGGACGGCAGAAGGTTAGCGTCGCCGACGTGACGTTAGCCGGGCCGCTTGTTCACGGGCGCGTGGGGGGATGGCCTCACGATGTGGCCCGTCGTCGGGATCGACCTCATGTCGCAGCTGGACGCAGTCGTGGAGCAGCGCGCCGTACAACGTCCAGAGAGGTGAACGCGGATCGATCTCTGCCATCTGCTTGCGGGCAGCGCGTTCGAGACGCTCGCCTTCCGCTATGGTGGCGCGCAGGTGGACCAGGTCCTCGCCGCTGCCAGGGGCGACCAGCAGGTGCTCGAAACAGGCGTAGGCCTTCCCGATCACATCCAGCAGGTCGGCGAAGACCTGGGGAAAATTGCCGGTCTCGCGCTGTCCTGGCAGGCCGAGAACCCCGGCAGCCAGGTCGGCAAGGGCACGGGCGACGCCGCGCAGTTGATGGCAGGCGTGCTCCAGGCATAGGACAGCCTGCATGATGCGGCGCAGGCGCCGGCGGGTTCGCGCCCGACGTAGGGTGAAACGCAGGGACTCATTGGCTCGTTCGGCGCTTTCGTGGGCCGAACGCAGCCTGATGGACAGGCGCCTGGCGCGGGCCAGCCATTTCTGCGCCTGGTGCGCGGTCCAGGACTGCCTGACGCCTTCCGCCAGGTCGGAGCAAAGGTCTGCGAGATCATCGGCCAAGTCGGCCATGTCCTTGGCGGCCCGGCCCACGTGACGGGGCGGGATCATCAGTATGAGCGTGGCTCCGACGACCGCGCCGATGACAATGTCGAGCAGCCGCGCCATGCCGTACTCGCGGCCCAGAGTGAATACGAGAAGGGCGGTGATGGGCGCCTGTGTGTTCTGCCAGGGTATGCCGACGGTTCTGCTGACCACCAGCGCGACCGCGACCAGGACGACCATGGTGGCGGCGTTGGCGCCGAACACCTGCACGAAGCCGATGGCAGCCGCCAGTCCGACCAGCACCGCGATGGTCTGCTGGATGGCCTGGACCACGGTGCTGTAGGCGGTCGCCGTCACCGACAGCAACACGCCGGTGGGAGCGAGCACCGGCTGAGGTGAGCCGATCAGTTCGGTGGAGATCCACCAAGCCACCAGGCAGCCGACGGTGACCGTCACCGTCGGCATCAGCAACTGCCTCTCGCGCCGCACCCAGCGGCGTAGCCCACGCCGCCGCCATCGACCCGAGCCCGGAACTCGGTCAATCCACCGGTGCAGCCATCGCCTCGCGGCGGAAAATGCCATCCCCGCACCCCCAGCCGTGGCGCCCCGCCTGGCGGCTTCCGGGTCGTCTTTTACCTCCTACCGTGAGGCTGCCCTTGTCGGGTAGCGGGCGCTCCGTTCCCGAGCAGCATTTTGCCCTCACCAGGCCTTCGAAGACCCGGGCGCCTCGTTGCTGTCTTACCGTGCCGCCATCCCGCAGCCAACCGCACCCTTGCCCCCTTGGCCGATGCACGGGGCAGGTCGCCGATCTCCATGGTGGACTTCGCGGTGGCGTCGGGCAGTATGAGCGGCCCCCGTACCCCGTGAGACTCGTCAAGGAGATCGGCATGACCATCGCCTCGTACACCGTGACCGACCCCGTCGCTGGGCATGGGGAGGGGCCCGGCTGGTCTGGCCGGTGGGGCGGGTTGCTGTGGGTCGACATACTGGCCGGCGACTTGCTGATGCTCGACCCGACGGCAACGTACGCCACCGCCGTGTGGCAAAGGTCGCCGTCGTCGTACGGCCGCGCGTGTCGGGAGGCTACGTGGTGGCGGCCCGAACGCGAGCTGCTGCTGGCCGACTTCGATTACGCTCGCTCGGCGAGGCGTGGACCGACCCTGCGATCACACCACCTCGGCGAGGGACGTAAACCGCGCCGAGCAGCTGGAGGCGGGCCTCTTCGCCGCCGACCCCGGTGTGCCGGGTCGCCCGATCCTGCCGACAACACTCTGACCGGGTGCTCTAGCGTCCTGGCCCAACACGACAAACGGCAGGCTATCCCGAAGCCGTCGAAGCCGCCCGCGCGTAGTGCGCTGACCTGCAAGCCACGCGATGTCGGGCGGCGGCCACAGCGGAAGTCTGCCTGAACTCAGCCGGCGCTGATCCTGCGGCGGAAGACCCAGTACGTCCAGCTCTGGTAGAGCAGCACCAGCGGCAGGAAGATCACTGCAACCCAGGTCATGATGCCGAGCGTCTTCGGCGTCGCTGCGGCGTTCTCGACGTTCGGCTGTGGGCCGGGTCGATCGTCGACGGCAGGACGTTGGGATAGAGAACCGCGAACAAAGTGATCACGGTCACGCCGACGGCGACAGCCGACAGCAGGAACGCCCAGCCTTGACGATCTTTGGCCAGGGCGCCGAGCGCTGAGGCGAAGGAGAGGACGGCGAAGGCGACCAGGAACACCGTGCCGAGCTTGCCGCCCTCGACCTGCGTCCATACCAGGAAGACTGCCAACAGCACGGCTGCGGCCACGCCCGCGCGGCGCGCGACCGCGGCCGCACGCCGGCTGAGTTCCCCGGTGGTCTTCAACGCCAGGAACACGGCGCCGTGCGTGGCGAACAGCGTCAGCGTCGTCAGTCCGCCGACCAGCGCGTAGGGGTTGAGCAGGTCCCCCAACGTGCCGACGTACTCGTGACGGTCGTCAAGCGGCACGCCCCGCACGATGTTCGCGAACGCGACCCCCCACAGCAGCGCGGGCACGAACGAGCCCGCCACGATGCCCACGTCCCACCGCCGTCGCCACGCTGTCGAATCCCGCTTGCCGCGATACTCGAAGGCCACCCCGCGTACGATCAACGCCAGCAGGATCAGCAGCAGTGGCAGGTAGAACCCGCTGAACAGCGAGGCGTACCACTCGGGAAACGCGGCGAACGTGGCGCCTCCCGCGGTGATCAGCCACACCTCGTTACCGTCCCACACGGGGCCGATCGTCTCGATCATGGTCCCGCGTTCCCTCTTGTTCCTGGCCACGACGGGCAGCAGCATGCCGACGCCGAAGTCGAACCCTTCGAGAACGAAATAGCCGATCCACAGGATGGTGATCGCCACGAACCAGACGTCGGTGAGCTCCACTGGCCCATTCCCTCTCCTAGTAGGCGAACGACGTCTCGTCGCCGCCGCTTGGTTCTGGGCCGTCGGCGGGCGGAGGAGCGGCTCTGCCGTACTTGATCATGAGGCCGACCTCCACCACGGCCAACGCTCCATACAAGAGGGTCAAGGCGATGAGCGAGATGAGCACGGTGCCCGCTCCGACGCTGGGCGAGACGCCGGTGGCGGTCTTCATCTGGCCGAAGACGATCCATGGCTGCCTGGCCATCTCGGTGAAGATCCACCCGAAGCTGTGCGCGAGGAAGGGCAGCACGACGGACCAGACGGCGGCTCTCCAGATCCAGCCCCTGCCCCGGACGCGCCCTCCTCGGGTCAGCCAGAGCAAGACGAAGGCCACCAGCGCGGCAAGCATGCCGAACCCGATCATGAGCCGGAAGCCCCAGTAGGCGACGGGGATGTAGGGACGGTAGTCTCCGGGGCCGAACCTGCGCTCGTACGCCGCCTGGATGTCGTTGATGCCCTCGACCTTGCCGTCGAAGGAACCGGTGGCCAGTTGTGACAGCAGGCCCGGGATCTCCAGCGAGTAGATCGGCTTGGTGCCGTCGAGCGTTCCGATGGTGAACAGGGAGAACGGCGCGGGCTGCCGAGTCTCGTAGAGCGCCTCCGCGGCGGCCATCTTCATCGGCTGGGTCTCGGTCATGATCTTGCCGAGGATGTCGCCGGAGACGAGGGTGCCGAGAGCGCCCACCAGCACCGCGAGCGCGCCCAGCCGCAGGGATGGACGGAACACGTCTAGATCCCTCTTTCTGGCCAGGTGCCAGGAGGAGATGGCCATGAGGATCACCCCGCCGGCCAGCCAGCAGCCCAGGACGGTGTGCGGGAAGGTGGCCAGCAGGACCTTGTTGGTCAGCACTTGCCCGAAGTCGACGAGCTCGGCCCGCCCGTTGAGCTTGAATCCCACCGGCCACTGCATGAAGGAGTTGGCGGCCAGGATGAAGTAGGCGGACACCATCGTGCCGATCGCGACAATCCAGATGCACGCGAGATGCACCGCCTTGGGCAACCGGTCCCAGCCGAAGATCCACAGACCCAGGAACGTCGACTCCAGGAAGAAAGCGAGCAACGCCTCAAGCGCGAGTGGGGCGCCGAAGACATCGCCGACGAACCGGGAATAGGAGCTCCAGTTCATGCCGAACTGGAACTCCTGCACAATTCCCGTCACCACTCCCATGGCGAAGTTGATCAGGAAGAGCGTGCCCCAGAACTTCGTGGCTCGAAGATAGGCGGGCTTGCCGGTGCGCACCCAGGCCGTGTTCAGGATCGCTACCAGGAGCGACATCCCTATCGTGACGGGCACGAACAGGAAGTGGTACACCGTGGTGATCCCGAACTGCCAGCGCGCAAGGTCCAAGGCTTCCATGTTATTCCCTATATGTGTCGGATCACACACGTTCGGTCGCAAAGCGTTATCGTCATGACCGAGCCCTCCGTCGCGCAGAACCGGCGACCGCCCGTGATGATCCCGGCACCACCAGTCGGTCCATGGTTCCCACCACGGTCAAGCCCAGACCGGGTGGTAGACCGGGCAGGTCGTCGGCAGTGCGTGTGGTCGCCCGGGGCGAGCCTGTCGATGCCCAGCCCACGGGGTCTCCAAGCTGGTGACCTGGCCGCTCTGCCGGCGGCGCTCACTGGCTGACGCTGGTGGCGGCGTGGCGCGGCCCGGCGTATCGCCAGAAGAAGTTGACCAGCACGGTGATCCGGTTGCGCCCGCCCAGCAGGTACGCCACATGGATGAAGATCCATATCAGCCACGCCGGCCACCCACGCATGGTCAATCCGTTGGACAACTGCAACACGGCCTCGGCCCGGCCCACGGTCGCCATGATCCCCGGGTCCCGGTATGCGAACGGTCGCAGCGGCAGCCCCTGAGCCGCCGCCAGGATCTGCTTGCCCACGTGCTCCCCCATCTGGATCGCCGGCTGAGCGAGCTGCGGCATCGGCTTGGGCGGCCCGGCCAGGTCCCCGGCCACGAAGATCTCGGGATGCTCCGGCACGCTCAAAGCCTCGGTAACCCTGATCCTGCCGCCCTTGGTCTGCGGCAGCCCCCATTCCGCCACATAGGCGGGCGCAGTCACGCCGAGCGCCCACACGGTCACGTCGCTCGGCACGTGCGTCCCATCGACGATCCCCACCGCATCCGGTTCCACCGACGCCACTGTGGCCCCCAGCCGCAGCCGCACCCCTCGCTTGCGCAGCGTGGCCGCCGCCGCATTTCGCAGCTGCGGCTTGTACGGCGCCAGCACGAAGTCAAAGCGCTCCACCAACGTCACACTCGTCTGGTCGGGACGAATCTCGGGATGCGTCAGTGGCAGCGTGCGCCGCCGCAGCTCGGCCAGCGTCCCGGCGATCTCGACCCCGGTCGAGCCCCCGCCCACCACCACGACGTGGACGCTGTCGCGCCGACCCGCCACCGCGTCCTCCAGACAGTGCTGGAGCCGCCGCCGCAACGCTGCCGCGTCGTTGAGCGAATAAAGCGGCTGTGCGTTCTCCGGCGCGCCCGGCACGTTGTACCAGTTGGTGGTCACACCGGTGGCCAGCACGAGAAAGTCGTAGTCCAGCGTGCTTCCGTCATCAAACTCCACACGCCGTTTCTCGGGCAGCACCGTGCTCAGCGCACCCCGACGGGCGCGCACGTTCGGCCACTTGGCGGCGTAGGTCCTGACGGGGTATGACACGTCGGACATGCTCATCCCGGCCGTAGCCACCTGGTAGAGCAAGGGCTGGAAGGTCGAGTACGGGTTGTGGTCGATCAGCGTGACCAGCGCACCTGCCTTGGCCAGCGTTCGCGCCGCGGCCAGCCCGGCGAAACCGGCTCCCACGATCACGACGCGGGTTCTTCGTCTCATGACCATCTCCCTGCCCCGTGCCACCCCCTCGGAGGCCCAAAGCATGCCCAGTGTCCGTTGAACCCGAGGGACGCAGGAACCGCGCCTCGTACTACCTGGGCGTATGCGGGACCATTCGCTGGTGCTGTCGACCAGCCTCGTCCAGTACTGTCTCGACGCTCCAGGGTGACCTGTTCGAGATCGTCAGGCATCGACACGGGCTCATCGCTGCCCCAGATCGGCGAGGAGACCGACCGACACCGCGATAACGACGGTGCCGAAAAGGTAGGAAAGCAGGGCGTGCCCGAAGGCGACTTTCCGGATGCGGGTGCTGGCCAGCACATTGTCCGATACTCCGTAAGCCATCCCCACGGTGAACGCCGTGTAGGCGAAGTCGCTATAGCTCGGCGGCTGCTCCTGCCGGAAGTCGATGCCTCCCTCAACTTCGACATAGTACAAGCGTGCGTACTTGAGGGCGAAAACGGTGTTCGTCAAAGTCCAGGACAGGACCACGGTCACCAAACTCAAGATCACCGCGATTGCGGCAACAGGGTCCTGATCGCTGCCCGGGCGGAGGAGGGCCGCCACGACAGCCGCGAGACTGGCCACCGCAGCGATCAGGATGCCCGTGTCGGTGGTGTGCGTCCCACCTTCCTGTTCGGCGATGCGCTTGGTCCCCTCGTGGTCCTGCGACCAGCTGATCAGCCACGCCCACGCCAGGACGAGGGAAACAGCCACATCCCAAGTGACGAAGAAGAACAGTTCAGGGGCGCCGATGAGCGCGACGCCCCCGCCGGCCACGGCACCGAGCAGGACGCACATCAAAACCCGTCGCAAGGAAAGTATCCGCCGTCCGCGACGCTCCCACGCTGCCCTCACCTGCACCAGAGTGTCATAGGACGGGCCGACGCCACCCCTTTTGACGTGCGAGTCCAGCGCACGCTCGCCGTCGCTGACCTCGCTCTCGCCCTTCCGACACCGGGAAATTACCCGTCGGCCTCGAGCGCAGCCAGATCAGCGGCGGTAACCGGCCATGGCCTCCAACCGTGCGATCCGGTCGGCGATCGGTGGGTGGGTGGAGAAGAGCCTCCCGATGCCCCCGCCACGGAACGGGTTGGCGATCATGAGATGCGAGGTCGAGGAGAGCCGGCCGGTCTCCGGCAGCGGCAGTTGCCGGGTGCCCGCATCGATCTTCCGTAGCGCGCTGCCCAGCCCGATCGGGTCACGGGTCAGCCGGGCACCGGACTCGTCGGCCTGATACTCCCGCGCCCGGGAGATGGCCATCTGAATCATCGCGGCCGCCACCGGCCCGAGGACCATCATCAGGAGGGTCCCGAGGAAGCCGGGACCCTCGTCATCGTCTCCCCCGCCAAAGAACCCGGCCATGTATGCCAGATAGGTGACCATCGTGGCCAGAGCTCCCGCAACGGAGGAGATCAGGATGTCGCGGTTGTAGACGTGCGACAGTTCGTGCCCGAGGACCGCACGCAGCTCGCGTCCGCTCAGCAACTGGGTGATTCCATGAGTCACGCAGACCGCAGCATGACGCGGATTGCGCCCGGTGGCGAACGCGTTCGGCTGCAGGATCGGCGAAACGTACAGCCGGGGCATGGGCTGGCGCGCCTCCTCCGACAGTTCGCGGACCGTCTGGTGCAGCGCGGGCCAGTCACCGGGGCCGACAGGCTGTGCATGCATCGCCGACAGTGCGATCTTGTCGGAGAAGAAGTAGGCGACGCCGTTGCTGACGAGCGCGACCAGGACGGCGATCTGGATTCCGGTGCTGCCGCCGAGCCACCACCCCACCAGGATGATCAGCGCAGACAGGGCGCCGAGCAGCGCCGCGGTACGCAGGCCGTTGTGACGCATGGCGTCCTCCTTTCTCGAACACACCTCCTACTCATCACGCTCGAGCCCATCCTCCCCGTGGGGTGGGCCAGGCCTACCTGTGCGGAGCAGCCGCGATCCGATCGCGTGGCGAGCAAAGGCACCAGCAACCCGCCGAATCCCGTCAGAGCAGCAGGTCGAAGACACGGATTGTGCGTGTCCACTCCTTGCTCGCCGGGTTCTTCCGATCAGGAACTATGGCTCTGATAGCCCTGGCGAGCGCCACAGAGAGGCCACCCGCCACGGCCGGCAGCCGAACCTCGGTTTCTTCGCTGAGCGACAGATCCAGCGGAGGCAGCGCCGCGAGTTCGTCCAGGATCGATGCCAGGTCCAGTTCCTCGTCCAGGTCACGGAAGTCGTGCATGTTCTCCTGCAGTCCTTTGGTGATGGGCAGGTCCCAGGGCTGGATGATGTCGCGCCGGTTCGACTTCGCGGCGACCTCGGCGACGATGAGCATGTCGTACAGTTTGCGGTTGACGAAGTCGCTGTAGCGCTTGAGGTCGGCCTTGTCCACGTCGAGTCCCGCGGCGGCGCGAAAGAAGTGCTCGAACCTGGAAACTGCGATCACGGGCATGTGGATCACCGTCTTTCCTGTTGATTCCCTGTGGCAGTGAATCTCTCGTGCACCATGCGGACCGCCATTGCGCCTTCACCGACCGCAGAGGCGACTCGTTTGACGGAGCCGCTGCGAACGTCGCCGACGGCGAATACGCCCAGGTGCCCGGTTTCCAGGGGGAGGAGGGCGCCCACGGGCGACGTGCCCTGGCCCGTGACGACGAAGCCGCGGTCGTCCAGCGGGAGAGTTCCCTTGAGCCATGCAGTGTGCGGGTCGGCTCCGATGAAGGTGAACAGCGCGCTGGTCTGGATCTCCAGGAGTTCTCCTGTTCGCGTGTTCTGCGCGCGGACGGCCCGTAGTGTGCGATCTCCGAGTAGTTCGCGTACCTCGGTGTAGTACATGATTTCGATGCTGGGAGCTCGGTCGATCTCGTCGGCGAGGTAGCGGGACATGCTCGCGCGTACGTTGCCGCCGCGCACGAGCATGCATACCGAGGAGGCGTCCCTGGCCAGGTAAAGCGCTGCCTGTCCGGCGGAGTTCCCGCCGCCGACGATGACCACGGGCGATCGTCGGCACATGCGCATCTCAAACGGTGTCGCCGCGTAGTAGACGCCGGACCCTTCGAATCTCTCCAGGTGGGGAACGTCGAGCTTCCGATAGCGGGCGCCGGTGGCGATGATCACGGCGTGGGCCTTCACGGCGCACTCGCCCTCCACGATGATGCCGTAGTGGCCCTCACGCGGTTCCAGGCTGCTCACCTCGGCGGGGACGGTCAGGCGGGCGCCGAACTTGCCTGCCTGGATGACGGCACGCTCGGCGAGCTCGGCGCCCGAGATGCCGGTGGGAAAGCCGAGATAGTTCTCAATGCGGGACGAGGTGCCCGCCTGGCCGCCCGCAGCTACGGCATCGAGCACGACGGTTGTCAGGCCGTCAGAGGCTGCGTACACACCGGCGGTCAAGCCTGCGGGTCCCGCGCCTACGACGATCACATCGCATACGGCGTCGTTAGACGTAGGGGCGGGCAGGCCGATGGTCTTCGCCAGTTCGGCCGGGGACGGGTTGCGGAGTACCTGGTCGCCGTGCCAGATCACCACCGGGGTATCGTGCGGGGAGATGCGCAACTCGCGCAGGAGCACGTCCGCGGCTTCGTCCTCCTCCAGGTCGATCCACCGGTGAGGGATCCTGTTGCGTGCGGCGAATTCGTGCAGCCGCCGGGCATCGGGTGAGTATCGGGAGCCGATGATGCGGAAACCGGCGTCCAGGCCGATCAGCAGGGCGCGGCGGGTCAGGTAGGACCGCAGGATGAGGTCACCGAGCGCCGGGTCGCCCGCCACGAGTGTCCGCACCTCGTCCGCCGGTACGGCGAGCACCTCGCCGGGCTCCCGCACGACCGCAGTGACGAATCCGGCCTGGCCGGTGAGGAGGCCGAGCTCGCCGAGGAAACGCCCAGGGCCGTGGACTGCGATCGTCCGCTGTTTCGCACCCTCCCCCTCGACCATGGCCACCTTGCCCCGCAGGATCACGATGAACTCGGGGATAGGCTCGCCTTCCCGGTAGAGGATGTCGCCAGGCGACACGGACCGCCGCTCGCCGTGCAGGGACAACTCGGCGATCTGCCCCTCGTCCAGCCGGGGATAGGCCCCGCACAGGTCCGGTGTTTCCACGCCGGAGTGCTCTGTCATGACGGAGCTCGCACTGCGTCTTCGACCCACTCGCGCAACTGCGGCGCCGGTGACGCGCCTGCGCGTTGCGCCACGACGCGGCCCTCGTGCAGCACCATGAGTGTCGGGACGGCCGTGATCGTGTATCGGCGGGAGAGGGCCGGAGAGCCGTCCACGTCGACTTTGACGAGTTTGAGCTGTCCCGCCATCTCGCGGGCGAGCTGTTCGAGTGCCGGGGTGACCGTCCGGCACGGCGCGCACCACTGCGCCCAGAAGTCGACGAGGACGGGAAGGTCGGCGCGTTCGGTGACCTCGGCGAAAGTGCTGTCGTCAGCGTTGGCGATCCACGGCAGCGGCCGGTGGCAGACCCCGCACAAGGGCCTGCCAGAGGCGGCGTCCGGGACCCTGTTGGGTCTGCCGCAGTTGGCGCAGTTCACGGTGTGCATGTCAGGTCCTGGGCGGATAGAAGGTGACGTTCAGCTCGCCCTTGTCGGCGCCGACCGTGATGGTCGATCCGTCGGGCACGTCGCCGGCCAGCAGGGCGCGTCCGATCCTGGTCTCCACCTCGCGGGCGATGAACCGGCGCAGTGGCCGGGCACCGTAGACGGGGTCGTAGCCCTGGTTGGCGATGAGCCTGCGTGCGTCCTCGGTGACCTCAAGGGTGAGCCGGCGGCTGGCCAGGCGGTTCTTGATGTCGGTGAACATCAGGTCCACGATGCGCTCGATCTCGGCCTCGGTCAGCGGTTTGAACAGCACGATGTCATCGACCCGGTTGAGGAATTCGGGCCGGAAGTGCATGCGCAGCTCCCCGATCACGCTCTCGCGTGCCTGGGGCTTGATCTCCCCGTCGGCGGTGACCCCGTCCAGCAGATGCTGGGAGCCGATGTTGGAGGTCATGATGACCACGGTGTTGCGGAAATCGACCGTGCGGCCCTGCGCGTCGGTCAGCCGCCCGTCGTCCATGACCTGCAGCAGCGTGTTGAACACGTCCGCGTGGGCCTTCTCGATCTCGTCGAACAGCACCACCGAGTACGGCTTGCGCCGCACCGCCTCCGTGAGCTGACCGCCTTCCTCATAACCGACATAACCCGGAGGAGCACCGACGAGCCGGCTGACCGTGTGGCGTTCCTGGTACTCGCTCATGTCGATGCGCACCATGTTGTCCTCGGTGTCGAACAGGGCCGCCGCGAGGGACTTCGCGAGTTCGGTCTTGCCGACCCCGGTGGGTCCGAGGAACAGGAACGATCCGATGGGGCGCCGAGGATCCTTGACGCCGGAGCGAGCGCGGATGACGGCGTCGGCCACCAGCCGCACGGCCTCCACCTGTCCGATGACACGTTCTTGCAGAATTTGATCGAGCTTCAGCAGTTTGTCCCGCTCCGCCTCCTGCAGCCGGGTCACGGGGATGCCGGTCCAGCGGGAGACGATGGACGCGATCTCGTCCTCCGTGACGACCTCGCGCAGCAGCCGGTGGCCGTTCTGCCGGGTGCCGAGCCGCTCCTCCTCGGCGCGAAGCCGGCGTTCCAGTTCGGGGAGCCGGCCGTGGCGCAGCTCAGCGGCACGGTTGAGGTCGTAAGCACGTTCGGCCTGTTCGGCCTCCCGCCGCACGCTCTCCAGCTCCTGCCGCAGGCTCTGCACCTTGCGCAGGGCCGACCGCTCGGCCTCCCACTGCGCCCGCATCGCCTCGGCCTCGGCACGCGAGGCGTTGAGCTCCTTGCGTAGCTCTTCCAGGCGGGACCGGCTCGCGGGGTCGTCCTCCTTGGCCAGCGCGGCCTCCTCGATCTCCAGCCGCATCACCTTCCTGGTGAGCGCGTCGAGCTCGGCCGGCATGGAGTCGATCTCGGTGCGGATCATCGCGCAGGCCTCATCGACCAGATCGATGGCCTTGTCCGGCAGGAACCGGTCGGCGATGTAACGGTGGCTCAGCGTCACCGCGGCGACGAGCGCGCTGTCCTGGATCTTCACGCCGTGGAAGACCTCCAGCCGCTCACGCAGGCCGCGCAGGATCGATACAGCGTCCTCTACCGAGGGCTCGTCGATCAGTACCGGCTGGAACCGGCGCTCCAGGGCGGCGTCCTTCTCGATGTGCTGGCGATACTCCTGCACCGTGGTCGCGCCGATCATGTGCAACTCGCCGCGCGCGAGCATCGGTTTGAGCATGTTGCCCGCGTCCATGGCGCCCTCGGTCGCCCCGGCACCTACCACCGTGTGAAGCTCGTCGACGAACAGCAGGATCCGGCCCTCAGCCGCTTTCACCTCGTTCAGCACGGCCTTGAGGCGTTCCTCGAACTCCCCGCGGTACTTGGCTCCCGCGACGAGCGCGCCCATGTCCAGGCTGAAGATGCTTTTGTCGCGCAGCCCCTCTGGGACGTCGCCACGGGTGATCCGCTGGGCGAGCCCTTCGACCACGGCCGTCTTGCCGACGCCGGGGTCGCCGATCAGCACGGGGTTGTTCTTCGTCTTGCGGGACAGGATCTGGATCACGCGGCGGATCTCCGTGTCGCGGCCGATCACAGGATCGAGCTTGTCGGCGCGGGCGTCCGCGACCAGATCGCGCCCATACTTCTCCAGCGCCTCGTAGGCGACCTCGGGCATGGCCGAGGTGACCCGCTGGTTGCCTCGGACGGCGGTGAGCGCCTGCAGGAACCGGTCCCTGGTCACACCCTGGCCGTGCAGCAGCCGCCCTGCCGCAGTCGCGGAGCCCTCCTCGATCAGGGCCAACAGCAGGTGCTCGACCGAAACGTACTCATCCTTGAGCCGGCCCGCCTCCCGGTCCGCGGCGTCGAGCAAGCGGGCCAGGCGCTGGGTGAGGAAGACCTGGCCGGGCGCGGTGCCTGGGCCGCTGACCTTGGGCCGGCGCGCCAGCTCCGCCTCCAGATCGGCGCCGAGACGTTGCGTGTCGGCACCTGCCTGTTGCAACAGCCGGGGCGCCAGCCCTTCGGACTGGTCGAGCAGGGCCAGCAGGAGATGTTCCCCGTCGACCTCGGTGTGACCGTGCCGCAGCGCCTTGGTCTGGGCGTCGTGCAGGGCCTCCTGCGTCTTCTGCGTCATCCTGTTCGGGTCCATTCCCGTCCCCCTAGTGTCGTGGCAAAGGGCCGCGCAGGGCGGTCTCGAGCTCTTCGATCCGGTCGAGGAGGTCGATCACCACGCCGATCGCGGCGTAGTTGATACACAAACCCTGGTGCAGCCGCTGGATGCGGGCGGCCGCCCTGACCTGGGAGGGGGCGAAGCGCAGCTCCCCTCCGGCGTCCCTGTCCGGCTCCAGCAGTCCGAGCGTCACCAGCCGGCGGACGATCTCCGGATGCAGCCCCGTGGCTCGCGCGTAGGAATCGAGGTCGAGCCGGGCCGGGCGTACCATGGCGTAGATCATGAGCGCCTCCTCGGGTCGAACCGCGATGCGGCAGCGAGTTGTTCGAACAGGCGTCGCTCCGCGTCGGTGAGCGTGGGCGGCACCATGATCCGGACTTCGGCGAAGAAGTCGCCCGGGGGGCCGCTCGGGTTGCGCATGCCGCGGCCTTTCAAGCGCAGGCGACGACCGCTGGACGTGCCCGGGGGCACTTTCAGCTTCGCCTCGCCGCCTGGTGTGTCGATGGGCACCATGGCGCCCAGTGCCGCCTCCCAGGGGGCGAGCGGCAGGGTGGTGTGGATGTCGCGGCCCTCCACGCGATATCGGGGATGGTCGGCGATCTGCACGATCAGGTGGAGATCGCCCGCCGGCGCTCCGTCGCTTCCTCGCCCGCCCTGCCCGGCAAGCCTGATGCGCTGCCCGTTCGTGACCCCCGGTGGGATCGTGACGTCCAGCCGCCTGCCACCGGGCAGTGTGATCTGGCGACGGCCGCCTCGGTAGGCCTCCTCGACGGTCAGTGTGAGCTGCGCCTCCTGGTCGGCACCGGGCACAGGACCCCAGCGCCGCCTGCCACCGAACATGCCGCCGAGCAGGTCGTCCAGGTCGATGCCCGCGCCGAAGCCGACGTCATCGCCCCGCGTCGACCGCCATGCGCCGCCGGTCCCCGTCCGGGCGCCGGCACCCTGGCGGGCGCGAGCGTACTCCGCCGGGTCCACGTCGGGCGGCACCTGACGGAAGTCGTGCCCGAACGCGTCGTAGCGGCGGCGCGTCTCGGGATCGGAGAGCACGGCGTAGGCCTCGGAGATCTCCTTGAACCTGTCTTCGGCTCCTGGATCCTTATTGACGTCCGGATGGTAGGCACGCACGAGCTTGCGGTAGGCGCGCTGGATCTCGTCGGTGTCGGCGTTCCTGTCCACGCCGAGCACCTCGTAGAAGTCCCGCTGCGCGGCCATCATTCGGCCTTCTTCGCGACGGTGACTCTTGCGGGCCGCAGTTGCCGCTCGCCCTCGCCATAGCCGGGCCTCAGCACTTCCACGACCTTGCCAGGCTCGACATCGGTGCGTTCGACGGCCGCCACCGCCTCGTGGCGGGCCGGGTCGAAGCTGACGCCCGTCTCGTCCTGTCGTGGGTAGCCCAGGTTGGACAGGACGGCGACGGCCTGGTCGCGCACCGCTCGTACACCGTCGAGCACCGCCTTCGCGTCGTCGTCGCGGCACGCATGGCTCAGCGCGAGCTCGAGGTTGTCCAGGACGGGTAGCCACGCGGCGGCGACCCTGGCGCGTTCCTCGGCCCGCAACCGCTCGTTGTCGCGGGCGATCCGCTTGCGGAGGTTGTCCAGGTCCGCGACGGCGCGCAGCCACCGGTCCTCCAGCTCCGCGACTTCGGCCTCCGTCTCCGCGGACGCGGCGGTGCTCTCCTCGCGGGTCTCTTCCTGAACCTCGGGCACGTTCTCGTTCATGTCAATCGGGCTCCGAGGTGGTGAACTCCGCGTCGATCACGTCGTCGCCGGCGCCCGGGGCGCTTTCCGTCCGGCCCTGGGGAGGCACCCCAGGCGTCTCCGGCCGACCACCAGCGGTGCCGAGTCCGTGGTACACCTGCTGGAGCTCGCCGCTGAGCGACCGCAGCCGGTCAGTCGGCGCCTCTTCCTTGATCGCCTGGCGGGCCTCCTCAACGAGCTGCTCCGCGCGCGCCTTCTCGTGCACGGGTACGGCGTCCCCGAGCTCTTGTAGCTGGCGCTCGACCTGGTAGGCGACCGAGTCCAGCTCGTTGCGCGCGTCGATGGCCTCCCGGAGCCTGGTGTCTTCGTCACGGTGCTGCTCGGCGTCCGTCACCATCCGCTCGATCTCCGACTTGTCCAGGTTGGAGCTTTCACTGATGGTGATCCGCTGCTCAGCCCCGGTGTCCTTGTCCCGGGCGGAAACGTTGAGTATGCCGTTGGCGTCGACGTCGAAGGTGACCTCGATCTGCGGCACTCCTCGTGGCGCGGGCCGGATGTTCTCCAGCCGGAAGCGCCCGAGCACCCGGTTGTCGGCGGCGCGCTCCCGCTCACCCTGCAGGACCACGATGTCCACGGCGCTCTGGTTGTCCTCCGCCGTGGAGAACGTCTCAGTCCGGCGGGCCGGGATGGTGGTGTTGCGCTCAATGACCTTGGTCATGAGCCCGCCGAGGGTCTCGACACCAAGTGAGAGCGGCGTGACGTCGAGCAGCACGACGTCCTGCACCTCGCCCTTGATGATGCTCGCCTGGATCGCCGCTCCGATCGCGACCACCTCGTCCGGATTCACCGTCATGTTGGGATCCTTGCCGCCGGTGAGCCTGCGGACGAGGTTCTGAACGGCGGGGATCCGGGTGGATCCGCCGACGAGGATGACCTCGTCGATATCCGCGGGTCTGAGCTTGGCGTCCTCCATCGCCTGCTCGACCGGATGGATGCAGCGTTCGACCAGGTCGGTGGTGATCTTCTCGAAGGTGGACCGCATGAGCGTGGTGTTGAGGTGCTTGGGTCCGGAGGCGTCCGCCGTGATGAACGGCAGGCTGACCGTGGTCTGGGTCACCGACGACAGCTCGACCTTGGCCTTCTCGGCCGCCTCGAAGAGGCGCTGCAGCGCCTGCGGGTCCTTACGCAGGTCGATGCCCTGCTCTCGCTGGAAATCGTCAGCAAGATGATCGACGATCCTGCGGTCGAAGTCATCGCCGCCGAGATGCCCGTCGCCGGAGGTGGCGCGGACCTCGACGACCCCCTCGCCGATGTCCAGGATGCTGACGTCGAACGTACCGCCGCCCAGGTCGAAGACCAGCACGGTCTCGTTGGACTTCTTGTCCAGCCCGTACGCCAGGGCGGCGGCGGTCGGCTCATTGATGATCCGCAGGACCTCGAGGCCGGCGATGCGCCCCGCGTCCTTGGTGGCCTGGCGCTGGGCGTCGTTGAAGTACGCCGGCACGGTGATGACCGCCTCGGTCACTTTTTCGCCGAGGTACTTCGCCGCATCGTCGGCCAGCTTGCGCAGGACCAGCGCCGAGACCTCCTCCGGCGCATACTGCTTGTCGCCGACCTGGAAGCGGACGGCTCCCTGCGGCCCCTCGACGACGTCGAACGACACAGCGTGGATCTCGCTCTCGACCTCGTCGTAGCGACGGCCGATGAAACGTTTGGATGAGTAGATCGTTCCCTTCGGGTTCAGTATCGCCTGGCGCCGCGCGAGCTGACCCACCAGGCGCTCACCCTCGGTGGTGAACGCCACCACGGACGGGGTCGTGCGCGAGCCCTCCGTGTTGGGGAGCACCGTGGGGTGACCGTCCTCCGTGGCGGCGATCACCGAGTTCGTGGTTCCGAGATCGATGCCTACTGCCTTCGCCATTGCTCGTTCGCCTTCCCGAGAAGCTCATGGGCCCTGGCCGCGTGCTCGGAGTCGACGAGGACCTCGTACTTGTCCGCCACCAGGCCGGCCTCGGAGACGAAGTCCCTTCGGCCGCCGTGTGCTGCGTGCGCGATCAGGCCGAAGATCGCTCCGGCGACCGCGCCGCCCAGTAGTCCCCACAGGACCAGGGCGACTATGGACGCTGCCGTGGTCGCGAAGATCCCGAAGAACAGGCCGATGAGGAGGCCGAACCAGGCTCCGCTCAGCGCGCCCCAGCCGGCCGCGCGGAGGTACGTCATGCGCGCGAGGACGTGCTCCACCGAGCGTAGCCCCACGCCCACGATCAGCGTTCCATGCACAGGGAAGCCGTGATCCGACAGGTAGTCGACGGTCTTCTGCGCCTCCTGATACGTGGGATAACTGGCGAGCAGTTGCCTGTTGGCAGTAAGGGGACCGGCTGGCGTGACGGACACGACTCCTCCTCTCCCCGCCTCAGGCGGTCACCTCGATGTGCCGGGGCTTGGCAGCCGCCGCCTTCGGAACGGTGATGGACAGCACGCCATCGGACAGACGCGCCTCGACTCGTTCGGCGTCCACCTCCCCCGGGAGCAGCGTGCGCAGCTCGAACCTGCCGGCCCTGCGTGTCTCGCGGTGCCGCCGCTGGCTCTCGTGCTTCTCGATCTGCCCGGTGACGATCAGCTCGCGCTCGGAGAGCTGGACGTCTATCTGGTCCCTCTTCACTCCGGGGACGTCGACCTCCACGATGTACGAGTCCTCGGTCTCCGAGACGTCGGCCGTGGGAGTCCACACGCCAGTGGGCCCGTCCTCGGCGAACTCTCCCAGGGCTGTGCTCATCAGCTGCCCCAGCCGGTCGTAGACGTCCTCGAACTCGCGCATCGGGTATATGTCGCTGCCCCTGCGGCGCAGTGCCAGCCGTGCCATCGGTACCGCCTCCTGAAGGGTCGTGGTTCGGTACTTACAGTTCTGACCCTCGTCCTCGCGCTGGGTGGTCACATCCCCCATGGGTGTAGTTTCGGCGGCTCGGTTTCCCTCTCATCGTGCGACCCGTCGGGGCCGACACGTCCCTGCGCCACCGCGAGACGTATGAGCTCGACGCGGGAGCCGATGCTCAGCTTGCGGTAGACATGCCGCAGATGGAACGCGACCGTATGGACGCTGAGGAACATCTGCTCGGCGATCTGCCGGTTGGTCCATCCGTCGACGGCGAGCAGCGCCACGGCATCCTCAGTCTCCGTGAGGCTGTCCCAGCCGGAGGTGGGCCGCGGAGTGTTGTGCCAGTGGCGGCGGCGCACTCCCATGCCACGCAGCCTCCGACGGACGCGTGCCGCATCCCTGGTGGATCCGATGTCATGGTAGATCGTCAAGGCCTGATCGAAGCTGGTGACCGCCTCCTGCTGCTCCCCAGAGGCCTTCAGCAGCCGGCCAAGGTCCTCCTCGGCCGAGGCCCGCGCCCATATGTCCTCAATGTGCTCGGCAGCGAAGGTGAGAGCCTCGCGATCTCCATCGAGCAGGCCCCGGGCGTGCGCGGCAGATGCGGCCAACGTCGGGAATCCCCAGCTGGCGCGGCTGAGGGACTCCGCCATGCTGACGATCGACTCGGCCGTTGCCCGGTCTCTCGCACCCATGGCGATTCGGACCATCCACGCACTCACCGTCGGATCCATGGCGAGCAGCGAGGACGGCTGCTGGAGCGGGCCGGAGGAATCCGTGAGCAAGGTCATCGCGCTCCGAGGGCCGTCGCGTACCTCGGCGATCTGGGCTGCCAGCAGGGCGTGCCGCGCACGCGCCTCACTCGATCCCTCACCGGGGGCCACGACACGTCGCGTCGCTTCTCGCAGGTCGCCCCGCCGGAGAGCGACGGCGGCCAGCATGCCGCTGGCCACCTCGGCGGCCAGCGGCATGTGGTGGACGGCGGCGAGGCTCAGGGCTCTCCTCCCTTCGGAGACCGCACCGTCGAACCGGCCTGCGGCGAACTCGGCGCGAGCCTCCAATGCCGCGACGCCCGCCGCCCAGGCCAGATGGTCGTGAGCGAGTATGTCCATGCGTGCCTGCTGGAGCTTCGCCCGCGCCTCGTCGAGGCGGCGCACATCGATGAGCATCCCCGCGGCGGTGAGACAGGCCTCATAGCGGCGTTCGTCCGGCCGGTCCTTGCCGGCCAGCCGGCAGGCGTCCTCGGCCAGGGCCACGGCGTTCGCGAGCCTTCCCTCGTCCCGCTCGATCGTGGCGAGGGCGGTCAGCGCGGCGACCGTGGCTGCCGGACCGTGCCCGGATTCGCCGTCGATGATCTCACTTGCGTACGCCCGTGCGTAGTCGTCACGCAGGCGCGTCATGGCATACAGCCTCACGGCGGCCGCACGGTCGCGCACATGCTGCCAACGCGTAGGGAGGGCCAGCACGCTGTCGGCCTCGTGGATCGCCTCGTCGCCCCTGCCGGTCCGGTACATGATGTCCGACAGCAGGCATCGTAGTTCCGCCACGCTCTGAGCGGAGCGATTGTCGGCGAGACGTTCCTGGACCATGCTCTCGGCCTCCTCCAGCCGCCCACCGGTGACCGCCGCGTGTACGACAGCGGCCGAAGCGGTGAAGCGGGCGTCCGCCGGTTCCAGGTGTGTGAGAGCGGCGGACTGGCTCAGCAAGGCATCCCGTACTGGCGGAGGTATCCACGTGGCGGTGACGGCCCCGACCAGCCCGTAGCGGAAGGCGAGCCCACGCCTGGTGACGTCGAGAATGCCCGCCGCCGTGGCTTCCTCGATGGTAGACAGCAACGCGGCCGGTGTGGTGCCGAGCAACGACGCGGCCTGCTCGATCGGCAGCGGCCCGCCCAGCACGGCGACCGTCTCCACCAGGCTTCTGGCCTCCCCTCCCAGGGCATCGGTCCAGCGTCGCACCACCGTTCGCAGCCTGGCGGGCAAATGGGCACGTGACATGGCACCACAGGACTCGTCGAGGCGGCCTTCGTCGCGCAGGCCGGCAAGCAACTCGATGGTCAGCAGTGGATTGCCCCCGGCACCGGCCACCAGCGCGCGCGTCGTCGGATCGGGTGGCCTCCCGAGCATGTCCGCTGCCAGCTCCGTGACGGCTTCCGGCGCGAGCGGCGCGAGCGTCACCCGCGCGGCGCCTCTCCGCTTCAGGAGGCCGAACAGGCAGGCGGCCCGGCCGTCGTTCTCAGCGGTCGAGCCGCTCAGCAACCAGCCGACGGGCCAGGTCGTAAGCCGATCATGTAGGGCACGGACGGTCTTCAGCGTCGCCGGTTCGGCCCGGTGCAGATCGTCGAACACGACCAGCAGCGGCGCTCCGGCCCGCTGCTCGAAGCCCTTCGTCAGGCGGTCCAGCAGGTGCGCCGGTGAACCGGCGGACTCTGCCTCGAACGGGAGGTCGAGGGCCTCCAAGAGGAAGCCGCACGAAACGAGTTCACCGAGTTCCTCCACGCTGCCGCGGATCACGCCGACGCCGTGGTGGGGAGCGGCGTCGGCAGCCTCGTTCAGCAGCCTGCTCTTGCCCGCTCCGGGTTCACCGTCTACGAGTAGCGTGCCGGTCCCGCCCTGTCGCAGCGTACGCAGCAGCCCCTCGATTAGACGCCATTCGCGTTCGCGTCCCCGCATCTCGTCCCCTTGACCATGCCCTTTCCTGCGCTGAATCGGCCAATCTCATGCCTGTCGAGATCTTTCACGCTCGGTGCACTACATGTCTTGGGGATGTGGTCGGGAGCGGCTGGAGCCATCGTTGTAGTGCCGCAAAAGAACGGAAGGGGTGGACGAGATGGCGGAGACCGGTTATGCGCCGTTCAACCGGACGGTGGACAAGACGAACCGGGTCTTGCGGGAGATCGAAGAAGCGCACGGTTGGTCTCCAGAGCACCGGAACCTGTCCTACGCCGCCCTCCGGGCGGTGCTTCACGCGCTGCGCGACCGGCTGTCCGTCGAGGAGAGCGCGCACCTCGCCGCCCAGCTGCCACTGCTGATCCGGGGTCTCTATTACGACGGCTGGCGCCCGGGCGCGGTTCCGGTGAAGCTCGACCGCGAGGAATTCCTCGACCGGGTGTCGAGCGGGGTGGACTTCGAAGTCCAGGAGACTACGGAAGAGCTCGTCCAAACGGTGTTGCAGGCGCTCAGAAAGCACATCACCGACGGCGAGTGGGAGGACGTGAAATCCAGCATGCCGAAGGACCTGGCTTCGGTGCTGCCCTAGCGGTCACTCTTTCGCCGTTGACGCAGGGCGCGGACGAGCCGGAGCGGCAGGAGTCCCACGAGGGGGGCTCGCCTGCCGAGATCGTCCCGGTCCTCCTTGTCGAAGGCCCGGGCGTAGCGGCGGGCATCCTCGGCCGAGGCGTACCGTTTGGCGCCGCCTGCCTCACAGCCTCGCTGGCAATGCCAGCGCATCGTCTCCCGGTCGCTGGTGAACCGGAACCGATGCCCGAGAACCCGACAGCGGAGCATGTGACCCACCGTACAGCGCACCACGGCCAGGGCTGCGCCGCCCCGCCATTCGCCGGTGTCACGTGAAGGAGGCTTGGCCATGACCACATCGCAGCTTGGCACCGTTCGAACCGATATTCCCGGCCGCCTTGACCGCCTGCCCTGGGCCGGATTCCACTGGAAGGTCGTCCTCGGGCTCGGAACCGTGTGGATCCTTGACGGACTGGAGGTGACGATCGTCGGCGCGGTCGCCTCCCGCATGACCGAACGCGGCAGCGGCATCGCCGTGAACTCCGCCGACATCGGCACCGCGGCGGCCATCTACGTCGCCGGAGCGTGCCTCGGGGCCCTCCTGTTCGGCCAGTTGACCGATCGTCTCGGCCGTAAAAAGATGTTCATGGTCACGCTCGGGCTTTACATGGCCGCCACTGTGGCCACCGCCTTCGCTGTCCAGCCCTGGTACCTGTTCCTCTTGCGTTTCCTGACCGGGATGGGCATCGGCGGCGAGTACGCCGCGATCAACTCCGCCATCGACGAGCTCATCCCGGCGCGCAACCGCGGCCGGGTGGACCTTGCCATCAACGGCAGCTACTGGGTGGGCGCCGCCATCGGCAGCCTCGCCGCGCTCGCCTTCCTCAGCCCGCTGTTCTCGCCGAGCCTCGGCTGGCGGCTGGCCTTCGCCATGGGCGGCGTCATCGGGTTCGCGATCATGGTGACCCGCCGGCATCTTCCGGAGAGTCCTCGTTGGCTGTTCATCCACGGGCACACCGAGGAGGCCGAACGGATCGTGAACCGGATCGAGGCGGAGGTCCGCGCGGAGACCGGTCAAGAGCTCCCGCCGCCCGGCTCTGCGATCACCATCCGGCAGCGCAAGGCAATTCCCTTCAGTGAGATCACCCGGGTGGCCATGGAGCGCTATCCGCGCCGGATGATCCTGGGCCTGGCTCTCTTCGTCGGCCAGGCGTTCCTGTACAACGCCGTGACGTTCGACCTTGGGACGTTGCTGAACGGCTTCTTCGGCGTGACGTCCGGCAACGTCCCGTACTTCATGGCGATCTTCGCACTGGGGAACTTCCTCGGTCCCCTTATGATGGGGCGCTGGTTCGACACCGTCGGCCGCCGTCCGATGATCGCCGGCACGTATCTGGTCTCCGCCGCCCTGACCGCCCTGATCGCCGTACTGCTCATGAACAAGGCGCTGACCACAGGCTCGTTCATGACTTTGATCGCGTTGACCTTCTTCGTGGCCTCGGCGGGCGCCAGTTCCGCCTATCTCACAGTGAGCGAGGTCTTCCCGATGGAGACCCGGGCCCTGGCCATCGCTCTGTTCTTCGCGATCGGCACCGCCGTCGGCGGCGTCACCGGGCCGGCCCTGTTCGGCCAGTTCATCCACAGTGGCAACGTGAGTCTGGTGGCGATCGGGTTCTTCATCGGAGCGGCGGCCATGGCCACTGGCGGCATCGCCGAGTTGTTGTTCGGCGTCCGGGCCGAGCAGCAGTCGCTGGAGAACATCGCCCGCCCGCTGACGGCGGAGGAAGAAGAGATGGAGCCCGCCGAGCGGGAGTCCCTGCTCCGGAACGAGCAGGAGCATGGCCTGAGCATGGAGAGCAGGCGCGAGGCGGCGGAGCGCAGGGAGCGGGCCCGCCTTCGCGGCGAGCGCCGGAAGACGCTGGAGAGCGCAGGGGCCCGGCGCTTCCGCCCAGGTCCCGGGACCAGGCTGTCGTCGCCAGGCGCGATCGGCACCAGTGGGACGGCCAGCCGGCACGCCGCCATAGCCGAGGAAGCGCTGGATCGGGAGATCGACGAGGTGGCTCACGCGCTGGAGCGCTACGGCCCCGCGGATCGCGACACGCTCGCCGAGCGCGTCCGCGGCCGTACGTGGGGACCCGGCCGATTCCGCGCCGCCCTGCGCCAGGCGGTCCGCGAGGGACGGGCACAGGAGTTCTCCCCTGGCAAGTACGGCCCGCCGGAGAAGTGAGCCCGGCTCAGTCCGCGTATCTCACCCGGCCTCGGTTGTCACAGATGCGTTCCGCACTTGGGTACGACCTCCTCATGGGGGACCTTCCGAAGTACTCACCGATGCTGGCGCGGCTTGGGCAGCTACCGCCGTCGGCACAGGACCAGCTGTTCGGCTACGAGATGAAGTGGGACGGTGCACGGGCGCTCGGCTACCTCGATGGCGTCGCGCTCCGGCTGGTCTCACGCAACGGCCTCGACGTCACGGCCGCCTATCCGGAGCTCCGACCGCTCCCGACCGCCGTACGCGGCAGCGCCGTGCTCGACGGGGAGATCGTCGCACTCGACCACCGGGGCGTGCCGAGCTTCACCGCGCTACAACCGCGCATCCACCAGCGGGATCCGAGCAGAGTCGCGGCATTGGCTCGGTCGACTCCGGTTTCCTATCTGATCTTCGATGTTCTGCATGTGGACGACTCCCCCACCATCGACCTGCCGTACGCTGAACGCAGAGAACTGCTATCGACGACCGTGGCGGCCGGAGAACGCTGGAGCGTCCCGCCCCACAGCGTCGGCGACGGGGCCGCGGCATTCCGGCGGAGCCGCGAACGCCTGCTGGAAGGCGTGGTCGCCAAGCGGTTGGCATCGGCTTACTTGCCGGGACGGCGCAGCCGCGACTGGGTGAAGGTGAAGAACTTTCGCACCCAGGAGGTGATCGTGGGGGGTTGGAGACCAGGCGAGGGCAGACGCGCCGACACGATCGGATCGCTGCTCCTGGGCGTGTACGACGACGCGGGACGGCTGGTCTACGTGGGGCATGTAGGCACGGGCTTCACGGACGACATGCTGCGGGATCTCGTCGCCCGACTGGCGCCGTACGAGCGGCCGGACAGCCCGTTCGACGAGGAGCTGCCGCGCCCGCACGCGCGCGACGCGCGCTGGGTCGATCCCGCCCTGGTGGGCGAGGTGCAATACACGGAGTGGACTGCAGACGGCCGTCTGCGGCATCCGAGCTGGCGCGGCCTGCGCCCGGACAAGCGGCCGGACCAGGTGCGGAAGGAGGAAAGCTGACGGCGAGGATCGGACACTTCTCATTCAGAAGCGCTGGAGTCGTCGCGCCCGACAGCGGACAGGGTGGACCGCCGCCGCGACCATCGCGCCAGCGCCAGCGCCGCGACCAGTATGAAGGCGCTCCCTGCGTAGATGGCAAGCTCCGTGAGCTGCTGGCGGCTCTCTGCCGGGTTCACCGGGATGGTCAACCGGACGACCACCGACAAGATGTGCCGGATGATCGCGATGATGCCGACGATGATGAACGGTTCCAGCTGTAGGCGGCCGCCCCCCAGGTGGGTCTGCACCGTCACGAAGATCTCCAGCACAATCAGCACCAGGAGTAGCTCTTCCAGGATGATGATGACTTTCTCAGCGCCAGATGCCCCTCCTTGGACGATCGTGAGGGTCATCAGGGCGAGAATGCCGACGCCAAGAGCCAGTAGCGCGAACGACACCAGGTAGAGGATCCCATGCTCGGCAGCGACCAGCATCGCGAGCAGCCTGCTGTTCCCCGGCCTGCGGGCGACCTCGTGTGCCACGGCCTCGGCCGAAGACGAAGGCCCGGGCGCGCCTGATCTGTCCGTCGGGTCGTTCATGATCTGTACCTGGCATCGTGCTGTGTGTGCTGCGACCGTCGTACACGGTGACCAATACCCTCGGACAGGGACCCGTGAATCTCCGTGCCCGGTCCGGTGCCGTCCATCATCTGCCCAGCTCAGGCACACACTTGCAGCTGATCCCCGACAGCGGCGAGCCGGCTGAGCCAGTTCTCAGTGGGTCCGGCTTGTCACCCGCGCTGAGATTCCGTGTGCGCGGGGAGTTCCTCGGTCTCCCTCCTGCTGCCCTCGCGCTCGCGCCACTCGTCTGGGACCGCACGCACGGCTGATCCCCCTAGAGGCCATGGCCACCTCGGCCTTCCAGCCGGCGGACCCGGCCAAGATCTACCATGCCGAGATCTTGGACCTGATCGCCTTCCTGCGCCTCGAACCAGACCGAGCACAGGCCGCATTGCTCTCGCTCGCCCTCCGCCAAGAGGACCTCCAGGACGACGACTGCGCCCTCATCGCCTGCCTGGCGTCGAGCTCGCGCTCCACCTCGCCCCTAGCAGGCATCACCTCCGACGGTTTCGACGTGGCGGTTCTCCTCGGGTTCGCTGTCCCCGGAGGGCGAGCTCACGCCTGCTCACGGTCTTCGTGATGACCGGCCTCGGTCGGCTCCTCAGGGTGGTAGCCGTAGGCGGCGGCACGTACGACGTCCTCGTTTTCCAGGGCCGCGCCGAGCGCGCCACCAACGACTGCCATGGAGGCGGCGAGCCACGACAGCAGCATGTAGTCGGCCGGGCCGACCGGATGCTTGAGCTCGCTCTCCAGGACATCGGGTGTGATCAGTGCCAGCCCTGCAAGCAAGACGATCAGAAACTGCGCCAGATACAGCGTGAGAATCCCGATCGTGACCGTGATTACGGTGGCCATATTGAACAGCATCACCTGCTCGCGGACCTCTTTGCCTCGGCTGCCGTCGGGACCGTTCTCCCACAGCCGGTGAACCAGAACGAGGGTGAAACCGATGGCCAGCAGCGAGCCCACCGTCAGAAGCGTGAGCCTGCCTGCTCCCATCCCGTCGGCGATTCGCCAAATGCCGGGAGAGGTGAGCACCAAGGCGCCCGTCCCCAGTGCGGCCACCAGAGCTCGCGACAGCCCGATCACCAGCTTCCAGGGTTGGTTGGCCCGGACCATACCGGCGAGCAGCCGGATGTTGCCCCGGGTCGCCGCGGTGACGAGCCGGAAGGTGCCTTGTTCCGGCTCGTCCGGCCGCCCGACGGGTGAGGTGAGCTTCTCCAGTCGCTGGCGCATCCGCAGGTTCCGGTCAATGTCGGCGGAGTGCGCACCGTCGCGGGTCACCTGCTCGTCGAGCACTCCTTCGACGATGCGCAGCACCGTCTCCTCCAAGCGCTCCTCGACGTCCACCGGCCCGAGGGCGGGCACCGACACCACGCCGACTCTGAGCGAGACGCTGACATGCGCGGTGACCGGTCTCCGCCCCACGTGCACGGGCAGATCGGTCAGGCAGATCGCCAGCAGCCATGCCTCGTGGAGCAGCCGTTCCCGGGTCATCCGAACCACGTCCTCGCCGCTTCCCACCGGACCAGCCTGCACCGCCGTTTTCAGCTCGACCCGCCAGCAGTAACCGGGGAATCGCTCACCCAGCCGTGCCGTCAGATTGCGGGACAGATTGCGTGCGAGCTCGGCCGTGGGACCGGGAGCGGCCAGCATCCCCACGATCATCTCGTTTGGGATCCGTGGCTGTGATCGGGACATGACACGCACCTATCCCGCATCGCTTCGCATCAACCGATTCCGCAGGTCATGGGACCGTCACAACGCTTCCGGCAGCCACCGCTCCGCGTATCCGTGCCGAGGGACTGTCTGACTAACGGCGTGCGCTGTGAAATGCTGTGATTTGAGTGGAGGTGGGCGTTGATCGGGCCGGTATTCGCGGCGCGGAAGGCCGCAAGTACCGGTCGGTCAGCGGCCACGAGGGTTGCCGCCCAAGAGCGCGATGTACTACTACTTCAGCAGGGCGTGATGACGGCCCCGACAAGACGATCCATGACCTGCTGCGCGAGAAGAAGAAACTATCAGCCGACCCGAGCTTGGTCGTGCTTGACACCCAGAGTTCCGAGTCGGTCGCGCCCAACGAGTTATGCCTACAACCCGAAGAACCTGCGAAATTCGCATCCGGTTGTCGTCCAGGAGCCACTGGCCGCCAACCGCTATCTGCTTTAGATCGTAGGATATGCGCTTCGGCTGCGTTTTCATAGTCGGGCTGGCGTCTCCATGTTTTTGGGCACGCCGGAACCCAAAGCACGTTACAGGTGTCGAAGCTAAACGTTGCGCGTAGCGCCAGCGCGTTAGGCGCGATCGAACTCTCCGTCTTTCACCCCTGCCAGGAAAGCTGCCCACTCGGAGTCCGTAAAAATTAGCGCTGGCCCATGTGGGTTCTTGCTGTCTCGGACGGCGATGATGCCGGGGAGGTTGCATGCTACTTCGACGCAATTGTTTCCGCCGCCGCTGCGGCTGCTCTTGACCCAGATAGCCTGCGAAAGATCAACCATGGCAGAGGGCTTCCTTGATCTCGTTGATCATCTGGAGGGAGTCGTCTGAGGGCAGTGCGGCCTTTTGGATGCGTTCGAAGATGAGCTTACAGCGGTCGACCTGCTCTGTGCTTTCGACGTATATGTCGCCGGCCGTGCCCTCCACGTAGGCCACGTCGGGGTCGATCTCCTCGGCGAAGCTGAGCAGGGTGAAGGCTCCTTCCAGTCCGGCGTGGGCCCCTGCTTCGTAAGGGAGGACGTGGATCGTGACGTTGGGGCGCCGGCTGGCGATCAGGAGTGCTTCGAGTTGCTCGTACATCACTTGCGGGCCGCCGACCGGGCGGCGTAGGACGGCTTCGTCGAGTACCGCGCACAGTTCGGGGGCGTCGGGTCTGCTGAGCAGGGTGCGCCGCGCCATGCGGGCCATGACCCGGCGTTGCACGTCATCGCCGGGGCGAAGAGTGCTGATCACCGTTCGGGCGTAGTCCTCCGTCTGGAGGAGTCCGGGGACGAGTTGTGCTTCCCACTGGCGGATCAGCTGGGCCTCGTCTTCGAGGCCGATGTAGGAACCAGTGAAGACGTCGGCGTAGGCCGTCCACCAGCCGCGTTGCCGGACGTCCTTCGCCAGTTGGATCAGTCCGGCTCGGACGTCGAACCCTACGCCGTAGAGGTCGCAGACGGAGGCGACATCTTTGGGGCTTGCCATCGTCCGGCCTGTTTCGATGCGACTGACCTTGCTGCGGCTCCATCCGAGTTGGGCGGCGGCAGCTTCGGGCGTCAATCCTCTTTCTTCGCGCGTTTTGCGTAGTTCGCGCGCGAGACGTCGGAGTCTCACGGTAGGGCTGTGGGGCGGTGGCATGGGGGCAGTGTGCCAGACCGTCAATCGACATCACTATCTCATTGCTTGAATCACTCCGAATCTGCACTGTGCATTGACAGGATGAACAGTGTAACTGCATGATGACTTTGCGTAATCAACGGTTACCTGTGCGTCTACATGGTGCAGCGATTGACGCGACGTGTCCGGGCGCAAGGTTGCACAGCCCCGCAGACGAAAGGTCGGGCCGTGGAAACAAAATGGACATTCGGGGTATATCGAGAACAACAGTACAGCTATTCAGCCGGGCCGGTCGCGCGTACCCGGTCGGTCCGGTGAATGGCGAATTCCTCGGCGAAATGGTGCTGCCGGGGATGGCCCGTTCAGTGCCGCTGCTCCGGCGTTTCGTGGGAGACGCGCTGACAACCGCGCAACACAAGAGCATCGACGGCGCCCGGCTCGTGACGAGCGAGTTGGTGACGAACGCGGTGGTCCACAGCCGGTCGGGATGGCCCGGAGGTCTGGTCACCGCCGATGTGATCGCGATCGGCGAGGGCCTGGCCCGTATCGAGGTGACCGATGAAGGGGGCACAACCCTTCCTCGCCCTCGTAATCCCGATGATGGCGATTGTCATGGACGGGGCCTGCGTCTCGTCGAACAACTGGCGCAGCAGTGGGGCGTACGCCTGGATGCTCGCGGATGGAAGACCGTGTGGGCCGACGTGCCCACGACGGAGGACGCGCCGATCGGGCCGGCGGACATGTCGTCGTACATGGATGAGCTGCTGCCATGAACCCCCGGAAGAGGAGGACACCGGGGCCAAGGTCTCCTGGCGAAGATGGAGGGGGAGGGCGATGCGCGTCTTATTACGGTCATAGCTGACGTTCGGGTCCCCTGAGCAATCGTCAAGACCTGTGGATCAACTATTCGTGTGGAGGGCGAGCGACTCCCGGTTCTGCGTGACTGCTGCGATGAGATCGCCAAGATCGCACTCCACGGAAGCATTGACGACGGGTTTGAAGTCATGGACCCTCGCCGCCGTCTCAGTGAACTCAGAGGGGTAGAAGCTCCATCCCTCGATGCTGCTCCAGCCTGCCTCAACGGTGGCTTGGCCACCGTCCGGCGACGAGACGCGCAACCAGGCCGTGCACTGGTCCGAGAAATCGAAGGGCAAAAAGATGGTGTCTCCAGTGAGCCGCAGTCGCTGGAGGTGCTCACCCCACTGGTCGAGGAGCCGCACCAGGCTATCCGCGACGTTCTGACCTGCCTGTGCGGAGTCGTCGATGGCTAAGTAGTACGAATCGCAGACATGCCGATAGACGCCCAGTCGCAGGATTAGATCGTTGTGGACATCACGATCGGTGGTGCGCTCCAAGCGCAGCGGAACGAGGTTCATGGTGAGTACTCCAGCCTGGTCAAGTCTTGAGGCTATGCCACTGCCTTCTCTGGGCGTTCGACGAGTTGGCCTTCGATGAAGGTCGCACCGGCACGAACCAGAGCGACCAGGTGAGCGCCATTGATCGCGCGCCAGCGGGTTTGAGCGGACTCGATCAGCTTGAAGGCCATCGCCAGGCCGGCGGCGCGGGAGCCTGGGCCTTTGGTGACCCTGGTGCGATGCCGGACGGTGGCGAAGGTGGACTCGATCGTTATCTTGAGCGCTCGCTTTGATCATGATGTTGACCTGCAGGATTATGTCTCGGACAGTGTCATTGACGTGGTTCTGCAGGGTGCTGTGCTAGCGATCAGCGCGGGTCGATCGTTGCTGTATCGCGATGTCCTGCAGGCGGTTGCTGGGCGCGTTGGTCGCCGAGAGCGCGGGCAAGTTGTCGCCGCAGGCGCTTGTTCTCCTCGGCAAGTTCGCGGTTGCGTTGATAGGCGATCTCCAACCGACGTCGGAGAGAGTCGTCGGAGGCGCGCTGACTGGCGGGGATGGAAGGTGCGTCGGAGCGTCGGCGGGTTGTGTCCCGAAGTCGTTGGATCTCGGTGCGCAGGTCGGGCTGGGTGTAGAGCCATGAGCGGGAGATCTGGCCGTGGCGGGCCACGCTGTCGAAGGTGATCGGGGTCCCTGCGACCTCGAGTTCGCGCAAGGCCTGGATGGCCTTGGCGCGGGTCAGCTCATGACGGCGTCGCGCGGCGAGCACCAGGTGATGGAGGTTGTCAGCTGGCATGGGCGGTGCCTTCGCAGGAGGCATCTTCGGGGGCGGCGAGGCCGGCGATGATGGTGTCGAGGTTGGTGAGGACCTGTCGGTTCATCTCGACGAGCCGCTGCTGGCCGCGGGCTTCGGCGGCGGAGATGATCTGCAGGACATCGGTCCGGTGACGGTGGTGCTGGTCGAGGAAGTCGGGGGTGGTGACGAACATCGGGCAGGTCAGGCAGGCGTTCGCGTGCGGGCAGCTTTGCTGGACGGGTAGCTGACAGTAGCCGTTGGGCAGAGCCTGTGTGGTGCGAGAGAGGCGATGCTTGGCCCAGGCGGCCTCGGCCAACGGCCCGCTGGGGTCGAGACGAACCGCTTGGCCGTGGATGTCGACTTTTCGTGCTTTCTCCCAGTGGTCCCGGACGGTGGTGTCGTGCAGGCGCGCGTAGTGGGCGGTCATCTGGGGCGAGTCGTGGTCGAGAATACGGCGGACGACTTCCTGCGGAACGTCCCTGTTGATCATTCGGGTGCCCAGGGTGTGGCGCCATTGGTGCGGAGTGAAGTGCACGGGCTGGCCGTGCTCGTCGCGGACCTGACAGTGCTGGAGCCAGCGGTAGAGGGCCAGGCGGTAAGTGGAAGACGACAGCGGCAACCGGCCGTCGATGTTCTTGGTGGGCCGGGGGAACAGCAGGCGGCAGCCGGTCGGCCAGCGCCTGCGGACCTGCTGTTGCTGCTCACCGATGAGAGTAACGAGCTGCTCATCGATGGGGACCAGCGCCTCGCGTTTCATCTTGTGGTTCACATAGCGCAGGTAGGGAGCGCCATCAGCATCGCTGACCAGGCAGTCGAAAGCGAGCTTGAGGGCGTCGCTCACCCGTAATCCGCAGCGGATCAGCAGGAGGGTGACCAGCTGATAGGCGTCATCGCCGAACCGGGCCAGGTTGTCGGGGTGTTCGACCTGGGCCATGACGTGTTCGGCCAAGGCCCGGGGAAGCCGCTCACTGCGCTTGGGATAGTCCTCGGGGAAGAACACGACGTTCGTGGGCAGGCCGGTGTCCCACTGATGCTGGCGCACGGCGTGGAAGAAGCTGCCGAGCAGGCCGATGTGGCTGCCCTGCCGTTGCGGGTTATCGGCGTAGTGGGTGTGCAGGTCGGCCAGGTAGCGCTCCAAGACGGCGCGGTCGAGCTGGGCCAGGACCTGGATATGGGTGTGCTGGTGGAGGAAGGTCGCGAAGCGGATGAGCGCCGCGACAGCACGGCGGACGGCCTCATAGGACAGGCCGCAGGTCAGCCGCCAGCGGGCCCACCGCTTGGCGAGCAGCTTGAACTGCGGCTGGGGGATCTCCTCGAAGGACAGGGTGCGGTTGCTGTCGGTGAACCCCAGACGGCGAAGCTGCCACTGGTCACGATCAAATACGGTTTCCCAGCCGCCGCCGTCGACCAGATCGGACAGGGCTCGGTGGGCGTAGGCCAGTAGTGCCCGGGGGTTGGAGTCCTTCGGTGCTGGGCGGCCGATCCGGCCGCGCCACTCGATTTCGCTGGCCTGTAGCAGCGAAGACTCGCCGACCGTGGTCAGGAAGCGGACCACCTGCATCACCACGGTCGGCGGCGTTTTGGAGGTGCGCTCATCGGCCCGGCACTGCAGCGCGTACTGCATCTCCAGCCGCAGCTGCTCACTAAGCTCGGTCAGGTTGATGACCTGGTCGGCGGGGATGTCGATGGCCGAGAACCGCGTGGCGAACGCGTCGGGGTCGGGGCGTCCGTTCACCTTCCAGGTGTTGGCGTGGGAGCGGCAGAACACAAAGTTGGTCGTCGGCCACAAGGTGCAGTGCGCGATCAGGCACGATGCGCCCTCCGGCGGGCGGGGAAAGTTCTGCGAAATGGCCAGCCAGCCCTCCCGGTTGGGGCGCCCGGCCCGTTCCCACCGCAGGGCATGGAGCTGACACAGACCTTGGCGGGCGGTGCCGTAGTTGCATCCAGGAAAGGCGCAGGCAAGGTTGGGGCGCTGGAGCATCCAGCGCGGATCGGTGGTGGCGGCGAACTGCTCGAGGTCGGGTCGGCCGGCCTTTTTCCAGCGCAGGTGGTGTCCCGCGCAGAGGCCATGGCCACGGATATGGCGGCGGCAGCCCGCCACGCGGCACGCGCCGGTGCCGAACACCGGGTCCTCGGCGTCGAAGACCAGCACCTCGCGGCGGAACTCGGGACGCACCATCGCCAGCAGACGACTGCGAAGGTTGTCGGGGACCGGACGACGGTGAGGGACGATGGTCACCACGCCACCTCCCTGCCGGTGAACCAGCCGGCGTCCTGCAAGATGCGGCGGGCATCCTCCACGCTCAGATGCCCATAGACGGTGAGCGTGGTGGCCACCGAGGCGTGCCCGAGTAAGGTGCTGACCACCTCGACGGGGACCCCATCGCGCAGCAGCCGGGTCGCGTAAGTATGCCGCCACCAGTGCGGGTCGAAGTCGATACCGGTGCGTCGGCGCAGTCGCCGTACCAGATCGTAGACGGCGGCGTAGGTGAGTGCTTGGCCGTGCGGGCGGCTCCAGAGGTTGACGAAGACGTAGTCGGAGTCCAGGTCGCCGTACTCGTCATGCAGGTAATCCGCCAGCAGTCGCACGAGTTCGGGACTGATCGGGATCGTTCGCCCGGTGGCCGACTTGGTGCGCGCGCCGTTGGTGTTCAGACGGGGGCGGATGGTCACCGTCTTGGCGGCCGCGGCGATGTCCTCATGACGTAGTCCGAGCGCCTCGCCGATGCGCATCCCGGTGTCGTAGAGCAGGGCGAACAGCAGCCGATCCCGCAGGCGGTCGCAGGTATCCAGGATCTGCTGCACCTCGGAGACGGTCAGCACCCGAGGCAGTTTGCGCTCGGCCTTCAACGAGATAGCGCGACGGGGAGCAGGCATTGACTTGCTGACGTGGTGCAGAAACGGCTTCCACGAGCTGCGTCGTCCGGGCTGCCAGGACACCAGCAGGTCGCCCAGATCCACGCCACCACGAGCGGCATGCTGGTAGAACGCCGACAGTGCCGACAACTTCCGGTTGATCGTCGCTTCGGTGCACTGCGCTCGCACCGAGGGCAGCACCGCGACCTGACCCGTCCGGCCCTCCGGAGGGAGCCGTAGCCAGGCAACGAACTCGCCTACGTCCTCCAGCCGCACTTCGCGCCAGTCCAGGGCGCGTGCCTGGAGAAAGACGAACCAGTCCTTCAGATCATGCGCATACGCCTTGACGGTGTTCGGCGACCGTTCGATGTCGCTGAGAAAGGCCAGATAGCGCTCGATCGGGGCGACCGGTACGTCGTCGTCTCCGAGTACGGTCCACGACTCCCGCCCTGAGGCGGGTAAGACCACCCGTTGCACCAGCACTGTTCCTCCAGCCCCTCTGTGTTGTGGACGGCGGTAGATAACCACATCCATGACACTCAGAACCGGCCCTCACCCGACCATGCTGGACATGACAGACACATTGAGGAGCGCTCAGGATAACGATCGGGTTGGTGGTGCGCAGGTGCCGCCAGTGCTCGGCCGGATAGTCGTAGAAGGCCAGGAGTTCCTCGACATCGTCGGTGATCTTGGCCACGGCCTTAAGAAACTTGGCACCGTAGGCCGTCTCGAACGCGGCCACCGCGGCCAGCGCCCGATCCTTGTTCTCGGCATTCCAGATCTCGCCCAACGCCTTCTTCGCTCCGGGGTGTGCAGACTTCGGCAGTGCCCCGAGCACGTTTGAGATCTTGTGAAACCAGCATCTCTGGGCTCTGGTGACCGGGAACACCTCCCTTAGCGCCGACCAGAACCCCAGCGCGCCGTCGCCGATGGCGAGCACTGGTGAGCGCATGCCGCGCCGGGCGCAGTCGCGCAGCAAATCAGCCCACGACTCGGCCGACTCCCGGTAGCCATCGGTCAGCGCAATCAATTCCTTGTGGCCGTCGGCGCGCACCCCGATCAGCACCAGCAGGCAGAGCTTGTGCTCCTCCAGGCGGATGTTGACGTGAATGCCATCGGCCCACAGATAGACGTAGTCGACGCCGGACAGGTCCCGTTCGGCGAACGCTCGCTGCTCGGCCTTCCACTGCTCGGTGAGCTTGGTGATGACCGGTGCCGACAGGCCGTTGGTGGAGCCGAGGAACTGGCCCAGGGCGGGCACGAAGTCGCCGGAGGACAGGCCGTGCATGTAGAGCAGCGGCAGCACCTCGGTGATGGCCGGGCTCTTGCGTGCCCAGGGCGGCAGGATCGACGAGGAGAAGCGCCGGCGCTCGCCCGTGGCCAGGTCGATGCGTTTGTCGTTGACGCGCGGGGCGCGGACCTCGATGGCACCCGCGCTGGTGAGCACCTGCCGGGGCTCATGGTGACCGTTGCGCACCACCAGGCGGCGACCGCGTTCGTCACGCTCGTCGGCGAACTGCCCGATGTAGGCGTCGACCTCGGCTTTGAGTGCCTCGGCGAGCATCCGGCGGGCGCCTTCGCGGACGATCTCATCGATCAACGTGGGAGACGGGGAGGAGGTGGCCGCGGCGCGGTCGCCGTCGGCGGGGTCAGGGACTACGGTGAGCACGGGTGTGCCTTCCCGACCGACGTTGGCGCGTCGGTCATGCTTGAGGATTCACATGATCATCGGGAAGGTACACCCCTTCCCGACCGATCCACAGGTCCTAAGCATTGCTCGGTCCCCTCGTGGGCAACGGCTACGGACGGGATGCGGGGAGGCTCTGTCCTAGTGCCTTCTCGCACCGTTCCACGGCAGCGAGTAGATCGGCCATCGCCGGGTCAGGGATCGTCCCAGCCCCGAGCCCGGCGGCGTGCACGGCGGCGATCAGTGCCTCCTCAGCGACGGAGGGCAACGCCGGGTGCCCAGCGTGTGCGAGGACTTCCCGAGCGGCGTATCCGTCCCCAGAGGCGAAGACGTTGCCGATCAGGGGGGAGAACAAGTGGTCGGCCGAAGGCCCATCGATATCGGCGGCCAGATCGAAAAGGGTCAGGCCGAGGCGCGTTCGGAAGACCAGCAGCCCCGGCGCCCGGTCGAGTTCCAAATAACGGCGTCGAACTGCGGCGAGCGTTTCGCCGGGCGAGCGTCCGGACGCACGGTTACATAGCGCGTCCAGGCACCCTGCGATCGCGTGTTCCCACGGCTGCTCGGGGGCGCTGTCTGCGACAAGCCTCAGGGCGGTGTCGGTGTCTCCGGCGAGGCAGTGAGCGATGATGGTGGCCTGCCGGCCGTCCAGGAGCCTTCGGCCGATGCCGCGGTATCGCTGTGCGTGGGCGACCGCCTGGTCCCACTGGCCCGCGCTGATGAGCGCCCGGATGCCCTCGTTCAAAAAGACACCCCACAGCCACGTGCGAACCGTGTGGAGCTCGGCGTCGGTTCGGGTAAGGCCGCCAAACGGGATATGGCGGCCGTCGATGTCGGCGGTGCCCGCGCTGCTGACGGCGTGGAAGAGGTCGTGCAGCAGGAGATAGCCGCGGGGGCCATCGTGCTCGCGGATGGCCAGCCGGGCGAGGTTGATGAGCGGCTCCAGAGCCGAGCGTGCCCGGGAGGCGTCCAGTGGCCAGGCGGGCAGGTAGGCGGAGAAGTGTCGCCAGCACAGGGAACGGGCCAGAGCGGAGACGCCGCAGTCGCTGGCGATCAGCGCCGACTTGTTCAGCGTCTCGGCAGTGAGGGTGAGGTGGCCGGCCTCCGTGCCGCGGGCGGCCTCATCGCTGAGGTTGCGTAGTTCGGCGATGCGTGTCCTGAGGGGCAGGCACGCCGGGCGGGGTCGCGCGATCAGGGGGAAGCGTTGCGCGGCCTGCTGCAGCGAGGGGGTCATGATTTCTACTCCTTGAGTCCTCGGACTCGGTGGCTTCGGGGTCGCGTCCGAAGACGACGTCTTTGGCGGTGTGGGCTAGTACTGCCTGGCTGGCGTAGGGCATGCCGAGCCGGTTCCACGCGAAGATGATGTGGTGAGCGAGGACGGCACGCAGGCCGCGCTGTAGTAGCCCTTTGGCGGCCAGGGCAGCCAGTTCACAGCCGGTTGTGTCGAAAGCGGCTGACCACTGGGCGGCGAAGGCGAGGGGTGCCCCGCTACGCATCAGATGCTTGATGTCCACGGTCATCAGCCGCCGCAGGTCGACCTCCAACGCCTGCCGCCGCTCTAGGGAGATCGGGCCGGGGAGGTCGCGGTGGTCGGCTACCCGCGCCCACACGTCCCCCTGTTCGTACCAGTCCAGCCCCGCTGAGCGCAGCAAGGTGGTGCACAGCAGGATCGACAGTTCGCGGCGGTGCTCGACGTCTGGCCAATCGGCGAAGTAGGTGAGCAGGTGCCGGCTGTCGAGGTGGAACAGGTCATGGGCGCACGTCATGGCGTCGGCGCCGCCGAAGGCGTGTGCTTCGGCTTCGTAGATGACCTCGGTCGCGGTGTCGATGTGGCCTTGCCGGATGAGGTCGTCCAGCTGGCCCTGAAGGTGTGCCTGCGTTCGGTCGCAGCCAGGGACGTAGCGGATGCGCCAGCAGGGCGTTTTGCGCATGAAGAACCATGCGGTGATAAGTCGTTCGTCCTCGGCCCCAGCCAACAGCGGGGCGAGATGGGTCACGGCGGTGTGTTCGGCTTGAGCCCAGTCGTGGAAGGCGACGTTGACCTGCCGCCACGGGCGAGCATCCATGCGGTTGACTCCAAGTCAGCCCAAGAGCAGGAAGGTGTCCCAGCCCGACACCACGGCGCCGGTGGCGAAGGAGTGCAGCGCGAGCGCGGCCCCGGCGGCGCCGTCGAGAAGTTCCAGCGTTGCGGGGCGGGCGAGTTGCGCGGCGAGCCGAGCGGCTACGTGCGGGAGCTCGTCGCCGAGCTGGGGAGTGCGGGCGTCAGAGGCCATCCGCCAAGCGGAGTGGAGCAGCCCAGCCGTGCCATGGCACAGGCCGATCTCCGGGAGGCGATCAAGTTGGGCGGGATCGCGCAGGGTGGCGAGCAACGCCTCTTCGGCGGCCTTCTGCCGTCTCTCGTCGGCGAGTGCCAGGCCGGCCAGCTGGTGGGCGCGAGCCGTGCCGCTGATCCCGTAGCACCACGACGGCCGGGGGCGCTGCAAGGGGTCGGTGCGTTGCTCGCGTACCTGCTCGATGGTGATCACACCGGGCCACCACGCGGCTGCGTTGTCCTGCTGTCGCCAAGTGTCGGTCCAGACGCAGATGCGTTCGATCGCCTCTTTCGCGCCGGCCACGCCGACGTTGCGGATCACAGCCAGGGACAGCAGAGCCAGCGCCGAGCAGATGCCGTGGGACATGCCCAGGTTGCCATGCCCGTGTGGGTAGTCCGAGCTGGGCTCCCCATCGGGTGCGACGGTCGTCCACCATGGGGGCAACTCGCCGCCTGCGTGCAGCGGCTCGGTCAGGCGCACCAGGTAGGACAGCACGTCGGCTGTGAGCGGATGGTCCGGATGGCGGCTGAGGTGGTAGGCGCCCAGGCCAGCCAGTCCGCGAACCAGGTCGAACTCCTTCATTTCGGGTTGCTCGCCGCGGGCGATGCGTGTGTGCGCTGAGGTCAGGCGGGCGCGGGTTATCGACGTGACCGCGTCGTCCAGGCGCTCCAGCGCTCGCTGGTAGCGGCCTGTGGCGCCTGCGGCCGCGTACATGGTGAAGGCCAGCGCGGGAGCGCCGAAGAACAGGTTCGCGTTCGCCGCCTTCGTCAACGCGCCGGAGGCGGCCACTTCCAGCCAGGCGTGCGCGATCTCCGGGTCACCGTGCCCGGAGCGGGCACGCTCGATGTGCAGCAGCGCGATCCCCGCCGCTCCCGCCCACAACGACTGCGGCCAGACCAGGCCGTCGCCTGGTGGCTGGGCGGCCCACGGCCGCGGATCGGCCAGCGACGTGGCAATGGCATCGGCTACGGCCAGAGCGTTTCCGTGTGACTCGTTCATGACCTGCTCCTCTTGGGACGTGCGGTCCAGCTCAAGGCGGCGGCGCGGGCCAGGTGCAGGCACGCCCGCTCGCTGGCCGCCGACGTGCCGGTCATGCGGACGTGGTGCAGGTGCAGCAGATCGGGCAGCACGGCAGCCGGGGGAATCGTGCCCGCCTCCTCGAGTGCGCGGCGGTAGGAGGCGAGTGCCTTCCGGCGGCGCGCCCACCAGGAGACGATCTGCTCGCCTTCCAGACAGGCGGCCAGGGCCCCGTGATCGTCGGGTCGGGCCAGGCGTACGGCCTGGTCGTAGATAGCGCGGTCGGGCGCGGAAGTGTCGGCTAGGGCATGGCTGATCAGCCATCGCATCGCCGTGACGTGGTCGCCGAGGAAGGCGGAGGCGATGTCGAGCAGGCTGGCGGCGGTCAGGGCGTGCAGGTGGGGCCCTTTCGGAGCAATGATCGCGGTCAGTTGGGCGACGACAGTGGCCGAGTCGGCGGCGAAGTAGGCCTCGGCCGCGTCCATGGCGGAGTCGCCGCCGAAGCGGGCGGTCTCCGGGAAGTAGGTGTCCCACTGCACGCGCGACGTCAGCCCGGCCTGGCGCACCTGCGCGCTCCACGCGGTGACCTCGGCAGCAGCGTCGGCGGACGTGTGGTCAGGCACGGCGAGGCGGATACGGAGATGGTGGTCGGGGTCGTGGTAGCGCAGGAACCACCACCGCGCTTCGCTGCTGAGCGTTTCCACCAGGCGTGGAAGGTGGCGGATGAGGATGGCGTCGTGCCGGTCGGGGTGGCAGTACAGCTTGAGCGACAGCCGCCCATTCTGACCCGGTAGGAGACCGTGGTCGCGGAAGGTCACCTCGTTCGGGAGCCGGGGCGGTTCGGCAGGCTGGCCGGTCGCGGCGAGAGGGATCACGACCTCGTGGGCGCGCCCGCCGATCCACCCTGCCGCGTTCGCGTCGGGGGCGACGCGCAGCACCGCCGTGCCGGTGCGGTCGACCTGGGCGCGCAACAGGGCGCGGTGCGCAGGCTCGCAGAGGTCGAGCTGCAGATGCTGGTCGCCGCCCCCGAGACTGACCGTTTCCGGCAGCGCCACCATCTCCCGCCAGGCGGTCAAGGCGTTGTCCCATTCTCTCCAGTCGGCCGAAGGCGCGGGCAGGTCGGCTGCGGTGAGCCGCCACCGGGCGGGGGAGATGATCGTGCGCCGGTAGCGCAGCGCGGGGACGAACGGCAGCGCGGATGCGGGGCCCCAATCGAAGCCTGTGCACGGGGCCTGGAGGGCGTGTGGCGCTTCGAGGATGAACCGCACCAGCGGGTGCGTGTGCTGGATCAGGTTGACCGCGTTGAGAATCACCGGCTCGACGGTGCGGCGACGCGACAGTGACACCAGGTAGATGCCGTGCAGGTCGGCGGTGACAGCGAGGTCATCCAGCGCGAGCACGTGCGCGCCGCCGGGATGGTCGCCGACCGGTAACACCTGCGGCAGCACTCGGGGGGCGCGGGCGACGTTGTCGGTGCCGATGTACGGGGCGGGCGCCGACACCTGGACGGCGAGCGCGTCCCGGGTGCTCGTGGGCACGCCCGCGTACAGGGTGCTCATCCGCTGCCGATGCTCGTCATCGAACATGTCGAGGAACCGGCCGGTGATGGTTCCCGCGGCGCGTGACGCCCCGACGATGGTGAGCGTGAACCGGCCCTCGGCCAACGCGGTGGGGCTGGGTGCGTCGATCCGCATGGTCAGGTCCGAGGAGGGTTGAACCGGCGCGTCGGGGGCCACCCCGCCGAGGTCGGCAATCATGGTGTCATCGAGCAGGATCTCGTGCTGGCGGCGCATCGCGGCGTTGTGCGCCAGCGCCAGCAGCTTGCGGTCGCCGTCCGTCAACGCCTCCTCGGGTACGCGGTCGCCGTCGTCGTAACCGGCCGGGTAGCCGAGCCCGATGGTGGCGTCGACCACGTCTCGGAGTGGGACCAGGGCGCGCAGCCCGTAGCGGTCCAGGAACCGTTGATGCCAGGTCATCCAGCCCGTGTTGAGGGCAGGGCGGAGGGCTAGGCGGACGAGCGCGGTCGCCGCCGTGGCGGCCTCTGCCGCCACGGCGGCTGGGACTGTCACCTGCGCGTCCAGGAGCAGATCGACCGCGAGCGGCGGGCGCTTGGTGCGATGGATGGCTGCCATCGCGGCCACAGCACGCGCCCGGTGATCGGCCGCCGCAGCGGAGGGTACACGGTCGAGCTCGTCGAGCTCGTCAGCGACATCGCGCAGACATTTGACGACGTCGGCCACCTCGCCGATCTCGTCCGCGTTCACCGCGTCCAGCTCACGCAGGAGGCACCGGAGCGGATCGCAGGCCGTCATGGGTGGGCGCAGGCTGGTGAGCAGGAGGCGTTGCGCCACCAGCTCGGCCACGAGCGCGTCGATCGTGCTCTCGGGAGTTCGGGTGAAGGCGGCCGACAGCCCGTCCGTCAGATCCGCGACCGGGAGCGGAACACGCGCCAGCCGGAGCGCTACCCGTACGGGGGCGGTGGAGCGCACGCTCACATGCCCTGGGGCGCCACCCGCTTCGGGGCTGGCGCGGTGTTCGAGCACCAGGCGGCCGTCCCGCTCGAACGCGAGGTTGTTGGCGACCACGGTCAGGCGTCGCCGGAGCGCTGTCTCGCCTTCCAGCTGCTGAACGACCGCGGCGAGCCATTCGGCTGTGACACGGGCTGTCGGACGGTGCGCGTCACCGATGCGCGCCGCGGGCAGGTCCGTTGCGGCGCTGATGCGAGCTGGGGCGACCCCGGCGAACAGGCCGAACGGTGTCGCGCGGCCCGAGGCGCGCAGCAGGTAACGCATCACGGACAGCACTGCACGGCGCAAGCTCTGATCAGAGATCGGCTCTCCGGAGCAGATCTCGCGTACGCGCCGTGCCAGATCCGGGCTGGCCTGCTCCACGGCCGCCGCGAAACCGGGTATCTGCCACGTACGTGCCAGCCAGGTTCTCCATGAGGCGCTGTTCGCGCCCTGGTTGGTCAGGTCGGGCCATGACGCGACCTGCTGGTGTGGCGGCCAGGCGGGGGCCCGCAACACGGCGGCATCGAGGTATCGGTACATGATCCGCTCTCGTGGCTGGAGGGTGGCCCGGCCGGACGGTGACTCGCGCCGGCCGGGCGCTCGGGTCATCAGGTGACGGATATCTGGGTGCTCACTTGCAGCTGACGCACGCTGTTCCGCAGGTCGAGTTGCATCCGTCGTCGGTCATGCGGATGAGTTGTTCGGCGGCCACACCGGACTCGACGATGGACACGTCCAGGTCGGCGAGCCAGTCGGCGTCCCAGCCGTCGGTGTCTTTGAGTTCCGGTTCGGAGGGTGAGAGCGTTGCCGCACTTCCGGGAGCGTGGGTGGTCATGACGGTTCCTCCTTCGTTGGGGTGGGTGGGATTCCCCGGTGTTCGCCAGGGAAGATCGGCCGATCTCCCCTGGGTGCCCGGCGGTCTATGGCCAGGTGACGACGACGGTCCCGTGCCGCTTCGCCACCACTCCTGGGGAGGGGGTCGGAGGGTCGGAGGGCTTGGGGATGTACCGGATGGACGCGGCGCCGCGGCGGTGGTGCTTGTCCGCCCACCGGCGCAGCGACTCCACGTAGCGGGCGGCGAGGTTCTCGGCCGCCGGCCCGTGGGCGTAGACGCCGCTCTCGTATCCGCTGCTCATGTCGGCGTTCGGTCGTGCGGCCCTATAGGCGAAGCTGTCGCCGCTGATCAGGACGGGCACGCCCTTGAGTGTCGAGGGTGCGAGCAGCTCCTGGTCGACGATCGTCTGGTCGGCATACAGCAGCGCCATGTCCGCATCGTTCGTGAGCAGGAACAGCATCTGCTCGTCGGGCATGTCGAACACGGCGTCGGACCAGCGTTCGATTTTCGGCAGATGCAATGCCCGGCGCAACGCCTCGGCATCAACGCTGAGGCTCTCGTCGTCGCGGCACACCACCACGCCGTCGTCGATCGTGATGGTCCGCTCGGTGTGGGAGCCGGCCCCCTGGACTGGCACGAAGGAGCACAACCCGTAGGCGCGGCTGACGAGGCCGGACCTGTCACGGTCGAAGACGATCCAGCGGGTCGTCCCTTTGAGTCTGAGCGGGACGACGATCCGGCCGTCGTCGGCGAGCTCTTCCAGCCATGCGGGTGGGATGTCCCAGAATCCTGCCGTGCCGATCACTCTGTCGAAAGGGTCGGCTCCGGGAACGCCTTGCTCCGCATCGCCCAGCATCACGTTCACGTGGTGGTAGCCCGCTTCGTCGAGGAAGGTACGGGCCCGCGCGACGATGTCGGGGTCGATGTCCACTGTGGTGACGTGTCCGCGGTTACCGACGAGCTCGGCCGCCAAGGCCGCGTTGTAGCCGCCGCTTCCGTATTCGATGACGCGCATGCCGGGTTCGATCTCGGCCGCTTCCAGCATGGTGGCTTGGAGATGGGCGGCGGAGACGACGCTGAGATGCCTGCCGCCGTTGGGGCCGGCCTTGACGAGTGGCGCGTGGTCCGGGGCGTAGGCGGTTTGCAGCGTCTCGCCCGGCGTGAACACGTGACGCGGCACGGCGGCGACGGCCGCCGCCACGGCCTCGGACCGGATGGCCCCCTGATCGCGCAGTTCGCGCACCATGGCGTCACGTAGCTCGGCGGCGTCCTGGACGTCGTTGTCGGTGGTCACGGGCAGGTCTCCTCTTGTCGGTTGTGATGGGTAACTGGTCGATGATGGCTGTGGGCGGGTTCGCAGTGCCGGTTAGCCGCGCTGATCCTTGTCCTGGAGGAAGGTGTCGGGCTCCGGCCTCTCCCCGCGGCGCAGATGCTCGTCGCGGTGACGCTCGGCCAGAGTGCGGTAGAGGTCCATCGCCTGCCGGTGGAGGCCGCGGCCGGTCTCCTCGTAGCCACCGTCGCCGGTGGAGCGCAGTACGAAGAAATGGCCGCCCTCGGAGGCGAGTTCGAAGGCTCCGCAGCAGGATGTGCAGCTGATGCGGAGGATGCCGCCGGTGGGGTTGTACGTCTCCCACACGAAGCTGGAGGGCTCCACCGCGGATTCCGCGGCGTGTGTTGGATCGCGTTGGCCACCTGCGTCGGACGTGGGAAGACGGCGCCTCGTCATGGCTGGCTACTTCTCCGGGACGGAACGGTGCGAGCTCGGACGAGCGGACACCAGTGGAAGGTCCGGTATGCGCCAGCCGGGCGGCGCCACCCGGTCCATCAGCATGAGGAGCTGGCTGCGGACGGCGGCCCGGCACATGATGCCGCCTGGAGGGCAGTGGCCCCGGTAGTAGGCGACGAACGCTCGTCCGTGGAGGGAGTACTCCACGTGGAACCATCCACGGGCGGTCTGCTCCAATTCCTGGACGTCTTTGCGTGCTGACTCGTCAGCGGCGGCTTCACCTTCGCGCGCCAACATCGGTATCTCCTTGGGCTTGGGTGGTGGTGGCGCAGGCCGGAGCCGCTGCGGAGGCTCCGGCCTGCGCCAAAGGTGCGGGGCGGCGGGGACGACGACACCGGGCACACCCCGCACGTGGGCGCGGCACAGCACAGCCTTCCCGGGTGGGGCCGCACTGGTACGGGTTGCCGCGCCGGCATCGTCGGCTCCTGGTCAGAGCCTGGTCAGAGCCTGGTCAGCAGGTGCGCCAGCCATGTGCGCCCGACACGGGCCAGGCGCATCTCCTCTGGGCGGCGGACCTCGTCTCCGTGCTCGGCCCGGTGCAGCCGGGCCAGCGTCCACAGCGCGGTCAGTCCGGCCACCTGGACGGCAGGCAGTTCTTTCCACGCGGGGATGCCCGCCAGCAGCGCTTCGGTGTGCTCGACGCTGTGCCCCGCCTCAACGAAATAGGGGGCGAGGAACACCAGATCCATCCCGGCGGCGCCCTTACACGCGTGCGACCAGTCCACCGCGTAGACGAGCTGGTCTTTGATGCGCAGATGCCGCGGGCTGAGGTTGCCGTGCAGGAGCGTGTCGCCCTGCAGCGCGTCCAGGTCGAACCGCTGAAGCGCGGACATGAACAGATCCCGCCCGCGCAACCGGGTCGGGGCCTTGCTGAGCATGCGATTGGCCGTCGCCCACATGCTGGTGACCAGATCGACCACAGACCGGGCGCGCTCGTCCGGGCAGGGGGTGAGGATCTCGCCCAGCCGCTGCACGGTGTCCAGGACGAGTGGCACGTCCACCGCTTTCGGATCCGGTGACAGGTACACGTGGTCGGCGTTGTCGTTGATGAGCTCGTAGGCCAGCAGCATCCAGCCGTCGGCTGCCGTGGTCCACAGCAGGCGGGGCGCCGGCGCGTCCAGGGGCAGGCTCAGACTCGCTGATCGCTCCCGTTTGTAGAGCGGCAGGTCCGGGCCGGCCAGCGGGGTGGCCCTGAGGAACACGTCCTGTTGCGCGCCATGCACGTGCAGGGCGAGACCTGGCCGGGAGGTGCTGATGGGCTGAATCCGGTCTATCGCTCCGGTGTGCGCTTGCACGATGAGGCTGCGGACGGCGTAGGGCAGCTTGTTCAGTTCGGCAAGGTCGCGCACAGTGACCTCCAGGGGTCGAGAAGATGCTGTTGGCTGTCTCGCACCCCAGGGAGAGGAACTGGCTCGTCCCTGGGGTGCGAGACAGGGGGTGCGACATGGGCCACCGCCTGTGCCTTTGGGCGGCACTGCGTGGCCGGAAGGGTCATTCGGATCAGCCATACGAGAAGTGCAGGATCGCCGCCCGCGCGCGGGGGCGCGTGCCCGGCTACGTCTTGCTTGTTCACCCGACCACACCTCCCGGAGGAAGCTGGAGGAGACGATCACGCGCGGGCGCTGGGATGGCACGGCCACGGCAGCGTCTGGCCGACGTCCATGTCGTACTCCGGAAACGCTCGAAACCTCGCGACTGGTCACAGCTTCCGGCCCACCGCGCACAGGCAGAATCGGTCATCGGCCCTCGCGTTGATCATGCCTTCGGTCGGCCGCCACTGATCCAGAAAGACCAGCCCAGGCTGGATCAGCTCGAAGCCGTCGAAGAACCGCTGGATCTGCTCCGTCGTCCGCGGCACGACCGAAGCACTGGCCTTGCGGTGCGCGTACTCTTCGGCACCTGCCCGCGCGACACCGTCCGGGTCGTCCCACAGATGGGACAAGATCAGATAGCTGCCCGGCGCCATCCGGTCGCGTACTGCCTCCACCAGCTTCTCCGGGCGGTCCTCGTCGGTGAGGTTGTCACTTCAGGTGTGTAAAGATCGTTTCTGATGGCTTGAGGCCGGTCTTTACCGGATGCGGCCTGGATAGGCGATGTCGAGTTCGATGA
>NZ_JBVJHP010000038.1:0-1405 GCF_055586745.1 Nonomuraea sp. NPDC049378
GGTTACATTCCGAACCCGGAAGTTAAGCTTCTCTGCGCCGATGGTACTGCACTCGGGAGGGTGTGGGAGAGTAGGTCACCGCCGGACAATCTTTGAAGAAAAGGGCCCCGACGCCAAGCGCGTCGGGGCCCTTTCCGTATGTGCGACTCAGGGCAGTTGCGGGCGGGCCACGAAAACACCCCAGCCCAGATACTGGCGTCCGTACTCCAGGTGCGAGCGGCGCGAGCGGGTGAGGAAGTCGCGCATGGCGGGAGAGTCGACATCGTCGGGGTTCTCGCGTAGCCAGTCGCTGATGGTCCACCATTGGCTGGCCACATACCTGTCCCAGCCGTCCTGGTCGGCGAGCACCATTTCCAGAAGTTCGAAACCTGCATTCTCGAAACGGTCCGCCGTGCCGGCCAATGACGTGAACAGGCCATCCGCTATGCCGAGTGCCTCGTATGCCTCCTGCGGCGGCGGCGTTGTCCAAAAACACTCACCGACCAGAGCGATGCCGTTCGGCCGGAGATGCCGGCGCATCAATGACAGCGTGCCCTCAAGACCATCGCCGATCCAGGTCGCACCGATACAGGACACGATGTCGAACGACTCCGGGGTGTCTTCGTACGTGGCCGCGTCCGCCTCCACCAGATTGAGCTGACCGGCGACGCCGAGTTCGTCGGCGCGGGCTCTGGCCGCTTCCAGAAAGACCTTGCTGATGTCCACGCCGACGCCCTGAACTCCATAATCGGCCGCCCACCGAGCGAGCAGCTCGCCTTTTCCGCAGGCGAGGTCGAGTTGGCGGGATCCGGGAGCGATGCGGCAGATCCGGCCCAGAAGATCCAGCTTTTCATCGGTCAGAGGATTGAGCGTGCGGTGGTTGGACTCGGCTATTTCATGGAAGCGAAGTGACATGCGGACCAGTCTTGCCGATTGGTCGATTTCCGGTCCAACGATTAAACCGGTTGCCGACAGGCTCATGGACGTGTCAGGGCTTGCTACCCTGGAAGGACCGGGCCACCCCACAGGTGGCCTTCGTCGCGTCAGGCCCGAGGGCGGGCGGCGACCAGCCCCGGCAGACCGTTGTTGTGAGTCCGCCGGGTGAGCCAACGAAATGGACCAGAAGTGAACAGAGATAACGGATCGGACGGCGGACAGCGCGGCCGCGGAGACAACGAGGACCGGCACTCCGGCGGAGGCGGCCGAAGCGGCGGCTACGGCTCGCGCGGGCGCGACTCTGGCGGCGACCGTCCGTTCCGTTCCGACGACAGGTCGCGCCGGGGCAACCGAGGAGACAGAGAACCGCGACGGGACGAGGGCCACTGGGAGCCGCGCGGTCCGCGGCGTGAGGGTGACGGTCGTCGGTCGTTCCGGGATCGCGATGATCGGGGTCCGCGTCGCGAGGGTGGTTACGGTTCTCGTCGTG
>NZ_JBVJHP010000038.1:1497-69197 GCF_055586745.1 Nonomuraea sp. NPDC049378
CGTCGTGAGGGCGAGCGTGGTTCGCGGCGTGAGGGTGGGTTCGACCGTGGTCCCCGTCGTGAGGGTGGCTATGGGGAGCGGCGTGAGGGCGGTTACGGTCCCCGTCGTGACAGTGATCGTGGTCCGCGGCGTGAGGGTGGATACGATCGCGGTCCCCGTCGTGATGATGACGGTCGTCGGCCGTTCCGGGATCGGGATGATCGTGGTTCGTGGCGTGAGGGTGACGATCGTCGGTCGTTCCGGGATCGCGATGATCGGGGTCCGCGTCGCGAGGGTGGTTACGGTTCTCGTCGTGAGGGCGAGCGTGGTTCGCGGCGTGAGGGTGGGTTCGACCGTGGTCCCCGTCGTGAGGGTGGCTATGGGGAGCGGCGTGAGGGCGGTTACGGTCCTCGCCGTGACAGTGATCGTGGTCCGCGGCGTGAGGGTGGATACGATCGCGGTCCCCGTCGTGATGATGACGGTCGTCGGCCCTTCCGAGACAGGGATGACCGTGGTCCGCGTCGCGAGGGCGGTTACGGTTCTCGCCGTGAGGGTGGATACGACCGTGGTCCCCGTCGTGACGATGACGGTCGTCGGCCGTTCCGGGAGCGGGACGATCGCGGCCCTCGTCGCGGCGGTTATGGGGAACGGCGTGAGGGCGGCTACGGCGCTCGCGGCGACAGCAGCTCTCGCGGTGACCGGCCGTTCTCCCGCGACGACCGTGAGGAGCGCACCGGATCCCGAGCCAGGTACGGCAGGTCCGATCGCGAGGCCGAGGCGCCACAGCGCGAGCGGTTGCCCGAGGTCGCGCCCGACATCACCGCGGACGAACTCGACAAGGAAGTCCTGGAAGAGCTCCGTTCGCTGCCCGGTGACCTCGCCGACCTCGTCGGCCGGCACCTGGTGGCCGCCGAACGCGCGCTCGAGGACGACGACCCCGACCGGGCGCATGAGCACACGAAGGTCGCGCGCAGGTTCGCGGCGCGCATCGGTGTCGTACGCGAGGCCGCAGGCATCGTCGCCTATCGCGCGGGCCATTTCTCCGAGGCGCTGAGCGATCTGCGGGCGGCCAGGCGGATGACGGGCTCGGATGTGTACCTCGCGGTCATGGCCGACTGCGAGCGGGGCCTCGGCCGTCCGGAAAGGGCCATCGACCTCGTACGCTCGCCGGAAGCCGAACGTCTCGACAGGGCCGGACGCATCGAGCTGACCATCGTCGAATCCGGGGCCCGGCGCGACCTGGGCCAGCACGACGCCGCCGTGATCACCCTGCAGCGCCTGCCCGAGCTGCGCGACCCGCAGCCCAAGCCGTGGTCGGCCCGGCTGGCCTTCGCCTATGCGGACGCACTGGCCGATGCCGGCCATCAGGAGGCGGCCACCGACTGGTTCGGGAGGGCGATGGCGTTCGACGAGGACGGGGAGACGGACGCGGCGGAGCGGTACGCGGAGCTGACCGGGTCCGTTATCGAGGACCTCGAGGAGGACTTCGACGAAGAAGTGTCCGACGACGGCGGGAGCGAGGCCGGCGACCGCGCTGCGGGGAGTCTCCTGGAGAGGGAGGCGGAGCAGGTCAGGGCCGTCGACGTGCCCGACGCGGAGCAGGCGGACGTACCTGATGAGAAGGGCGCGGCCGCTGAGGAGGAGCCCAGGACGGAGCGAGCTCCGGCAGGCGTTCAGGGCGTCGAGGCCCGGGAGGCGGAGGTCGAGGCTCCCGAGGCTCGTGACGCCGGCGTTCGGGACGTCGAGGTCCGGAAGGACGATGCGGATCCCGAGGTTCGTGACGTCGATGTGGCGGACGCGGCGGGTCGGGTCGAGGACCGAGACGTTCGGGACGCGAAGCCGGCAGCTGAGGGCGAAGGGCCGGAGCAGGGCGAGAAGTCACCGGGTCGCGCTGCTGACCGGCAGCATGCTCCTGCGGCCAAGGACGAGGATGGCGAGACCCCGGCTATCACACCGGCGTTCATCGAGCCTGACTTCGGCGACGTACTTGATGAGCCCGCCTCGGACCGGCCCAAGACGGACGACTGACACCGGACACCCCGCCGCTACCCGATCCGGGGCGGCGGGGTGTCGCGTCCCCAAGGCTGCTGTCGGCCCTGCGTCACGCGCGATGATCACCCGTTACGGTGAGACGCGGTCGAGCCAGTGGAGAATCCCCGCCACGTTCGAGGGTGCTCCGCTCAGCAACTCGAAGTGCTCGGCCGTCGGGTCGTCGGCCTTGAGCGCGGTGTAGCGCTCCTTGGTGCGGTCTCTGACCATGGCGACGGCGTGGTCCAGGTCCATGCCTTCGGAATGGGCCTGCCGGGTGAGGTCAACCCAGACGCGGAGCTCTTCGGCGGACCGCTCGAGAGTCTCCTGAACGGCGTCGACCGGCCCGTAGTGGCTGAAAAGCAGACGTTGTGGCCCAAGCGCCTCGAACAGCGCGATCGAGTCGAGCGCCGTCCGCAGGTCGAAGTCCGGCGGGGGCGTCGCGGGGCGTAGGTCGCCCGTCTCGGGCAAGTAGACGCCTGCGGCGTCGCCGACGTACAGATCTCCGGTGGCGGAGTCGACCAGCCCCACGTGGTGTTTGGCGTGTCCGGGCGAGTAGTGGCTGCTCAGCGTGCGCCCGTTGCCCAGGTCGATGGCGCCGGTGTCGCCGAGGGCGACGATGCGCTCGGACTCGGTGGGGGACAGCTCGCCGAAGAGCGTGTCGAGACGGTCACCCCAGACCATGCGCGCACTGGCCATCAACCGGGCTGGATCCGCGAGGTGCCGGGCCCCTTTCTCGTGGACGACGACCTGGGCGGAAGGGAAGAATCTGGCGATGTCCCCCACGCCTCCGGCGTGATCCAGATGAATGTGGGTCACCACGACGGTGGCCAGGTCCTCCGGCCCGACGCCGAGTGACGCGAGCGCGTCACGGACTACGGGAGCGGACGTCGAGGTGCCCGTCTCCACCAGGCACGGTCGATCGCCCAGAATCAGATAGCCGGCCGTGATGCCCGAGTATTCCGCCATTTTGGTGTCGATCTCATAGACGTCGCCGCCCAGAGCGGTGATGTTGTCCACAGGCACTCCCGCGCGTTCAGCCGCTATCCCCAGAACAGCATTCCAGCCGGTCCGGCTTTCTCCTCATCGTAGAGAGTGATCTCCACCAGAGCACCGACAGGGAGGATGACAAGTGGACCGCAACGAGGTCTTGCTGGTGGGAAGGCTGTCAGCGGCGGCCGAGGAGCACGCGCTGCCGAGCGGCGACACCGTGACGAAGTGGCGTGTCATCGTGCGCCGCCGACGGCACAGGCGCGGCGCCGCCCTGACGGACAGCATTCCGTGTGTCACCTTCGACCCGGAGGTCGCCGCCATCGTGCGCACTGTCGAACCACGCGACTTCATCGAGGTGACAGGGGCATTCCGCTGCCGGGTCTTCGGCCCTTCCGCGGCCAAGATCTGGAGGTACGAGGTGGAGGTGAGCTCCGCCAAACCGTTCGAGGCCGAGCTCACCGAACCCGCCGACCCGGCCGCCGATCCGCCCTCCGGCTCCGAGGGGACCGTCACCGCTCTGATCCCCAGGCAGGTGGCCTACCTGGCGCGCGCCAGCTGACCTCGGCCACTCGCCCTGGTCCGCCCGGCCTCGCGCCTGCACACCGCGCAGGGCCCGTACGCCAGCGCGCACAACCCGCAGGGTCGCAGGGCTGCGCGTCCGCGCGATTCCGTACGGGGCTTCGAGGGAGGCGGGGGCCTCAGTCGATCGCGAACGTGCGCAGGACCAGACCGGTCCTGGGTTTCGGGCCGAAGGAGGTGCTCTTGCGGGGCACCCGTTCGCCGCCGGCGGCGACGGCAAGCACCTCTTCGGCCTTGAGAGGGTTGAGGATCACGGCGGTGCCGCCAGAGCGGGCAGCCAGCCGCGCCGCTGCCCGCGCGTCGTGATGCACGATGCGCACGGTTCGCTCGTCGTCGCGCATTCCCCACACCTTGGGCATGACGAACTCGGAAAGGACGGAAGTGTTGAGGGAGTTCCAGCGGCCGGAGCGGTCGGGCGGCATCGCGTGGGCGAGTTGCACCGGGTCGGGATCGGTGAGCAGGTGCGCACCGCTCTCCCCGGCGAGCAGGAACGCCGGCTCCGCCGCCGTCTCGAGCGCCGCCAGCCCCAGTGCAAGGTCGTCATAGTCGTGCACGCGCCACGATCCCTTCGCCCTGGCGGCCGCCTCGTCCAGCGGAAGCCCGGGGATCACGCGGTGGATGGCCTGCAGGTCGGGTGGGTACGCGGAGGTGTCGACGAGCAGGGCCAGCCCGAAGTCCCACGGCCCGGCCGTCGAGCGGCCAGCGTCCGCGGGGCCGTCCTCACCGGCCTGGGCGCCATCGACCTGGGCAGAAGGGTCGTGCCGCCCAGCCCCGGCGCTGTCGACCCGTTGCGACGCCTGATCGATCGGCTCCGGCACCGGACGGATCGGTCCGGCTGCGGGCCCGGTCCGGTCCGGCGCCGGGCCGGTCGGTGGCGGCGTGGGCTCGTCCCCGTCGGGGGCCGGCTCGCCGGCCGGGTCGGCCTGAAGGTGGGATTCGTGCTCCTGGCACTGGAGGACGCGGTACGTCGCATACCTGTGGTGTCCGTCGGCGATCAGCGCCTGCCGGTCATGGAGGTCGGCATTGATGGCGGCGATCTCTTCCGGGTCCGTGATGGCCCAGAGGCGGTGTGTGAGGCCGTCCTCCGTGCGGGCCGACACCTGGGGCTGCCGATCCGAGGCCACCGCGTCGACCAGGCGGGTGGCGGTGCCGTTGGCGCCGTCGTAGAGGAGGAAGATGGGCTCGAGGTTGGCCTGAGTGGTGCTCATGAGAGCGAGCCGGTCGGCGACGGGGCCCGGCATGACATCCTCGTGCGGGAGGATGATGCGCTGCTCGGGGTCGGTCAGGCCCACGTCGCCGATGAGGCCGCGCTGCAGCACGCCTGCCCCGCTCTGCTCGTAGACGTAGAGCGCCGGCACGTCGTCGGCCACCAGCACGCCGGAGTTCAGCCACGCCTTCAGCGTGTCCCTCGCCTCGATGTACCGCGATTCGAGCGGCGCCTGGGCCGGCAGGGGAGTCACGGTGTCGGGTTGCCCTCCGAGCGGCGCCTGGGGTTGCGGGGAAGGCCCGGCGCCGGGGCGCTTCTCGGGCGCCGTGCCCGTGCGCGAGCCCTCGGGTCCTGTGCCGGGGCGGGGGCTCGCGGGGCCTGTGCCCGGGTGGGAGTTCTCCCTTCCTGCTTCCGGGGAGGAAGGAGCGCCGTCGGCGGGCCGGGGCTCGGTGTCTTGCCCGGGGACGGGAGCGGAGGACGAATCGCCGGCGGGCGAGCAGGGAAGGATGAGCCGGACGACGTTGTTGGGGTGGGAGCTGAGGAGGGCTTCCACGTCGGCGTCGGAGATCAGGTCGTACGGCGGGGAGGTCACCTTGGCTGGATCTTCGACAGCGAAACGCACACCACGGAAGGGCCGTAGCACCAGTCCATCAGGCACCGGCAGTTCAGGAGTCCCCATACCGGGCATGCTCCCATAAATGTCTACGCTGTCCGGAAGTCGCCCCGGGGTTGCAGTCGGTCCCGTTCCGCGCCAGGGCGAACGGGGATCATCATTCAGAGATGAAGGAGTCCTCACGCATGGATCAGAGTGGCAACGTTCACGATGAGAGCTCGGGAGCTCCTGAGGGCGGTGTTTACGACTGGTACCAGCGTGGGGTGCGGTTGCTGAAAGACGGCAGCCCGGCGGCGGCCGCGGCGCTGCTGGAGAGGGCTGCCGCGGCTGAGCCTGAGTCACGCAGCATCTTGGAGGCGCTGGCCAGGGCGCAGTTCAACTCCCGGCAGTACGCCGAGGCGGCGGCCAGTTTCCGCCAGATCGTGGACGCCAATCCGGCAGAGGATTACGCCTATTTCGGGCTCGGATTGTCGTTGTGGCGGACCGGGGACGTGAAGGGCGCGCAGGAACCGCTGGCCATCGCGGTCGCGATGCGGCCGGACGAGCGGCATTACGTGTCCGCGTTGAAGAGCGTCCGCGCGACCCTGCGGGCACGCCGGGAGATGTAGGCGTCCGGCCTACCCAGGCTGTCGCGGGACGTACGCGGCGGCTGGCCGGATCGGTGACGTGCGTGAACGATGGCGATCCGGCCATGCGGGCGTCGATGCCGGCCGCCTCGGCCATGAAGCGTTTCCAGCCCTCCTTCGTGAACGACGCGGTGCGCCGTCGCGCGTCCGCGCCAGGACCCGGGTGTTCCGGAGCCGCTCGGCCTCGGCCGGCGTGCTCGTCCCGGGGGAAATCACCGAACAGTTCGGCGCGTTCCTCGGTAGTGAGGTCGGTTCCGCGGACATGGTCGTCCCTTCTGCGGTTCGCGTACGGGGGCGACGCTAAAGTCTCACGCGACGTGGGAGTCGAAGAGGAAGAGGCGCTGTGCTGATCGACGGCTATGACACCCTGCTGCTCGACCTCGATGGCGTGGTCTACCTCGGCGGTTACGCGGTGCCCGGGGCTCCGGCGGCGCTGGAGGAGGCGCGGCGGAAGGGGGTGCGGCTGGCGTACGTGACCAACAACGCCTCCCGGACGCCGGCGGCCATCGCGGCGCACCTGCGTGAGCTCGGGGCGCCCGCCACGGCCTCCGACGTGGTCACGTCGGCTCAGGCCGCCGCCCGGCTGGTCGCGGAGCGGGTTCCGCCGGGGTCGAATGTGCTGGTGGTCGGCGGGTCCGGGCTGCGGCTGGCCGTACGAGATCGAGGGTTGCGGCCCGTCTCGGCCGCCGCCGAGTCCCCTGCCGCCGTGGTGCAGGGGATCGCGCCCGGCCTGTCGTACGAGCTGCTGGCGGAGGGGACGCTCGCGGTGCGGCAGGGGGCGCTTTTCGTGGCCTCCAACGGCGACAGCACGATGCCCACGCGCCGGGGCGAGTTGCCGGGCAACGGGTCGATGGTCCGGGTGATCGCCTCTGCCACGGGGGTCGAGCCGGTGTACGCGGGCAAGCCCGATCCGCCGCTGCACCGGGAGTCGATGCTGCGTACGGAGGCCCGGAGGCCGCTGGTGGTGGGCGACCGGCTCGACACCGACATCGAGGGGGCCTCCAACGCCGGGGTCGAGAGCCTGCTGGTCCTGACGGGGGTGGCCACGCCGGTCGAGGTGCTGACGGCGGCGCCCCGGCACCGGCCCACGTACGTGGGGGAGGACCTCGGGACGTTGCTGCGGCCCTATCCCGAGGTACGCGACGGCTCGTGCGGCGGCTGGCGGGCCAGGTGGCGCGACGGCGTGTTGTGCCTCGACGGTGATGGCAGGCGGATCGACGGGCTGCGCGCCGCCTGCGACGCCGCCTGGTCCGCGGCCGGCGACGGGCAGATCGACGAGGGCGCCGTCAAGCCCGTGCTGGATCGTGTGGGGTGATGCCGGGCGGGCGGTTCACGGTCATGCGATCCGTTCGCCGGTCTGGCGGGCGAACTGCCAGGCGCCGACGGCGAGGAGCAGGACGCAGGCTATGACCAGCACCGCGAGGGACAGCGGCACACCGCCGCCCCAGCCCCGCAGCACCAGCAGCCGGATGGCCTCGATGGCGTAGGTGAGCGGGTTGGCCCTGGCCACGGCCTCCATCCACGCCGGCATGGCCGACAGGGGCACGAACGCGTTGCTCATGAACAGCAGCGGCAGCGAGACGAACCCCGTGACCGCGAAGAACGTGCCGTGCGAGGGCACCGCGCAGGCCAGGGCCATCGCCGCGGACGTGAGCGCCAGCGTCAGCAGGGCCGTGGCCACCAGGATCGCCGGCACCCCCAGCGGCCCGGACTCCAGACGAACGCCCAGGGCCAGCGCGACCACCAGGATCACCAGCGTCTGAGCCGCGTTCATGCCCGTCTGGAACAGGAACCGCGAAAGGATCAGCGAGCTGCGCCTGATCGGCATGCTGAGCAACTTGTCCAGATATCCCGTCTCCTTGTCGAACAGCAGCGGCATCGCCGCCGTCACCCCGTTGCCCACCACGGTGAAGGCGATGACGCCCGGCACAGCGAACGCGATGTAGTCGCCCGTCCCCACCACCCGGGGATCGACCGCGCCCCCGAGCGCACCGGCGAAGAAGACCAGCCACACGGCCGGCTGCAGCACGCTGAACAGCAGGCTGAGCCGTTCGCGCAGCGCCACGAGCAGCCATCGCCTGGACAGCGCCAGCACCTCCTGCGTCACCATCATGCGACCTCCTCCCGCAGCGCGTGCCCGGTGTGCCGGAGGAAGACCTCGTCGAGTGACGGCGCTCCGATGGCCGCCTTGAGCTCGGCCGATGTGCCACCGGCCACCTGTCGCCCGCGGTCGATGATCGACAGCCGGTCGCAGAGCCGGTCCGCCTCGTCCATGTAGTTGGTGGCCAGCAGAACGCTCATGCCCTCGTCGCAGAGCGATCGGACGTGCTCCCACATGTGATGGCGCGACTGCACGTCGAGACCGAGCGTCGGCTCGTCGAGGATCAGCAGCTCGGGCCGGTGCAGCAGGCCGCAGGCCAGGTCGAGGCGTTTCTGCATGCCCCCCGAATATCCCGCCACGAGACGGTCGGCGCTGTCCGACAGCCCCACCAGCTGCAGGACCTCGCGGGCCCTGGCCTTCACCTGCCGCCGCGGCACGTGGTAGAGGGACGCCTCGATCTCGGCCTTCTCCCTGCCGGTCAGCAGGTAGTGGCCCATGGGAGAGACCTGCTGCATCACGTAGCCGATGCGGCGGCGTACGGCTCCCGCATCCGTCACCACGTCGAACCCGCACACTCGCGCGGCGCCCGCGCTCGGCGGGAGCAGCGTGGACAACATCCTGATCGTGGTGGTCTTGCCCGCGCCGTTGGGGCCGAGGAGGCCGAAGATCTCGCCGGGCGCGACCGCCAGGCTCAGCTCCTCGACGGCGTGGTGGTCGCCGAAGGCGCGGCAGAGGCCCTCGGTCTCGATGATCCAGCGCATTGCTGAACAGTATCGCCCAATAGTTAACTTGTCCATTAATTAATCAGGCGATGGTGCGGGTCAACGGCCCCTCAGATCAGCCTGCGCAGCCGCAGCAGGTCGCCGAAGCTGGCGTCGACCTTCACCCGCCCACCGAGCAGCGCACGGGCCAGATCGAGCTCCCCGTCGACCAGCGCGATCAGGTCGTCGCTCACGATCGTGAGCTTGACGTCGGCGGGCTTGCCGTCACCCGGCGGCGTCTCGGCGAACGGGTCGAGCCCTCCGTGGGTCAGGCGGCCGTAGAAGGTCACGTCGAGGTCGGAGACCCGGCAGCTGACCGTGCGCTCGACGACGTGCTTGGCACGATCTGCCTCGTCGATCTCGTCGAACTGGTCGACGAGCCTGGCCAGTGCCGCCCGGCACTCCTCGACGCTTGCCATGATGCGCATCCCTTCTTTCTTTCGCGGACGGTAGCGTTCCACATCAGTAGCACCCCGTACGAGCTACAACGACCGACGGGCCTGCCAAGGTCCCGGACGCTCGCGGGAGGCGTTAACGTCAAGACATGAGTGAGCTGCCGGAAGGGACCGGCGACGAGCGGGTCGACGCCATCGTGACCGGCCTGGGCCGTCTGGGCGAGCAGCCGGTGAGCGAGCACGTGGCGATCTTCGACGAGGCGTTCTCCGGGCTGGAGAGCGCGCTGGCGGTCGTGGACGAGCCGGGCGGCCAGGCCGCGGGCGGGCAGGGCGCCGGCGAGCGGCCCGCGGGAGAGCGGTGAGCCGCAGGATCCGCCTCGACAGCGAGCTGGTGCGCCGAGGGCTGGCCAGGTCGCGCGAACAGGCCACCCAGCTCATCGAGGCCGGCCGGGTCAGCGTCGGGGGCCGGCGGGCCGGCAAACCGGCCACCCAGGTCGACACCGCCTCCGCCATCGTCGTGGCCGACTCGCAGGACGGGCCCGACTACGTCTCGCGCGGAGCGCACAAGCTGCTCGGCGCGCTGGAAGCGTTCGGGAGCCTGGCGGTCGAGGGCCGCCGCTGCCTCGACGCGGGCGCCTCCACCGGCGGGTTCACCGACGTGCTGCTGCGCCGCGGGGCCGCGCACGTGCTGGCCGTCGACGTCGGATACGGCCAGCTGGCCTGGTCCCTGCGCACCGACGAGCGGGTGACGGTGATGGAGCGCGTCAACGTGCGGGACCTCACCCCCGGCATGGTCGGCGAGCCGCCCACGCTGGTCGTGGGCGACCTGTCGTTCATCTCGCTCCGGCTCGTGCTGCCCGCCCTGGCCGAGGTGGCCGCGGCCCGAGCCGATTTCGTGATGCTGGTCAAACCGCAGTTCGAAGTGGGTAAGGACCGTGTCGGGGCGGGTGGCGTGGTGCGCGATCCCGGGTTGCGGGCAAGTGCCGTGCGCGACGCCGCCGCCAAGGCTCAGGACCTGGGGCTGACCGTACGCGGCGTGACCGCGAGCCCGCTGCCGGGGCCGTCGGGAAACGTGGAATATCTCCTGTGGCTGGGCAAAGGGGAAGGCGAGCCGCCGGTCGCCGACCTCGACGCAGAGATCCAGCGGGCCGTCGAGGAAGGGCCGCAATGAACCGGACCGTGCTGGTCGCCGTACACACCGGGCGTGACGCCGCGGTCGAGAGCGCGCGCCTCGTCGTCGACCGGCTGATCGACGCCGGCATCACCGTCAGGGTGCTCGATTCCGAGGCCGGCGAGATCGGCAGCGACCGGGTCGAGGCCGTGCCGGGCGATCCGGGCGCGGTCAAGGACACCGAGGTCATGATCGTGCTCGGCGGCGACGGGACGTTGCTGCGCGCGGCCGAACTGGCCAGGCCGGCCGGCACACCGCTGCTGGGGGTCAACCTCGGGCACGTCGGGTTCCTGGCGGAGGCGGAGGTCGCCGACCTGGCCACGGCCGTCGACAGCGTCGTGGCGGGGCGCTACGACGTCGAGGAGCGCATGACGGTCGACGTCGTCGCCAGGCTGAACGGGCAGGTACTGGCCGACACCTGGGCGCTCAACGAGGTCACCGTCGAAAAGCAGGAGCGCCTGCTCGAGGTCGTCGCGGAGATCGACGGCCGGCCGCTGTCCAGGTGGGGCTGCGACGGCGTGATCTGCGCCACCCCGACGGGCTCGACCGCCTACGCCTTCTCCGCCGGCGGCCCCGTCGTGTGGCCCGAGGTCGAGGCGCTGCTCATGGTGCCCATCAGCGCCCACGCGCTGTTCGCCAAACCGCTGGTCATCTCGCCGCGCTCCACGCTGGCCGTCGAGATCCTGCCCGACACGCCGTGCGGGGTCCTGTGGTGCGACGGGCGCCGCAGGTTCGAGTTGCCGCCCGGCACGCGCGTGGAGGTCCGCAGGGGCTCCGAGCCCGTACGCCTGGCGCGCCTGCACGGTGTGGAGAGCACCGGCGCGCCCTTCACCGACAGGCTGGTGGCCAAGTTCGAGCTGCCCGTGCAGGGATGGCGCGGAAGGGTGCGACCCTGAATGAATGGAGGGCAGAGCGCGTAGGATCACGTGGGCGTACACGTGGGCATGGTGGGCCGCCCCCAGCGGTCCAGCGCCGGCAGCGGCGACCGCGGCTGCGGGCTTCCGGAGGCGATCCGGGTGACCATCAGACAGGGCAGTGAACGGGAGTGGGCAGTGCGACCAAGGGTCGAGGAGGTCCGCATCCAGGGGCTCGGCGTCATCGATGAGGCCGTTCTCGAGCTCTCGCCGGGCTTCAACGTGGTCACCGGCGAGACCGGCGCGGGCAAGACGATGGTCGTCACCGGGCTCGGCCTGCTGTTCGGCGGCCGGGCCGATCCCTCGCGCATCCGGCCGGGCGCCGACAAGGCGACCGTCGAGGGCACGCTCGTGGTCCAATCGGCCGGTCACGTCGCCCAGCAGGTCGAGGACATCGGTGGCGAGGTCGAGGACGGCACGCTGATCATCTCGCGCGTCGTCTCCGCTGAAGGCAGGTCCAGGGCCTGGCTCGGCGGGCGCACGGTGCCCGTCGGCACCCTGACCTACCTCGCCGACGACCTGGTGGCGGTGCACGGGCAGATGGACCAGCAGCGGCTGCTCCAGGCGACCCGGCAGCGCGCGGCGCTCGACCGCTACGCCGGCGACGAGCTGGTCAAGCCGCTGCGGGCCTACACGCAGGCGTACAAACGGCACAAGGATGTCACCGCGCTGCTCGAGGAGCTGACCACGAGGGCCAGGGAGCGGGCGCAGGAGGCCGACATGCTCCGCTTCGGGCTGGAGGAGATCGAGAAGGTCGACCCCAAACCGGGCGAGGACGCCGAGCTGCGCGGCGAGGAGGAGCGGCTCTCGCACGCCGACGCGCTGCGCAGCGCCGCCACCACGGCGCACACGGCGCTGCTCGGCGATCCGATGGAGGCCGCGGGCGGCCCGCACGACGTGGTCTCGCTGCTCGGCGAGGCGAAGTCGGCGGTGGAAGCGGTGCGCGACTTCGACGCCCAGCTCGCCGGGGTGGCCGACCGGCTGGCCGAGGCCGGCTACCTGATCTCCGACGTGGCCACCGACCTGGCGGCGTACGCGGAGTCGATCGAGGCGGACCCCGCTCGGCTGGCGGCGGTGCAGGAACGCCGGTCGGTGCTGTCCGGCCTGATCCGCAAGTACGGCGAGGACAGCGCCGGGGTGCTGGCCTGGGCCCAGCGGGCCGCCGCCCGCCTGTCCGAGCTCGAAGGCGACGACGAGCGCATCGACGAGCTGACCCGCGAGTGCGACGAGCTGACCGACCGGCTCACCGAGCTGGCGGCCGAGCTCACCAAGGTGCGCCAGGCCGCCGCCGAGCGGTTCGGCCAGGCCGTGACCGAGGAGCTGACGGCGCTGGCCATGCCGCACGCCAAGGTCGTCGTCCAGCTCGGCCGGAGCGAGGAGTTCGGCCCCGAGGGCCGCGACGAGGTGGAGTTGCGGATGGCCGCACATCCGGCCGCGCCGCCGCTGCCGCTCAACAAGGGAGCGTCCGGCGGCGAGCTGAGCCGGGTGATGCTCGCGATCGAAGTGGTGTTCGCCGGCGCGGATCCGGTGCCGACGTTCGTGTTCGACGAGGTCGACGCGGGCGTCGGAGGCAAGGCCGCGGTCGAGATCGGGCGCCGCCTCGCCCGGCTGGCCCGCACCGCGCAGGTGATCGTGGTCACCCACCTGCCTCAGGTGGCGGCCTTCGCCGACCAGCATCTGGTGGTCGAGAAGGCGAGTGACGGCAGCGTCGTGCGCAGCGGGGTCGTGGCGCTCGACCACGAGGGGCGGGTGCGTGAGCTCTCCCGCATGCTGGCCGGTCTGGAGGACTCCGAACTCGGCCGCGCGCACGCTGAGGAACTGCTGGGGCTCGCCGCGGCCGACAGGTGATCCTGGGTGACATAGTGGACACGCCGCGTCATGCGTGGCCCCTGCACGGTTTCTCTCTGGCAGGATGGTCATGATGAAGGTTCCGGGGAGCAGGATGCCGGGCCTCCGCGGTTGGAAGGCCGAGAGCCTTCCCGGTGTAACGGCAGTGGCGAGAATCGACCGGCGAACCAAGAGGCTCACCAAACGCCTCCAGCCGGGGGAAATTGCGATCATCGACCATGTCGACGTAGACCGGGTCAGCGCGGAGGCTCTTGTAGCGTGTGAGGCTGCGGCCGTGGTCAACACCGCCGCCGGCATCAGCGGCCGCTATCCCAACCTGGGGCCGCAGATCCTGCTGGAAGCGGGCGTTCCGTTCATCGACAACGCCAACCAGGAGCTGTTCGAGCGGGTCAAGGACGGCGACGTCGTCCGGGTCTGCGACGGCGTCGTCTACCTCGACGACGACATCGTCGGCAAGGGCGACGAGCAGAGCGTCGAGACGGTCGAGGCCGCCATGGCCGAGGCGCGCGCGGGGCTGGCCGTCCAGATCGAGGCGTTCGCCGTCAACACCATGGAATACGTACGCGGTGAGGGCAGGCTCCTCATCGAAGGCGTCGGCGTGCCCGAGATCCGCACCTCCATGGAGGGCAGGCACGTCCTCATCGTGGTGCGCGGCTACCACTACAGAGAAGACATCGCCACGCTGCGGCCCTACATCCGCGAATACCGTCCGGTGCTCGTCGGCGTCGACGGCGGCGCCGACGCGCTGCTGGACGCCGGCTACCAGCCCGACGTGATCGTCGGCGACTTCGACTCGGTCTCCAGCAAGGCCCTGACCTGCGGCGCCGAGCTCGTCGTGCACGCCTACCGCGACGGCCGGGCCCCCGGGCTCGAGCGTGTCCACCAGCTCGGCCGCGAAGCCGTGATCTTCCCCGCCACCGGCACCAGCGAGGACATCGCGATGCTCCTGGCCGACGACAAGGGCGCCGAGCTGATCGTCGCGGTCGGCACCCACGGCACGCTGGAGGAGTTCCTCGACAAGGGCCGTCCCGGCATGGCCAGCACCTTCCTCACCCGCTTGATCATCGGCAGCAAGCTCATCGACGCCAAAGGCGTGAGCAGGCTCTACCGCAGCCGCATCACCACCCCGCAGCTCCTCCTGCTGGTGATCACCGCGCTGATCACCATGGGGGTCGCGCTCTTCCTCTCGCCGATCGGCCAGACCTGGCTGAACGGCCTGCAAGACGCCTGGAACGCGTTCATCTTCTGGCTGGTCGGACTCTTCTCGTGATCGATTTTCGTTACCACCTTGTCTCCATCGTCGCCGTCTTCCTGGCCCTGGCGGTGGGAATCGTGCTGGGCACCACGCTGTTGCAGGAGCCCGCGGTCAAGTCGGCGCAGGAGATGACGGCCGCGCTCACCAAGACGAAGGAGGAGCTGCGCGGGCAGATCGACACGCTGCAGGGCCGTGAGGTGGCCAACGACACGCTCATCACCTCCATGACGCCCGACATCGTGGCGGGCGACCTGGCCGGGCAGAGCGTGCTCCTCGTCGAGACGCCCGGCTCCAGCACCACGATCCGCGAGGCGGCGCAGCAGGTGCTCGGCCAGGCGGGCGCGGAGATCTCCGGGCGCGTCACGCTGTCGGAGAAGTTCCTCGATCCCAAGGGCACCGGCGTGCTCGACGGCCTGGTCAACCAGCTCAAACCGGCCAACATGATCTTCCCCGAGACCGCCACCGCCTGGGACCGCGCCGCCACGTTGCTCTCCGCCGCCCTGGTCACCTCCGACCCCGCCCAGGTCGGCACCCCCAACGCCGCCACCACCGAGGTGCTGAGCGCCTTCGAGACGGGAGGGCTGCTCAGCATCGACGGCGACCCCGGAAAGCGGGCCACGCTCGTCGTGGTGCTCGCGCCGGAGAAGCCGTTCGAAGGGGAGAGCGCGGAGACCCAGGCGGGGGCGATCGCCTCGATGGCCGACGGGCTCGACGTGGGCGGCAACGGCACGGTGCTCGCCGGAGGCCCGGCCGCCGCCACCGCTGTTCCCGGCGACCCGATCGGCCACGCCCGCGACGACAGCGACATCGCCAAGCGCGTCACCACCGTCGACGCGGGCGACATGCCGCTGGGCCGCGTCGTGATCGTCCAGGCTCTCCAGGAACAGCTGGCCGGGCGCTCCGGTCACTACGGCGTGGGCATCGGGGCGTCGGCCCCCATGCCGGCGGTGCCGTCCGCCACTCCATCCCCCACCAGCGAGTCAGGGAGCTGACATGCCTGCGAGCCGGGCCCGTGGCCTGCTCTACGCCCTAGCAGGAGCCGCGATCGGCGCCGTCGCCGCCCGCGCCGCCTACACCGCGTTCACCCGCAACCGGCCGGCCGAGCTGAGCGGTAGGTGGACGCGCAAGAACCATCGCGGTGAGCCCATCACCCTGCTGGAAGGCCCCGCGTTCGTCGCCGGCACGAGCGCCGCCGCCGCGCTCGCGCCCGGCATCCCCGGCCGCGTACGCGCCGCCGCGCTGCTCGCGGGCGCCGGCAGCGGCGCGCTCGGCGCCTACGACGACCTCTACGGCACCACAGCCTCCAAGGGCTTCAAGGGGCACCTGACCGCGCTCGCCCGCGGCGAGGTCACCAGCGGAGCCGTCAAGATCCTCGGCATCGGCGCCACCGGCCTCGGCGCCGCCGCCCTCGTCTCCGACGGTCCCGCCGACACCCTGGTCAACGGCGCGGCCATCGCGGGAGCAGCCAACCTCGCCAACCTCTTCGACCTGCGCCCGGGCCGCGCCATCAAGGTCGGCCTGCTCGCCGGCGGGCCGCTGCTCGCCGCCTCGGTCCTGCGCGACTCGCCCGCCGCCGCGGCGCTGGCCGCCGTCCCGCTCGGGGCCGCGGCCGCGCTGCTGCCCGACGACCTCGGCGAGCGCGCCATGCTCGGCGACGCCGGCGCCAACTCCCTGGGCGCGCTGCTCGGGCTCGCCGCGGTGACCAAGCTCGGCAGGCCCGGCCGCTACGTCCTGCTCGGCACCGTCGTGGCCCTGACCGCGGCCGCGGAGAAGATCAGCTTCACCAAGGTCATCGCCGGCAACCCGGTGCTCAATCGCCTCGACATGATGGGCCGCCGTCCCGTCGGCCCCGCGTGACCCGCCTTCTGTCGGTACGAACTGCCAGGATGTCTGCGTAAGCATGATCGTGCGCGGGGAGGCGGCGTGCGGGTGGTGACGGCGCGGGGCGTTGCCGGGGGTGCCCTGCTCATCGGGGCGCTCACGGTGCTGGCACGCGTCGCCGGCTTCGCCAAGCAATATGCCTTCGCACAGACGGTCGGCACCAACTGCCTGTCCACCGCCTACATGACGGCCAACCAGATCCCCAACATCGTGTTCGAGGTGGTCGTCGGCGGCGCCCTGGCGGGAATGGTCGTTCCCGTCCTCGCGGGGGCGTCCGGGCGCGGCGCGGACGCGGCTGACGACGGCGGGCCCGGCGAGCGGGCAGGCTGGATCAGCTCCGCTCTGCTGACGTGGGTGGTCGTCGTGCTCGTCCCGCTGGGCGTGCTCACCGCGCTGCTCGCAGAGCCGATCACCGGGCTGTTCTTCGGCGACGTCATCGACAACTGCCGCGACGCCGGTGCTGTGACGGCCGTCGCCACCCGGATGCTGGTCGTCTTCGCCCCCCAGATCCCCCTGTACGGCGTCGCCGTCGTGCTCTACGGCGTGCTGCAGTCGCACAAGCGCTTCGCCGGGCCCGCGGTCGCCCCCCTGGTGTCCAGCATCGTGGTCATCGTGGCCTACCTGCTGTTCGTGCCGTTCAGCACCGGGATCCGCGATCCCGCCGAGGTGCCGCGGGCGGCCGAGCTGGCGCTGTCGATCGGCACGAGCCTCGGCGTGCTGTCCCTGGTGCTGGCCGTGGCGGGCCCCGTGGCCCGCCTGGGCCTGCGATGGCGGCCCACCTTACGTTTCCCCAGCGGCGTGGCCGTGCGGGTGCGCAGGCTCGCCCTGGCCGGCATGGCGGCCCTCCTCGCCCAGCAGGCTGCCATGATCGTGGTGCTGCTGCTGTCGAACAACGCGATCGGCAACGGCGCCATCACCATCTACAACTACGCGTGGGCGATCTACCTGATGCCGTACGCCGTGCTGGCCGTGCCCATCGCCACCAGCGCGTTCCCCCGGCTGTCCGCGCAGGCCGGCGATCCGGAGGCGTTCTCGGCGCTCGCCGCGCGCACGACGCGGGCCGTGGTGCTGGTGTCAGGGCTGGCCGCCGGGGCGCTGGCCGCCGCCTCGGGACCGGGGGCCGTGGTGTTCCTCGGGGCCAGGAGCGAGGTGCCCGCGCCCGAGCTGGCCGCGGCGATCGCGCTGTTCGCGCCCGGTCTGGTGGGATACGGGCTCATCGCGCACGCGAGCCGGGTGCTGTACGCGGCCGGCCGTGGCCGGGCGGCCGCCGTCGGCACCGTGGCGGGGTGGATGGTGGTGATGGCCGCGCAGGTCGTCTTCGTGCTGCTGCTTCCCGACGGGTGGAAGGTCGGCGGGATGGCGCTCGGCATGAGCGTGGGCATGAGCGTGGGCGGGGCGCTGCTGCTCGTTTCGGTCGTGCAGGCCCGGGGGCGCGGCGCAGTGGCGGGGCTCGCCAGGGCCGTCGGCGCCGCCGCGGCCGGAGGGGTTCTGGGTTACCTGGCGGGGGCGTCCGTGGCTGGGTGGCTGGGCTGGGGCGGCGGCTGGGCAGGCCTGATGGCCGCGGTGGTGGCGGCGGCCGTGGCGCTGGCCGTGGGCGTCGGTGTCGTGGCCCTGGCGGACCGGCCCGACGCCGCGGCCGTCGCCGAACTGCTGCGGCGCAGGCGGACGTGACCGGCGGGCATGGTGTGATGGTGCGCCGGTTGCGTGCGGCGCGGTGCTCCGCGGGATGGATGCCCGGCGGTCGTGAGCGAGCACCTAGAACGCACGGGCGCGCGTGCCGCGAACGGGCGTGTGCGGTGAGTGGACGTGCGGTGGGCGGGCGTGTGCGGTGAGCGGCTGGTGCCGGCGGGTCCGGTGAGGAAGGAGAGGGTCGTGCGGGTGGCTTTCGTACTGGGCACCACGTCAGGAGGCACCGGGCGGTATGTCCTGATGTTGGTCGAGGGGCTGGTGCGGCGGGGGCACCGGGTGCTCGTGCTCGGGCCACGCAGCGTGGAGGAGCAGTTCTCGTACGCCGGGGCGGGTGCGCGTTTCGTGGAGGTCGCCGTCGCCGATCGGCCGCATCCGGTCAACGACCTGCGCGCGGTGCTGGCGATCAGGCGGCTGACGCGCGACGCGGACGTGGTGCACGCCCACGGGTTGCGGGCCGGGGCACTCGCCGCCCTGGCCAGACCGGGCACCCTGGTCAGGCGAGGCAGGGCGGCGGGCCCGGATGCGGTGGCGGCGCCGGGTGCGCCCACCGCTTCCGGCGGGAGATCTGGACCGGATGCGGTCGCAGGTCTGGGCGGGAGCTCTGGGACGGGGGTGGAGCCGGGCGGGGCGGACCGTCCGGGCTCGCGGGGAGCACGGCACGCGGGGAAGGCCGGTGGGCGGGGGAGGGGCGCGCCCAGGCTGGTGGTCACGCTGCACAACGCGCTGACCGCCGGAGGGCTCGTCGGGGCCGTCTACGGGGTGCTGGAGCGGCTCGTGGCCAGGGGCGCCGGGCAGGTGGTCGTGGTGTCGCCCGACCTCGGCACGCGGATGGCGCGGCTCGGTGCCAGGGAGGTGCGGGCCGCGGTGGTGCCCGCGCCCGTGCCGAGGCCGGCCAGGCGCACACCCCAGGAGGTCAGGGACGAACTGGACGCCGGCGAACGGCCGATCCTGCTGACCGTCGCCAGGCTCGCCCAGCAGAAGGGCCTCGAGACGCTGCTCGACGTCGCAGCCGGGCCGTGGGAGGACCGCGCGCCTGAGCCGCCCCCTACGTCCGCGGCTGGGCCTGCTTCCGAGCTTCGATCCGCCCCTGCGGCTGAGCCCTCTCACGAGCCTGCCTCCGCGCCCGAGCCTGCGCTCGGGGCCGGGCTTGGCGACGGAGTGGGGCCGGAGGCGGGTGGCGTACGCGGCGGCGCGAGGGTGCCCCTGTTCGTGGTGGCGGGTGACGGGCCCCTGCGCGTGGAGCTGCAGCGGAGGATCGACGCTGAACGCCTTCCCGTGAGGTTGCTGGGACACCGGGAGGATGTGCCCGACCTGTTGCGGGCCGCCGTCGCCCTGGTGATGCCGAGCCGCTGGGAAGGGCAGCCGCTGACCCTGCGGGAGTCGCTGATGACGGGCACACCGGCGATCGCCTCCGATGTCGGTGGAATTCCAGAGATCTTGGGTAATGCTGGAATCCTGGTCCCCTATGGGGACGTGGAGGGGTTGCGGAGGGCCGTACGGAAGCTGCTCGCAGAACCGGGAACTGCGCGGACCCTCGCCGCGGAGGCCGGGCGGCGTGGGCGGGAGATGCCCGGCGAGGACGACGCCGTGCGGAGCGTGCTGACCGTCTATGCCGGGGAAGATCCCAAGGATGATTAGGCGGGCTCAGGGCGTTCTCGTATACTGCCTGGGTTAGGGAGGGGAGTATCCCTTCGCGACAGCCTCGTCATCACGGTGCAGCCCCGCTCCACGGGGCCCCCGGGGCTGCCGGTCCGCGGGTGGTGCGGGCGGGAGAGACCTCCGGCAATGGTTCGTGTATGCCGGAGGCGTTGAGTGAGCGTACCCGTGTGGGCCTGGATCGCCGTGATCGGCGGTCTTCTCGTCGTGCTGGCCGTTGATCTGTGGATCGTCGACCGCGGCGAAGCCCGTGAGTTCTCCATGCGGCAGGCCGGCTACTGGGTGACCTTCTACGTCGCTCTGGCCGCGGCGTTCGGTGTCGTGTTGTGGACCACGTACGGCGGCGACAAGGCGGGTGAGTTCTTCGCCGGCTACATCACCGAATACAGCCTCAGCGTCGACAACCTTTTCGTCTTCTTCATCATCATGGGCAGGTTCGCCGTGCCGCGGGCCTACCAGCACAAGGTTCTGCTCGTCGGCATCGTCCTCGCACTCGTCATGCGCGGCATCTTCATCGCGCTCGGCGCCGCCGCGCTCCAGCGGTTCAGCTGGCTCTTCTACGTGTTCGGCGCCTTCCTCATCTACACCGCTGTCAACATCGTCCGTGACCACCTCAAGGGCAAAGAGGAAGAGGTCAAGGAGAACGTCCTGCTCCGGTGGGTGCGCGGGGCGTTCCCCACGACCGAGGGGTACGTCGGGTCGAAGGTCACCGTCAAGATCGACGGTAAGCGCATGGTGACGCCGATGCTCATCGTGATGGTCGCGATCGGGAGCACCGACCTGTTGTTCGCCCTCGACTCGATCCCCGCCATCTTCGGGCTCACCAAGGATCCGTTCATCGTCTTCACGGCCAACGCGTTCGCCCTGATGGGGCTGCGTCAGCTGTACTTCCTCCTTGGTGGGCTTCTGCAGCGGCTCGTCTACATCAGCTATGGTTTGGCGTTCATCCTCGGGTTCATCGGGGTTAAGCTGGTTATGGAGGCCTTGCATGCCAGCCATGTCTCCTGGGCGCCCGAAATTCCTATCTGGGTGTCGCTCTCGGTCATTGGTGCCACCATGGTCATCACCACCGTGGCGAGCCTGGTCAAGGCCCGTATAGACACGCGCAAGGGCGAGGCGGCTCATTCAGAGCAGGTCTAGCTGCTGGGCTTCGTGGCGCTTTGCTTGTGTAGTTGCGCTGTGTCATAGTTGCTAGCTTTGTAACGTCACAGCAAAGCGCCCAGTCCAGTCCACCACCAAAGGTTGTACGTGTCCGATTCTGCCAAGTCGAGCCGCGCAAAATCTGTCAGGCTCGCACGCGGGGTCTCCCCGTGGCTCTTCCCCACAGCGGCCGCGGCGGCCGCCACCGCGTTGTTGACGCGCAGAGACCGGCGATGGGCGCTCGCGGCGGTGCCGCTGGGCGCGCTCACCGGGGGCATGCTCTGGTTCTTCCGCGATCCTGACCGCACGCCGGGCCAGGGACGCATCCTGTCGCCCGCCGACGGCGTGGTGCAGAGCATCGACCCGTGGCCGGACGGCCGCACCCGGATCGCGGTCTTCATGAGCCCGCTGAACGTTCACGTCAATCGAGCCCCCCTTGCGGGAAATGTCACATCCGTGCAGCATGTGCCAGGTGGGTTCTTGCCGGCGTTCAACAAGGACAGCGACCAGAACGAGCGCGTGGTGTGGCATTTCGCGACCGCGCTGGGCGACATCGAGATGGTGCAGATCGCGGGCGCGGTGGCGCGCAGGATCGTGCCGTACCTGAGCGCGGGCGCGAAGGTCACGCCGGGCGAGCGAATCGGGCTCATCCGGTTCGGTTCGCGGGTCGACATCTACCTTCCCGAAGGGATCACTCCTGCGGTGTCCGTGGGGGAGAAGACAGTTGCGGGGGTGACCAGAATTGACCGCGGCTGACGCCGGTAGTTGGCAGGCGGATGAGGAAGAGCCTCGTGGCCCCGTCGGCAAGGCGTTCCGCCTGTCCGCCGCCGACTCCCTCTCGCTGGGCAACGCGGTCTGCGGGTTCATGGCGGTGTGCGTCCTGGCCTACTCCGCGATCATGCAGCTCCAGATGGCCGGTGGCCCGTTCGTGCCCAATCCGAGCTATTTCGCCACCGCCATCGTGCTGCTCCTCATCGGGGCGACGTGTGACCTGTTCGACGGCCTCGTCGCGCGGCGCTTCCGCGCGTCGGCGATGGGCGCCGAGCTCGACAACCTGGCCGACGTGATCAGCTTCGGGTTCGCGCCCGCGTTCATGGTCGTGATCTGGGGCGGGTTCACCGATCAGGTGCCGTTCACCGCGGTGCTGGTCGCGGCGGCGTCCGTGCTGGTCGCCGGGGTCGTGCGGCTGGCCAGGTTCGCCTGTGTGAAGACCAAGAGCGGCGACTTCATGGGCCTGCCGATCCCGATGGGCGCCATGACGGTGATCTCGATCGTGCTGCTGTTCCAGCCGAGCATCTACGCGCTGCTGGGCGTGCTCGGCGTGGCATGGCTGATGGTCAGCCGGATCGAATATCCCAAGCCGAAGGGCCAGCTCGCGGCGGTCGTGCTCGGCTGGATCATGGTGAACGTGGCATTCCTCACGTTCTGGGTCGCCTGGCCGGAAGGGGGCGACCTGCCCATCAAGATCGGCGCGAGCATGCAGATCGCGCTCGTGGCGGCGATCCCGCTGCGGATGCTCTTCTACAAGCGCGAACTCCGTAAAGAAGCCGAACGCATCGGCAACTGATGGGATTTTCCGCCCGCCGTCGGATGTGATGGAACCATGCCGGCCCAGCCGCGCGAGCACACGCGCACGTACTTCCTCGCCAAGCTGGCCGAGGAACTGGAGCAGCGCGGGCTGACCGCCACCCTTCGGTCCCATCCGCCGGCGTTGCGGATCAGCGATCCTGACACGATCCTGCTGGCCGAGACCGTCGACTGCGTACCCCTCTCGGAGGGATGGTTCTACCGGTGGTCGTGGGGCGAGCTCGTCGGCCTGGCCGACGATCCCGCCCTCGCGGCCGAGCGGATCGTGCACGTGCTCGCCGCCCGGCACTGACCCTGCCCGCGGGCGCGACTACCAGCCGCGGGCCTTCCACTCGGGCAGCGCGGGGCGCTCGGCCCCGAGCGTCGTGTCCTTGCCGTGGCCCGGATAGACCCAGGTCTCGTCGGGGAGGCGGTCGAAGACGCGCTCCACCACGTCGTTGTAGAGCTGGGTGAAACGCTCGGGATCCTTCCGCGTGTTGCCGACGCCGCCGGGGAACAGGGAATCGCCGGTGAAAAGGTGATGGCCGGCCTCGCCGCCGTCGTAGAGCAGCGCGATCGACCCTGGCGTGTGCCCCCGCAGGTGGATGACCTCAAGGCTGAGCGCGCCGGCGGTGATCGTGTCGCCGTGCTCGACCGTGCGGTTGACCGGTACGGGCAGCTCGGGCGCGTCGAGCGGATGGGCGATCGCCTGAGCCCCGGTCACCCGGATCACCTGCTCCAGCGCCTGCCAGTGGTCGGGGTGCTGGTGCGTGGTGATGACCGCGCGGATCGGCTGGTCGGCGATCAGCGCCAGCAGACGGTCGGAGTCGGCGGCCGCGTCGATGAGCAGGCCCTCGCCCGTCTCCGTGCAGCGCAGCAGATAGGCGTTGTTGTCGTAAGGGCCGACGGCGAGCTTGGAGATCGTGAGCGCGGGCAGCTCTCGCACGTCGGCGGGGCCACCGACCTGGACGTCACCTGTATAGGTCATGGGTAGTCCTCCGGGGGCGTCGCGGGCAGATCAGCGGGGGCCGTAGCCGCCAGCCACGGCGGAGGCGCAGGAAGCGCCGCCGGGTCTGGTGTCGGCAACCGCCCCACGGGCACCAGCGTAACGCCCTCGCCGCCCGACCTGCCGGTGAGCCAGGCCAGCACGGCCGCAGGGGCGCCCTCGACGGTGGGGCCGGGGCCGAGCCGCGGCCACCTGGAGACGATCCCGCCCGCCTGGCTCCTGAGGACGATTTCGCCCACCGGTTCGCTCACCGTGCCGCCGTCGCGGGGCCAGCACGCCCGGCAGTCGTGGAGCTCCCGCGCGACGAACTGCTCCGGCCAGTCCGCCGGGCCGTACCCGGCGTCGAGGTCCACGTGGTGGAATCCGACCTCGCGCAGGCGGCGTACGAGGAGGTACCAGGCGGGATGCGGGGGCGGGCGCATGCCCTCCACGTGCGCGGACCAGTACTCGACCGGCATGTCGCGGATCGCGGCGGCCACGCGGGAGGCGCCCTCCTCGATGTCGGCCAGGTGACGGGCGACCGGGTGGGTGGCCGCGGCCTCGATCGCCGTGGCCCTGGCCTGGAGCGAGGCGTACTGCGGGGTTCGTACGCCGGTCCTCGCCCAGGCCAGGAGGTTGAGGTGGGAGCCGGCGTTCTGGGCGACGTGGGCGAGCACGTGGCCCCTCGTCCAGCCCGGCAGGAGGGAAGGGGCGGCCAGGTCGGCGTCACTGAGCGACGCGGCCGTGGCCAGCAGCCGATCGGTCGCGGCGGAGAGTTCGGCTTGGAGCGCGGGTAGGACCACCATGTCTGGATTTTTCATCATTCCTGGGTGTCCCCACTGGATCGGGGATGAAAGCGGCAGGTCAGGAGGTTGAGCGGTGAAGGGCTCCTGCGAGGTGGGAGATGGCCGTAACCTGTGATGGACGCGTTTGGGGGGCCGGTCACTCGCACGTGAGTCCGCGCCGCCGAAATTGTCGGAGCCCCCGTCTACCATCCGCCGTGGACCTATCCGCCTTTCGACCTCCGGGATCGCCGTGGCAGACCGCCTGATCGTGCGTGGTGCACGAGAACACAACCTCAAAGACGTCTCGCTCGACCTGCCGCGAGACTCGCTGATCGTCTTCACCGGCCTGTCCGGCTCCGGGAAGTCGAGCCTGGCCTTCGACACGATCTTCGCTGAAGGCCAGCGGCGCTATGTCGAGTCGTTGTCGGCCTATGCCCGCCAGTTCCTCGGTCAGATGGACAAGCCCGACGTCGACTTCATCGAGGGCCTGTCGCCCGCGGTGTCGATCGACCAGAAGGCGACCAGCAAGAACCCCCGCTCGACGGTCGGCACGATCACCGAGGTCTACGACTACCTCAGGCTGCTGTGGGCGCGCATCGGCAAGCCCCACTGCCCCGTGTGCACCCGCCCGATCGCCAGGCAGACCCCGCAGCAGATCGTCGACCGGGTGATGGACCTCGAGGAGGGCACCCGTTTCCAGGTGCTCGCCCCGGTCATCAGGGGCCGCAAGGGCGAATACGCCGAGTTGTTCCGCGAGTTGCAGACCAAGGGCTTCGCCCGGGCCAGGGTCGACGGCACCGTCGTGCGCCTGGAGGAGCCGCCCACCCTGAAGAAGTACGAGAAGCACGACATCGAGGTCATCGTCGACCGCCTGTCGGTCAAGGAGTCGGCCCGGCGCAGGCTGACCGACTCGGTCGAGACGGCGTTGCAGTTGTCCGGCGGCACCATCACGCTCGAGTTCGTCGATCTTCCCGAAGACGACCTCAACCGCGAGCGCTTCTACTCCGAGCACCTCTACTGCCCCTACGACGACCTGTCGTTCGAGGAGTTGGAGCCGCGCTCGTTCTCGTTCAACTCTCCGTTCGGCGCCTGCCCCGAGTGCACGGGCCTGGGCACCAAGATGGAGGTCGACCCCGACCTGGTCGTGCCCGACCCCGAGCGCACACTGCGCGACGGCGCGCTGCACCCGTGGTCAGGCGGCCACACCAGCGAATACTTCAGCAGGCTGGTCGAGGCGCTCGGCCACACGGTCGGATTCACCCTCGACACGTCGTGGGAGAAACTGCCCAAGAAGGCCCAGAAGTCACTGCTGTACGGCCACGACGAGCAGGTGCACGTCCGCTACAGCAACCGCTACGGCAGGCAGCGCTCCTACTACACGACCTACGACGGCGTCATCCCATGGGTGCAGCGCAGGCACGCGGAGGCGGAGAGCGACACGGCCCGCGAGCGGTTCGAGGGCTACATGCGGGAGATCCCGTGCCCCACCTGCAAGGGGGCCAGGCTCAAGCCGGTCACCCTCGCCGTGACGGTGGCAGGGAAGTCGATCGCCGAGGTGGCGGCGATGTCGATCGGCGAGTGCGCGAAGTTCCTGGCCGCGCTCAAGCTGTCCGACCGCGACATGCAGATCGCCGAGCGGGTGGTCAAGGAGATCAACGCCCGCATGGGCTTCCTGCTCGACGTCGGCCTCGACTATCTCACCATGGACCGCGCCGCCGCGACCCTCGCGGGCGGAGAGGCCCAGCGCATCAGGCTGGCCACCCAGATCGGCTCCGGCCTGGTCGGGGTCCTTTACGTGCTCGACGAGCCGTCCATCGGCCTGCACCAGCGTGACAACATGCGCCTGCTCGACACGCTGGTCAGGCTGCGCGACATGGGCAACACGCTGATCGTCGTCGAGCACGACGAGGACACGATCGCGGCGGCCGACTGGGTGGTCGACATCGGGCCGGGCGCCGGCGAGCACGGCGGCCAGGTGGTCGTCTCCGGCACGGTGCAGGACCTGCTCACCAGCGAGGAGTCGCTCACCGGGCAATACCTGTCGGGGCGCAGGAGCATCCCGATTCCCGCCAACCGCCGAAAGCGCGACAAGAAGCGGCAGATCACCGTCAAGGGCGCGCGCGAGCACAACCTCCAGGGCGTCGACATCGAGTTCCCTCTGGGCGTGTTCACGGCGGTGACCGGCGTGTCGGGCTCAGGCAAGTCGACGCTGGTCAACGACATCCTCTACAACGCGCTGGCCAAGGAGCTCAACGGCGCCCGCACGGTGCCGGGGCGGCACTCGCGGATCAACGGCATGGACCAGGTCGACAAGGTCGTTCACGTCGACCAGTCGCCTATCGGGCGCACGCCACGCTCCAACCCGGCCACCTACACCGGCGTGTTCGACCACGTGCGGAAACTGTTCGCGGCCACGTCCGAGGCCAAGGTGCGCGGCTACCAGCCGGGGCGCTTCAGCTTCAACGTCAAGGGCGGCCGCTGCGAGGCGTGCGCGGGCGACGGCACCATCAAGATCGAGATGAACTTCCTGCCCGACGTCTACGTCCCCTGCGAGGTCTGCCACGGCGCCCGCTACAACCGGGAGACGCTGGAGGTCCACTACAAGGGCAAGACGATCGCCGAGGTGCTCGACATGCCGATCGAGGAGGCCCTCGGCTTCTTCGACGCGATCCCCGCGATCAAGCGCCACCTGCAGACGCTCAACGACGTGGGCCTGGGCTACGTGCGTCTCGGACAGCCGGCCACGACCCTGTCCGGCGGCGAGGCGCAGCGTGTCAAGCTCGCCTCCGAGCTGCAGCGACGGCAGACCGGCCGGACGATCTACGTGCTCGACGAGCCCACCACCGGCCTGCACTTCGAGGACATCCGGCGGCTGCTCGGCGTGCTCGGGCGGCTGGTCGACGGCGGCAACACGGTGATCGTCATCGAGCACAACCTCGACGTCATCAAGACCGCCGACTGGATCGTCGACATGGGGCCCGAGGGCGGGTCGCGCGGCGGCACGCTCGTCGCCAGCGGCACACCGGAGCAGGTCGCCCTCGTGGACGAGAGCCACACGGGGCGCTTCCTGCGCAAGATCCTGACGCACTGACCTCCGTACGCGCGGCGCAGCTCCGGGCTCGGGTTCCGGGGCCCGGGCGGATCAGCCCTTCGGCGTGCGGAGGTCCGCGGCCACCGGCGTCGTGGCCGCGTGTCCGCGGGCGAGGCGGCGGCGCTTGGCGGCGTCGCCTCGCTCCAGCCACCACTCAGCCAGCAGGAGCGGCAGCACCCAGCCCAGCCAGGCGCTCATCGCCGCCACCGTGTTCCCCATGACGGCCTCGTCGCCGCCGAACGTCGTTTCTAGCTGCGGTATGAACAGGATGGTCAGCGCCACGCCATAGAGGCGGTTCGTGATGATGGACACGGTCAGGGCGAAACTGCGCACCATCCACCTGCGGTGATCGACGAACCTGCGCTGCCTGGCCATCCGCCATCCGGCGAACGTGCAGCCCAGCCAGAGCAGCGCCAGCAGCACGTTGCTGACCATGGTCACCGGGCCCCACGGGGTGGCCACCCCGACCACCAGGCCCATGGTTGCGCTGGGAAGACAGCCGCCGAAGATGTACACGCGGCCGATCCATCGGTGCGCCCGCGGATGGCGCGCGCGGAACCAGGGCCAGACCTGCAGGCAGCACGTGATCATCGCCACCGAGCCGAACACGACGTGCGCTGAGAGGACCGCGAAGTGCGGCGGGAAGAAGTCCGGTGCGGGAACGCGCGACTGGCTCGGGTCCAGGGACAGGTACGGCGGGAGCGAGAACGCCAGGAACGCCGCCGCCACCACCATCAGCGGCGCCACCCAGGGACGCCGCCACCATCGGGGCCCGGCGGGCGCGGCGGGCGGCTGTGTCGAGGAAAGGGTCATGACCGCAGGTTCGGCGCCGCCGCTGACCGGACGCCTACCACCCGCTGACCGGACCGAGGGGGCAGGCCCATAAAGTTGACATTGACAGCGGCCTGACCTGCAGGGGGTCAGTGGCGACGCGAAGGGTCGGCAGAACAATGACAGTTACGGAGACGGGCGGAGCCATGCCCGGAAACGGGCACGAGCCGGCGGCCGGGCAGGGGTACGCTCCGCCGGCGGGGCGCGGGTGCGCGCCGGGGACCAGCGGGCCCGGGCGGCGTGCGGTGCTGGGAGCGGCAGGGGTGGCGGCGTGCGGGGCGGCGCTCGCCGGATGCGGGGCGGGCGGCGCCGAGGCCGAGCCGAGCCTCAAGGGCAGGGTTCTCGCCAAGACGGCCGACGTGCCCGTGGGCGGGGGCACGCTGGTCGAAGACCTGAAGATCGTGGTCACGCAGCCGACGCAGGGCGTCTACAAGGCGTTCAGCGCGCTCTGCCCCCACAAGGGCTGCGTCGTCAGCACGCCTGAGGACAACGTCATCGCGTGCGCCTGCCACGGCAGCGAGTTCGCCGCCGACAGCGGGAAAGCCACCAAGGGCCCCGCCACCGGCGCGCTGGCCTCGTACCAGGTCAAGGTCGAGGGCGACGGCATCGTGGTCGCCTGACCTGGCGCGCGAAGCGGTGGGCCGAACAGGTAAATGTGCGTGGTTACCAGGGATTGGGCTCAGGCACGCTGAACCGGCGCGGGAGCGCTGCCGTACCTGAAGTGGAACCGATCTGGGAGGACGCACCATGACGGAAACGACACGCCGGAATGTGGTGCTCGGTGCCGGAGGCGCCGGGCTCGCGGCGATTCTGACGGCCTGCGCGAGCTACGGTTCGCCGACGACGGAAGCGGCCGCGGAGCCACCGGCGGAGGAGCCGTCGTCTGACGCGCCGGAGAAGAAGCCGGAGAGGAACAAGGCGGCGGCCGGCGGAGGAAAGGCCCTGGCCGACACCAGCGACATCCCCGAGGGTGGCGGGAAGGTCTTCGAAAGCGAGAAGGTCGTCGTCACGCAGCCGACCGCGGGCGATTTCAAGGCGTTCAGCGCGGTGTGCACCCACGCGGGGTGCACTGTCGCCACGGTCTCGAACAACACGATCAACTGCCCCTGCCACGGCAGCAAGTTCAGCATCGAGGACGGCTCGGTGGCGGACGGCCCGGCCGGCGGGCCGCTCGAGGAGAAGAGGATCAGCGTGGACGGCGATAAGATCAGGCTCGCCTAAACCTCGTCTCATGATTTTCTCACCTGGGTGCGTTTGGGTGAGGCGCATGGGAAACGACCTTCAGAGCCGCCGGGCGATGATCGCGGGTGTCGGGGCCAGTGGCCTCGCGCTGGCGGTCACCGCGTGTGGCGGCGGCACGGACACCGCACAGGACGCCGGCACTGCCGCGGAGTCGAGCGCACCTCAGTCGAGCGCACCCGAGTCCGGCGCGCCGCAGGCCGGCGGGGCCCTGGCCAAGACCGCTGACATCCCCGTCGGCGGCGGCACGATCTTCAAAGACCAGAAGATCGTGGTCACCCAGCCCACCGAGGGCGACTTCAAGGCGTTCAGCGCGCTGTGCACGCACAAGGGTTGCCCGGTCGCCAGCGTCGAGGGCGGTTCGATCGTCTGCCCGTGCCACGGCAGCAAGTTCGCGATCGCCGACGGCGCGGTGACCGACGGCCCTGCCGAGAAGCCGCTGGCGGCGCAGGAGATCAAGGTCGACGGCGACCAGATCACCCTGGCGTAGCGGGCGCGGCCGGCCGGTCCCGCCATGGCGCGGGCGCGGCGGGCCGGGCAACCTTGTCGGTCGGGGCTACTAGTCTTTGAAACGTGGCGAGATCAGCGGGCAGCCCTTTGAGTTTCCGGCCCAAACCAGGTGCGATCCCCGATTCCCCGGGGGTCTACCGGTTCAGGGACGCGCACGGCCGGGTGATCTACGTCGGCAAGGCCAAGAGCCTGCGCCAGCGGCTCAACTCCTACTTCGCCGACTTCTCCGCGCTCCACCCGCGCACCCAGTCGATGCTGACCACGGCGGCCGACGTCGACTGGACGGTGGTGGGCACCGAGGTCGAGGCGCTGCAGCTCGAATACTCCTGGATCAAGGAGTTCGACCCGCGCTTCAACGTGAAATACCGCGACGACAAGTCCTACCCCTACCTCGCGGTCACCATGGCCGACGACTTTCCGCGCGTGCAGGTCATGCGCGGGGCCAAGCGCAAGGGCACACGTTACTTCGGCCCCTACTCCCACGCGTGGGCCATTCGCGAGACGGTCGACCTGCTGCTGCGGGTCTTCCCTGTGCGCACGTGCAGCGCCGGCGTGTTCAAGCGGGCCGGGCAGATCGGCCGGCCGTGTCTGCTCGGCTACATCGACAAGTGCTCGGCGCCGTGCGTCGGCCGGGTCACCCCGGAGGAGCACCGCGAGCTCGCCGAAGACTTCTGCGACTTCATGGCGGGCAACACCAGCCGCTTCATCAAGCGGCTGGAGAAGGAGATGCGCGAGGCGGCCGCCGAGCAGGAGTACGAACGTGCCGCGCGGCTGCGCGACGACGTCCAGGCGCTCCAGCGCGCCCTCGAGAAGCAGGCGGTCGTGCTCGGCGAGGGCACCGACGCCGACGTGATCGCGCTTGCCGAGGACCCGCTCGAGGCCGCCGTGCAGGTCTTCTACGTGCGCGGCGGCCGCATCCGCGGCCAGCGCGGCTGGGTGATCGACAAGGTTGAGGAGATCACGCCGGGCGAGCTGGTCGAGCAGTTCCTGCTGCAGATGTACGCCGAGGCGAGCCCCGACGCGATGCCCCGCGAAGTGCTCGTGCCCGCGCTGCCGCCCGACCACGAGGCGGTCGCCGAGCTGCTGACCGAGCAGCGGCGCGCCCGCGTCGAGGTGCGCGTGCCTCAGCGCGGCGACAAGAGGTCGCTGATGGAGACGGTCGAGCGCAACGCCAAGGAGTCGCTCGCCCAGCACAAGGTCCGCCGGGCCGGCGATCTGACCACGCGCAGCAGGGCCCTGCAGGAGATCGCCGACGCGCTCGACCTTGACCAGGCGCCGCTGCGGATCGAGTGCTACGACGTCTCCCACCTTCAGGGGGAGAACGTCGTGGCGTCGATGGTGGTGTTCGAGGACGGCCTGGCGCGCAAGAGCGAATATCGCCGCTTCGCCGTCAAGACCAAGGAGGGCGACGTCGCCTCGATCCACGAGGTGATCATGCGACGCTTCCGCCGCTACCTCGAAGAACGCTCCGCCACCGGTGAGCTGGCCCCCGACACCGAGGACGGCCACGGCCCGATCGATCCCGAGACGGGCAAGCCCCGCAAGTTCGCCTATCCACCCAACCTGGTGGTGGTCGACGGCGCGGGGCCCCAGGCGGCCGCCGCGCAGCGGGCGCTCGACGAGCTCGGCATCGACGACGTGGCCGTGTGCGGCCTGGCCAAGCGGCTGGAGGAGGTCTGGTTGCCCGGCGACGACCAGCCTGTGATCATGCCTCGTTCAAGCGAGGGCCTTTATCTGTTGCAGCGTGTGCGTGACGAGGCGCATCGGTTCGCCATCACTTACCATCGTTCCAAGAGGTCCAAGACGGTGAAGGAGAGCGCGCTCGACGGCGTTCCAGGTCTCGGGCCGGCGCGCAGGCAAGCGCTTCTCAAGCACTTCGGCTCCGTGAAGAAGCTCCGCGCGGCCACGGCCGCCGAGATCTGCGAGGTTCCCGGCATCGGCCCGTCCATCGCCGAGGTGATCGTGTCGACGCTGAAGGGAGATTCGCCTTGATCTCGCCAGGATGTCAGGACGTTCACGTCGCCGGCCGCCCGCTTGCCCGCCTCCGCTATGGTGATGGGGCCGGGAGGGCCGCTGACATGGACATTCGTGAGGCCGAGCCGGCGGACGGAGTGAGACAATGAGCACCGAGCCGGCGTTCGTCATCGTCACCGGCATGTCGGGCGCGGGGCGCAGCACGGCGGCCAAAGCGCTTGAAGACCTGGGCTGGTTCGTCATCGACAACCTGCCGCCCGGGTTGCTGTTCGCGATGGCCGAGGAGGCGGGCAAGGTCAAGCTGGCCGCCGACAAGGTGGCGGCCGTCGTCGACGTGCGCAGCCTGGCCTTCACCACCGACCTCAACGCCGCCATCGAGGAGCTCGAAGGGCGCGGCGTACGCGTGCGGGTGGTGTTCCTGGAAGCCAGCGACGAAGAGCTGGTGCGCCGGTTCGAAAACGTCCGCAGGCCGCATCCGCTGCAGGGCGAGGGGCGCCTGGTCGACGGCATCGCCAGGGAGCGGGGCATCCTTCGTGAGGTCAGGGCCAACGCCGACCTCGTGATCGACACGTCGTCGCACAACGTGCACGAGCTGCGTCACAAGATCGTCTCCTTCTTCGGCGGGGAGGACCGGCCGGGACTGCGGGTCAACGTCGTGTCGTTCGGGTTCAAGTACGGGCTCCCGGTCGACGCCGACCTCGTGGTCGACTGCCGTTTCCTGCCCAACCCGCACTGGGTGCCCGACCTGCGGCCGTTGAACGGGCTCGACGCCCCGGTCCGCGACTACGTGCTCGGGCAGCCAGGGGCCAAGGAGTTCCTCGACGCCTACGAGGAGGTCCTGCAGGTGGTCGCTGCCGGCTACGCGCGCGAGGGCAAGAGCTACGCCACGCTCGCGGTCGGCTGCACGGGCGGCAAGCACCGCAGCGTCGCCATGACCGAGCAGGTCGCCGCCCGCCTGCGCGATCGCGGGATGGAGGTCCAGGTGAGCCATCGGGATGTGGGTCGGGAGTGACCGACGAGGGCGTCCAAGCCGCCTCGCCGCATCCGGTAGCCGGCGGGGCGCGAGCTCCCCGCAGTGGTGCGGGGGAGGCCACCGAGGGCCCGGCGGAGAGCGGCCCGGGTGAAGGTGTCGGGGGTTTCCCGGGGAGTGGCCCGGGTGAAGGTGTCGGGGGTTTTTCGGGGAGTGGTGCCGGCGGGCTTGCCGTGCGTCCGTCGGAAAGTGGCTCGGATGCCGTCGTTGCGGGCTCGCCGGCCAGCGGCGCGGGTGATGGCGTAGCGGGTGATGACGTAAGGGCGCCGAGCGGGGGTGCGGGCCTCCCGGGCGGCGGCGTGGCGCCCCTCGGTGATGGCGCGCGAGCGATGGGCGACGTCGCGGATGAGGGTGTGCGGTCCCTGAATGCGGACGCTGCCGACGGTGCGGACCCCTCGTGCCGTACCGCCGGGTCGCTGACTGCCGGCCCGGATGGGCGCGGGGCCCGGGGCGGGATCGCACCGAACGTGGTGGCGCTCGGAGGCGGGCACGGGCTCTACGCCTCCCTGTCAGCCTTACGGATGGTCACCGACCAGCTGACCGCCGTGGTGACCGTCGCCGACGACGGCGGATCGAGCGGCCGGTTGCGCCGCGAGCTCGGCGTGCTGCCGCCCGGCGACCTGCGGATGGCGCTGGCCGCTCTGTGCGGCGACGACGAGTGGGGCAGCACGTGGAGCGAGGTCGTGCAACACCGCTTCCGCAGCGAGGGCGAGCTGCACGGGCACGCCGTGGGCAACCTGCTGATCGTCGCGCTGTGGGAGCTGCTCGGCGACTCCGTGGCCGGGCTCGACTGGGTCGGCCGGCTGCTCGGCGCGCACGGCCGGGTGTTGCCGATGGCGTCGGTGCCACTCGACATCGTTGCCGAGGTGGAGCTGGACGGCGTCATCTCGACCGTACGCGGGCAGGTGGCGTGTGCGCTGACGCCCGGCAGGGTGCAGGCGATCTCGCTCGTGCCCGAAGACCCGCCGGCGCGGCCCGAGGCCGTCGCGGCCGTGTTCGACGCCGACTGGGTGGTGTTCGGACCGGGGTCGTGGTTCACCAGCGTGTTGCCGCACCTCAAGGTGCCCGAGCTGGCCAGGGCCCTGCACGCGACCAAAGCCAGGCGGCTCGTCACGCTCAACCTGGCGCCCCAGCCGGGCGAGACCGACGACTTCTCCCCCCAGCAACATCTGGAGGTGCTCCGACAGCACGCTCCCGACCTGTCGATCGACGTCGTGCTCGCCGACACCGGGATCGTCGACGATCCCGGCGCGCTGGAGAAATCCGCCGCCGCCCTCGACGCCCGGCTGGTGATGGCCGATGTGGCGGCCGCCGACGGCTCTCCCCGGCATGACCCACGACGTCTTGCCTTCGTCCTGGACGAGATTTTCCTCCAGAAGCGTTGATCCTGGTCGGCGTGGCGCCAAGGTGCGAGAGACTGACGGGAGCCGGTCTGAATGGGGGAGGACTAACGCTTATGGCGATGACAGGTGTGGTGAAAGACGAGCTGAGCCGCCTGCCGGTGCTGAAGCCGTGCTGCCGCAAGGCGGAGGTTTCGACGCTGCTGCGGTTCGCCAGCGGCCTGCACCTGGTGGGCGGGCGGATCGTGATCGAGGCCGAGCTCGACACCAACGCCACGGCGCGGCGGCTGATCAAGGACATCGGCGAGGTGTTCGGGCACAAGGCGGAGGTCCTCGTGCTCGCGCCCGCCGGGCTGCGCAAGGGCTCGCGCTACGTGGTCCGCGTCTACCGCGACGGCGAGGCGCTCGCCCGCCAGACGGGCCTCATCGACAACCACGGCCGGCCGGTTCGCGGCCTGCCCCGCCAGGTGGTGGCGGGAGCGGCCTGCGACGCCGAGGCCGCCTGGCGCGGGGCCTTCCTCGCCCACGGCTCGCTGACCGAGCCGGGCCGCTCGATGTCGCTCGAGGTCACCTGCCCCGGCCCGGAGGCCGCCCTCGCGCTAGTGGGCTCGGCACGGCGGCTGAAGATCCACGCAAAGGCGCGCGAGGTGCGCGGCGTCGACCGCGTCGTGGTGCGCGACGGCGACGCGATCAGCGCCCTGCTCACCCGGCTCGGGGCGCACGACAGCGTGCTCGCCTGGGAGGAGCGGCGCATGCGCCGCGAGGTTCGGGCCACCGCCAACCGGTTGGCCAACTTCGACGACGCCAACCTGCGGCGCTCGGCACGGGCCGCGGTTGCGGCCGGAGCGCGGGTGCAGCGGGCGCTCGAGATCCTCGGCGACGAGGCGCCCGAACACCTGGTCGTGGCCGGACGGCTGCGGGTCGAGCACAAGCAGGCGTCCCTGGAGGAGCTGGGGCAGATCGCCGACCCGCCGCTGACGAAGGACGCGATCGCCGGCCGCATCCGGCGACTGCTCGCCATGGCCGACAAGCGCGCCTCCGACCTGGGCATCCCCAACACCGAGGCCAATCTCACCGTCGACATGCTCGCCCCCTGACCGTCGTTGCGGTGCTTCCCCCCGCACCGACCTCTCTGCCATCTCTTACGGCACAGCACAGTGCACCGCACGCGCCGACGTGCGTTGCCGTCCGTCCTGGCCGGTCGTGAAGGCTCACGGGGTGCTCGCCGTGACGAGCGCGCTGCCGGCCGGGTTCCGTGGTTCGGAGGGTGGCCGGGTGCGCCCGGCAGATGTGCCTGACGGGATCGGCGCGTGCGGTGCGGGCACTGGCCCGGTGGGGCTTCATGGGCTCTGCGCCGGGCGGTCACAGGTCGGCTCGTGCAACAGCGGGGGGTTCGGTCTGCCCGCCTGGTCATGGGTGGAGTTGTGCTGAGTGGTCAAGGGGCCGCCTGGTCACGGGTTGAGCTGTGCTGGGCTTCCTGGCCGCACTGTGGTCGGTCAGTCGCGGGCCGGTTTGCGGGGGGTGAACAGGTCGGTGGTGGGCTTCGGCGCCGGGGCCTGGGCGGGCTCGAACGGCGCCCGGTACTCCGGCTCGCGAGGCTCCTCGATCTCCTCCGCCTGGGCTTCCTGGGCCCGCTGCGAGCGGCGTACGCGGGTGACCCGGAGGGTGACCAGGACGAGGGCGGCCAGAGCGGCGACGGCGATGTAGAGCCAGGCGGGCCAGGTCTCCGCCAGCGGGTCACGGTAGAGGGCCAGCGCCTCGGGCAGGCCTTCGGCGAAGGAGGGCAGGGTGATGTCGGACAGACCGGCGGGGGTCTGCCTGCCGGGTGCGCGCTGGGCGGAGCCGATCATGATGGCCAGCCCCGCGATCTGTCCCGTGGCCACGGCGCCGCCCGCGTACAGCGTGGCGATGGGCACCAGGACGAAGGTGCGCGGGCGCACCGAGCCCATGGCGAAGGAGACCGCCAGAGCGATGACGAGAGACAGGGCCAAGGGGAGAGGAAGCCCGTTGCCGAACGTCGTGATGTCGCCGGGCAGGCTCTCCTGCAAGAGCACGGCCGCCCCCAGCCCTGCCGCGCAGAACAGCCCTGCCAGCAGGCCGACGATCAGTCCGGACAGCAGGCCGGACCGCTTGTGTGACATCTCAGCCCCCCGAGAATCACGAATTTACTCCGACGAGTCGGGCACTTTACTCGAACCTCGCAAAACGCGCCCACAGAACGACGATTCACAGCGGGGCACCTGAAGTGGTCTAAACCAATTTGAGTCCGATAAGGTTCGTGGTTGAGGTACCAGCCCGCCATCATTTGTTCGAGGAGATCGGTTCCCGTGAGCATCCGAGTAGGCGTCAACGGCTTCGGCCGCATCGGTCGCAACTTCTGGCGCGCTGTCGCCGCCAGCGGCAAGGACATCGAGATCGTCGCGGTCAATGACCTGACCGACAACGCGACGCTCGCTCACCTGCTGAAGTACGACAGCATCCTCGGCCGGCTGCCCTACGAGGTGAAGGCCACCAGCGACGAGATCACCGTCGACGGCAAGACGATCAAGGTCTTCGAGGAGCGTGACCCGGCCAAGCTGCCCTGGGGTGACCTCGGCGTCGACGTCGTGCTCGAGTCCACGGGCCTGTTCACCGACGCCACCAAGGCCAAGGTGCACGCCGACAACGGCGCGAAGAAGGTCATCATCTCCGCGCCCGCGAAGAACGAGGACGTCACGATCGTCCTGGGCGTCAACGACGGCGCCTACGACCCGGCCAAGCACACCATCGTCTCCAACGCCTCCTGCACCACCAACTGCCTGGCGCCGATGGCCAAGGTCCTGCACGACACCTTCACCATCGAGAAGGGTCTGATGACCACCATCCACGCCTACACGCAGGACCAGAACCTGCAGGACGGCCCGCACAAGGACCTGCGCCGCGCCCGCGCCGCCGCGCTCAACGTGGTGCCGACCTCGACCGGCGCCGCCAAGGCCATCGGCCTGGTCCTGCCCGAGCTCAAGGGCAAGCTCGACGGTTTCGCCATGCGCGTGCCGATCCCCACCGGCTCGGCCACCGACCTCACCGTCGACGTCAGCCGCGAGGTCAGCGTCGACGAGGTCAACGCCGCCGTCAAGGCCGCCGCCGAGGGCCCGCTCAAGGGCATCATCAGCTACACCGAGGACGCGATCGTCTCCTCCGACATCGTCACCGACCCGGCCTCATGCATCTTCGACGCCGGCCTCACCAAGGTCATCGGCAACCAGGTCAAGGTCGTCGGCTGGTACGACAACGAGTGGGGCTACTCCAACCGCCTCGCCGACCTGATCGAGCTGGTCGGCCGCGGCCTGTGATCCTGCGAGGGAGTGCCGTCGCCTGGAGGAGCGGCGGGAGTGAAGCGACCAGAGTGGGGGCCAGATTGGGGAAGGCGGCGGCATATGGCGACCGGGCCCGCCTCGCGGAGTGAGGCCATGAGCATGCGCACGCTCGACGATCTCGACGTGAAGGGCCGGCGCGTGCTCGTGCGCGCCGACCTCAACGTCCCCCTCGACGGGGAGAAGATCACCGACGACGGCCGCATCCGGGCGTCCGTGCCGACGATCAGCGCGCTGGCCGGCGCGGGCGCCAAGGTCGTGGTCTGCGCCCACCTGGGCCGGCCCAAGGGCCAGGTCACGCCGAAATACTCGCTGCGGCCGGTGGCCGGGCGGCTCGGCGAGCTGCTCGGCCAGGACGTGGCCTTCGCCTCCGACGTGGTCGGCGACAGCGCCCGCGGTTGTGTCGAGTCGCTCCAGGACGGTCAGGTCGTCCTGCTGGAGAACCTGCGCTTCGAGCCCGGCGAGGAGTCGAAGGACGACGCCACACGGCGCGCCTTCGCTGAGCGGCTGGCCGGGCTGGCCGAGCTCTACGTCGGGGACGGCTTCGGCGCGGTGCACCGCAGGCACGCCAGCGTCTACGACGTCCCCCAGCTGCTGCCGCACGCGGCGGGCGGGCTGGTCGTGGCCGAGGTCGAGGTGCTCAAGAAGCTGACGCAGGAGCCCGAGCGGCCCTACGCGGTCGTGCTGGGCGGCGCCAAGGTCTCCGACAAGCTGGATGTCATCGCCAACCTGCTGACCAAGGTCGACCGGCTGCTCGTCGGCGGCGGCATGGCCTACACCTTCCTCAAGGCCCAGGGCCACGAGGTGGGCAGGTCGCTGCTCCAGGAAGACCAGCTCGACCAGGTCCGCGGCTTCCTCGACGAGGCCGCCGAGCGGGGCGTCGAGCTCGTCCTGCCGGTCGACGTCCTGGCCGCCGTCACCTTCGCCGCCGACGCAGAGCACGAAGTGGTCGACGCCACAGCGATTCCGGCCGATCGGGAGGGTCTCGACATCGGGCCCAGAACGCGCGAACTGTTCGCGAGCAAGCTGGCCGACGCCAAGACCGTGTTCTGGAACGGCCCGATGGGCGTGTTCGAGTTCGACGCGTTCGCGGGTGGCACGAGGGCCGTGGCCGAGGCCCTGATCGCCCGGACCGGCGAGGGCGCCTTCACCGTGGTGGGCGGCGGTGACTCGGCGGCGGCCGTGCGCAGGCTGGGGCTGCCGGAGGACGGGTTCTCGCACATCTCCACAGGTGGCGGTGCCAGTCTCGAATATCTTGAGGGCAAGACCCTTCCCGGACTCGCGGCTCTGGAGGCGTGACGTGACCACTCGCAAGCCGCTCATCGCCGGCAACTGGAAGATGAACCTCAACCACCTCGAGGCCATCGCGCTGGTCCAGAAGCTGGCCTTCGGGCTCAGCGACAAGGACTTCGACAAGGTCGAGGTCGCCGTCCTGCCGCCGTTCACCGACCTGCGCAGCGTCCAGACCCTGGTCGACGGCGACAAACTGCGCATCGTCTACGGCGCCCAAGATCTCTCCGAGCATGACGCCGGGGCCTACACCGGCGAGGTGTCGGGCGCCATGCTGGCCAAGCTGGGCTGCACGTACGTCACGATCGGACACTCCGAGCGGCGGCAGTACCACGACGAGGACGACGACCTCGTCAACGCCAAGGTGCAGGCCGCCTACCGGCACTCGCTCACGCCCATCCTGTGCGTGGGCGAAGGGCTGGAGGTGCGTCAAGAGGGCGGCCACATCGCGCACAGTCTTGGCCAACTCGACGGTGCGCTGCGCAAAATCACGGCCGAGCAGGCAAAATCGATAGTGGTGGCCTACGAACCGGTGTGGGCGATCGGCACCGGCGAGGTGGCCACCCCGGAGGACGCTCAGGAGGTCTGCGGAGCTTTGCGAGTGAGACTCGCTGAGCTCTACGACTCCGAAGTGGCCTCCGCGGTCCGTATCCTTTACGGTGGCTCGGTCAAGTCAGGCAATATCGCAGGGATCATGGCTCAGCCCGATGTCGATGGCGCGCTCGTTGGTGGCGCGAGCATCGACGCCGGGGAGTACACGAAGCTCTGCCGTTTCTCCGATATGCCCGGCTAACTGAGCCGTTCTGGGGGTGCGACTTGACATCAGGCCGTACCCTCAAGAGGCAAGTCTGAATCGTCACGCGTAACAGAGCATTGAAGGAACAGGCATACCGTGGAACTCGGAATCTCTATCGCCCTCATCCTGGCGAGCCTTCTCATGATCCTGCTCGTCCTGATGCACAAGGGTAAGGGCGGCGGCTTGTCCGACATGTTCGGCGGCGGGTTCTCGTCGAACTTCGGTGGTTCCTCGGTGGTGGAGCGCAACCTCGACCGGCTGACCGTCATCACCGGCATCATCTGGTTGGTCTGCATCATCGCTCTCGGCCTGCTTCTGCGGCCCTGAGCAAGCAAGTCAACGCGTGACAGTGATTCTCCCCCCGTGTCTGCGCGCGGGGCGATCGAGCGAGGAGTTCATCCGTGGGTAGTGGCAACGCGATCCGTGGCAGCCGAGTCGGCGCCGGCCCTATGGGGGAGGCCGAGCGCGGCGAGGCAGCTCCGAGAGTGCGGGTCTCGTTCTGGTGCGCCAACATGCACGAGACGCGCCCCAGTTTCGCCAGTGACGCGGCGGTCCCCGAGCTGTGGGACTGCCCGCGGTGCGGCCTCCCAGCCGGACAGGACGAGGAGGCGCCGCCTGCCCCGCCCAAGAACGAGCCGTACAAGACGCACCTGGCCTACGTGAAGGAGCGCAGGAGCGACAAGGACGGCAAGGCGATCCTCGAGGAGGCACTGGAGCGCCTGCGCAGCAACAAGTCCCCCTGGTAGGTGTGTCAGCGGAAGGGCCCCGGCGTCGTGCGGGGGCCCTTCCGCCGTTCCCGGCCCCGGGCTCGTCAGCCCCGTTCGTGGACCGGCTCGCCGTCCACGAACGTCATGCGCACCCGCGTCGTCCAGAGGTCGCCGGGCGGCAGTTCGAACGGGTCCCGGTCCAGGACCACCAGGTCGGCGGGGCGCCCCGGTTCGACGACGCCCGCCGGGGAGCGGTTGATCCAGGCCGAGCCCGCCGTGTAGGCGGTCATGGCCGTCGCCAGGTCGAGGCGCTGGCCGGGCAGGAACGGGGTCTGCGCGGTGGGGTAGCCGGCGTGCACCGAGCCGCCCGGCTCCGTACGGTTCACCGCGACGTGCATGCCCTGGAGCGGGTCGGCGTCCGACACAGGCCAGTCGCTGCCCGCGCAGCACCGGGCGCCGTGCGCGACCAGGTCGGCGAAGGGATACTGCCACGACGCGCGCGGTTCGCCCAGGAACGGCAGTGTCAGCTCGTCCATCTGCGCGTGGTGGGTGGCCCAGAGCGGCTGCAGGTTGGCCGTGACGCCCAGGGCGGCGAAGCGCGGCACGTCGGAGGGCTCGATGATCTGCAGGTGGGCGATGTGGTGGCGGTTGGCGGGGTCGGTGCCCTCGAAGCCGTCGAGGGCCTCGCGTACCGCCCGCTCCCCGATGGCGTGGACGTGCACCTGGAAGCCGTGCCTGTCCAGCTCGGCCACGTAGCGCTTGAGTTCGACCGGGTCCACGTAGGACAGGCCCGTGCCGCCGCACAGGCAGTACGGCTCCAGCGTGGCCGCGGTGAAGTTCTCTGTGATCCCGTCCTGCATGATCTTGACTGAGGTGGCGCGGAACCGGTCGAGTCCGCCGGCTGCGGCCCGCCGCTCGATCAGGCCGGGGATCTGGTCCAGGCCGCGCGTCCTGTCCCACCACAGGGCACCCACCACGCGGGCCCGCAGCAGGCCGGAGCCGGCCGCCGCCACATAGGTGGGCAGCTGGTCGTCGGAGCCCGCGTAGGAGCCCACGATGGCGTCCTGCCAGCCGGTGATGCCCAGCGAGAACAGGTGTTCCTGTGCCCGTGCCAGCGCGTCGAGCAGATCCTGGGCGGACGGGCGCGGGGTGAGCAGGCCGACGAGCTCCATCGCGCCCTCGTGCAGGACCCCGGTGGGCACGCCCCCGGCGTCGCGCTCGATCCGGCCGTCGGGCGGGTCGGGGGTGGCGGCGGTGATGCCGGCCAGTTCGAGTGCCCGGCCGTTGACCCAGGCGGCGTGGTGGTCGCGCTGGATGAGGTACGCGGGCCGGTCGAGGAAGTCGAGCTGGTCGCGGTGGGGGAGCCCGTTCGGAAATGCCGACATATCCCAGCCGCCGCCATCAATCCACGCTTTATCCGGATTTGTCGCAGCATAAGCGGCGATCATTTCGACATACGCATCAAGTCCGAATACTTCGGACAGATCGCACTTCGCGCGTTCGAGGCCCGCCTGCACCGGGTGCATGTGCGCGTCGATGAACCCCGGCGTCAGCAGCCCGCCGTCCAGGTCCACGGTCTCGTGGGGCGGACGTGCCAGGTCGCGCTCGGGGCCCACCGCGGCGATCACGCCGTCGCGTACGAGCACCGCCTCCGCCACAACGCCGTGGGGCGTGAAGACGCGGCCCCCTCGGAAGAGGACGTTCATGGGGTATTCCTCTCTCGGCAGGTCGTCCGGCGCCCGTCGTGCCGCCGCGCGGCGTACCCCGATGAGCGCAGGTGCCGCTAGATAACGTGATAAACCGACACATATCCCGATGAAACACTTCGTTAGCGGTGGTGTAACAGCCACCAGGCATGCTCGTCGCATGGGATTCTTGCGCATCCGGACCACGGTGGACGAGCGACCCGGACGGCTGGCGTCACTGGCGGCGGCCCTGGCCGACAGGGGCGGCAACATCCTCGGGCTGAGCGTCCAGCCCGACACCGACGGCACCGTCGACGAGTTCGTCGCCGACATCCCCGCCCACCCCGAGACCGTGCGCCAGGCTCTGGAGGCGGCCGGTGGCCGCCGGGTCCAGGTGGTCCCCGCCACGGCCCACGAGCTCACCGACGAGCCCACCAGGGCCCTGCTGCTGGCCTCCCGGCTACGCTCGATGCCGTGGCGGCTGCCCGAGCTGCTGGCCGACCTGCTGCGCGCGGACGACGCCCGGTGGATCTATGGTGAACCCGTGCCTGATCTTCCCGACCCCACTCTGCTCGTCGTGCCCGTGGCCGCCCGGCGCGCGGTCAGGTTGCGCCGCGGCGAGTTGCCCTTCACCTCGACCGAGGCGGCGAGGGCGGCCGCGTTCGCCCGGCTCGCCCAGCCGGCGGCCGAGCGGGAGGGCGCCGAGCGCGGGATCAAAGTCGCCGACGGGGTGGAGGTCACGGTCCGCCCGCTCACCTCGATCTACCGCGAGGCCGTACGCGACCTGCATGACCGGTGCTCGCCGGAGTCACGCAGGTTCCGCTACTTCACCGCACTGCCGGTGCTGCCCGAGCGCGTGTTCGACCGGATGTGCGACAGGAATCGGGGGCATTCGCTGGTCGCCGGGCACGACGGGCAGGTCGTGGGGCTGGCGAACCTCATGTTCACCGCCGATCCCGGGAGCGCCGAGATGGCCGTCCTGGTCGAAGACCGCTGGCAGGGGCGCGGTCTGGGCGCGGTGATGGCCAGGATGCTGGTGCACGCGGCCCGCGACCTCGGATACGCCGAGGTCAGGGCCACCATGCTGGCCGACAACGCCAGGATGCGCAGGCTCCTGATCTCTTTGGGCGCCACGCTCGCCTACACCGAGGACCCGGGCGTCGTGGCCGCCCGGCTGCCCGTGGGCGCGATGGCCTCAGCCTAGGCCCTCTTCCTCCTGCGGCCTCGTGGCCGGCGGCTGGACGCCCTGGATGCCCAGGTGGCGTTCGATGCGCTCCAGGCTCTCCTGGATCTGCGCGAGCCGTTCGTTGAGGGCGGCGCCGCCGGAGTGGAACATCTCGCCGGGGCGTTCCCTGGAGCCGCGGCCCACCCGGTCCAGCAGGCGCTGGCGTACGTCGGCCAGGTCCGCGCCGGCGTCCACGAGCGCCTGGGCGGCCAGCCCTTCGCCTTCCCTGATCAGCCCGAGCAGGATGTGCTCGGTGCCGATGTAGTTGTGGCGCAGCTGCAGCGCCTCGCGCAGCGACAACTCCAGCACCTTCTTGGCGCGCGGCGTGAACGGGATGTGCCCGCCCGGCGACTTCGCGCCGCGGCCCCGCACGCGCTCGACGAAGGCGCGTACGGGGTCCAGCTCCACGCCGCAGCCGTCGAGCACCAGGGCGGCCAGCCCCTCGCCCTCGTGGATGAGGCCGAGCAGGATGTGCTCGGTGCCGATGCGGTCGTGGTCCAGCCTCCGCGCCTCCTCCTGAGCGAGGACGATGACCCTGCGCGCACGGTCGGTGAAGCGCTCGAACACCGGATGTCTCCGTTCGACTCGGGGCTGTTTCCACTATGCGCTACAAACCCGCGGATGTGGGGTATTTGTCCTGTGTGGATCTTGACGAGGTGGCCGGCCGGCTCTACGCCCTGCCGCCGTCCGAGTTCACCGCCGCCCGCGCGGACGAGGCCCGCGCGGCCAAGGACGCGGGTGACGTGCGCCTGTCGCGCGAGATCGCCAAGCTGCGCAAGCCGACCGTGTCGGCCTCCGCGGTGAACAGGGTCGCCCGCGAGCACCCCGGCGAGCTGGGCGAGCTGCTGGAGGTGGGGGAGCGGCTGCGGGCGGCCTGGGAGGAGCAGGACGCCGCCGCGCTGGCCGAGCTCACTCGCCGCCGCGGCGAGGTGACGCGTACGGTGGGCAGGCTCGTCAGGCAGGCCGGGGACCTGTCGGCGGCGGCGTCCGCCGAGGTGGACCAGACCCTGGACGCCGCCATGGTCGACGCCGGCGCGGCCGCGCAGGTGCGGCGCGGCACCCTGGCGAAGCCGCTCAGCTACAGCGGTTTCGCTCCCGCTCCGGTCCCGCGCGAGCGGCCGGCGGGCCGCAGGAAGCCGTCGCCCGACGAGCAGGCCGCCCGGGCGAGGGAGCGCGAGGAGGCCGAGGCGAGGAAGGCCAGGGAACGCCAGGAGGCCGAGGCCGCGCACCGCGAGTGGCGCGAGGCGCTCGATGCGGCCGCGAAGGAGCACGACGAGCGCGCGGAGAAGGTCGCGTCGCTGGAGCGCGAGCTGGCCAAGGCACGCGGAAGGCTGGCCGACAGCCGGCAGCGGCTCGAGGTCGCCCAGCGCGAGGAACGGCACGCGCGCCAGCGGCTGGAGCGTTGACCTGCCGGAAGGCTCCGCGGGCCGGCGGCTGAGGCGCTGAGCGGCGAGGAGGGCCCCGAGTGGAGCGCCGGCCTGCGGGGCGGACGTTCCTGGGCGGCTTGTAGCGTGGAGAAAACGCTGCGCACCACCCAGGAGTGGCGATGAGCTGGACTCCCGCCTCGATGCCCGCCCTCGCGGGCACGACGGCCATCGTGACCGGCGCCAACACCGGCATCGGCAAGCCCACCGCCCTTGAGCTGGCCAGGCACGGCGCCCACGTGGTCGTGGCGGCGCGCGACCCGGACAGGGGGGCCGCGGCCGTCGCGGAGATCCGGCGGGCCGCGCCCGGCGCGCACGTCGGGTACGGGCGGCTCGACCTGGCCGACCTGGCCTCCGTCAGGGAGTTCGTCAGGGAGTTCGCCGCCGGGGTCGAGCGGCTCGACCTGCTGGTGAACAACGCGGGCGTCGGCATGGTCCCCAGGCGGGAGACCAGGGACGGGTTCGAGCTGCAGCTCGGCACCAACCACCTGGGCCACTTCGCGCTCACCGGGTTGTTGCTGCCGCTCCTGCTCGCCGCCCCCGCCGCCCGCGTGGTGACCGTCGCCAGCGACGCGCACGTCGCGGGCAGGATCGACCTGGACGACCTGGGCATGCGGCACGATTACGGCAGGATGGCGGCCTATGCCCGCTCCAAGCTGGCCAACATGCTCTTCGCCCTCGAGCTCCAGCGCCGCGCCGAGCGGGCCGGCGCGGGTCTGATCAGCGTCGCCACCCATCCGGGCATGACCGCCACGGGTATCTTCGGCACCGGGCTGGTCAAGCCTGTCGTGAGCCTGCTGATGAAGCGGCCCGAGCGCGGCGCCGTGTCCTCGCTCTACGCCGCGACCTCGCCGGACGTCCGCGGCGGCGAGTACATCGGCCCCACGCTCAGGCGGCTCACGCCCTCCGCGACGGCCAGGTCGGAGGAGCTCGCCCGGCGGCTCTGGGAGGCTTCCACGGAGCTGACGGGCGTGCGTTTCGAGGAGCTCGCCCCCGGCTGACGTCAGCGGGCGGCTCGGGCCAGGTGGGCGCAGACGGGAAACCCCTCCAGCGCGTACGGGGCCGCGAGCCGGGCGTAGTGGGCCTTGACGCGCTCGACGGTCTCCCGCGGTTGCCGGGAGATCACCGCGAAGCGTGGGCCGCCCGCCTGGACGATGTCGTCCCACCAGGAGCCGGGGTCGACGCGGTGCCGCCACCGCAGGGTGTCGACGGCCGCGTTCCTGAAGCCCGCCGCCCGCAGCAGCGCGGTGAAGCGCGGCGGCGTGTCGTGGGCCGTGAAGGGGCGTGGCGGTGGGTCGTACGGGACGCCGGCGGCGGCGATGGCGTCGGCGAGGACGCTCGTGGCGGTCATCTCGTCGGACTCCCACCAGGACAGGGCGATCGTGCCGCCCGGACGCAGCACGCGGTGCAGCTCGCCGAGCGCCGCCGCGGTGTCGGGCACATGATTGATGACGAAATTTCCCGCTATGGCGTCGAATGCTTCGTCCGCGAACGGCAGGTCGGGCAGCGCGGCCGCCCGTACCGTCGCGTGCGGGTGGCGGCGGGCGACCAGCTCCAGCATGCCGGGATCGGGGTCGACGGCGGTGACCTCGATGCCCAGCGCGAGCGCCGCCGCCGTCACCACGCCGGTGCCGCAGCCGACGTCCAGCAGCCGCGGCGCCCTGGTCTCGCGGGCCTGAGCGAGCAGGGGCGCGACGGTGTGCGCGCTGAGGCGGGCGAAGCCGCGCTCGTACGCTTCGGCGTTGCTCACGGATCTCACCCTAACGCAGAAAACTAACATTCTGGTGTGAAATTTCGTGCCAAAGCCTGTTTTCCCCTGTGAAGCCGCTCGTACTGTCGTCGTCATGACCATCGACGCCTTCATCGACGCCCTGCCCAAGGTCGAACTCCACGTGCACCTGATCGGCTCGGCCTCCGTCGCGACCGTGCTGGAGCTCTCGCGCCGCCACCCCGGCAGCGAGGTCCCCGCGACGGAGGAGGACCTGCGCCGCTTCTACGCATTCCGCGACTTCCCCCACTTCGCCCAGGTGTACGGCGCCGTCAACTCGCTCGTACGCGAGCCGGAGGACGTGGCCACGCTCGTGCTCGGCCTGGCCCGCGACCTCGCAACCCAGGGAGCCCGCTACGTCGAGCTGCAGGTCACGCCCTACGCCCACCACGTCGTCGGCATGCCCAGGCGCGAGGTGACCGAGGCCCTGGACCTGGCCGCCCGCCGGTCGCCGGCCGAGTACGGCGTGGAGGTGGCCTACATCTTCGACATCCCCGGCGAGTACGGGGAGGAGGCCGCCAGGGTCACCGTCGAGCACGCCCTGCAAGAACCTCCCGCCGCGCTGGTAGGTTTCGGCATCGGCGGGATCGAGCAGGAGCGCCCGAAATATCGTGACGCCTACCGTTCGGCCTTCTCGGCGGCGCGCGCGGCCGGACTGCACAGCGTCCCGCACGGCGGCGAGATGAGCGGGCCGGAGACGATCTGGGAGGTCATCGAGGGCTACGGCGCCGAGCGCATCGGCCACGGCATCACCTGCCTGGCCGACGACCGCCTGGTCGCCCACCTGCGCGACACGCAGATCCCCTTGGACGTCTGCCCCACCTCCAACCTCCGCACCGGCCAGGTCGCCCGCATAGAGGACCACCCGCTGCCACGGATGCTGGAGGAAGGCCTGTACGTCACGCTCAACAGCGACGACCCGCCCATGTTCGCCACCACCCTGGCCGAGGAGTACCGGCTCGCCGCCGACGTCTTCGGACTCGGCGCTCCCGAACTGGCCCACCTCGCCCGCAACGGCGTCCGGGCCTCCTACCTGGCCGAGGAGCGCAAGCAGGCCCTGGTGGCGGAGATCGACGCGCTCGTCGCGGCCGGCTGACCGGACGGCGACCGCCCGGCCCACGGCGAGCGCCGCCGGCTCACGGGAGGAGGCCGGTGGCAGGGCCCGCGGCTCACGGCGCGGTCGCCGGCGGAACGGCTGGGCTACGGCGAGGCCATACGGCCGAGCCCCGGCGGGATCTTGCCGGCCGCCGCCCGGTCCAGGAGGAACAGGGTGCGCCCCCGGCCCCTGGCGCCCGCCGCCGGCACCTGCACGTGCCCCGAGTCGGACAGGGCCAGGCGTACCGCCCCCGACTTCTCCTCCCCGGCGGCCACCACCCACACCTCGCGCGCGGCCTGGATGGCGGGCAGCGTCAGGGAGATGCGCGTGGGCGGCGGTTTCGGCGAGCCGTGCACGGCCACCACCGGGCGCGTGTCGTAGAGCGCGGGCATGCCGGGGAACAGGGAGGCCACATGGGAGTCGGGGCCCATGCCGAGCAGCATCACGTCGAAGCTCGGCACCGGCCCGTGATCCTCCGGCCTGGCGGCCCTGCGCAGTTCGGCGGCGTAGGACTCGGCGGATTCCTCGGCGGTCATGCCCGTGTCGGGGCCGCGCATGACGTGCACCCGCTCCGGGTCGACGTCGACGTGGTCGAGCAGCGCCTCGCGGGCGCCGGTCTCGTTGCGTTCCCTGTCGCCCGCGGGCACGAACCGCTCGTCGCCCCACCAGACGTCCAGGCGCCGCCAGTCGACCGCGTCGCGCGCGGGCGTCGCGGCGATGGCGGCCAGCGTGGCGATGCCGACCGTGCCGCCGGTCAGCACGATGGACGCCGCCCCCTTGGCCGACTGCACGTCGACCAGCCGGGTGATGATCCGCGCCGCCACGGCCTTGGCCAGGACGTCGGCGTTGCGGTGTACGACAACATTGGGCACGCTCACGAGCACTACTCTCTCACCAGGATCAGCAGGAAACCCCGGACGGCCGGAGCCGCCCGGGGAGGCAGGGTCATCCCTTGTACGTGCGGGCGAAGTGCTTGACCGCGGCCTCGTAGACCTCGTCGCTGTCGAGCCTGCGCAGCTCCTCGGCCAGCAGCTCGGAGGTGTGGCGCCGGGCCAGCGCCACGTTCCTGTCGGGCTGCCCCGGGCGCGACAGCGTGGCCAGGCGGGCGTCGCTCCGGCAGATGGACAGCTCGCCGTCGTCCAGTCGCAGCCGCACGGACGTCAGGCCGGGGCCGCCCGAGTCGGCCACCTCGATCGGCGCGCCGAGGCGCTCCGACAGCCAGGAGGCCAGCAGCGGCGCGCTCGGGTGACCCTTCGCGCTCTCCACGACCCCCTCGTGCACCCGGCCCACCGGCTGGTCGAACGCGGCGGCCAGCAGGCTGCGCCACGGCGTCACCCTGGCCCACGACAGGTCGGTGTCGCCGCGGGCGTACCCCTTGGCCCTGGTCACCAGCGACTGGATGCCGCCCTCGTCCAGGCCCTTGGCGTCGGTGATGCGCCGCTGCGCCAGAGCCCCGATGGAGTCCTTCGACGGCACCTCGGGCGCCGCGCCCGGCCACCACACCACGACCGGGGTGTCGGGCAGCAGCAGCGGGCTGACCACGGAGTCGGCGTGCTCGGTGAGCTCGCCGTACAGGCGCAGCACCACGACCTCGCCGGGCGTGGACTCGCCGATGCGCAGCTCGGCGTCGAGCCTGATCGGCTCGTCCTCCTCACGCTTGATCACGACGATGATGCGGGAGGGGTGTTCGCGGGCCGCCTCGGTGGCGGCGCGCAGGGCGTCGTACTGGTGGCGCTCCTCGCAGACGACCACGAGCGTCAGCACCATGCCGATGGCGGGCGCGCCCATCTGGTGGCGCAGGTGCATGAACTGCGCCGAGATCTTGCCCGCCGTGGTGTCGGACAACATGAAGGTCGTCACGGGCGCTCCTCCGTCGGTCTCGCGGCGACAGCCGTACCGGATGTGTCAACGCGTCCGCTCACTAGAGCCTCCTCCAGACGCGGCCGTCGCGGGCCATCATCGCATCGGCCGACTCCGGCCCCCACGAACCCGACTCGTAGCCCTCCGGCTGGCCCTGCGTGGCCCAGAACTCCTCGATCGGGTCGAGGATCTTCCAGGACAGCTCGACCTCCCGCTGGTGCGGGAAGAGCGGCGGATCGCCGATCATCACGTCGAGCAGCAGCCGCTCGTACGCCTCGGGGGACGACTCGAGGAACGACTCGCCGTAGGCGAAGTCCATGGAGACGTCGCGCACCTCCATGGCCGTGCCCGGCACCTTGCTGCCGAACCTGACGGTGATGCCCTCGTCCGGCTGGACCCTGATGACCAGCGCGTTGTGGCCGAGTATCTCGGTGTCGTCGGCGCTGAAGGGCAGGTGCGGCGCCCGCTGGAACACCACCGCGACCTCCGTCACCCGGCGGCCCAGGCGCTTGCCGGTGCGCAGGTAGAACGGCACGCCCGCCCACCGCCGGTTGGCGATCTCCAGCTTGATGGCGGCGTACGTCTCCGTGGTGGACGCCGACGAGATGCCGTCCTCCTGGAGGTAGCCGACGACCTTCTCGCCGCCCTGCCAGCCCGCTTTGTACTGCCCGCGCGCGGTGTTGAGCCCGAGGTTGGCCGGCAGCCGCACGGCCTTGAGCACCTTCTCCTTCTCCCGGCGCAGCGCGGAGGCGTCGAACGAGGTCGGGTCCTCCATCGCTACCAGCGCGAGCAGCTGGAGCAGGTGGTTCTGGATCACGTCGCGGGCGGCGCCGATGCCGTCGTAGTAGCCGGCCCGCCCCCCGATGCCGATGTCCTCGGCCATCGTGATCTGCACGTGGTCGACGAAGCTGCGGTTCCAGATCGGCTCATAGAGGTTGTTGGCGAACCGCAGCGCCATGATGTTCTGGACGGTCTCCTTGCCCAGGTAGTGGTCGATCCTGAAGATCGAGCTCTCCGGGAAGGCGGAGGTGGTGATCTCGTTCAGCTCGTGCGCCGAGCGCAGGTCGTGACCGAACGGCTTCTCGATGACCACCCGCCGCCACGAATCCTCGGGCGCGTCGGCCAGCCCCGTCCGCTTGAGCTGCTCGACCACCACGGGGAAGAACTTCGGCGGCACCGAGAGGTAGAACGCGTAGTTTCCGCCGGTGCCCCGTGTCTCGTCGATCTCGTTCAAGGCCATGGCCAGCGCGTCGAACGCCCCGTCGTCGTTGAACTCGCCGGGCACGAAGTGGATGCCCTCACGCAGTTGCTTCCATACCTCCTCGCGGAAGGGCGTCCTGGCGTGTGCCTTGACGGCGTCGTGCGTCAGCTGGGCGAAATCCTGGTCCTTCCAGTCGCGCCTGGCGAACCCGACCAGCGAGAAGCCGGGCGGCAGCAGCCCCCGGTTCCCCAGGTCGTAGATCGCCGGCAGCAGCTTGCGCTTGGCCAGGTCGCCTGTCACGCCGAACAACACCATCACGCACGGTCCGGCCACCCGGGGCAGCCGCTTGTCACGCGGGTCGCGCAGCGGGTTGGCCGCCAGGACTTCCATGGTGGTGGAGGTGCCCGCGGCCGAGGTGGCCACCGTGGCGGCCTCCTCCGCGGGTGCTGCCGGGTCTGTCATCTCAAGCCTCCTGTGCGGCTGCGAGCAGGTGCGCGACTCCCGCCGCGCGGTCGGTCAGATGCAGGCGTACGGCGGGACGCCCGCGGGTCTCCACGGCGCCGAGGTCACCGAGAGCCTGCGCCAGCTGGAGCCGGCCCAGGGTGTACGGCCGCCCGGGGACCGGGACGTCCTCGGCCACCGCACCTGTGATCATCAGGAACACGCCGTTCGGAGGGCCGCCCTTGTGATACTGGCCGGTCGCGTGCAGACAGCGCGGGCCCCAGCCGAAGGTCACCGGCCGGTCGGTACGCAGCGCGAGCAGCGCCCGCAGCGTCGCCGCGTCGGCCATCATCCAGGCATCGGTCATCTGCTCGAAGTCGGCGCCGTCGGGCACCGGAGCGTCGAACGCGGCCAGCCGGTCGAGGTAGGCCATGATCGACAGATATCCGCCGGCCGGAACGGTGTGCAGCAGCTCGGCGAACAGCCCGGGCAGGTCCTTGGCCGTGACCCCGCCGTACACCTCGACGGGGCCGTCGGTGAACGCGGGAGCGCCGGTCGGCAGGTCGGGCAGGGCCAGCAGCGCGAGGGTGCCGTCGCGCGCGCCGGCCTCGTCGGGCCGGTCGAACGGGTCGACGTCCAGCGCCAGACCGGCGACGGCGGCGGCATATTCCCACACCGGGAACTGCGCGCCGAGGGGCCCGTCGACGCGCACGTCGCCGACGTCGGACTCGATGGCGACGACGAGTTCGTCGCCACTGCGACGGGGGTCGGCGCCGACGACGGGGAGGATGCCCCTGCCCCGCTTGCCGGTGGACCCCGCGACGAGCTCCTCGATCCAGCCGGGCAGCCCGGCGATGGCCGAGAGCTGGTCTTCGAGCAGCAGCTTGTCGCGCCCGCCCAGCGCCGCGCCGCCGAGCGCCGCCCCCAGGTCGAGCCCGGGGTTGCCGGAGTCGAGGGACAGCAGCGGCAGCGCCTGCTCGGCGTCGTCGAGCAGCCGCTCCACGCGGGCGCCCGCCAGCGCGCAGGCCACCAGCGTGTACGCCGACAGCGCCGGAGCCCGGCCGCCCGCGACCGGGGCGGCCGGCACCACCTGGTGGCCGCTCTCACGCGCGCGCCGCTCCAGCGGCGAGCCAGGGCCGGTGACCACCACGATGCGCCCGGCCGGCGCGATGCCCGCGTCGGTGAAGTGACGTTGGTAGATCCGCAGCAGGCAGTCGGTCTCCAGGGCCGAGCCGCCCGCGTCGGCGACGACCACGATCGTGGCGTCCGGCGGCTCGGCGAGCGCGCGGCGCACCTGCCCGGGGTCGGTCGTGTCGAGAACGGTGAGCGGCACGTCGTCGGTGTCGCAGATCACCTCGGCGGCGGCGGGCGAGCCGCCCGCCCCCGCCAGCACCACGTTCGTCAGTCCCTGCGCGCGTGCTCGCTCGGCGAGCCTGCCCAGCTCGGGCAGCAGCTCGCGCGAGGCGCGGGACGGCGTTCGCGGGCGCGCAGGGCGGCCCCGACCGGCCTGCGCGCCCGCATCGGCGTCCTCACCCCACAGCGTGGGGTCGCCGGCGGCGAGCCGCGCGGGCACGCCGCCGGCGACGAGGCGCCCCGCGAGGGAGGCGGCGGCGGACGCCACCTCCTCATCGCGGCAGGAGACCTCCATCACGGGACCAGGTTCTTGGTGACGCTCTCGAGCAGCTCGTTCCAGGACGCCTCGAACTTGTCGACGCCCTCGTCCTCCAGGACCTTCACCACGTCGTCGTAGTCGACGCCGGCCTCCTTGAGCGCGGCCATGGTGTTCCAGGCCTGCTCGTAGAAGGGACGCACGGTGTCGCCCGAGACGTTGGCGTGGTCGGCCGTGGCGTCGAGCGTCTTCTCCGGCATCGTGTTGACGGTGCCGGGGACGACGAGCTGGTCGACGTAGAGGGTGTCGGAGTATTCGGGGTTCTTCACGCCGGTCGAGGCCCACAGCGGCCGCTGCGGGCGGGCGCCCGCGGCGCGCAGCCGCTGCCAGCGCTCGGAGTTCATCACGTCCTCGAACGCCGCGTACGCCAGGCGCGCGTTGGCCACGCCCGCCTTGCCCTTCAGCTCGGGCTTGCCGAGCTTGTCGAGCCGCTTGTCGATCTCGGTGTCGACCCGGCTGACGAAGAACGACGCCACCGAATCGATCTTGCCGAGGTCGAGGCCCTTGGCCTGCGCCGCCTCGAGACCGGCCAGCCAGGCGTCCATGACCGCGCGGTAACGCTCGAGGGAGAAGATCAGCGTGACGTTGACGCTGATGCCCTCCGCCAGCGCCTGCGTGATCGCCGGCAGCCCCTCGACCGTCGCCGGGATCTTGATGAACAGGTTGGGCCGGTCGACCAGCCACCACAGCGCCCGCGCCTCGGCCACGGTCTTCTCGCTCTCGCGGGCCAGGCGCGGGTCGACCTCCAGCGACACCCGGCCGTCCACGCCGCCGGTGGCGTCGTAGACGGGGCGCAGCACGTCCGCGGCCCAGCGGATGTCGTAGGTGGTGATGGCGCGTACGGCCTCGCCCACGTCGACGCCGCGTACGGCGAGGTCGTGCAGCTGGGCGTTGTAGGCGTCGCCCTTGCTGAGCGCGTTGGCGAAGATCGTCGGGTTGGAGGTCACCCCGACGACGTTCTTCTCGCGGATCAGCTGATCGAGGTTGCCGGTGCGCAGGCGCTCGCGGCTGATGTCGTCGAGCCAGATGGCGACGCCCTGGCCGGACAGCTTGTTCAGGATCTCACTCATCTTCGTTCAGTTTCCCGTCGTCTCGCCCTTTTCCTGACCGAGCTTGGCCAGGCTCGCATGCGCCGCCGCGGCCACGCGCTCCGCCGTCAGCCCGAACTGCTCGTACACGGTCCTGTACGGGGCCGACGCGCCGAAGTGTTCGAGGCCGACGACCTCGCCGCACTCGCCGACGAACTGGTGCCAGCCGAGAGCGACGCCCGCCTCGACCGCGACCCGGGCCCGGATCGACGCGGGCAGGACCGTCTGCCTGTATGCGATGTCCTGCCCGTTGAACCATTCGACACACGGCATCGACACCACGCGCGTCGGGATGCCCTGCGCCTCCAGCAGGTCGCGGGCGTTCACCGCGATCTCCACCTCGCTGCCCGTGGCGATGAGCAGGACCTGCGGCTGGCCGTCGGAGGCCTCGCGCAGGACGTAGCCGCCCCTGGCCACGCCCTCGGCGCTGGTGCCCTCGAAGACGGGCAGGTTCTGCCTGGTCAGGGCCAGGGCCGCGGGCCGGTCGGTGTGCTGGAGCACCGCCTTCCACGCGTACGCGGTCTCGTTGGCGTCGGCCGGGCGGACGACGTCGAGGCCGGGGATCGCGCGCAGCGCCCACAGGTGCTCGATCGGCTGGTGCGTGGGGCCGTCCTCGCCCAGGCCGATGGAGTCGTGCGTCCACACGTAGGTGACCGGCAGCTTCATCAGCGCGGCCAGGCGCACCGCCGGTCGCATGTAGTCGGAGAAGACCAGGAACGTGCCGCCGTAGGGGCGGGTGCCGCCGTGCAGGGCGATGCCGTTGAGAATGGCGCCCATGGCGTGCTCGCGGATGCCGAAGTGCAGCGTGCGGCCGTAGCGGTTTCCGGGGAATTCCTTGGTCTGGTATTCCTCGGGGACGAAGGACGGCTCGCCCTTCATGGTGGTGTTGTTCGAATCGGCCAGGTCGGCCGAGCCGCCCCAGAGCTCGGGCAGCACCGGCGCCAGCGCGTTGAGCACCTCGCCGGAGGCCTTGCGGGTGGCCATCGAGGCGCCCGCCTCGAACGACGGCAGCGCCCCTGCCCAGCCGTTGGGCAGTTGCCGCCGGGAGATGCGGTCGAGCTCCTCGGCCCGCTCGGTGTCGGCCGCGCGCCACTTCGCGTAGCCCTTCTCCCACTCGGCGTGCTCGGCGCGGCCTCGCTGGGCGACGGCGCGGGCGTGCTTGAGCACCTCGTCCGGCACGTCGAAGCTCTTGGAGGGGTCCATGCCGAGGACTTCCTTGGTGGCGGCGACCTCCGCCTCGCCCAGGGCCGAGCCGTGGATCTTGCCGGTGTTCCGCTTGTTGGGCGCGGGCCAGCCGATGATGGTGCGCAGCCGGATGAACGACGGCCGGCCGGTCTCGGACCTGGCCGCCTGCAGCGCGTCGTAGAGCGCCTGGACGTCCTCGGCGTAGTCGCCGTTCTCGGTCCAGTCGACGCTCTGGGTGTGCCAGCCGTAGGCGTCGTAGCGGGCGACGACGTCCTCCGACTTGGCGATGAGCGTGTCGTCCTCGATGGAGATCTGGTTGTCGTCCCAGATGACGATGAGGTTGCCCAGCTTCTGGTGGCCGGCGAGCGAGCTGGCCTCGTGGCTGATGCCCTCCTCGATGTCGCCGTCGCTGACGAGGCACCAGATGTGGTGGTCGAACGGCGAGGCGCCCGGCTCGGCGCCGGGGTCGAACAGGCCGCGCTCGCGGCGGGCCGCCATCGCCATGCCGACCGCGTTGCCCAGACCCTGGCCGAGCGGACCCGTCGTGGTCTCGACGCCGGCCGTGTGGCCGTGCTCGGGGTGACCGGGCGTGAGGCTGTCCCACTGGCGCAGCCGCCTGAGGTCGTCGAGCGACAGGCCGTAGCCGGAAAGGAAGAGCTGGATGTAGAGCGTCAGGCTGGTGTGGCCGCATGACAGCACGAAGCGGTCGCGTCCGATCCATCCGGGATCGGTCGGGTCGTGGCGCATCACGCGCTGGAAAAGCAGGTAGGCGGCGGGGGCGAGGCTCATGGCGGTGCCGGGATGACCCGAGCCCGCCTTCTCCACTGCGTCCATCGCCAGGGCTCGAACGACGTCGACCGCCTTCTTGTCGAGGTCGGTCCATTCGAGGGCTGGCACGAGTTCGGTGCTCAAGTGCTCGATCTCCGGAATCTAGTTGTCATTGGTCACGCCGGTTTGGCTATCCCGCCCACAGGGACCCTAACCGAGTGGAGGTGACGATCAATTCCCGTTCCACCCCGGCGTCCCACGTGGGGCGCAAGCCCCCCATTGGCCGGACCGGCCGACCCTGCGACTACAGTTTGGTTGTTCGCAGAGGCGTCACGGCGCCCACCCATGGATCCGCTCTAATCAGAGGTTACGCGTTGACCCCGCACAGGCTGGAAGCGCCTTGACGGTGCTCACCAACAGGCAGGCGACGGCCCCCTCCCCGAAGGTGGGCGAGCCGCGTTCGATCGGCATGATCGTCAAGGCCTACATCGCGCTCACCAAGCCGCGGATCATCGAGCTGCTGCTGATCACGACGTTGCCCGTGATGTTCCTCGCGGCGGGCGGGTTGCCGCCGCTGTGGACGTCCGTCGCCGTCATGGTGTTCGGCACCCTGTCGGCCGGCAGCGCCAACGCGCTCAACTGCTACGTCGACCGTGACATCGACCAGAAGATGCGCCGCACCCGCCGCAGGCCGCTGGCCAGGCACCAGGTGTCGCCGCGCGCGGCGCTCGTCTTCGGCATCGTGCTCGGCGTGCTCTCCACCGTGGGCCTGTGGCTCACCACCAACGCGCTGGCCGCCCTGCTGTCCACCGGCGCGATCCTGTTCTACGTGCTGGTCTACTCGATGATCCTCAAGCGGCGCACCGCCCAGAACATCGTGTGGGGCGGCATCGCGGGCTGCATGCCGGTGATGATCGGCTGGGCGGGCATCACCGACCGGCTCGCCTGGGCGCCGCTGGTGCTGTTCGGGGTGGTGTTCTTCTGGACGCCGCCGCACACCTGGACGCTGGCCATGCGCTACAAGGAGGACTACGCGGCGGCCAAGGTGCCGATGCTGCCCGTGGTGGCCACCGAGCGGCGGGTCGTCCTGGAGTCCATCGCCTACACGTGGGCGACCGTGCTGTGCTCGCTGGCGCTGTGGCCGGTGGCCGGCACCACGCTGTTCTACCCCGTCGTGGCGGCCGTGCTCGGCGCCGTGTGCCTGTGGGAGGTGCACCGCCTGCTGGGCCGGCTCAACGCCGGCAAGAGCGGTGTCGCCCTGCGCCCGATGCGGTTCTTCCACTGGTCCAACGCCTACCTGGCGCTGCTCTTCCTCGCGGTCGCGATCGATCCGCTGCTCGCCTGAAGTCTCCGCCCGGCCGTTGCGCCGGGCCCTTCCCGGTCTTTATAGTGCACATATGAATAGCTCTTCAGGTGTTATCACGGGTCTGGACGGCTGCACGGTGCAGGAGCCGGACGCCGCCAGGGTCGCGGCCACCCGCGACCGGCTCGTGACGCCGGAAGAGGCCACCCGGCTGGCCGAGCTGTTCCGCCTGCTCGGAGACCCGACCCGGGCCCGGTTGCTCTACGCCCTGCTGGAGGCGCGGGAGTTGTGCGTGTGCGACCTGGCCGACGCCGTCGAGGTGACCGACACGGCCGTCTCCCACGCGCTGCGCCTGCTGCGTACGGCGGGGATCGTGGCCAGCCGCAGAGCCGGACGGATGATCTACTACCGGCTGGCCGACGCCCATGTCCGCATGCTGCTCGACCTGAGCCGGGAGCATCTGAAGGAGACCGGATGAGCGGAGATCATCACGGCCGGGGGCCCGGTCATGGGCACGGGCCCGGTCATGGGCACGGCCACGCGTTGAGCGCGAACGCCGACCGGCGTTATCTGGCCGGGGCGCTCGCGCTCATCGTCGGCTACATGGTCGTCGAGGTGATCGCCGGTGTGATCGCCAACTCGATCGCGCTGATCTCCGACGCCGCCCACATGCTGACCGACGCGACCGCCATCGCGCTGGCCCTGCTCGCCATGCGCATCGCCGCCAGGCCGGCCAGGGGCGCCTACACGTTCGGCTGGAAGCGGGCCGAGATCCTCTCCGCGCAGGTCAACGGCGTGACGCTGCTTCTGCTCGTGGCCTACTTCGTCTACGAGGGCGTGCGCCGGCTCATGGAGCCGCCCGAGGTGTCGGGGCCCGTCGTCGTGTTCACCGCGCTGGCGGGCATCGCCGTCAACGCGCTGGCCGTCTGGCTGCTGTCCAGGGCCGACCGGCGCAGCCTCAACGTCGAGGGCGCCTTCCAGCACGTGCTCAACGACATGTACGCCTTCATCGCCACGGCGGTGGCGGGTGTCGTGGTCTGGTTGACCGGCTTCCGCCAGGCCGACACGATCGCCGCCCTGGTGGTGGCCGCCCTCATGCTCAAGGCCGGCTGGGGGCTGCTGCGCGACTCCGGCCGGGTGCTGCTGCAGGCGGCGCCGAGCGGGCTCGACCCCGACGAGATCGGCGGTGTGCTGGCCGCCGACCCCGACGTCGAGGAGGTGCACGACCTGCATGTCTGGGCCGTGACGAGCGGCTATCCCACGCTGTCGGCCCACGTGATCGTGGCGGAGGGCTCCGACTGCCACGACGTACGCACGCGCCTCGCCCGCCTGCTGCACGAGCGCTTCGAGATCGGCCACACCACGCTCCAGGTCGACCACGGCACGCCCGGCCTTGACCCGCACTGCTCCGACCCGCACGGACCCCGGCACTCTGATCCGTTAAGGTCACCCTATGGCGACCCGTGATCCACGCTGGGTGTTCAAGGACCGCCCATCGTTCGCGTTGATCATCGGGCTGGTGCTCACCGGCATCTGCGCCCTCGTCTCGTTCTCGTTCGACGTGGTGTTCAACGGCGCGCCGGTGCAGTTCTTCATCGCCCTCATGCTGGCGCTGGCGCCGGTGCCGCTGCTGCTGGCCGCGGTGCTGGCGCTCGACCGGATGGAGCCGGAGCCGCGCAGCAACCTGATCTTCGCGTTCGCGTGGGGCGCGGGCATCGCGGTGCTGGTCGCCGGCGTGGTCAACTCGCTCAACCTGCACTACATCATCGACACCGCCCGCCTGTCGGAGGCCAGTGCCCGCAACATCGCGGCCACGTTCGGCGCGCCCGTGGTGGAGGAGACGATGAAGGGCCTGGTGCTGCTGGGCCTGCTCAGGTTCCGCAGGGCCGAGCTCGACGGGCCGACCGACGGCGTCATCTACGCGAGCATGGTCGGCCTCGGCTTCGCCATGAGCGAGAACGTCAGCTACTACATCGCCGCGCTGTCCGGTTCGGGCGTCAAAGGGCTGGCGGTCACGGTGGTGTTGCGAGGCATCCTGTCGCCGCTCGCGCACCCGCTGTTCAGCTCCATGATCGGCGTCGCGGTCGCCTACGCGGCCCAGCGCGGCGGCGGCGATCGGATCTTCCCCGTCCTGGCCGGCTGGTCGGCCGCGATGATCCTGCACGGCCTGTGGAACGGCCTGGCCTCCTACGGCGGCTTCCCCGGGCTCGTGGTGGCCTACCTGACGCTGCTGGTCGTGCTGGTCGTGCTCATCGGCGTGGTGTTCAGGGACCGGCGGCGCATCGTCGCCCTCATCCAGCGCTATCTCCCGCCGTACGAGCCGACCAAGCTGGTCACCCAGGCCGACATCTACATGTTGTCGGCGTTCACCCGGCGGCGGCAGGCCAGGCAGTGGGCCAAGGCCCACGGCGGCAGGCGGGGGCTGCGCGCGATGCGCGACTACCAGCTGGCCGCCACCGAGCTGGGCCTGCTGCACGAGCGGGCGGCCCGCCACGTGGTCGACGAGCAGACCTTCCACGAGGAGCAGCGGGCGCTGCTGGAGTGCATGAGCACCGCCAGGGCGGACTTCCCGGCGCGGTCGATGCCCGCCGGCTCGGTCGCCAGGGGCTCACCGCCGCCGGGCTACGCTCCCGGCTGAGGCGACGTCGCGGAGCGGTGTGGTGCGGAGCGCGGCGAACGTTTCCGTGCAAATCACGCGCGCGTCGGGGCGGGGGAGTGGCGGACCTAACGCCCCAAACCCGGGCTCATCCCCTCAGACGGCGGCGTGCGCCGCGGTGGGGGAGGGGCCCGCGGAGGCGGCCTCATGGGAACGGGTGCGCAGCGCGGTGACCACCCTCAGCGCGGCGATCCAGACCAGGGTCGAGCCGAGGACGTGCAGCAGGACCAGCATGGCGGGCACGGCCAGGAAATACTGGGTGTAGCCGATCACGCCCTGGGCCAGCTCCACCGCGAAGAGCACCAGCGCCGCCCGGCGCGCGGGGCGCGGGGCGTTGTTCACGTGCAGCGCGAACGCCAGCGCGAACGTCAGCCCCACCACGACGTAGGCGATGTCGGCGTGGATGCGCGCCACGGCCTCGATGTCCAGGTCGAAGCGGGAGGCCATGGCGTCGCCCGAGTGCGGCCCCGTGCCGCTCACCACCACACCGGCCACCAGCAGCACGAACACCGCCGCGAGCAGCACGTGCCCGAGCCGCCTGATGTCGCGGTGCGTCACCCGGCGCGCGGGGGCGTCGCCCTCGCCCGCGCGGGCGTACAACACCCAGCAGGCGGCGATCAGGCCGCTGGAGATGAGGAAGTGCATGCCGACCGTGAACGGGTTGAGCATGGTGTTGACCACCAGCCCGCCCCACAGCGCCTGGGCCACGATGCCGACCGGCTGGAGCCAGGCCAGCAGCACCAGCGAGCGCCTGCGCGGCGTCATCCGCAGCGCGGACAGCACGCACGCGACCCCCACGGCCAGCACCAGGAAGGTGAGCAGCCGGTTGCCGAACTCCACGGCCATGTTGAGCGGTGAGACCTCGGGGTGCGCGACCGGGATGAAGCTGTCTGGCGTGCACCTGGGCCAGGTCGGGCAGCCCAGCCCGGAGCCGGTGACCCGCACTCCCGCGCCCGTCACCGTGATGCCCGCGTTGACCACCACGGAGGCCATGGCCCAGCCGCGCATCGACCTCTCGGTGGGCGCCCAGAAGGAGAACAGGCGGCGCACAAGGGGGTGGGGATGGTCCGTGGGTAGCTTCACGTATCGATGGTAAGGGCCCGGAGGGCCGGTCCCTGAACGGGGCGGAACGGGGCTTCTCAAGGTTATTGGCTATGTGACATATTACTGAGGGGAGGTGGTGGCGTTTGTCCGACGTGATCGTCGTCGGCGCCGGCGTGGTGGGAGCGGCCTGCGCCTACTACGCCGCACGGGCGGGACTCGACGTGACCGTGATCGACCATGGCCCCGTGGCGGGCGGCACGACCGGCTCGGGCGAGGGCAACGTCCTGGTGTCCGACAAGGAACCAGGGCCCGAGCTGGAGCTGGCCGTCCTGTCGAACCGGCTGTGGCGCTCGCTGGCGGAGCGGCACGGCGGGGACGGCGGGTTCGAGTTCGAGGCCAAGGGCGGGCTCGTCGTCGCCGAGACCCCCGAGGTCCAGGAGCGGCTCGCTCACCTCGCCGCCGGACAGGCCGCCGCTCATGACGTCGAGCACACCCTGGTGCCCGCCGGCTCGCTGCGCGACTACGAGCCGCACCTCGCCGGCGACCTGGCAGGCGGCGTGCACTACCCGCAGGACGCCCAGGTGCAGCCCATGCTGGCCGCCGCCGCCCTGCTCAGGCACGGGGCGCGCGGCTTCGGCCGCGGCACGTTGCGCCTGCGGCTGGGCGCCGCGGTGACCGGGGTCACGGGTTCCGGCGGCCGGGTGACGGGCGTGCGCACCTCGCGGGGCGACGTCCGCGGCGGCGCGGTGATCAACGCGGCGGGCACCTGGGGCGGCGAGGTGGCCGCGCTGGCGGGCGTCGACCTGCCGATCCTGCCCAGGCGCGGGTTCGTCCTCGTCACAGAACCCCTGCGCGAGCCGCTGATCAGGCACAAGGTCTACACCGCCGCCTACGTCACGAACGTCGCCAGCGACTCGGCGGGGCTGGAGACGTCCGCCGTCGTCGAGGGCACCCCCGCGGGGACAGTGCTCGTCGGGGCCAGCAGGGAACGGGTCGGCTTCGACCGTACGACGTCGGTGCCGGTGCTCGCGCGGCTGGCCGGGCAGGCGGTCGCGCTCTTCCCCGCGCTGCGCGAGGTGCGGGCCATCAGGTCCTACTGCGGGTTCCGGCCGTACTGCCCCGACCACCTGCCCGTCATCGGCGCCGACCTGCGCGTGGCCGGGCTGTACCACGCGTGCGGGCACGAAGGGGCGGGGATCGGGCTCGCCCCCGCGACCGGGCACCTGCTCGCCCAGCTCATCACCGGTCAGAAGCCCGACCTCGACCTGAGCCCCTTCCGGCCCGGACGTTTCTCCGAGGAGGACCAGTGACGTTCCACATCACGGTCGACGGCCGGCCCGTGCCGGTCGTCCCCGGGCAGACGATCGGCGCGGCCCTGCACGCGGCCGGCGTGCGGTCGTGGCGCAGCACCCGCTTCGGCGGCCGGCCCAGAGGGCTGTTCTGCGGGATCGGCGTCTGCTTCGACTGCCTCATCTCCGTCAACGGGCGGGCGCCCGAGCGGGCCTGCCTCCTGGAGGCCGCGCCCGGGGACGAGGTGGCGACGTCGTGACGTACGACCTCGTGGTGATCGGAGGCGGGCCCGCGGGGGTCGCGGGCGCGCTCACGGCGGCGCGGGCGGGCCTGCGGGTGGCGCTCGTGGACTCCGGGGCGAGGCTCGGCGGCCAGTACTTCCGCCACTCCGCCGTCCCGGGCGCGGAGCCCGGGCTCGGCCGGTTCCTGCGCCAGGGCCGGGCCCTCGGCGAGCGTGCCGACGTGCTGCTGCGGCACCAGGCGTGGAGCGCCGCCCGCGAACCGGACGGGACCCTGGTCGTGCACTGCGTCACACGGTCATCGCCGGCTCGGGACGGAAGGGAGGCCGAGCTCCCGGTCGCTCTCCGGGCGCGGCAGCTGCTCATCGCCACCGGCGCGCACGACCGGCCGCTGCCCTTTCCCGGATGGGACCTGCCCGGCGTGCTCACCGCGGGCGGCGCGCAGGCGCTGCTCAAGGGCAGCGGCGTCGTGGCCGGCCGGCGGATCGTGGTCTCCGGCACCGGGCCGTTCCTGCTCCCCGTGGCCGTCGGGCTGGCCGGGGCGGGGGCGCGCGTGCTGGGCGTGTTCGAGGCCGGCAGCGGGCTCGGGCTGGCCAGGCGGCCGCTCCTCGCCCTGGACAAGGCGGGCGAAGCGGCACGGTACGCGGTGGGCCTGGCCCGGCACCGGGTGCCGTACCGCACGCGCCAGGCGGTGGTCGCGGCGCACGGCGAGCGCGAGGTGGAGGCCGTCACCGTGGCCCGCCTCGACGAGGGGTGGAACATCCTCGCCACCCGCGTCGTCGAGTGCGACACCGTGGCCGCAGGATACGGCTTCGTGCCGCAGATCGAGCTGGGCACGCAACTCGGCTGCCGGACCCGGCACGACGTGGACGGCAGCCCGGTGCTCACCGTGGACGCCGCGCAGCGCACCACCGTCCCGGGTGTCTGGGCGGCGGGCGAGCCCACGGGGGTCGGCGGGTGGCGGCTGTCCGAACTGGAGGGCCGCATCGCCGGCCTGGCCGTCGTGGCCGGTTCCCGGACGCGGCCCGGGGTGCCCGGGGTGCTCGCTCGCCGGCGGGCGCGGTGGCGGGCGTTCGGGGAGGCGCTGCAGCGGGCCTACCCCGTCATGCCGGGCTGGCAGGGGTGGCTGCGCGACGACACGCTGGTGTGCCGGTGCGAGGAGGTGCCGCTGGCCCGCGTACGCGAGGCGCAGGACCTCGGCGCGACCGACGCGCGCTCCATCAAGTTGCTGGCCAGGCCGGGCATGGGATGGTGCCAGGGCCGCATCTGCGGATACGCCGTCTCGTGCCTGGCGGGGGAGCCGCCGCAGCCGCCCCGCCGCCCCATCGCCCAGCCGGTCACCCTCGGCGCGCTCAGCGAGGGCGTAGAGGCGACCGATCCGGCCCTCGCGGACGATCCACCCCCTCACCCGAAACCCCGGAGGACCCCGTGACGGAAGGGCTGCGATGAGGACCAAGCGCGTTTTCCACGCCGTCGACTCCCACACCGAGGGCATGCCCACACGTGTGATCACCGGCGGCGTGGGCGTGATCCCCGGCGCGAGCATGGCCGAGCGGCGCGTCTACTTCCGCGACCACCTCGACCACGTCCGCACGCTGCTGATGACCGAGCCGCGCGGCCACTCGGCGATGAGCGGCGCCATCCTGCAGCCGCCCACCCGGCCGGACGCCGACTGGGGCGTGCTGTTCATCGAGGTGTCAGGGCTGTTGCCGATGTGCGGGCACGGCACCATCGGCGTGGCCACCGTGCTCGTCGAGACCGGCATGGTGGAGGTCACCGAACCGGTCACCACCGTGCGGCTGGAGGTCCCCGCCGGGCTGGTGGCCGTGGACGTGGCCGTCGAGGACGGCATGGCCACGTCGGTGACGCTGCGCAACGTGCCCTCCTACTGCGACCGGCTGGACGCCGCCGTGACCGTGCCGGGGTTCGGGACGATCCCGTACGACCTGGCCTACGGCGGCAACTTCTACGCGATCGTCGACCTCGGCTCCTACGGCCTGCCGTTCGACCGCAAGGCCAAGAACGAGATCATCGCGGCCGGTCTGGCCACCATGGAGGCCGTCAACGCCGCCGACGAGCCCGTGCACCGGGAGGACGGCCGCATCCGCGGCTGCCACCACGTCTATTTCGCCGCGCCCGGCTCCGACGCCCAGCACTCGCGGCACGCCATGGCCATCCACCCCGGCTGGTTCGACCGCTCGCCGTGCGGCACCGGCACCAGCGCCCGCATGGCCCAGCTGCACGCCCGCGGCGAGCTGCCGCTCGGGCGGGACTTCGTGAACGAGTCGTTCATCGGCACCCGGTTCATCGGCCGGCTGGTGGAGGAGACCGCCGTGGGCGGCGGCGCCGCGGTGGTGCCGTCGATCACCGGCCGCGCCTGGATCACCGGCACCGCCCAGTACTTCCTCGACCCCCGTGACCCCTTCCCCGCCGGATTCGAGCTGTGAGCGGAGAGCGCGTGATCACGACGGTCGACTACCACACGGGTGGCGAGCCGTTCAGGATCGTGACCGGCGGCGTGCCCGGGATCCCCGGCTCCAGCGTGCTCGACCGCCGCTCCACGGCGATGTCGGACTTCGACCACGTGCGGCGGCTGCTGTGCCACGAGCCGCGGGGCCACGCCGACATGTACGGGTGCTTCCTGGTCCCGCCCGACGACTCCGGCGCGCGGTTCGGCGCGCTGTTCTGGCACAAGGACGGCTTCTCCACCGCCTGCGGCCACGGCACGATCGCGCTGGGCGTGCACGCGGTGCGCGAGGGCCTGGCCGACGCGGCTCCCGACGGCGAGACGGACGTGGTCGTCGACGTGCCGTCGGGGCGGGTCACGGCGCGGGTGCGCTGCTCCGGGGGCCAGGTGAGGGGGGTGACGTTCGTCAGCGTCCCGTCGTTCGTGATCGCCCGCGGCGTGCCGGCCGGAGGGGTGACGGTCGACGTCTCCTACGGCGGCGCCATCTACGCCTCCCTGCCCGCCGCGGCGGTGGGGCTGTCGGTGGAGCCGCGGCACCTGCCCGCGCTCATCGAGCGCGCCCGGCGCGTCAAGGCCGGCCTGGCCGGCCATCCCGCCTCCCGGCATCCCTCCGACGAGCGGCTCTCCGGCGTCTACGGCGTGATCTTCTACGACGAGCTGCCCGACGTGGACGGCGTGGCGCACCAGCGCAACGTGACGGTGTTCGCCGACGGGGAGGTGGACCGCTCGCCCTGCGGGTCGGGCACCGCCGCCCGGCTGGCGCTGCTGCACGACTCGGGGCTGCGCGGCCCGCTGATCCACACGAGCGTCGTCGGCAGCACCTTCCGCGCCCGGGTGGCCGGCGTCGCCGAGGGCGCGGTGGTCCCGGAGATCGAGGGCATGGCGTACCGGACCGGGCGGCACTCCTTCGAGCTCGATCCCGACGATCCGATGGGAACGGGGTTCACCCTGCGATGAGCACACTGCCGTATCTCGACGCCGCCACGCTGGAGCGGCTGGTGCCGCCCGCGCGGGCCGTACAGGTTCTCGAGGACGCGCTCAGGGCCGGGCTCGACCCTGAGGACACGCCGCAACGGTCGGTCGTGGACGTGCCCGCCGGGCAACTGCTGCTGATGCCCGCCGCGGCCGGGCGGTACGCGGGGGTGAAGGCCGCCACCGTCGCGCCGGCCAACCCCGGGCGAGGGCTGCCCCGGATCCAGGGGACGTACCTGCTGCTGGACGGCGAGACGCTGGCCCCGCTCGCGGCCATGGACGGGATCGCGCTCACCTCGCTGCGCACGCCCGCCGTCTCGGCGCTGGCCGTCCGCCATCTGGCCGAGCCGGGAGCGCGGCGGCTGGTGGTGTACGGCAGCGGGCCGCAGGCGTGGGGGCACGTGGCGGCGTTGCGCGAGGTGGCGCCCGTCGCGGAGGTGACGGTCGTCGGGCGCGATCCCGGACGCGCGGAGGCGCTCGCCGTGCACTGCCGCACGCTCGGGCTGGACGCGCGGGCGCTGACCTCGGCCGAGGACGGCGGGAGCCATGAGGCGCTGGCGGGGGCCGACCTCGTGGCCTGCTGCACCACCGCCAGGGAACCCCTGTTCCCCGGTAAGCTCGCCCGCGACGGCGCCACCGTCGTCGCCGTAGGGTCGCACGAGCCCGGCGCCCGCGAGCTCGACGGCGATCTCGTCGCGCGTGCCACCGTGGTCGTCGAGGCCAGGGCGGCCGCCATGGAAGAGGCGGGTGACCTGATCGTCCCGATCCGCCAAGGTACGATCACCACTGGTCATCTCGCCGGCAACCTCGCGGACCTGATCGCCGGAAGAGTGCTCGTGGGGCCGGGGCCGCGCGTGTTCAAAGGCACGGGCATGGCGTGGGAGGACCTCGTGGTGGCGGCTGCCGCTTACGAGGCCTGGACGTAGGAGGGGGTGGCGGGATGGTCGCCGACGACCGGCTCGACCTGCCGATGGTGGGGGAGCGGCAGAGCCTGCGGGAGCAGGTCGCTCATGCGCTGCGCGCCGCGCTGATCACCGGTGAGATGCGGCCGGGAGTGGTCTACTCCGCGCCGGTGCTGGCCGCCCAGTTCGGCGTCTCGGCCACGCCCGTCCGCGAGGCCATGCTCGACCTGGCGAAAGAGGGCCTGGTCGAGGCGGTGCGCAACAAGGGTTTCCGGGTGACCGAGCTGTCCGACCGCGATCTCGACGAGCTCACCGAGATCCGGCAGCTCATCGAGGTGCCCACGGTGGCCAGGCTGGCCGACAGCGCGCGGGCCGAGGAGTTCGAGCGGCTCAGGCCCACCGCGGAGGAGATCGTCTCGGCCAGCGAGCGGGGCGACCTGCTGGCGTACGTCGACGCCGACCTGCGTTTCCACGTCGAGCTGCTGGCCCTGTGCGGCAACGCCCACCTGGTCTCCGTGGTGCGCGACCTGCGCACCCGGGCCAGGCTCTACGGGCTGTCCCAGCTCTCCGAGCGGGGCTCCCTGGCCGATTCTGCCAGGGAGCACCTGGCGCTGCTCGACGCGCTCAAGAGCGGCGACGCCGCCGCCGTCACCCAGATCATGGAAGAGCACATCGGTCATGTACGCGGCATCTGGGCCGAGCACTGAGCCCGACAATCCGGGTTAACCCGTGATCCGAGCGGTAAGTTCCGACATTTAGGGATCGTGTGCTCCCCGATCGGGGTAACCTCGATGCGGGCCGGCTGAGCGGCGCCTCGCGCGGGCGCCCGGCTGTCCCGTCGTCCCGGTCCATCGGACCGCCGGACCACGCCATCCCCGCTGCCGGGCGGTGGCGTCAGCCTGGTCACGCGGACTCCCGCACTCCGCTGACCTTCACCGGGCTCGGCACACCCGCCCACCGAGGCCGAGCCCCCCGCCGCGCGCCCGAGACCCCATCCCACGGGCGCGGGGGGGGGGGGGGGGGGGGGGGGGGGGGGGGGGGGGGGGGGGGGGGGGGGGGGGGGGGGGGGGGGGGGGGGGGGGGA
>NZ_JBVJHP010000039.1:0-18231 GCF_055586745.1 Nonomuraea sp. NPDC049378
CTTCGGCGGCAACATGGACTTCATGAACATGCTGGAGCGCAAGCGCCTGCAGTCCAAGAAGATCTCCAAAACCCAGTCAGTCACCTCCCAAATCCCCCGCGAAATGGGCAAAAGCGACGTCCACATCGGCCCCTCCGACCACGTCCCCTGGCTCGACGACCGCAAATGGGCCTACGTCCGCCTCGAAGGCCGCTCCTTCGGCGACACCCCCCTCAACCTCGAATACAAACTCGAAGTCTGGGACTCCCCCAACTCCGCCGGCATCATCATCGACGCCGTCCGCGCCGCCAAGATCGCCCTCGACCGCGGCATCGCCGGCCCCATCCTGTCAGCGTCCTCCTACTTCATGAAGTCACCACCCGAGCAGTACTCCGACGACCAGGCCCGCGACTACGTCGAGAAATTCATCCGCGGAGAGGTCGAACGCTGACCCCCTGACCGCCCCCAGGGCGCCGCACCCCCGAGCGGGCGCGGCGCCTTCCGCATCTCAGGCAGCCCAGAGAGCGGGCCCAGAGAGCGGGCACAGAGAGCAGGCACAGAGAGCAGGCACAGAGAGCAGGCACAGAGAGCAGGCACAGAGGCGGGCTCAGAGGCGGGCGGCCGGAGGCAGCTCGCCGGCGGCGGCCGGCCGCCAGGTGAGCGGGTCGGAGCCGAGCTCCGCCAGCTGCGGCACCTGCTCCCTGCACCACGGCGAGATCGCCAGCAGGCCGTTCAGCACGCCATCTGTGAACTCCTTCCACGGCATCCACGACACCTCCCCCACCTCGTCGGGGTTGGGCACGGCGGGAGCGTCGACCGTGACCCGGAAGACCGGGCACAGCTCGTGCTCGACGATGCCGTTGGCCATGACGGCGCGGTAGGCGAAGCCGGGCAACATCAGGTCGGCGCGCTCGGCCTTCAGCCCCAGCTCGTAGGAGAGCCGGCGCATGACCGCGCGATCCAGCGGCTCGCCCGGCAGCGGGTGGCCGCAGCAGCTGTTGGTCCAGACGCCCGGCCAGGTGATCTTGTGGTCGGCCCTCCTGCTGAGCAGGACGCGGCCTTCCCGATCGAAGACGTAGCTGGAGAAGGCCAGATGGAGGGGGGTGTCGCGGGAGTGCACCGACGTCTTCGGCGCGGTGCCGAGCGCGTGGCCACTGCGATCGACCAGCACAACGTGTTCCTCAGTCGTCACGCTATGAAGCGTACGTGATCATGTGCGCTGTGCGGAACCCGGGTCACCTGCCGGACCGGCATCCGCGCGTCCCGGGCGGGGGGCACGGGGCTAGGCTGACGGAGTGTCGTTCGTCGCCGATCTCCGCGTGGTCCTACGAGGCCGGGACTTCCGGCGCCTGTTCGGGACCCGGCTGGTCTCCCAGTTCTCCGACGGGATCTTCCAGTTCGGCGTGACCGGTTTCGCCTTCTTCAGCCCCGAGAACCAGACGACCGCGCTCGAGGTGGCCGCCGGGCTGGCCGTGCTGCTGCTGCCGTACAGCGTGCTCGGGCCCTTCGTCGGCGTGTTCATCGACCGCTGGTCGCGGCGGCAGATCCTGGTCGTCGCGCCCTTCGTACGCGGTCTGCTGCTGCTCGTGGCCGCCGGGCTGATCGCCGCCGACGTGCCGGATCCGCTCTTCTACGGCGCGGCGCTGCTGGTGCTCGGCGTCAACCGGTTCTTCCTGGCCGCGCTCGGCGCCTCGCTGCCGCACGTCGTCCCCTCTGAGCGGCTGATCGCGGCCAACGCGGTCACCCCCACCTCGGGGACGGTGGCCACGTTCATCGGCGCGGGCGTCGGATTCCTGCTGCGGGAGATCTTCGGCGGCGGCGACTTCGGGGTGGCGCTGCTGCTGGCCACGTCCGGCGTGGTGTTCACGCTGAGCGCGCTGGTGGCGCGGACGATGGAGCGTCAGCTCCTCGGCCCGTGGCCCGACCCCGACCGGCCGCAGGCGCGCCAGGAGCTGCGCAACGTCGTCACCGGCCTGGCCGACGGCGCCAAGCACCTGCTGCGGCACCGGGTGGCCGCCGCGACGCTCGGCGCGATGGCCACGCACCGGTTCCTGTTCGGCATGTCCACCGCGCTCGGCATCATCCTCTACCGCTACTACTTCGCCGACGGCGACGCCGAGACCGCGCTGCGCGGGGTCAGCCTGGTCGTGGTCGGCGCCGGACTCGGCACCGCCCTGGCCGTGATCGTCACCCCGTACGCGACCGAGTGGTTCGGGATCGAGCGGTGGGTGCAGATCGCGATGGCCGGAGCCGGGGTGCTGACGGCGGTGCTCGTCCTGCCGTTCCAGGAGTGGGGGCTGCCGGTGGCCGGGTTCGTGCTGGGCCTGGCCGGGCAGAGCGTCAAGATCTGCGCCGACACGACGGTCCAGCGCGACGTCGAGGACATCTACCGAGGCCGCGCGTTCTCCATCTACGACATGCTCTTCAACGGCATGTACGTGCTCGCCGCCGCCCTGTCGGCGGTGATCCTGCCTCCCGACGGCAAGTCGTACGCCGCCGTGCTGATCATCTCGGTCGGCTATCCCGCGGCGGCGCTCGCCTACCGGATGATCACCACCACGTCACGTGCCGAGGTCGTTTGACCTGGCCCACTCCAGCAGCGCCTCGGTGGCCGCCTCCTTGCCGATCATGCCCTTGTCGAGCCTGAGGTCGAGCAGGAACTTGTACGCCCGCCCCACGACCGGCCCTGGCCCCACCCCGAGCACGCGCTGGATCTCGTTGCCGTCGAGCTCGGGCCGGATCTTGGCCAGCTCCTCCTCCTCGGCGAGCCTGGAGATGCGCTCCTCGAGGTGGTCGTACGTCCGCGACAGCGCCGCGGCCTTGCGCTTGTTGCGGGTCGTGCAGTCGGCCCTGGTCAGCTTGTGCAGCCGGTCGAGCAGGTGGCCGGCGTCGCGCACGTAGCGCCGCACGGCGCTGTCGGTCCACTCGCCCGTGCCGTAGCCGTGGAAGCGCAGGTGCAGCTCGACCAGCCGGGAGACGTCGGACACGACGTCCTTCGGGAACTTCAGCTCGGTCATCCGCTTCTTCGTCATCTGGGCCCCGACCACCTCGTGGTGGTGGAACGACACCCGCCCGCCCGGCTCGTGGCGGCGCGTCTTCGGCTTGCCGACGTCGTGCATGAGCGCCGCCCAGCGCAGGATCCGGTCGGGCTTGCCGTCCTCCTCCTGCGCGATGGCCTGGTCGAGCACCGTCAGCGTGTGCTCGTAGACGTCCTTGTGCCGGTGGTGCTCGTCGATCTCGAGGCGCAGCTTGGGCAGCTCGGGCAGCACGTAGGCCGCCAGCCCCGTCTGGACCAGCAGCCGCAGCCCTTCGCGCGGGTGGGCGCCGCAGAGGAGCTTGTCGAGCTCGTCGCGGATGCGCTCGGCCGAGACGATCTGGATGCGCTCGGCCATCGAGGACATCGCCGCGAGGGCCTCGTCGTCCACCTCGAACCCGAGCTGCGAGGCGAACCTGGCCGCCCGCAACATGCGCAGCGGGTCGTCGCCGAAGGACCGCTCGGGAGGCCCCGGCGTGCGCAGCACCTTGGCGCGCAGGTCGCGCAGCCCGCCGTACGGGTCGGCGAACTCGTGCCCGGGCAGCCGCACCGCCATCGCGTTGACCGCGAAGTCGCGCCGCTCCAGGTCGGCCTCCAGCGTCTCGCCGTACATGACCTCGGGTTTGCGCGACTTCGGGTCGTACGACTCGCTGCGGTAGGTCGTGACCTCGATGAGCGAGGCGCCCTTGCGCAGGCCGACGGTGCCGAAGTCGATGCCGATCGTCCACACGGAGTCGGCCCAGGGTTTGACGAGCTCCAGCACCCGCTCGGGGTGCGCGTCGGTCGTCAGGTCGAGGTCGTTGCCGATGCGGCCGAGGAGGAGATCACGTACGGGCCCGCCGACCAGAGCGAGCTCGTGGCCGTGCGCGGCGAACAGGCGGCCGAGCTCGTCGGCCGCCGGCGCGATCTTGCGGAACAGGCCGTGCATGGCCTGCCGCTGGCTTTCGGTCAGAGTTGAGTCGGACAAACTCAGTGGGTCCTTCCGGAACATATCCCCCGAGCCACACCAGGTCCGGGTTACCTTCGGTCATGGGACCGTCGGGGGCCATGGAACGAGGTAAGGAGGACTATATGAAGGACGCCCTCGCGATCCACCGCTGGCTCCTCGCACACCAGGTCCATCATGAGATCGTACGCCTTCCGCGTCCCATGACATCCGCGGAAGAGCTGCCGAGGACGGTCTCCGCGGCACCCGAGAGGTGCCTGATGGTCACCGTGTTCGACGTGGCCACCAGGGTCGGCCGCGAGGTCGTCGTCGCGGTGACCTCCCCCGTCGCCCTGCCGCCCGGCCCTGGAGCCGTCGGCGGTCTGCTCGCGGCGCGCCAGGTGCGCTACGCCCCGGCCCACGTGGTCAACGCGGCCACCGACTACGCCGACGGGCTGGTGTGCCCGCTGCTGCTGCCGGAGTCGCTGCCCGTCTTCATCGACGACCGGCTGCGCGTGGACGAAGGGCCGGTCTTCATGCCCATCGGCGAACGCCACACCGCGCTCTCCTTGCGCGCCGTCGACCTGCTGACACTCCTGCCGGGAAAGCTGGCCGACCTACGGGGCACACGCCTGAGAGGATCACGTGGGGCGGTCGCGCGGCGGCACTGAACCCGTACCATTGCGGGCGTGCGTCGTCGTACTCCAGCTCGGGCATCCGCGTGATCCGTAAGGCCACGCTGCTCGCCGTGCTCTCCGCCGCGTTGCTCGCCCCCCTGGTGGCCGCGACGCCGGGCGGGGCTGCCACCAGCGCGAGCAGGCAGACCGTCACCGTGTCGCTCGCGTCGATCACGCCTGACGTGCCCACCTCGCAGACCGACGAGATCACGTTCACCGGCACGGTCCGCAACGACACCGGCGCGCCCACGCCGGCCCAGCGCGTACGCCTGCGCTACACGCCGCAGAGGTTCACCGACCGGGCCTCCATGGCCACCTACGCGGCCGACCAGAACACCGCGACGCTCCCGGCCAACGTCTCGAGCTCCTCGGCGACGGACATCCCGCCGCTCGCCGCCGGTGAGGAGGCGCGCTGGGAGTTCACCGCGACGCCGGTGCAGCTCGGCTACCGCTCGTTCGGGGTCTATCCGATCGCCGTCGACGTGGCCCAGTACGGCGTTCCTGTCTACGCGCAGCGCACTTTCCTCACCTACGCGCCGCCCACCGTGCCCAAGCCGCCGCGCAACAAGCTGGCCATCGCCCTGCCGGTCATCGACCAGCCGCACCGGGCGACCGACGCGTCGCGGTTCGTGGACGACAAGCTGAGCCAGGCGATCACCGGCAAGGGCCGGCTGGCCGACCTGGCCCGCATCGCGCAGGTCGCGCCCAAGACCGTCAGCTGGTTCGTCGACCCGGCGTTGCTCGACGACGTCAACATGATGAAGGGCGGCTACACGGTCAAGACGAAGGACGGCGACGAGCAGCGGCCGGCCAGCGCCGAGGCCGGCACGTGGCTGACGACCATGCGCACCTCGCTGGCCTCCTCTCCCGTGGTCGCGGTCCCCTACGCCGACCCTGACGTGACGGGGCTGGCCCACCGCGGCCTCGACGTGCAGCCCAACAGGGCCATCCAGCTGGCCGGGCAGAAAGCCAGAGAGCTGCTGGGCCGCGAGGTGAAGACCAACGTCAACTGGCCGCCGTCGGGCCGGCTCGACCCGGACGCGCTCGACCTGCTCTCGGTCGCCGAGGCCAAGGTCGACCGGGTGCTGCTCGACGCCGGCAACCTGCCGCCGCAGCCGCCCGTCGCCTTCACTCCCGACGCCGCGTCCACTCTCGACTCGGTCAACGGCCCCGTCACCGCGCTGGTCGCCGACCCCCAGCTGAGCGCCCTGTTCGAGCCCAAAGGCGCCACGAGCACGCTGCTGAGCACGCAGCGCTTCATCGCCGAGACCGCGATGATCTCCGCCGAACAGGGGCAGGCCGCGCCCAGGTCGCTGGTCATCGCCCCGTCCCGGCGCTGGGACCCCAATCCGGCGCTCGTCTCCGCCCTGATGAAGACCGCGGGCCGCCTGCCGTGGCTGCAGATGACGGCACTCGAGTCGATCAAGCCGGGCAAGGCGTCGGTGCCGCGCGCCGGGCTGACCTACACCGACGCCGACCGCAAGGACGAGCTGAGCGGCAAATACCTCAAGCGGGTCAAGGAGACCTGGGCGGAGGCGCAGCTGACCGCCGAGATCACGACGACCACGACGCAGTCGAGCTTCGACGCGGCCGTGCTCAGGCTCTCCTCCTCGGCCTGGCGCGCCAGCTCGCGGACGGGCCGCGCGCTGACCAAGGTGGTGAGCGCGGAGGTCGAGGACCGCCTGGAGAAGGTCGCGATCACCGGGGCCGGCCCTGACAGGCCGCGCACGCTGGCCGGCAGCAACGGCGTGGTGCCCATCAGCGTGAAGAACTCCACGGGCGCCCCCATCGCCCTCTACATCGACGTCCAGTCCAACAACCGCAAGCTGCTGCAGGTGAAGGATCAGGACGAGCTGCTCAACATCGGCGTCGGGCAGAGCGGCACGGTGCAGGTGCCGATGAGCGCCACCAGCAACGGTGACGCGACGGTCACCGTGCAGCTCAAGACCACCGACGGCAAGGCGTACGGCGAGCCGGTGCGGCTGACCATCCGCACCACGGGCTACACGGGCATCGCCTCGGTGATCGTCGGAGCCGCTCTCACCGTTATGCTCGCCGCCGTGGTGACGCGGGTGCTGCGGCGACGGTCGGAACGCAAGCTCGCCAGGGCCGCCAAGAACCGGGAGGTGAGCACGGCATGAGCCGCATGCTGCGGGCCAGCGCGATCATGGCGGCGGGCACGATGGTGTCCAGGGTGACGGGTTTCGTCAGGACCATGGTGCTGGCGTACGCCATCGGCACGGCTCTGCTCGGCGACGCCTACAACGCGGCCTACGCGATCCCGTACAGCATTCTCGACCTGCTGCTGCTGGGCGTGCTGAGCAGCGTCGTGGTGCCGATGATCGTCCGGGCGCAGCAGCACGACGCCGACGGCGGGCGGGCCTACGAGCAGCGCCTGCTGACGCTCGCCACGCTGGCGCTGGCCGTCATCGCGGTCGCCGCCGCTCTCGCCGCGCCGCTGCTCATCGACCTCTACACGGTGTGGGCACCGGACAGCCGGGAGTTCGAGGTCGCGGTCATGCTGGCCCGCTTCATCCTGCCGCAGCTGGCCTTCTTCGGCATGGGCGCGGTGGCGGGCGCCATCCTCAACACCCGCGACCGCTTCGCCGCGCCCATGTGGGCGCCGGTGCTCAACAACGTCGTCGTCATCTGCGCGTTCCTTCTCTTCGCCCTGGTCAGCACCGCGAAGGGCGACATCGCCAAGGTCACCGACGGTGATCTCGTCCTGCTGGGCCTCGGCACCACGGCCGGCATCGTGGCGCAGGCCTCCGTGTTGATCGTGGCGCTCAAGCGCGCCGGGTTCTCCTTCAAGCCCCGCCTCGACCTGCGTAACGCCCGGCTGGGTGAGATGGCCAAGGCCGGCGTCTGGACGATCGGCTACACCGTCGTCACCCAGCTCGGCTTCGTGCTGACCACCAACCTTGCCAGCGCCGCGGGCTCCGTGGTGGAGGGGCACGGCATCAGCCCGTACACCCTGGCGTTCCAGCTCTTCCAGCTGCCCTACGGCGTCATCGGCGTCTCGGTGATCACGGCCATGCTGCCGCGCATGAGCAGGGCCGTCAGCGACGGGCGGTTCGACGACGTCCGCTCCGAGTTCGGGTCGAGCGTACGCCTCATCTGCTCGTTGATGGTGCCGGTGTCGCTGCTGCTCATGGTGCTCGGCCCGGCGATCACCGTGCCGATCTACGGCCACGGCGCCAACAGCGTCGCCGACGCCGTCTACATCGGCAACGTGCTGCAGGTCTACGGGCTGGCGCTGGTGCCGTTCGCGCTCTTCCAACTGCTGCTCCGGGTCTTCTACAGCTTCGGCGACACCCGCACGCCGGTGTTCGTCGGCGCGGGCACGACGGCGGTCAACGCCCTGCTCATGTGGCTTTTCTTCACGCTGCTGCCGGCGCGCTACGCCGTGATGGGGCTGGCTCTCGCGTACGCGGTCGCGTACGCGCTGGGCGCCCTGACGGCGTGGTGGCTGGCCGGCCGCCGGGTCCAGGGGCTGGGCGGATGGAGCATCGGCATGGCGCTGACGAGGATGTATCTCGCCGCTCTGCCCACCGCCGTGCTGGCACTCGGGGCGGTCTGGGTGGTCACGGGGGTCTTCGACGGGCTAGGGTTCGTCAATTCGCTGATCGTTCTGGCCGTCGGTGGCGGCCTTGGATTGATCCTCTATCTCGGCGTTGCGCACAGAATGCGCATCCCGGAGGTCAACTCCATCGTTGGGATGGTCGCGGGGCGGGTAGGTCGGTAAAGAACGCGGGCGGAATCTACTCGGCACTACCATGGAGCCCGACACGCGGCGAATGGAAGCAGGAGGGGCGTGGGCGGATCCACCCGGCATAGCGTGCCTTCGTGGTACACGACCACGCAGGTGAGTCGAGTCATGAGCACGCCCGATCGGCCCAGCGGAGTGAGCCAGTGAGCACGTCGGCCGTCGAACCCGGCACCCGCCTCGCCGAGCGCTTCCGGCTCGAGGACCGCGTCAGCGAGTCCGACGGCGCCACCCTGTGGAAGGCCATCGACGAGATCCTCGCCCGGCCCGTGGCGGTCCACACCTTCGCCCCCGGCTTCCCCCGGGTCCACGAGGTCGTCACGGCCGCCCGGTCGGCGAGCCGGCTCACCGACCCGCGCCTGACCCAGGTGTTCGACGCGGCGGAGGACGAGAAGGCCTCCTACGTCGTCAGCGAGTGGGTCACCGGCGAGAGCCTGACCGACCTGCTGGCCTCGGGGCCGCTGGAGCCGGAGCGCGCGGCGGGGCTGGTCGCCGAGGCGGCCGAGGCGCTCGCGCACGCCCACGAGGCGCAGCTCTACCACCTGTGCCTGCGCCCGTCCCACCTGGTGTGGACGACCGGCAACACGGTCAAGGTGCTCGGCGTGGCCGTCGACGCGGCGATGTACGGACTCACCACCGACCAGCCGGCGCTCGACGACGCCGAGGGCCTCGGCCGGTTGCTCTACGCGGGGCTGACCGGCCACTGGCCCGGCGACGAGGAAGAGGGCGGCCTGCCCGCGGCGCCGATGACCGACGGCCACTTCTGCACGCCTCGGCAGGTCACCGCGGGCGTGCCCGGCTATCTCGACGCGGTGACCGTGCGGGCGTGCCTGCCCGAGGCGCGCAGGGGCCAGGGCGCGCTGGCCACTCCGGCCGAGGTGGCCGATGCGCTGGCCGACGTCGCCAGGCCGATGCCGATCCCGATCTCCTATCCTTCGACTCCCGCGGTGGCATCCGCCTCCCACACCGAGGGTCTCGACATCGCCCACCGCCAGAAGCTGGCCGTCCCGCCGCCGCAGGCCCTGCCGCACCGCGTGCCCAAGGGCGAGGGCAGCATGGTCAACCGGGTGCTGATGACGCTGGTGGTGCTGCTCGTCATCGCCGCCGTCGGCGTGGGCGCGTGGACGATCGGCAGGAGCCTGGGCAGCCCCACCAATCCTGAGGCGCAGCAGACCGTGCCCAGCACGTCGGCGTCGGCGTCCGCAGAGGCTCAGGCCGTCAAGCCCGAGAGCGCCAAGGGCTTCGACCCGCTCGGCGACAGTGACGAGAAGTCCGACATCGCGAAGCTGGCCATCGACGGCAAGCCCAGCACGTTGTGGAAGACCGAGGCCTACACCAGCGCCGACCTGGGCCGGCTGAAGGATGGCGTCGGCCTGCTGCTCGACATGGGCAAGTCCATACAGATCAGCGACGTGGTGGCCACGCTGGGCGACGCGTCGGGCGCGAACGTGGAACTCAAGGTGGGCGACTCCGCCGATCTCGACGCGATGAAGACGGTGGCGACCAAGAAGAACGCAGCAGGTAAAACCACCCTCACCCCCGAAGAACCGGCAAGCGGTCAGTACGTTTTGATCTGGTTTACGCGCGTTCCGGCAGATGCGGGCAAGTTTCATGGCACCATCTATGAAGTAGTGGTGCACTCTCCCGGATCGGCATAATCAGGAAACTCTCTTGTGAACTCCCCACCCGAGACACCCTCAGCAGCGGAGCGGCCGGCGGTCACAGACGCCGAGCTGCTGTCTGCCCATATCAACGGGGACCCTCACGCCTTCAGCGAAATCGTCAAAAGGCACCGCGACCGCATGTGGGCGGTCGCCCTGCGTACGCTCGGTGACCCTGACGAGGCCGCCGACGCCGTGCAGGACGCCTTCGTCTCCGCATACCGCAAGGCCGCCACGTTTCGCGGCGAGGCGGCCGTTACCACCTGGCTGCACCGCATCGTGGTCAACGCCTGTCTCGACCGGATGCGTCGCAAGTCCGTCAGGCCTGTCGCCGACGACGAGCTGATCGAGGCCGCGGAGCGCGAGACCCCCCTGCCCGACCAGACCGTGGAGCGTGAGGTCTCCATGGAGGTCTCCGCCGCACTCAAACTCCTGCCCGGCGATCAGCGGGCGGCTCTCGTCCTCGTCGACATGATGGGCTATTCGGTAGAAGACGCAGCTCAGGTGCTCCAGGTGCCGAGCGGCACGGTGAAGAGCCGGTGCGCCAGGGGACGCGCGAAACTTGCCCCGATTCTTTCGCATCTGCGGAACCGAACGGACGGCAATCGCGTCTCATCCGCGAAGGGAGCAGAACTTCGTGACGGGTGATACGCACTACGATCTGGACATCCTGGCCGAGCTGGCCGAGGGTCTCCTAGACGTCGACACGGCACGCCAGGTCCGCGGGCATCTCGCGGTCTGCGACCCCTGCGGGGAGCTACTGGCAGACCTGGCGACGGTTCGCGAGGTGCTCGCGGCGACCCCCACACCGGCCATGCCGATGGGCGTCGCACTGCGCATCGACAAGGCTCTGGCCGCCGAGGCGGAGTCCCGGAAGGGCGGAGGCGTCGGCCTCGCGAACGCACCCGACTGGGACGAGCTCATGCGGGACGCCCCGTGGGAGCGCGCAGCCGAGGTGCCGGAGCCCGCACGCTTCGGCAGGCCCGCGGTTCCTGAGCCGGTGTCGACCGATGGCCCAGGAGAGGAAGTCGCCGAGCCGGTGCGCCTCGGGGTGGTCGCCGACGACGGCACCATCGTCCCGGCCAGGCGCACGCGCGCACGACGACGCGGCTGGGCGTTGCCCGCGGTCGCGGCAGCGGCGGCGGCCGTCGTGGTCGGCACGGCGGTGGCCTCCACCAACCTGCTGGCGAGCGGTGGCGGCAACCAGGGCGAAGCCGTCGCCCCACCGGTGGCGCTGCCCACGCAGTCGAAGCCGGTCTCGACACCCTCGCAGGCGGAGCGCGCTCCGCAGCGGGCGAAGTCGTACGCGCTGACCGACAGCCAGCACAACTACAGCGACCACGAGCTGCGGCAGCCGCTCGAAGGCGTCTTCGGACCAGCGCCCATCGTCGGCGGCGGCACGTCCGACGCCGCGAGCGTCGACAAGTGCGTGAGCAGGGTGGCCAACCGGTCGAAGCTGCCGACGTACGCGGTCGACCAGGGGCAGTACAACGGCCAGGAGGCCCTGGTGATCGCCTCGTGGAAGGACAAGGCCGCGCAGAGGCTGCGCATCGACATCGTCGACCCGTTCAACTGCAAGAACCTGCGCAAGCCCGCGCTGGGCCGCTGGTAGGCGAAACCCCACGTCAGAGCCCGCTCCGGCGGGCTCTTTCGTTTTGGGTGGGTGTTGAGGGCAGGGTGGGGAATCATGGCGGCCTAGGATCTGTTGACGCCGATGGCATCAGCACACCAGGAAGGCAGGCGTGAAGCGTTGAGCGACGTGCGTAACGTGATCATCATTGGATCCGGCCCAGCCGGCTACACCGCGGCCGTCTACTCCGCTCGTGCCGAGCTCAAGCCGCTGATCTTCGAGGGCTCCGTCACGGCGGGCGGCGCGCTCATGAACACCACCGACGTGGAGAACTTCCCCGGTTTCCCCGACGGCATCATGGGTCCCGACCTGATGGACAACCTGCGCAAGCAGGCCGAGCGCTTCGGGGCGGAGCTGGTCGCCGACGACGTCGTCGAGGTCGACCTCCAGGCCAACCCCAAGGTCGTCAAGACCCACACCGACACCTACTACGCCAAGTCCGTCATCCTGGCGATGGGGTCCGGCTACCGCGAGCTCGGCCTGGCGAACGAGAAGCGCCTGTCCGGGCACGGCGTGTCCTGGTGCGCCACCTGTGACGGCTTCTTCTTCCGCAACAAGGACATCGTGGTCGTCGGCGGCGGCGACACCGCGATGGAGGAGGCCACGTTCCTGACCAGGTTCGGCCGCATGGTGACGGTGGTCCACCGGCGTGACACGCTGCGGGCCAGCAAGATCATGCAGGACCGCGCGTTCGCGAACGACAAGATCCGGTTCGTCTGGGACTCCGAGGTCGTCGACGTGATCGGCGACACCAAGGTCGAGGCGGTCAAGCTGCACAACCTCAAGACCGGCGAGGAATGCGAGCTGGCCACCGACGCGTTGTTCCTGGCCATCGGCCACGACCCGCGCACCGAGCTGGTCAAGGGGCAGATCGACCTCGACGAGAACGGCTACATCAAGGTCGCCTCCCCCAGCACCGCCACCAACATCGAGGGCGTCTTCGCCGCAGGAGACGTCGTGGACCACACCTACCGCCAGGCCATCACCGCCGCCGGCACCGGCTGCGCGGCCTCGCTCGACTCCGAGCGCTGGCTGGCCACCATCGAGAAGTGAAGGAGCGCACCGTGAAGGCTGTCACCGACGCCACCTTTGACACCGAGGTCCTCAAGAGCGACAAGCCCGTCCTGGTCGATTTCTGGGCCGAATGGTGCGGTCCGTGCCGCCAGGTTTCGCCCATCCTCCAGGAGATCGCCAAGGAGCACGGCGACAAACTGGAGATCGTCAAGCTCAACATCGACGACAATCCTGAGGTTCCGCGCCAGTACGGCGTACTCCAGATCCCCACGCTGAACGTCTACAAGGGTGGAGAGGTCGTGAAGCAGATCATCGGCGCCAAGCCGAAGGCCATGCTGCTGCGCGAGCTCGAGGGCATCATCTAGCGCCCTGCGGCGCTGGTAGTTCGCCCGTCGTAGCGCGCTTCGCCCGGCAGAGCCCCCGTCCCTCGCGGCGGGGGCTTTCGCATGGGCGCACGAAGGGGCTGAGATGCCGTCAGACGGGACGTAGGGCGCGTTCCGGACTCATGGAGCCGAGCAGCCGTTCCAGCGCCACCTCGACGTCCTCGCGCCACGAAACGGCGGTCTTGAGTTCCAGTCGGAGCCGCGGAAATCTCAAATGCGGACGAACTGTCTTAAATCCAACAGAAAGCAAGTATTCCGCAGGAACTATGCAACTAGGCTCTTCCCACTTGAGGTCGCCAAAAGCTTCTATGGCTTTCACCCCGCGCCTGGTCAGATCTTTGGCGACTCCCTGGACCAGCATCCGGCCCAGCCCGCCGCCCGAGAACTCGGGAATGATGTGGGCCGACATCAGCAGCACCGCGTCAGCGCTGACCGGCGAGGTGGGAAAGGCGAGCGAACGCGGGCTGTAGAGCGGCGGGCTGTAGAGCACGAAGCCCGCGGGCACCCCGTCGACATAGACGATCTTCCCGCAGCTCCCCCATTCCAGGAGCGTGCCGGAGATCCAGGCCTCCTTCTCCAGCCCGGAGTCGCCCGCATCCACCGCGCGCTCACCGTTGACGGGATCGAGCTCCCAGAACACGCACCGCCGGCAGCGCCTCGGCAGATCGTCAAGATTGTCCAGGGTTATGTTGACCACCCGGCGCGACAACTACCGCCCCTATCGTTGACCCGGAAAAGCGCGCGAAAACCGCGTCCACAGGTGGCATCGTAGCCCAGTGAAGATGCCACCAGCCGACACCACGACGGTCAGCCCTGTCACGGGCGACATGTCCGTCTAGCGTAATCTGGTATTTCAGTCCGATATGACACCTAGGAGGTGGGCCGTGACAGCAGAGCGGGATCACGGTCAGGCACCCGCGACTCACGGGTCGCGCATCGACGCGTACGTCGATCGGTACGCCGCACGAGCTACCGGGATGGTCGCCTCCGAGATCCGAGCTCTCTTCGCCGTCGCGTCGAGGCCCGAGGTGGTCTCGCTGGCCGGCGGCATGCCGTACGTCACGGCGCTCCCCCTCGACATGGTCGGCGAGCTGGTCTCCGACCTGGTCACCAAGCGCGGCCCCGTCGCGCTGCAGTACGGTTCCGGCCAGGGTGACCCGCACCTGCGCGAGCAGATCTGCGAGGTCATGCGGCTGGAGGGGATCCACGCCGGGCCGAACGACGTGGTCGTCACCGTCGGTTCGCAGCAGGCCCTCGACCTGATCACCCGGATCTTCATCGACCCCGGCGACGTGGTGCTCGCCGAGGGACCCTCGTACGTGGGGGCTTTGGGGACGTTCGCCGCCTACCAGGCCAAAGTGGTTCACATCGCCATGGACGATCAGGGCATCGTGCCCGAATCCCTGGCCCAGACCATCTACGCCCTCGAGACCGCGGGCGCGCCCATCAAGTTCCTCTACACGATCCCGACCTTCCAGAACCCGGCCGGCGTGACCCTCAACATCGCCCGCCGCCAGCAGGTGCTCGACATCTGCCAGCGGGCCGGGGTCCTCGTCATCGAGGACAACCCGTACGGGCTGCTCGGCTTCGACGGCGAGCCCATGCGCGCCCTGCGAGCCGACAACCCGGACGGCGTCGTCTACCTCGGGTCCTTCTCCAAGACCCTCGCCCCCGGCTTCCGCGTCGGCTGGGCGCTCGCCCCGCACGCCATCCGCGACAAGCTCGTGCTCGCCATGGAATCGGCCGTGCTGTCCCACTCCTCGTTCACCCAGCTGGCCGTCGGCCAATACCTCGCCACGCAGCCATGGCGCGAGCAGATCAAGACGTTCAAGGAGCTCTACCGCGAGCGCCGCGACGCCCTCCTCGACGCGCTCGACGCCCTGATGCCGCCCGAGGTCACCTGGACCCGCCCCGCCGGCGGGTTCTTCGTCTGGGCCACCCTGCCCGAAGGGCTCGACTCGAAGGCCATCCTGCCCCGGGCCGTGGCCGAGCGGGTCGCGTTCGTACCAGGCACCGGGTTCTTCTCCGACGGCAGCGGGGCACGGCACATGCGCCTGTCGTTCTGCTTCCCCGAGCCCGACCGCATCCGTGAAGGGGTGCGCCGGCTCGCCGGGGTGATCGAGCAGGAGATGCAGCTGCGCGACACGTTCGGCACCTCGTCGGCCCGCGAACACGTCGGCGTGGACACGCCCGGGCCCGACCTGGCCTGAACGTCACGAAAAGGGCCGGCGCCGGGTGACGCCGGCCCTTTTCGTTTCTCCACCCGGCCAGGCGCGCGGACGAAGCCCCTGCCGTACACCATCCACCCCCGACGCCGGTACGGTTGGACAGCGTGCGATCAGCGGAGGAGTTGTGATGAGCGATCTGGGCCACGTGCTCGTGCTGGCCGGAGGCCTCTCCTATGAGCGAGAGGTGTCTCTGCGGTCCGGTCGCCGAGTCAGCGAGGTGCTGCGCGCGGCGGGCGTCGACGTCGAAGCCCGCGACACCGACGCGTCCCTCGTGCCCTCGATCCTCGCCGACCCGCCGGATGCCGTGTTCGTCACCCTGCACGGCGGCGCGGGCGAGGACGGCGCCATCCGCTCCGTCCTGGAACTGCTCAACGTCCCCTACGTGGGCGCCGACCCCGACGCCTGCCGGGTGGCCTTCGACAAACCCACCGCCAAGGCCGTCGTACGCTCCGTCGGCCTGCACACCCCCGAGTCCGTCACGCTGCCGAAGGAGACTTTCCACGACCTCGGCGCCACCGTCGTGCTCGGCCGCATCGTGGAGCGGCTCGGCCTGCCCCTCTTCGTCAAGCCCGCCCGCGGCGGCTCGGCGCTCGGCGCCTCCATCGTCCGCACCGCGGAAGAGCTCCCCGCCGCCATGGTCGGCTGCTTCGCCTACGGCGACACGGCACTGATCGAGCGGTACGTCGAGGGCGTGGAGGTGGCCGTCTCCGTCGTCGACCTCGGCAACGGCCCTGAGGCCCTGCCCGCCGTGGAGATCGTCCCCGATGAAGGGGTCTACGACTACGCGGCCCGCTACACGGCCGGCCACACTGAGTTCTTCGCCCCCGCCCGCCTCTCCCCCGAGGCCGCCGCGGCGTGCGCGGAGACGGCGGTGACCGCTCACACGGCACTCGGCCTGCGCGACATCTCCCGTACGGACCTGATCGTCGACGCGGCGGGCGTCCCCCATTTCCTCGAGGTCAACGTGGCGCCGGGGATGACGGAGACTTCCCTCCTGCCCATGGCCGCCGAAGCGGCCGGCCAGGACCTGGGCGACCTCTGCCGCGCCCTCCTCCAGAACGCCGCTGCCCGCTTCCGTCCCGAAAACCCCCTCTAGGAGCGCGGCCCCGCAACGCCTTGGGGCCAAGGCACGTTCGTGCCCACCCAAGGCACGGACCCGCGCTCCCTTCGGGCCCGGACCGTTCCCCAGGCCCAACGCGGGCACGGACCCCGTGCCTGGAGTTCGGCCCACGCCCGCGCATGGTGTCCGTCCCAGAGCTCAACCCCCACGAAGACGCGCTCCCGCCCTTATTCCCTACGCGGACCTGTTCCCGTACCTAGAGTCCGGCCCGGAACCTGAAACGTACCGACGGCACCGGCGTCGCCACTTCCCGATCTCGCTTCCACCCACAACGGCGCCGCCACTGCGATCCGCCGAGCCACGGCAGCGCCGCCAGCCCGTTCGCCACCGGCATGCGGCAGGCAGGAGAACCCGTCGGCAACCGGCCCGTGACGGCTTGCCGGGCGCCCGTCTCCCCTGCCCCGAGGTGGTCCGCGTCGGTTGTGAAAGTAGCCTTGCGGTGTGCTGATCGATTCCACGTACCCCAAGAGCTTCGCCAGCGACAACCACGCGGGCGTGCACCCGGACATCCTGGCGGCCATGGCCGCCGCGAACGACGGAGACGCGCCCGCCTACGGCGGCGACCGCTGGACCGCGGCCTTCGAAGAGGGGATCAAGGAGGTGTTCGGACCGGGCGCGGAAGGCTTCGCGGTGCTCAACGGAGCAGGCGCCAACATGGTCGGCCTCGCCCTGATGCTCGGCCGCTACGACGCCGTTCTCTGCGCCGACAGCGCCCACATCGCCACCCACGAAGCAGGGGCAGCTGAGCGGCTGCTCGGCGTGAAGTTGATGACGATCCCCACCGCGCAGGGCAAGCTCCAACCCGACGACATCAAGGCTCGCCTGGGCGGTGTCGGCAACCACCACGAATCCCAGCCCGCCGTCGTCTCCATCTCCCAGTGCACGGAACTCGGCACCACCTACTCCGCCGAAGAGATCGCCGCCCTCGCGGAGACGGCACACGAGGCCGGGCTCCGCCTTCACGTGGACGGCGCACGGCTCGCCAACGCCGCCGCCTTCCTGGACTGCGAACTGAGAGCCATCACCACCGACGTGGGAGTGGACGTCTTCAGCTTCGGCGGCACCAAGAACGGTGCGCTGGCCGCCGAAGCCGTGGTGGTGCTCGACTCCGGGCTGACCCAGGCCGTGCCTTTCCTGCGCCGCCAGTCGCTCCAGCTCGCCTCGAAGATGCGCTTCATCTCGGCCCAACTGTCGGCGCTCCTGACGGATGACCTGTGGCGGCAGAACGCTGATCACGCCAACCGGATGGCGACGCGACTGGCGGACGGCCTGGAGGGCATCGCCGGCGTGTCGCTGGCCTATCCCGTGCAGTCCAACGCCGTCTTCGCAGCCTTGCCGCCGACGGTGGCCACGACACTCCTGCAGCGTTACCGGTTCCACTACTGGGACGAGGCCACCGGCGTCGTCCGCTGGATGACCGCCTTCGACACGACTCCCGACCACGTCGACGACTTCCTCGACGACATCCGCAAGGCCGCCATGTGACTCCCCGCGTGTTTCACGTGAAACACGCGGGGAGGATGCCCGCCAGAGTTCCTGGCACATCCATCGAGACCGTTGTTTCACGTGAAACACCGCAGCACGCGTCTAGCTCCTCGCTTCCACGAGGTCCGCCCGGGCGATCCTTCTCCGCAGCGGGCTCTCAAGCGCCGCCTCTCGCGCTGGCGCATCGTCGTGGGGGTGTACTTCGGTCACTCAGTTGGATCCGCCTCTGCGCAGTCGTCGAGTGCCGCGAACGTCGCTCCCGCGCGGCGGGCACGGCGACTGCCAACCGCCGCACGCACCGAACCGTCGAGACCAACGCCCTTCCCCCG
>NZ_JBVJHP010000039.1:18327-39807 GCF_055586745.1 Nonomuraea sp. NPDC049378
CCCGCGTCCCCGCGTCCCCGCGTCCCCGCGTCCCCGCGTCCCCGCGTCCCCGCGTCCCCGCGTCCCCGCGTCCCCGCGTCCCCGCGTCCCCGCGTCCCCGCGTCGAGGATTATCGCGGTGGCTGGACGTACGTGGGCTGCGCACGTTTGACTCCGCGACGGTTCATCGCTCTCGGCGCTTCCATCTCCCGTCGAGGGTTGCGACGACGACCTGCCCGCTCTCCCCGGCGTGTGAAGCGAGGACGAGTGTTTCACGTGAAACAGCGCCTTACTCTCGGCGTGGTTTCACGTGAAACAGCCGTCGGTCACTCCTGCGCGTCCCGCATTGCCCGTACGGCCTCAGGCACCATGGTGTCGATGATGCGCTCAAGGTCATCGATCGTCGCGAACTCCACGACGATGCGGCCCTTGCGGCGTCCCAGATCGACCTTGACCTTGGTCTCGAAATGGTCGGAGAGGCGGTCGGCGAGATGCGTGAGCTCGGGGGCGGTGGGCTTGGCGGCCTGGCGTTCACGGGGAGCCTTCTGGGCGGCCTGGGCGCTCCCCATGGCGACGATCTCTTCGACCGCCCGCACCGAAAGGAGCTCCGCCACGATCCGCTGCGCGAGCTGGATCTGCTCCTCCACGGAGCTCAGCCCCAGCAGAGCTCGGGCATGGCCGGCACTGATGACACCGGCGGCAACCTTGGGCTGGATCTCGGGCGGGAGGTTCAGCAGGCGGAGGGTGTTGGTGATGTGAGAACGCGAGCGGCCGACCTTCTGTGCCAGCTGGTCGTGCGTCGCCTGGAAGTCGTCAAGAAGTTGCTGGTATGCCGCGGCCTCTTCCAGCGGGTTCAGCTGCTCACGCTGAAGGTTTTCGATGAGGGCGTCCCGCAGGAGGTCGGTGTCCTGCGTGTTGCGGACGATCGCGGGGACCGGGTCGAGACCGACCTGCTTGCACGCCCGCCAGCGCCGCTCCCCCATGATCAGCTCGTACTGTCCGCCGCCGACGGACCGCACCACGATCGGCTGCAGGAGCCCCACCTCGCGGATGGACTTCGCAAGCTCCTCAAGGCGTTCGCCGTCGAAGACCTCACGGGGCTGGCGCGGGTTGGGGACGATCGCCTCCAAGGCGATCTCCTTGAAGTACGCCCCGGCGACCGGCTTTGGGCCCGTCTCCGCCGTTGACCCGTTGGCCGGGGCCGGAACCGCCCCCGTGCCGTCAACGATGGGACCGGTCGGGATGAGCGCCCCGAGCCCCTTGCCCAATCCCCGCCGCTGCTGACTCACTGCGTCTCCTCATCCAGCCGGTCCATTCCGGTCACTCCTGGAGAGGTTACCGTTGCGCGCCGGACGGAGTGTCCGCTCGCCACACACCGTCCCGTTGGATTTACCCCGAGACGATCACAAATCTGCCCAACTCATGACCGCCCCCACGATCTCACGGTTCTCCCCTGCCCCAGCCGGCACCTGGGTACGTGAACGGGCGTGGCGCGCTCGGACGACGGTCGAGGCGCGGCGACCACGCCCTGCGGCAGGGCGTGAAAGTCAGGCGACCGTGGCGCGGTGAGCGATCTCCCGGGCGGCGTCACTGTAGGCCATCGCACCGCTGGACCCCGGATCGTACGTCATGACCGACTGGCCGTAGCTGGGCGCCTCCGACAGGCGGACGCTGCGCGGGATAACCGTGTTGAGCACCGTTTCGCCGAAGTGGGCCCGCACCTCGTCCGCCACCTGCGAGGCCAGCCGGGTGCGGCCGTCGTACATCGTGAGAACGATCGTCGACAGGTTGAGGGTCGGGTTGAGGTGCGCCTTGATCAGGTCAACGTTTCGCAGGAGCTGGCCGAGGCCTTCCAGCGCGTAGTATTCGCACTGGATGGGGATCATGACCTCGTCGGCGGCCACCAGGGCGTTCACGGTCAGGAGCCCCAGGGAGGGCGGGCAGTCGATGATGATGTAGTCGAGGTCGATCGCGTCGTAGGCCGCCAGCGCGCGGCGGAGGCGGGCTTCCCTCGCCACCAGGGAGACCAGCTCGATCTCCGCACCCGCCAGGTCGATGGTCGCCGGAGCGCAATAGAGGTTGGGCATGTCGGGCACTTGCTTGACGATGTCGGCCATGGGCAGGTCGTCCACAAGCACCTGATAGACATCAGGCACGTCGCCGCGGTGCTCCGTGGCCAGCGCGGTGGAAGCGTTGCCCTGAGGGTCGAGATCGACCACGAGGACTCGCTGGCCGTGCATCGACAGGGCGGCGGCGATGTTGACCGAGGTGGTGGTCTTGCCCACGCCGCCCTTCTGGTTGGCCACCGCGATCACCCTCGTCTTGGCCGGGCGAGGCCAGCTGCCGTCGCCGCCATTGGGGCTCTCGCCGGACTGGACGGCCGTGGGGGTTGCGGATGTTTCACGTGAAACCACTGAGCTGAGCGCCTCTCGTACCAACGGCGATTCGCCGGGGTTCAGGGGGGTCTGGGTCACGATGGCCATCCTTTCAACGAGTGGTGTGCCGGTGCCGGGAATTGGCTGTCGCGACACGCCCAATTCGGGCCAGCCAACTCCGGTTGGACTCTCGGACGGACGGCTGTCCGGCCAGCCAAGACCGCTTGACGCGACTGGCACAACCGTCACCTCCTTCGTCGCCGCCCGGCTCGCTCCGGCGCGCGACCCGCTACCACCCGAACCAATGTTGCAGGCGGCTCGACCTTACCGCGCCCGACGGTCACGAGCTCAGCCGTTCGGGCCCCGGTGGCGCGCAATTCGGCCTCCGCTTCGGCGAGCTCGCCCGCGGCACGCTCCCCCTTCATGGCGATCAGCTCGCCGCCTTCGCACAGCAGCGGCATGGCCCATCGGAGGAGGCGTTCGAGCGGGGCCACCGCGCGAGCGCTGGCGATGTCGTACTCGCGCTTGCCCGCCAGCTCCTCCGCCCGCCCGCGCAGCACCTCGACGTTGCCGAGCTTGAGCGTGTCGACGCACTCCTGCAGGAACACGGTACGCCGAAGCAGCGGCTCCAGGAGCGTGACCGTGATGTCCGGACGGACGATCGCCAGCACGAGCCCCGGCAGCCCGGCGCCGGAGCCGATGTCCACCAGGCGCACGTCAGGCGGCACGACCTCCGCCACGACCGCGCAGTTGAGCAGGTGGCGATCCCAGATCCGCGGCACCTCCCGCGGGCCCAGCAGCCCGCGGACGACTCCAGGACCCGCCAGCAGCTCGGCGTACGTGTTAGCACGCCCCCAAGCCTCCCCGGTGAAGACGTCACGCGCTATCTCCGGCGGCTCCGGAAGCTCATCGCTCACTGGTCGGTGGCCCTTTCTTGGTGCTTGGTCGAAGCCGGACGCCGATCGCCCTCGGGACAGCGAGGACGTCAGGAGTTCGTCCCCCACCCAAGGCTAGATGTGCGATCACAGAGGAAGACTAGCGGGCTGTCTCGCGGCTGACGCCGGGCCGCGCGAGCCGCGGGACCCGCGCGGCCGAGCGCGTCGACGTGGGTGCCCGCGTGGCGGCCGGTCACGATGGCTGAACATGCGAACGGCCGCCTGCCCCGCGTTCAGGCGGTGGGCAGGCGGCCGGTTGGGACGTGTCAAGCAGGCAGGACCACGACGTACCGCTGAGGCTCCTCGCCCTCCGACTCGCTGCGGAGCCCGGCGGTCGCCACGGCGTCGTGGACGATCTTGCGCTCGAACGGCGTCATCGGGTGCAGGGACTTCGGCTCGCCGCGTTCCCTGACCTGGTTGGCGACCTCGGTGCCGAGCTTGGTCAGCTCCGCCCTGCGGCGCTCGCGGTAGCCGGCCACGTCGAGCATCAACCTGGAACGCTCGCCGGTCTGCCGGTGCACGGCCAGGCGGGTCAGCTCCTGCAGCGCTTCGAGGACCTCTCCCCCGGGCCCCACCAGCTCCGTGCCCTTGAGCCCGACCACGGATACCAGGGCGCGGTCGCCCTCGACGTCCATGTCGATGTCGCCGTCGATGTCGGCGATGTCGAGAAGGCCCTCGACGTAGTCGGCAGCGATCTCGCCTTCCTGCTCCAGCGCGCTGAGATCAGGAGCCTTTTCCTGCTCGGCCTCGGTCATGGCCGGCCTCTCCTTCGTGTTCACGACTTCTTGCTGCCGGTGCGCTTGCTGCGGGACTGGCGGCTCGGCTGTTGCCTGATGATCTTAGGCTCCGGCGGGGGCGGCGGCGCCTGCTCCTCAGGGGGTGTCTTGCGAATCTTCGCGATCAGACCCTGCTTCGGCGGCACGGGGATCACGTTGCCCTTGGCGTCGTACTGCGGCATCGGGTGCCGGCTGTAGAACCAGTGCTGCTGGCCGAGCGTCCACACGTTGGTGGTGACCCAGTAGAGGATCAGGCCGAGGGGGAAGTTGAGGCTGAAGATGGCGAACAGCGGCGAGATGTACATCAGGATCTTCTGCTGCTGCGCCATGGGGTTGTCCGGCATCTGGGCCATGGACCGGGTGACGCTCTGCCGCACGGTGAGGAACGTGGTGAGCGAGCTGATCGCCACGAAGATGCCCAGCACGATCTTCGTCTGCACCGCGCCGGCCTGGAACGTCGCGAGCTGCTCGGCCGACATCCAGAAGTGGGCGGGCAGCGGGGCGCCGAAGATGTGGGCGCTTCTCGCGCTGTCGACCAGCTCCTGCGTCATGCCGTAGTCGGGCTCGCCGTTGGCCATCTTCTGGAGCACGGTGAACATGGAGATGAAGATGGGGAACTGCGCGACAACCGGCAGGCAGCCGCCGAGGGGGTTGGCTCCGGCGCCCTGGTAGAGCGCCATGACCTCCTGGTTCATCCGCTGCTTGTCGTTCTTGTAACGCTTGCGCAGCTCCTGCACCTTGGGGGCGAGTTCCTGCATCTTCCGCGAAGATCGCATCTGCTTCAGGAAGAGCGGGAAGATCAGGATCCGCATGAACACGGTCAGCGTGATGATCGTCAACGCCCAGGTCAGCCCGCTGTCCGGGTCGAGGACCGTGCTGAATGCAGTATGGATCCAGATGATGACTTGGGCTACGGCTTGGTACAGCCAGCTCAGCCAGGACAGCTCCACCGAGCTATCTCCCTTGCGTTTCGTGGGACCGGACCGGGCGTGGGGGCACCGGGTCAATACCTCCGGGATGGAATGGGTGGCACCGCCCGATGCGCCGGACAGTCAGCCACGTGCCGCGCAATGCTCCGTGCACGGCGATCGCCTCGAGTCCGTACGCGCTGCACGACGGATAGAACCGGCAGCGCGGACCGAGCATCGGGCCGATGAAGGCCCGGTAGAACCGGATGGGGAGGATGAGCGCCCGAGCGGCGGGGCTCGGCGCCACCACTTGCGGCTGCTCTGTCATCTCTGCTGTCCACCCGTCGAGGACTCGTGCCGCCTGAGCAAACGTTCCAGTGCGGAGTCGAGCTCGGCGGCCAGCTGCTCGAATCGCGCGGACGCGGCCGGTGGATTGGCGCGTACCACCAGAAGGCTACCTCGCGGCAGCCGGTCAAGACGGTCCCGCATCAGGTGTCGGAGCCGTCGCTTGACCTTGTTGCGCGTCACGGCGTCACCGACGGCCTTGCTCACCACGAAACCCACCAGGGGTTCGTTCTCCCCGGAAATGGTGAAATGCACCACTAGAGTCGGTCGGCCGGCGCGCTTGCCGCGCCGTACCGCCGCCTCGAACTCGTCCCCGCGTCGCATGCGGGATTGACGGGACAGCACCGTATACGCCTAACGCCCGCCGGCGAGATGCACCGGCGGGCCGACTATCAGGCGCGGGTCGATCAGGCCGACAGCTTCTCGCGGCCCTTACGGCGGCGAGCGGCGAGGATGGCGCGACCGGCCCGGGTGCGCATCCGCAGCCGGAAGCCGTGGGTCTTCGCGCGGCGACGGTTGTTCGGCTGGAAAGTACGCTTGCTCACGGGTGGGCTCCAGGCTTGATGATGCGCCACGACGGCGCTTAACACACAGGATGGCCTGTCAGGAAAGCGAGGGCACGCGAAATAGCCGTCGCGTGACAAGCCGACCGTCGTACGTTACGGGGGAAGCGCGGCCCAGGTCAAACCAGACCGGTTGTCCACTAATCCACAGGCGACTTTTCCACTGCCGCGCCGGCGTCCACAGTATGTGCACCCAGGTGCCACTACGCTGTGGACAACGCCTTGAACGCAGCTGTGCACATAGATACTGTCGGCCCTTCTGGGCCTGCTCCAAGGCTGTGCACAACCTGTGGATCTCCTGTGGAGGGCCTGTGGAGGCCGGGACGAGAAGCCCGGCAGCCACGCTGTGGACGAAGGGGTCGCCGAGAGCCGGAGGCGGCCCCGCCATGTGGATAACGATCGCGGGGGGCCGCGAGAGGGAGGAGGGGGAGCCGCATCATGAACGCTGTCGACCTCGGCACGGTATGGGCGAGGGCCTTGGCCAACTTCCTCAATGAGAACGTGCCGGTGCAGCAGCGCACATGGCTGTCGATGGTGCGTCCGATCGCCCTGGCCAACGACACGATCGTGCTCGGCGTCCCCAACGACTTCCTCAAGGACCTCATCGAGGGCAAGCTGCGCCCGCTCGTCGCGCACGCGCTGTCGCAGGAGCTCGGCCGGACGATGCGGCTGGCGGTGATGATCGACACGACGGCGCCTGAGCAGCCGCCCGGGGACGTTCATCAACAGCCTGTGACTCACAGTTATCCCCAGGATGTGGAGAGTCAGCCGCGTTATGCACAGCCTGCGCAACCGCAGCACAACCAGGCTTCCGAGCCTCCACAGTTCTATTCTCCACAGCCCGAGCCGCCCCAGATATCCACCGAATATCCACAGCAGAGCTTCTCTTTTGAACAGGCGCAGCCGTACACACCACCTGTGGAAAAGAGCCCCGAGCCGGCGCCGAACCGCTGGGAGGCCAAGAGCAACAAGCCCAGCGAACCAGCCCGTCTCAACCAGAAATACACATTCGAGACATTCGTCATCGGCGCCAGCAACCGGTTCGCCCACGCGGCGGCCGTGGCGGTGGCCGAATCCCCCGCGAAGGCGTACAACCCTCTCTTCATCTACGGCGATTCGGGGCTGGGGAAGACGCATCTGCTGCACGCGATCGGGCACTACGCCCAGAGCTTGTACGACGGAGCGCGGGTCAGGTACGTGAGCTCGGAGGAGTTCACCAACGACTTCATCAACAGCATCCGCGACCACAAGGCCGACGGGTTCCGCGGCCGCTACCGCGCGATCGACATCCTGCTTGTGGACGACATCCAGTTCCTGGAGGGCAAGGAGCAGACGCAGGAGGAGTTCTTCCACACCTTCAACACGCTCCACAACGCCAACAAGCAGATCGTCATCTCCAGCGACCGGGCGCCGAAGCAGCTGATCACGCTGGAGGACCGGCTGCGCAACCGGTTCGAGTGGGGCCTGATCACCGACGTGCAGCCGCCCGAGCTGGAGACGCGGATCGCCATCCTCAGGAAGAAGGCCATCCAGGAAGGGCTGGCCGCGCCGCCCGAGGTGCTCGAATACATCGCGAGCCGCATCTCCACCAACATCCGCGAGCTGGAAGGCGCCCTGATCAGGGTCACCGCGTTCGCCAGCCTCAACCGGCAGGGCGTCGACCTGCAGCTCGCCGAGGTGGTGTTGAAGGACCTCATCACCTCGGAGTCCGACACCGAGATCACCATCGCGGCGATCATGAGCGAGACCGCCCAGTACTTCGGCATCAGCATCGACGACCTGTGCGGCACCTCCCGCAGCCGGGCGCTCGTCAACGCCAGGCAGATCGCCATGTATCTCGCCCGCGAGCTGACCGAGCTGTCGCTGCCGAAGATCGGCCAGCAGTTCGGGGGACGCGACCACACCACCGTGATGCACGCCGAGCGCAAGATCCGCTCGCTCATCGCTGAGCGAAGGTCGATGTACAACCAGGTCAACGAGTTGACAATGCGGATCAAGCAGACACCCCGTGGATCTTGAGTTCATACACAGCCTGTGGAAAACACTGTGGACCAGCGGAAACGCAAAAATTCACTCGCCGTTCGCCCAACAATGCTGGGAAAAATCCGTCCACAATGGTTGGGGACAACGGTGGGGACATCCTGGGGAGAACCTGGGGACTACCAGTGGACAGTGTGTGGACAGACTGTGAACAACGGATCTGGGGCTCCAGAAGGGCCCCTAATACCCCGTGGATAACCTGTGGAAACCTCGTGGATAACCCCGGTCCGGCCGTGGATGAAGGCACCAAGATCTGGGGACGGCCTGTGGGCGAAGAATCTCTGTCCCCAGGCGCGGAAGTTCTCCCCAGGCGTCACCCACAGCGGCAGTGGATGAAAATATGGCCGTTGACCTGCCAAGACGCTGGTTGTCCACAGGATCCACAGCCCCTAGTGTGATGACCTCCTATCTCTCTTACTAAGAAACTCAAAGACCCATAGAGGGGTTCTCCCGGAGCGCGAGTCCGGGAGGGTGGATCCTTGAGATCCTTGAAGCAACGACGAACCCAGGAGGCTGATCACCGTGATGTTCCGAATCGAGCGAGACGTCCTCGCTGAGGCGGTGGCATGGACGGCACGCAGTCTCCCGGCGCGGCCGTCGGTGCCCGTGCTCGCCGGCATGCGCCTCGAGGTCACCGACGAGCAGCAGCTCAAGCTCTCCGGATTCGACTACGAGGTCTCCGCCGAGGTGACGCTCGAGGTCCACACCGGCGAGCCGGGGGTCGTGCTCGTCTCGGGCAAGCTGCTCGCCGAGATCACCCGGTCGCTTCCCGCACAGCCTGTGGATTTCGTGGTGGACGGCGCCAAGGCGGTCGTCACGTGCGGCAGCGCGCGATTCACCCTGTTGACCATGCCTGTGGAGGACTACCCGTCGCTCCCCGCCATGCCGCCGGCCGCGGGCCGCGTCGGCAGCGACGTGTTCGCCTCGGCCGTCGGCCAGGTCGCCGTCGCCGCGGGCCGGGACGACACGCTGCCGATGCTCACAGGCGTGCGCATGGAGATCGAGGGCGACACGGTGACCCTCGCCGCGACCGACCGCTACCGGCTGGCCGTACGCGAGCTGAAGTGGCAGCCGGGGCAGCCCGACTTCTCCGCCATCGCGATGATCCCAGGCAAGACGCTCGCCGACACCGCCAAGGCGCTCGGCGCGACCGGTGCCGAGGTGGAGGTCGCGCTCAGCTCCGCCGGAGGCACCGGCGAAGGCATGATCGGCTTCTCCAGCGCCGGGCGGCGCACCACGACCCGGCTGCTCGACCCCGAGTTCCCCAAATACCGTTCGCTCCTGCCCACCGAGTTCTCCGCCCGCGCCGAGCTGTCCACAGGCCCGTTCGTCGAGGCGGTCAAGCGCGTGGCCCTGGTCGCCGAGCGCAACACCCCCGTACGCCTGGCGTTCAGGAGCGGCGAGGTCGTGCTGGAGGCGGGCAGCGGCGACGAGGCGCAGGCCGTCGAGGCGCTGCCCGTCGACTACGAGGGCGAGGAGATGAACATCGCCTTCAACCACCAGTTCCTGCTGGAAGGGCTGGGCGCCATCGACTCCGACGTGGCCCGGCTGCAGATGACCACCTCGACGAAGCCCGCTATCCTCACCGGTGGCAAGCCTGTGGACGACGCGGCCGCGGCGGACTATCGCTACCTGATCATGCCCATCCGCCTGTCAGGCTGACCCGGCCTTCGGGGATGATGGAAGCCTGACTAGGGGGTAGAACAACATGCAGATCGGCATGGTCGGACTGGGCAAGATGGGCGGCAACATGGCCGAGCGGCTGCGCCGCGGCGGCCATGAGGTCGTCGGCTACGACCGTGACCCGGCGATCAGCGACGTGGGCAGCCTGAAAGAGCTGGCCGAGCGCCTGCGAGCGCCCCGCGCCGTCTGGGTGATGGTGCCCGCGGGCAAGCCCACCCAGTCCACGATCGACGATCTCGGCGAGCTGCTGGACGAGGGCGACATCGTCGTCGACGGCGGAAACTCCCACTACGGCGACGACCAGAAGCACGCCGGCGAGCTGGCGGAGAAGGGCATCGGGTTCGTCGACTGCGGCGTGAGCGGCGGTGTCTGGGGCCTGGAGAACGGCTACGCGCTCATGTGCGGCGGCGACTCCGCCCACGTCGAGCGGCTGATGCCGATCTTCGACACGCTCAAGCCCGAGGGCGAGGACGGCTTCGTGCACGCCGGCGACGTCGGCGCCGGGCACTTCGCGAAGATGGTCCACAACGGCATCGAATACGGCATGATGCAGGCGTTCGCGGAGGGCTGGGAGCTGCTCGAGGCCTCCGACGTCGTCAAAGACGTCAAGGGCTCCTTCAGCAGCTGGCGCACCGGCACCGTGATCCGCTCCTGGCTGCTCGACCTGATGGTGCGCGCGCTCGACGACGACGAGCATCTCGACCAGCTCCGCGGCTACGCGCAAGACTCCGGCGAAGGCCGGTGGACGGTGCAGGCGGCCGTCGACCACGCCGTCCCGCTGCCGGTCATCACCGCCGCGCTCTACGCCAGGTTCGCCTCGCGCCAGGACGACTCCCCCGCGATGAAGGTCGTCGCGGCGCTGCGCAACCAGTTCGGCGGGCACGCGACCACCGCGGCGGAGGGCAGCACCGACAAGGGCGCCGACGCGCCGGGCGCCGACGTCACGCCGCCCCGCGAGAGCGAACGCTAGCCGTCACGGCCCCCGCCCGCCTTTCGCGAGCCGGTGACCCCGGGGGCGCGCGTGGCCCACTAACCTTCGTGGGGTGCATGTCGCCCACCTCTCGCTGACCGACTTCCGGTCCTACGCGTCCGTGGAGCTCGGCCTGGAGCCGGGCGTCACGGCGTTCGTCGGGCCCAACGGCCAGGGCAAGACCAACCTGGTCGAGGCCCTCGGCTACGTCGCGACGCACTCCAGCCACCGGGTGGCCGGCGACGCGCCCCTCGTCCGGCAGGGCGCCACGCGGGCGGTCATACGCTGCGCCGTGCAGCGCGACGACCGGCGGGCGCTCATCGAGCTGGAGATCAACCCGGGCCGTGCCAACCGTGCCAGGCTCAACCGCTCGCCCGTGCCGAGGGCGCGCGACGTCGTGGGCCTGCTGCGCACCGTGTTGTTCGCCCCCGAGGACCTGTCGCTGTCCAAGGGCGACCCGTCGGAGCGCCGCCGGTTCCTCGACGAGCTGCTGGTGGCCAGAGCTCCCAGGTTCGCCGGTGTGCGCGCCGACTACGACCGGGTGCTCAAGCAGCGCGGAGCCCTGCTCCGTACGGCCGCGCAGGCCCGCAGAGGCAGCAGGAGCGCCAGGAGGGCGGAGAGCGACACCGGGTTCGCCGCGGCCGGCGCGGGCGACGTGCTGAGCACGCTGGAGGTGTGGGACGCCCACCTCGCCAGGCACGGCGCCGAGCTGTTGCGGGCCAGGCTCGAGCTCGTCGAGGCGCTGCGCCCGCTGGTCGCGGGGGCCTACGCCGCGCTCGCCCCCGCCAGCGCGCCGGCGACGCTGGCCTATCGCAGCACGTTGTCCACAGGTGGGGATGACGGTGAGGGCGGCGGACTGCTCGAAGACGCCGGTGAGCGGGGATCTTCCGCTGCACAGACGTTATCCACAGACCTGGGGAAAACCCTTGAGGAGCGCATCCGCGAGCGCCTGCTCGAGGTGCGCCAGTCCGAGCTGGAACGAGGAGTCACACTCGTCGGCCCTCACCGCGACGACCTGATCCTCGGCCTCGGCGACCTGCCCGCCCGTGGCTACGCCAGCCACGGGGAGTCCTGGTCGTTCGCGCTGGCGCTGCGGCTGGCCGCCTACGACCTGCTGCGTGCCGACGGCGGCGATCCCGTGCTGATCCTCGACGACGTGTTCGCCGAGCTCGACACCCAGCGCAGGCGCCGCCTCGCCGAGATCGTCGCGCCGGCCGAGCAGGTGCTCATCACGGCAGCCGTGCCCGACGACGTGCCCAAGGAGCTGTCAGGAGGCAGATACGACGTCGCCGAGGGGGGCGTGACCCGTGTCCGCTGACGAGAACGCCACCGCCAGGGGCGCCGCGATGGCCAGGGAGAAGCTCGCCCAGGCCAAGGCCGACGCGGCCAAACGCGGCCAGCTCCCCCGGCGCGAGCCCAGGCGCAGGGCGGCGGGGCCGCGCCGTGAGGGCGGTGACCCCCAGCTTTTCGGTCGTGCCATCGCCGACCTGCTCGCCGACCGCGGCTGGGAACGCCCGGCGGCCGTCGGCGCGGTGTTCGGGCGCTGGGCCGACATCGTGGGCCCCGACCTGGCCGCCCACACCAGACCCGAGTCGTTCGACGACGGTGAGGTGCTGATCGCGGCCGACTCGACGGCCTGGGCCACGCAGGTGCGGCTGCTCGCGCGCACCCTCGTACGCAGGCTCAACGAGGAGCTCGGCGACGGCACGGTGACGAAGGTCAAGGTCAGGGGGCCGCAGAACGCACCGCGCCCGTCAGGTGGATTGCGGGTGACCGGAAGTCGGGGTCCCGGCGACACTTATGGATAGCCGCGTGCGACGCGTGCCCGGACGTTGTGGATAGGGGCCAAGGGCGATCAGAAAGCCACAGACGCGATAAGCCCCCCTATCCGGAGGGGGGATGCGGCCCGGGGGGCCGAACGAGCTAGCGGGCATCACAGGCGCGTTCATTGCCACCTTGAGGCTCCGGAGGCGGTAGAATGAAAAAGGATTCCGGACACGTCCGCTTGCGTGTCACCCCGGCAGCAAGCCGACTCCCCTGGGTGACCGCGCATCGGGGCACTCACGACGGTGACGGGCACGGCAGGGGCAGCTTGTGACATTCATGGCGACCCCCGCCGCGTGTCCGCGGCAGGAGGATTTCGCAGTTGTCCTACGACGCTAGCTCAATCACCGTACTCGAAGGGCTTGAGGCGGTTCGCAAGCGCCCGGGTATGTATATCGGCTCCACCGGGGAGCGAGGTCTGCACCACCTGGTCTACGAGATCGTGGACAACGCGGTGGACGAGGCCCTTGCCGGGTTCGCCAGCAGGATCGACATCACACTGCTCGCCGACAACGGTGTGCGCGTGGTCGACGACGGTCGCGGCATCCCCACCGGCATTCATCCTGTGGAGAAGCGCTCGGCGGTCGAGGTCGTGCTCACCACGCTGCACGCGGGCGGCAAGTTCGACAGCCAGGCCTACGCCGTCTCGGGCGGCCTGCACGGCGTCGGCTCGGCCGTCGTCAACGCGCTGTCCACCGCGATGGACGTCGAGGTCAAGCAGAACGGCCACTACTGGCGCGTGCGCTTCGACATGTCCAAGCCCACGGCGCCGCTGGCCAAGGGCGAGGCGACCGACGAGACCGGCACCACGATCACGTTCTGGCCCGACGCCGACGTCTTCGAGACCACGACGTGGAACTACGAGACGCTCTCGCGGCGCTTCCAGGAGATGGCCTTCCTCAACAAGGGCCTGACGATCACGCTGACCGACGAGCGCCCCGAGTACATCAACGGCGAGCCGCGCAAGGTCACCTACCTCTACGAGGGCGGCCTGGCCGACTTCGTCAAGCACCTCAACACCAAGAAGGAGCCGGCGCACGCGTCGATCATCTCCTTCGAGGAGGAGGGCGACGGCATCGCGGTCGAGATCGCCATGCAGTGGAACAACTCCTACTCCGAGTCGGTCTACACCTTCGCCAACACGATCAACACGGCCGAGGGCGGCACCCACGAGGAGGGCTTCCGGGCGGCGCTGACGTCGATCGTCAACCGTTACGCCCGCGAGCAGAAGTTCCTCAAAGAGGGCAAAGACGACAACCTCTCCGGTGAGGACGTCCGCGAGGGCCTGACCGCGATCATCTCCGTCAAGCTCTCCGACCCGCAGTTCGAGGGCCAGACCAAGACCAAGCTCGGCAACACCGAGGCCAAGTCGTTCGTCCAGAAGGCGTGCAACGACCACCTGCGCGACTGGCTCGAACGCAACCCCGGCGAGGCCAAGGACATCATCAACAAGTCGCTGCAGGCCTCCCGCGCCCGCCTCGCGGCCCGCCAGGCCCGCGACCTCACCAGGCGCAAGTCACTGCTCGAGTCGGGCAGCGGCCTGCCGGGCAAGCTGGCCGACTGCCAGTGGAACGACCCGGAACGGTGCGAGTTGTTCATCGTCGAGGGCGACTCGGCCGGCGGCTCCGCCAAGGGCGGCCGCGACTCGCGCTTCCAGGCGATCCTGCCCATCCGCGGCAAGATCCTCAACGTCGAGAAGGCGCGGATCGACAAGGTCCTGAAGAACAACGAGGTCCAGGCGCTGATCACCGCGCTCGGCACCGGCGTCCACGACGAGTTCGACATCACCAAGCTGCGCTACCACAAGGTCATCCTGATGGCCGACGCCGACGTCGACGGCCAGCACATCAACACGCTGCTGCTGACGCTGCTGTTCAGGTTCATGAGGCCGCTGATCGAGGCGGGGCACGTCTACCTGTCCTGCCCGCCCCTCTACAAGATCAAATGGGACCGCAAGGGGGAGGACGCCTCCTACGCCTACTCCGACCCCGAGCGCGACGCGGTCATCGCCGAAGGCATCGCCAACGGCAAGCCCGACCCCCGGCCGCGCGACAACGTACAACGCTTCAAGGGCCTGGGCGAGATGAACGCGGCCCAGCTCTGGGAGACCACGATGAACCCGGAGACCCGGCTCCTGCGCCTGGTCACGCTCGACGACGCGGCCCAGGCCGACGACCTGTTCAGCGTGCTCATGGGCGAGGACGTCGAGGCCAGGCGCGACTTCATCATCCGCAACGCTCGCGATGTCCGTTTCCTCGACGTCTGAGCGACCGGCCGTGGGTGCAGATTCGGCTATTCGCGGTGAGCCGCAGGACCTGGCTCGCCGTTCCATGAAGAAGGACCTCAACCTGTGACGGACGTGAACACCACTCCCCCGGCTGACCGCATCGAGCCTGTGGACATCCAGTCCGAGATGCAGCGCAGTTACATGGACTATGCGATGTCCGTCATCGTGTCCAGGGCGCTGCCGGACGTGCGCGACGGGCTCAAACCGGTGCACCGCCGCGTGCTCTACGCGATGTACGACGGTGGCTACCGTCCCGACCGCGGTTACTTCAAGTGCGCCCGCGTCGTCGGCGACGTGATGGGCACCTACCACCCCCACGGCGACACCTCGATCTACGACGCGCTGGTGCGCCTGGCGCAGCCGTGGTCGCTGCGCTACCCGCTGGTCGACGGGCAGGGCAACTTCGGCTCGCCGGGCAACGACCCGGCGGCGGCGATGCGTTACACCGAGTGCAAGCTCGCGCCCATCGCCATGGAGATGCTGCGCGACATCGACAAGGAGACCGTCGACTTCCGGCCCAACTACGACGGAAAGTCACAGGAGCCCGACGTCCTGCCGGCGCGTTTCCCGCAGCTGCTGGTCAACGGCTCGGGCGGCATCGCCGTCGGCATGGCCACCAACATCCCGCCGCACAACCTGCGCGAGGTCGCCTCGGCGGTCAAGTGGGCGCTGGAAAACCCGGAGGCGAGCGACGAAGAGCTGCTCGAAGCCTCGATCAGGCTGGTCAAGGGGCCCGACTTCCCCACCAGCGCGCTGATCGTGGGCCGGCGCGGCATCGAAGACGCCTACCGCACCGGGCGCGGCTCGATCACCATGCGGGCCGTGGTCGAGGTCGAGGAGGACAAGGGGCGGCAGGCGCTCGTCGTCACCGAGCTGCCCTACCAGGTCAACCCCGACAACCTGGCGCTGAAGATCGCCGAGCTGGTGCGCGAGGGCAAGCTGACCGGCATCGCCGACGTACGCGACGAGAGCTCCTCGCGGGTCGGGCAGCGCCTGGTGATCGTGCTCAAGCGCGACGCGGTCGCCAAGGTCGTGCTCAACAACCTCTACAAGCACACCCAGCTCCAGGACACCTTCGGCGCCAACATGCTGGCCCTGGTCGACGGCGTGCCGCGCACGCTCAGGCTCGACCAGTTCATCCGGCACTACGTGGCCCACCAGATCGAGGTCATCGTCCGCAGGACCCGCTACCTCCTGCGCAAGGCCGAAGAGCGCGCCCACATCCTGCGCGGCCTGCTGGCGGCGCTCAACCGGCTCGACGAGGTCATCGCCCTCATCCGGGCCTCGGAGTCCGCCTCGGCCGCCCAGCAGGGCCTCATGGGGCTGCTGGGGATCGACGAGATCCAGGCGCAGGCCATCCTCGACATGCAGCTGCGCAAGCTGGCCGCCCTGGAACGGCAGTCGATCCAGGACGAGTACGACTCCCTGATGACGCAGATCGCCGAGTACAACGCGATCCTCGCCAGCGAGGCCCGCCAGCGCGAGATCGTCAACGACGAGCTGGCCGAGCTGGTCGGCCGCTACGGCGACGACCGCAAGACCGAGATCATCGCCTACGACGGCGACATGTCGATCGAAGACCTGATCGCCGAAGAGGAGATCGTCGTCACGATCACCCGGGGCGGCTACGCCAAGCGCACCCGTACCGACCTCTACCGCGCCCAGAAGCGCGGAGGCAAGGGTGTACGCGGCGCGCAGCTGCGCCAGGACGACATCGTCGACCACTTCTTCGTCACCACGACGCACCACTGGCTGCTGTTCTTCACGAACAAGGGCCGGGTCTACCGGGTCAAGGCGTACGAACTTCCCGACGCCGGCCGCGACGCCCGCGGCATGCACCTGGCCAACCTCCTGGCCATGCAGCCCGACGAGACCGTCATGGAGGTCCTCGACCTGCGTGACTACAACGTCGCCCCCTACCTGGTCCTCGCCACCCGCAGCGGGCTGGTCAAGAAGACGCGCCTGGCCGAGTACGACTCCCCCAGGTCCGGCGGTCTGATCGCGATCAACCTGCGCGACGACGACGAGGTCATCGGGGCACGCCTGGTCTCCGAGGAAGACGATCTGCTGCTCGTCTCCAAGGGGGCGCAGTCGATCCGGTTCACCGCTTCCGACGACGCGCTGCGGCCCATGGGCCGGGCGACCAGTGGGGTCATCGGGATGAGGTTCCTCGAAGGTGACGAACTTCTTGCCATGAATCGCATCGCCGACGGTCAACACGTGCTTATCGCCACGAAGGCTGGGTACGCAAAACGGACGCCAGTGGAGCAATATCCAGTTCAAGGACGTGGCGGTCGAGGCGTGCTTACTGCGAAAATCGTATCCTCCCGTGGCAAGCTGGTCGGAGCCGTCATGGTCAACCCAGAGGACGAGGTCTTCGCGATCACGTCAGCCGGCGGGGTGATCCGGACGAGTGCCGGTGAGATCAAACAGTCCGGCCGTCAGACCATGGGAGTGCGATTGATGAATCTCGCTGAAGGCGACAGCGTGGTGGCCCTCGCCCGGAACGCGGAGTCCATGGAGACTCCGATGGAGAGTGAGGAAGTCGGGGGAGGAGAATAGTCATGAGCGCCCAAGGTGGCTCCGCCAGAACAAAGGCGGCTTCGGGTAACGGACAGCAACCGAAGCGGCCCGCAGAGAAAGAGACCTTCGACGAAAGCCGGGACACCTCGCCCGCGCAGGGCAGGCCCTTCCCGGCCAAAGACGACTCCAAGCCCGCACCGCCACCTCCGCAGCCGCAGGCGCCGCAGCAGCCGGAGGGCAACGACACCGTCCGCATCCGCCCGTCGCTGGCCACGGAGGCTCCGCCGCCCGCGGTCGAGCTGCCCAAGAAGAAGTCGAGCGGCGCGGGGGCGCGGCTCCCCCGCAAGGCCCATCTGGTCCTGCGGCGCGTCGAACCGTGGTCGGCCATGAAGTTCAGCTTCGTGGTGTCCCTGGTCTGCTTCGTGGTGCTGTTCGTGGCGGTGGCCGTGCTCTACGGCGTGCTCTCCGCTCTGGGGGTGTTCGACTCGATCGTCGACCTGGTCAACCAGCTCGGCCAGGGTGAGCAGGGCCAGAACTCGATCCCGATCGACATCGCGTCCTGGTTCGAGCCCGTACGCATCCTCGGCTACACCGCCCTGATCGGAGCGGTCAACGTCGTGCTCATCACGGCGCTGGCCACGCTGGGGGCGGTCATCTACAACGTCGCCTCCGACCTGGTCGGGGGCGTCGAGGTGACCTTCAGCGAGGCCGAATAGCCCGTGGGCTCGCGCCGTGCCCTTCGCCGGCACGGCGCGAGCAGCACGCCGGACACGGTAAGCTCTTCTCGACCGAACAACCGGTTCGCCTCCGATCGCCGGATGCGATAACGTTCGGTGTGCACGGGGCTATAGCTCAGACGGTTAGAGCGCTTCCCTGATAAGGAAGAGGTCCCAGGTTCAAGTCCTGGTAGCCCCACAGAGTTTCACCAGCCAAGAGGTCGTTCTCGAATATCGGGAGGCGGCCTTTTGATCGTTCGTCACCATTTTTCCAAGATCGCCTGGCGTCAGGTGGCATAGATCAGTCGAAATCGATAGCAGACGAAGCTTCGACGGGGACCGATCGACGCCGAGTTGAATGGCGAGGGCTCACCCACGTTCGTCCAGGCGGTCACCGGCCACCCCGGTCAGAGGAGACCGGGCTCAGGCGTCCCGCCGGATGATCGCGACGACGCCGAGGCCAAGCGGGACGATCGCGTAGCAGACCAGCCCTACCAGCGCGCCGAGCGGGCCGAACTCGCCGGCGTCGGGGACGCTGGCGAGCTGTCGGACGAGCGCGGGCAGCGTCAGCGACTCCAGCCACCCGTACCAGGGAGACGGGGCGAATTGGGAGATCTGCGGCAACCCAAACAGGATCGTGAACAGTCCGACGATGGCCCCGGCGGTGGAGCGCAGCACGGTGCCCAGGCCGAGTCCGGTGAGCGCGGCCACGGCCATGCCCACACCGGTGACCAGCAGCTCCGGCAGCGTGGTCGGCTCGGCCAGGGGCGCACCGATCGTCCGGTCGCCGACGATCAGCTGGGCGGTCGCGTACATCGCGACGGTGAGGGTCTGGCCGGCGACCACCGTGACCGCGCCGACCACGACGGCTTTGGCGAGCAGCAGCGTTGCGCGCCGCCGCACCGTGGTGAGGCTCAGCCGGATCATCCCGGTGTTGTACTCGGCGGTGACGGAGAGCAGGCCGAGCAGACCGAGCAGCCCGTAACCGACCGGGGCGGCGTAGGTCAGGCCGGTGCCGACCGTCTCAAAGTTCGAGCCTTGGTCCCAGGATCCGGATATCGCTTGCGCGACGTAGGCAGAGATGACGACACATGACAATGAGACGGCGAGGATAGCGTACGTGGAGCGAAGCGAGCGGAGCTTCACCCACTCCGCGGCGATGGCGTCGATCATCGGATGATCTCCATGAAGGCGTCTTCGAGGGAGGTGTGCTGCGGGGTCAGCTCGTGCAGCGGGCAACCGTGGCGCAACGCGAGGTCGCCGATCTGCTCTGTGGTCAGCCCGCGTACGCGCAGCTCGGCGGCCCCGTCCGGCGGATCCACCGCGCCGCCGGCCGCGGTCAGCACGCCCGCCAGCCGGGCCGCCTCCGGGGAGCGGACCAGCACCTCGTGGGGGAACCGGGCGCGCAGTTCCTCGACCGTGGTGTCCTCGACCAGGCGGCCTCGCGCGATGACGACGATGCGCTCGGCGATCAACGACATCTCGGTCATCAGGTGGCTGGAGACGAAGACGGTCCGCCCGTGGCCGGCCAAGGTGGTCAGCAGGCCGCGGATCCACCGGATTCCGTCCGGGTCCAAGGCATTGAGCGGCTCGTCCAAGATGAGGACGGCGGGGTCGCCGAGCAGCGCGGCGGCCACGCCGAGCCGCTGCTTCATGCCGTGGGAGAAGCCGCCGATCCGCTTCCGGGCGACCCCGGCCAGCCCGACCTGGTCGAGCACCTCGCCCACCCGCGCGGGAGCGACGCCGCCGGCGTAGGCCAGCGCCAGCAGGTGGTCGCGAGCGCTGCGACCGCCGTGCACCTCGGTCGCCTCGAGCAGCGCGCCGACCTCCTGCATGGGGCGCCGCAGCGCGCCACGGCGGACCCCGTTGATCAGCGCTGTTCCGGAGGTCGGCAGGTCCAGGCCGAGGATCGTCCGCATGGTGGTGGACTTGCCGGCGCCGTTCGGGCCGAGGAAGCCGGTGACATGTCCCGGCTCGACCGTGAAGGTCAGCCCGTCGACCGCGCGGGTCCTCCCGTACACCTTGGTCAGGTTGGAGATCTCGATCATTTTCCCACCCGGTGGATCTTCTCGGCCGGGCAGCGCTTCCCTCGCGGCGGCAGCACCCCGGTGGCCAGGTATGCGTTGGCATGCCGCCGTACGCATGCGTTGTCTCTCCAGGCGAAGTGGCCGTCGCCGTGCCACAGCACTCGGGCACCAGGGATCTGCGCAGCCACGTGCGCCTGCCCGAGCGGGTTGGTGTTGTTGTCCAGCTCCCCGATCGCGACCAGCACCGGCGGGACGTTCGCCGCCACCCGGAGCGGGTGGGGCGCCCACGACGGGCCGCCCGACGTCGGGCGGCCCCAGCACCAGCCCACCTGGTAGCGGCCCTCGATCCACCCGAATCGGGGGGCGATCGCGCGCAGCCGAGCCTCGATCGCCTGGAACCGCTGGTATGTGGGCGGCTCGGGCATGAGGTCGTTGCAGTGCATCACGTCGGACACGTCGAGGTCCCCCTTGGGCGGCGCCAGCACGGTCAGGAAGTCGGCGGCGTTCCCGTCGCGCGCCTTGCGCAGCGCGGTGGCGAACTCCGGCCATTTCCCCGGATTCAGCCCAAAAATCGCGCTGGCCAGCAAGTGCCCCTCGGTCACTATCGGACTGCCGTTGGCGGCCGGCAGCGGCGCGCGGCGGGCCCGGGAGAGCAGCGCGTCAAAGACCTCGCCGGCGTCGTGGCCGTGCAGGGCGCAGTCGCGCCTGCCGGCGCACCAGTCGCGGAACCGGGTGAGTTGACGTTCCTGGGCCCGCGCAGCGTTGACCAGCCACGGCTCCAGGTCGGCGGAGGTGTGGTCACCGATGCTGTCGAGATACATCCGCCCCACCCGGCGCGGGAACAGCTCCAGGTAGGCCTGCCCGAACACCGTTCCGTACGAGTTGCCCGCGTAGCGTAGGGTGCGCTGGCCGAGCGCGGCACGCAACGCGTCGAGGTCGTGCGCGACCTGCCAGGACGTCAGGCCGTGCCACACCGGCCCGGCCATCTTGCGGCAGCTCGCGTAGTGCATCTTCATCTTGGCGGCGTGCGCGTCCCAGTCGCGCTTCGTACGGGCCGTGACCAGGCCGGTCACCGGCGGTGCCGGTTCGGGACAGGACACCGAGGGGCTCCGGCTGCTGGCCGACTCGGCCAGCCCGCGCGGGTCGATCGCGATGACGTCGAAGGTCTGGCTCAGCTCCCGCAGCAGCGCGGCCCCCTCCGGGTTGAATTGAGGGTCGTCCCTGAACCGCAGCCCCGCGGCGGTGCTTGCGGGGCCGCCGAGGTTGACGACCAGCGGGCCGACCCGGCGGGCGGGGTCTCTGGCCGGCAGCTTGGCCAGGTGGACCGATGTCGTCGGCCCGTCGGGGTCCGCCCAGTCCACGGGCACCACCATGTCGGCGCAACTCAGCCCGTCGCCGCAGTCCTTCCACACCAGCACCGGCGGCTGCCGCAGCGCCCAGGCGGTGGGGGGGGGGGGGGGGGGGGGGGGGGGGGGGGGGGGGGGGGGGGGGGGGGGGGGGGCGGCGGCGGGCGGGGGGGGGGGGGCGCGC
>NZ_JBVJHP010000039.1:39817-68624 GCF_055586745.1 Nonomuraea sp. NPDC049378
CCCCCCCCCCCCTCCCCCCCACCCCCCCCCCCCCCCCCCCCCCCCCCCCGCTCCCCCCCCCCCCCCCCCCCCCCCCCCCGCGGCCAGCGGGAGCGTGAGGGCGATCGCCATCCCGGCCGAGATCAGGCTTCGGGTTCTCATGGGCTCCAGGCTCGGATACCGCAGCCGCCCGCCGCGTCGGAGACGGATCCGATTTCCGCATCGGCCGCAGGGCGGACGGCGCCGCTCGCACCGGGGCTCGGGTCAGACCAGGGGATGACGGACTCCGGTCGGACGACCGGGGACCTGCCGCGCTGCTACCGTCACGCTGTATGGGCGGCTTCCCAATGCGGTTCTGGAAGCGCTCGGCACCGGCCCCCGGGACGGGCACGGCACGCAGCGTGTTCGCCCGCCTGGTCGGTCACCGGGCGCTGATCGGCTACGACGTGGCCGTCGTCGTGCTGTTCGGCCTGCTCGGGGTGGTCCCCGAAGCCCTCACCTCCCGGAACGCCCCGCCGTCTGCGGGGTTCCTGATGAGCGTGGTGCTCGTCTCGGCGGCGGTGGCAGTGCCGATCGCGGTCCGCCGGGTGTGGCCGGTCCCCGCGTTCGCCGCCGGGCTGGTGGTCGGCACCGCGATCATGCTCGTGCCGACGAGCATGGCCGTCGGGCCTTTTCTCGTCGCGATGACGCTGTACACGGTGGCGCTCACCCCTGCGCGCCGGCGCGCGGTGACCGCCCTGCTGCTGGCGATGGCCGCCACCGGGCTCGGTTTGGGGCTCAGGATCGCCGGGATGCCACCGGATCCCTACACCGGCTCGCCGGGCCCTTACTACGCCATCGGCGGCACCTGGCTCGTGCTGGCGGCGGTGTGGACCATCGCCCGCGGCCAGCACGAGCGGCGGGCCCAAGCGATTCGCACCGCCCACCAGCTCGCGGACCGGGCGGTGGTCGAGGAGCGGCTGCGGATCGCCCGAGATCTGCACGACATCGTCGCGCACAGCATGAGCCTGATCGCTGTCAAGGCCGGGACTGCCGGCTACCTGCAGCGGCTCCGCCCGGACAAGGCCGACGACACGTTGCGGGTCATCGAGGCGGCGAGCCGCGGCGCGCTCATCGAGATGCGCCGGATGCTTCACGTGATGCGGTCCGACACAGACTCCGGCACCGACGACATGTCGGCCACGCTGGGGCCCATTCCCGGCATCGGCGGGCTGTCCTCGCTGGCCGATCAGGTTGCGGCCGCAGATGTGCTCGTCGACCTCGACGTGCACGACGTGGAGCGGCTGCCGGACAGCGTCGGGCTCACGGTCTACCGCATCGTGCAGGAGGCCCTCACCAACGTGGTCAGGCACGCGGCGCCGGCGACGTGTCACGTCGTGATCAGCGGCCGCGCGCCCTCGGTAGAGATCGAGATCACCGATGACGGGCGCGGCGCCCCGCGGGTGTCCGGCGTTTCCGGTGACGGGCATGGTCTCATAGGCATGCGGGAGCGGGTCGCCACGTACGGCGGCGTGCTCACCGCGGGTCCTCGGCCCCAGGGCGGATTCGCGGTCCGCGCCAGCATCCCCTACGCGCCCGTCGACGAAGCCGTCCGTGAAGCCATGGGAGCCGGGCGTGAGTGATCCGATTCGGGTGCTCGTCGTCGACGACCAGGCGTTGCTGCGCGGCAGCTTCCGGGCACTGATCGACGCCGTACCTGGAATCACGGTTATCGGCGAGGCCGGCACCGGCGCCGCGGCCGTGGAGCTGGCCTCGCGCGAGCGTCCGGACGTCGTGCTGATGGACGTGCGGATGCCGGAGATGGATGGCATCGAAGCCACCCGCCGCATCTGCGCGGCGCCGGAGACGGCCAGCGTGCGGGTGCTCATCCTCACAACATTCGACCTGGACGCCTACGTCTACGCGGGGTTGCGCGCAGGCGCCAGCGGGTTCCTCCTCAAGGACACCCCGCCGGACGGCCTGCTCACCGCGATCCGGGTGGTCGCCGCCGGAGAAGCGCTGCTCGCCCCCACGGTCACCCGCCGGTTGATCGCCGAGTTCGCCCGGCGCCCGGCGACGCCGCCGTTCGCGCCGAGCCTGGACGGGGTCACCGACCGGGAACGCGAGGTGCTCACCCTGATCGCGCGCGGGCTGTCCAACGCCGAGATCTGCGCGCAACTGCACCTCAGCCCCGCCACCGTCAAGACCCACATCGGTCGGCTGCTGGCGAAGGTGCACGCTCGCGACCGCTCCCAGCTCGTCATCGCCGCCTACGAGGCCGGCCTGGTGACGCCCGGCTGACCCGGCCGCGCGGCCGGCCCGACGCGCGACCGTGCACGGCACCGCACCGACGTTCACGGGTGACTCGTGGCAGGCTGTCCAGAAAGCTCATGGTGGGTGAGGTGGCGGCGGTCGCCGTTGGTGCCGCCGGGCGGCGATGAGTTTTGGGCGCCTGCGGGGTCGGTATCGGTGACACATCGACCGTGCCTATGGAGGACGACATGGGGCAGTACCTCTTCGCCGGCATCCCCGTCACCGACTACGCGGCGGCGCTGCCGTGGTATGAGCGGCTTTTCGGCGGGCCGCCCTCGTTCCTGCCGAACGACATCGAGGCGGTCTGGGAGACGGCCGAGAACCGCTACATCTACATCATCCAGGACCCGGAGCGGGCGGGGAACGCGTTGGTGCTGCAGTTCGTCGACGACGTGGAGGGGCGGGTCGCCGAGATCGCCCGGCGCGGCATCGAGCCGGCCGGGCGCGAGACGTACGAGAGCGTGACCAAGGTGATCTACCGCGACGCGGAGGGCAATGAGATCAGCTTCGGCGGCGGCCCGGGATGACGTTCCCCGGCCGCGTGGGCTGTTTCAGCTGCGGGAGTCGTCGCCGTGCTCGATCAGGTACTGCTCTTCCAGGCCGGCCGTGTCCTCGCCCTCGGCTTCGTAGAGGTTGGTGGACCAGGGGATCGCACACGGCGGACGATGGCCGGGGTCGGGGCACAGCAGGCGCTGCACCTGCTCCTTGATCTCCCGCGCCTGCTCCTCGGTGGCGTACAGCTCCACGTGCAGGTCCCACCGGGTTCTGTCGTCTGCCATGCCTCTATCATCGCGGGCGGTCGGGAGTGTCCGGTTCGTGGCTCGCGTGCCGGTTCCGGACACTCCCGCCTGCTCCGCCAGGGATCACGTGGCGTCGATCATGGCTAGCACCAGGCCTTGACGTTGATGGTGACGGGGTTGGACTCGGTCCGCGTGCCGTCCGAGGCGGTTAACCGCGACTCGTACGTCCCGGCCGGTAGCGGCGGGAACGTCAGCCCGATCCAGCCGTTGATCGTGGTGGATCCGTCCTCCGGGTCGGTGTAGTTGGATCCGGGTGGGATCGGCGCGCTCTCGTCGGTCGAGCCGGGGGGCAGGTTCTTCATCCCCATGTGGATGGTCGTGGACCAGCTTCCGACGACCGCGGCAATGAGGTAGGTGCGGTGGCTGTAGTTGGCTTGCACACATATCTTCTGGTGGGAGTGCTTCAGTTCCCATGTGCTCGCCTGGGCCGGGGTGGTGCTGGACAGTGCGAGTGCCGCGCCGGCCGTCGCGCCGAGCGCCAGCCTGGCGGTTCGCTTGATCGTTCGCACGGCTGCCTCCTTGGTGTCTCTGCTTCGGACGTCCTTGCCTGTTCAAAATTAAACTAGTCAAGGATCAAGGAAAAGGCCCTTGACGCCTTCCGTCTGGTGCAGGGCGGCTGCGTCGAGCCGTCGTGATCGTCTGGTAGCGGCGTCGGTCCGGCAGGTGTGTCGGTGATGAACTCCGTCATCGCCGGTTGGGGCGGGCCTCAGATCCGCAGCGCTCCCGTGGACCGGTAACGCACCTTCACCCAAGCAACCGCCTCTGGCGGAGGTCTGACGGACCTACTCCTGCCCCTCGCCAGAGGCGAGATGACCTTGAGCGCTGACTCCTTCGCACCGCCTTGACCTTGAGTGGGGAGAAGCTCGGCGAGGTGACATTGCCGCCTCGGGGCGTGCCCTTCCAAGTGCAGCTCCGGAAGGCCGACGTACACGTCGGTGCCGCTCGGGTCGGGGCCGGGGTCGCGCAGTGTGAACACCAGCACCATCCGCTCGGCCTGCAGCTGCCGCGCCACGAACGCGAGAGTCTGCGCGGAGGCCGCGTCCAGCCACTGCGCGTCGTCACCCGGCACAGCAGCTGTCGTTCCTCGGCGACCTCGGCCAGCAGGCTGAGCGTGGCCAGCCCGACCAGGAACCGATTCGGTGGATCGCCGGCGCGCAGCCCGAACGCCACACCCATGGCGGCCTGCTGCGGGTGCCAGCCGCCACTCCGCCGGGCTGTGCCCCTCGGAGATCTCTCGGTTTGCACTGATCATCGCGACTCTCCGGGCGCGTTGCGACGCCCACGATGAAGCTGATGGCGGCGTCTGCAGCGACTCCATCTTGTGAGCTCAGTGGTTGAGCCCATGGCCACTCAGACGCGCGGGATCTCGGAGGAGTTGTGGACCTGTCGTACGGCACGTACGTGCGCGGGCGCGGCGCGCTCGATGGTCGCTCGTCCTGTCTCGGTGATGCGGACGAAGGCGCCGCGGCCGTCCTCGGGGCAGCCCTGGCGGGACACCAGGTCCCGCTTCTCCATCCGGGCGACGTGGTGGGAGACCCGGCTGCGCCGTCGTTCAGCCACGGAATGTCGTTCGTCACAGCCACAGGGGACAGCGTAGCAGGGAAGGTGACACATCATGTATGGTCCATGTCATATAGGTGACGCATCACGCATATTGTGACGTGGTCTGACGTGAGGAGTACCGACGTGAGCAGCACCCCGACGACGACCGCGCGCGCCGCGGGCGTCTCACCAGAGACCCTCCGGAAGATCGAGACAGGCCGCGTGGCCACCTCCTCGGCCCCGACCATCGCTGCGATCGCCGACGCCGCCGTCGCCCGCATGATCCGCGCGGCCGGGTACGCACCGGTCCGCATCGGCGGCATCGGCCAGTCCATCCGCCTGGAAATCTTCGGCGACCCCCGCGAGGTCACCCTCGGCAGAACCCTCACCGAGGACGAGGCGCGCCGGCTCGTATGACGCAGCCGCTGGCGGCGACCGCTGACCAGCATGGCCACCGAGAAGCATCACCCATGAGAGAAGAGGACCGACATGACGACGAATGGACTTCCCGTGTCAGTGAAGCTCGGTGAGCGCGTGACCTACGACGTGCCCGTCGAGCGTGTCGCCCGCGCGACGCTCACCCGGTCCGAGCAGGGCAACCTGCAGGACGTCCACCTGCTCTACCAGCTCGACGCCGCCTACCGACGTGCCGCGGCCGACGACTCGATCTCCGTGCTCGTGCTCGCGGCAGAAGGGGACGACTTCTCGATCGGGCACGACGTAGAGGCCCTGTTCAGCACCGACGGGATGGACCAGGTGACGTTGGAGGGCGGTCTCGGCCTCGGCGGTGTCGAGGGTGACATGGCCTGGGAGAACGAGGTGTTCATCCAACTGCATTGGCGCTGGCGCAACTTCCCCAAGCCCGTGATCGCCGCTGTGCAGGGACGGGTCCTGGCCGGCGGCATGATGATCATGTGGCCTGCCGACCTGATTGTGGCCAGCGAGGACACGCGCTTCGCCGACCCGGTCACGGCGTTCGGCATCGGCCAGGTCGAGCTGTTCATGCACCCGTGGGAGTTCGGCGCCCGGAAGGCGAAGGAGCTGCTGTTCACCGGTGACGTCATCACCGCGTCCGAGGCGAAGGACCTCGGCATGGTCAGTCGGGTCGTCCCGCGCGCGGAGCTGGAAACGGCCGCGCTGGAGCTCGCGCGGCGGATCGCGACCCGCCCGACCGTGGGGCTGAAGATGGCGAAGAAGGCGGTGAACCAGACCCTGGACATCCAAGGCCAGTGGAACGCGGTGCAGGCAGCGTTCCACCTCCACACGCTCGGGCACGCGCACAGCCGCATCAAGCACAACGGCGCCTACATCGACCCCGCCGGGTTCGGACTGACGCGCGAGCTCTGGGGACTGCCCGACACCGACGTGTGACAGCAGGCGCCATAAGCCTGCCTGCACAGCCGCCATCGCGCGAGGGCCTTCCATCACCCACGACGAGTCGGCCCTCGCGCACCCACGACGCACCAGAAGGAACCAACATGAGTATCGCTGCCAGCAACGCTGCGACCGAGGCGCAGCCGTCCCCGTTCGACATCGGCTTCATGACGTTCGTCGAGATCACCGAGGACCCGCACACCGGCGCGCTCCCGTCACCGCACCAGCGGGCGCGGGAGACCATCGAGCAGGCCCGGCTCGCCGACCAGGTCGGCCTCGATCTGTTCGCTGTCGGGGAGCACCACCGCACCGACTTCGTCGGCTCGGCCCCGCCGATGGTCCTGGCCGCAGCCGCCGAGGCGACCGAGAAGATCCGCCTGACCAGCTCGGTCACAGTACTCAGCTCCGAGGACCCGGTCCGCGTGTGGGAGCAGTTCGCCACGCTCGACCAGTTCTCCGGCGGCCGGGCAGAGATCATCGCCGGCCGCGGCTCGTACACGGAGTCGTTCCCTCTGTTCGGCTATGCCCTGACCGACTACGCCGACTTGTTCCGCGAGAAGCTCGACCTCCTGCTCAAGATCCGCGCCCAGAACCCCATCACCTGGAACGGGCGGTTCCGCCCGGCGCTGGACAACGCCGACATCGGCCCACGCGCGCTCCAGGACGAGCTGCCGATATGGGTGGGCGTGGGCGGCACCCTGGCGTCCGCGATCAGCACCGGCCGCCTCGGGCTGCCCATGGCCATGGCCCTTTTGCTCGGGCCCATCACGTTCCACGAGCAGACGATCGAGATGTACCGCGCCGCCGCCCAGCAGGCCGGGCACGACCCTTCTACACTGCGCACCAGCATCAACCTGCACGGGCATGTCGGCCGCACCAGCCAACTCGCACGCGACATCATGTACCCGTACTTCGCCCAGGGCATGATGGACAACAACCACCAGCGCGGCAGTGGGTTCAGGATGCCCCGGGCTGCGTTCGACGCCCAGACCGCTCCGAACGCCGGCCTCGTCGTCGGGAGCCCGCAAGAGGTGATCGACAAGCTGCTCACCTACCACGAGATCTACGGCCTGGACCGCGCCCTCATCCAGATGGGCTTCGGCGGCATGCCGCAGAAGGACGTGCTCGACGCCATCGAACTCCTCGGCACCGAGGTGGCTCCCGTGGTGCGCCGCGAGGTCGCCGCAAGAAAGGAGAAGGTGGCGTGACCGCCGTACCCGACGCACCCGTCATCGTCAACGTCACCCCCGCCGACGGCACACCTGACCGCACGCTGCGCGTCGTGGTCGTCAACGGCAGCCCGAGCGAGAAGTCCAAGACCATGGGCCTGGTCGACGTCGTCCTCCAAAGCCTGAGCAGCACGCTCGCCCCCACGGGCGCCGCGGTCCACCAGACCCGGATAGACGTCTACCGGCTCGGCCCCGCGTTCACCGGAGCCGTCGAACGAGACCAGATCGCACCGGAGGTCGAGGCCGTACTCCGCCAGGCCGAGGAGGCCGACCTGCTGATCGCGGCCACCCCGGTGTTCCGCGGTTCGTACACCGGCCTGTTCAAGCACTTCTTCGACCTGATCGACCAGTACGCGCTCGCGAACAAGCTGGTCTTCCTGGCCGCCACCGGCGGCGGCGACCACCACGCACTCGTCCTGGAACACGCACTGCGACCCCTGTTCGGGTTCTTCCAGGCGATGACCGTCCCGGTGGCCGTCTTCGCTTCGTCGGGCGACTTCGACGGCACCACTCTGCTCAACCCTCGCGTCTACGGACGCATCGAGATGGCGATCACCGACGTGCTCGACCTGCTCAGCACCTCACAGACCAGGGGCTGACCACACGCAGACGGACGCCCTCTCGCCACACGTACCTGTTCGGCGGTCAGGCGCCGGACGTCCCAGATCAGCGCGGCAACGTGGGCGGCTGTCGGCGGGTGCGGTCGGCGGGTCCTCCGGCAGGCGCTCGCAGGCGGCGCGGTAGTGCTTCAGGCGCGGCCCGTAGAGGCCGTCCCTGTCGCCGAAGGCCGCGTACAAGGACCCCTGCCCGAGCCCCAGGAGCTGGGTCAGATCGCGCACGGTGGTCGCCTCGTAGCCGCGTGTCCAGAACAGCTCCATCGCGCGGCTCACCGCCGCCTCGGTGTCGAACTCCCGGGTCCTTGCCATGACCCGAGTCGTTGGAGGGCTTCTGCCGTGGTTCAGATCCCGGTTGCTCGCGCCTTCTCGTACACCTCGGCGGCGACGTCCTTGAACTCCTGGGCGTCGCGCGGACCCACCTGAAGGTCGATGAGGATCTCCTCGAAGCCGATCCCGGCGTGCGCGGCCAGGTCTTCGACGATCTGCTCGGTGTTGCCCTGGAAGAGGGCACGGTCGGGGCCCTCGTACGGCTTGGGCGTGTAGTCGGCATTCGCCCGCAGCACCGTCTGGATCGGCTTGGTGCGTCCACGCTCAGCCGCCAATTCCCGCAGGTCGCGCCACTGGGCAGCGGTCTGCTCAACACCCATGGCCAGGGGGAGCCAGCCGTCGGCGTGGTCGACGAGGCGGCGCTGGGCCTGCTTGTTGCCGCCGGCCAGCAGGATCGGGACCGGCCGGGCGGGCTTGGGACCAACCACGGCGGACGCGATCCGGGTGGTCTCGCCGTCGTACGTCACCGGGTCGCGGCCCCACACCGCCCGGCAGACGTTGATCACCTCGTCCAACGCCTTGCCGCGCTCTTCAAAGGGCCGGACGCCCGCGGCTGCGTACTCGTCGAGCGACCAGCCCGAGCCGAAGCCCGCGACCACGCGGCCGCCGCTCGCCGCGTCCAGCGTGGCGAGGGACTTGGCGAGTTGGAACGGCGGGTGCAGCGGCGCCACCAGCACGGACGTGCCCAGCCGTACCCGTTCGGTGACCGCGGCCGCCAGGGACAGCGTGATCAGGGGTTCGGCCACGGAGCGGTAGTAGTCGGGCCAGGCCAGGCCGGGAATGCCGAACAGGCCCTGCGTGGCGGGTTCGGGGAAGAGGGTGCGTTCGTAGGCCCACAGGCTCTGGTATCCGATCTGCTCGGCGGTGCGAGCCACGTCGGGCACGTCCTTGCCGGCGTACTGGCGGTTCTGAGGCAGGCCAAGTCCGAGTGCGGTTGCCATGATCTGTCAGTTCCTCACGTGGTTCTGTGCGCTATCGCTATCTGGTCGGGAGGGGACGACTTCGTTGACGTCTACGTCGGGTGGTTGCTCGATGGCGTAGGCGACGGCGGCCGCGATCGCGTCGGCGGAGGGGCGAGCCGTAGCGCGGTGGCGTGCCCGATGCCGCTGCTCGCCCCGGTGATAAGTGCCACTTTCAAGTCGTGATGCATCACCTATATGACATGGACCATACATGATGTATCACCTTCCCTGCTACGCTGTCCCCTGTGGCTGTGACGAACGACATTCCGTGGCTGAACGACGGCGAGCAGCACATGTGGCGCGAATGGATGCACCTCAACGCCGAACTGCTGGCGACGCTCAACCGCGACATGCAGACCGACTCCGGCCTGTCCAACCCCGACTACCAGGTGCTCGTCGTGCTGACCGACTCCGCAGACGGACGCAGCCGGATCTCCGACCTGGCCACGGAATTGCAGTGGGAACGCAGCAGGGTCTCCCACCACGTCGCCCGGATGGAGAAGCGGGACCTGGTGTCCCGCCAGGGCTGCCCCGAGGACGGCCGCGGCGCCTTCGTCCGCATCACCGAGACAGGACGAGCGGCCATCGAGCGCGCCGCGCCCGCGCACGTACGCGCCGTACGACACCTGGTCTTCGACGCGCTCACCGCCGACGAGGTGACCCAGCTCAGCGAGATCTTCCACCGACTACGGTCACGCGTCGCCCGATCGGCCGGATGAACGGGCCCACAACTCCTCCGAGATCCCGCGCGTCTGAGTCGATTCGAACGTGTCAAGAATGAAGGAAAAGGCCCTTGCCGCCTCCCGGTAGCCGGACCTCCAACCCGTCAAAGCCGAGGGGAGTTAGCGGTCCCCGCGTCGGCTGCCGTCCGTCTCGGTCAGGACCACCCGTAGACGGATCTGACGGCGGCGGCGATCTCGTTCACCAGGCCGAAGTCGTCGCCGTTGGCGAGGATCGCGTAGCCCGCCCCCAGCTCCGGATAGCCCTTGAACACCGACTTGAAGCCGTAGTTGGAGCCGTCATGGGTGTAGGCGAAGTTCTTGGTCCCGACGCCGGAGACGAACAGGCCGCGGCCCATGCCGCTCTGCGGACCGGGGGTGAGCAGGCTGCGCACGGACGCCCGGTTGAGCGGGCCGGCCACGTCGCCGGAGGCGGTCCAGGCCTTGTTGAGGTAGCACACGAGCCGGCACAGGTCCTGCACGGTGGTGTAGAGGCCGGCGGCGGCCGACTCGGGGTAGCGGTTGCGCTTGCCGGGAATGACCGCGCCCGTGGTGGTGTGGCCCGCGGCCCGCTCGAAGCCGGGCTCCAGCGCGTACGAGCTGGTCCTCATGCCGAGCGGGGTGAACACCTGCTGGTCCATGTACTGCGTCAGGGACTGTCCGGTCTCTTCCTCGATCATCCGCTGCAGCAGGACGAAGCCGGCTCCGGAGTAGTGGTATCCGGTGCCGGGATCGGTGGTGAGCTCGATCTCGGGGGTGTTGCCCTGGCCGTTCATGACCTGCAGCAAGGACGGCACGGTGACGCCGGGGCCGTACCCGGGGAAGCCGCCGCCCCCGGAGGAGAAGCCGGAGCAGGCGTCGAGCGGGTAGGTGGAGCCGCGCCCGGCGATGCCGGCGCGATGGGTGAGCACGCGCTCGATCGTCGGCGTCGCCTTGAGGGTGACGCAGTCGCGGCGTGGCAGCGTCCAGCCGAGGTAGGGGCGGATGTCGTCGGTCAGCGGCTTGCCGAGCGTCTGCATGAGGCGCAGCACGCCGACCGCGGCGACGGCCTTGCTGATCGATGCGGCCTGGAAGGCGCTTTCGGGATGTACGGCCGCCGCGCCGCCGGCCTCCAGCCGGCCGTAGCCGGTGGACCAGGCGATGCGGTTGCCGGTGACCACCGCGACGGCCACGCCGGGCGTCTTGTAGGTGCTCATACGCCGCCAGATGTCGGCGCCGCCCACCGCGTTCTCCACCTTGCGCACCGGGTCGGCCGGCAGGGCGGGCAGCGTGCCGCGCGAGCACAGCGACCAGCCGTCGTTCGCCGGCGAGAAGGCCACGTTGTGCACCTCCCAGCCGGCGGCGATCATGTCCTTCAGCTCGGTGCGGCACTCGCCGTCGATGTCGCGGCCGTGGAACTCGTCCTGCGCGACGACCAGCCATCCTCCGGTGTACGGGAACGCGACCCGGGTGACGCGGCGGCCGCCCTGCTCCAGGTTGCGCATCATCTGGTAACACTCGTCGTCGATGCCCCGGGCGAAGGTGTCCCCGGCGGCCACCACCACCCACCGGTTGCCCCCTGACGGCGGGAAGGCGACGTGCCCCACCTGCTGTCCCGCGGCGTAGTAGGCGGTGATGCGCTGGTGGCACTCCTCCGGGATGTTCCGCGCCGACACCCCCTTGTCCGTGGTGATCAGCCACCGGTCGCCGCCCTCGGGCGGGAATGCCACGCAGTGGATGCGCCGGCCCGCGGTGACCAGCTTCTTAAGCTCGGTGAAGCAGGCGTCGGGGATGCCGCGGGCGAAATAGCGGCCGTCGGCTGTGACCATGACCCAGCCGTTGGACGGGGTGAAGGCGAATGAGGTGATGCGGTAGGGGGCCAGCTCCTTCATCTTGACGTGCGTCTCTTCGGGGATCCGCCGGTTGAACGACGGGTAGCCGGCGGCCAGCGCGGGCTCCGCGAGCCCTCCGACGGCGGCGCCCGCGGCTCCGGCCAGCGTGAGAAAACGTCTCCTGTCCATCTGGGGTCACTCCTCAAGGTCAACGTTTGTCCTCGGGAATGCTGGCATGGAGGAGGCGGGCACGGGGAAATCTCGTGGCGCCCGCGCTGCCGGATGGGACACGATCTTCCCCATGACGACGCCCACCGTTCAGGTCCGGCCTGCCACGCGGGGCGATGCCGCGCTGCTGGCGCGGCTGAACGACTTCGTGCACACGGTCCACGTCGCGGGACGGCCGGACGTCTTCCGCACGGCCTCCTCGCGGGACGAACTCGTCTCGCTCTTCGACGCCTTTCTGGAACGCGAGAACTCCGTCGCGTTCATCGCCCTGGCCGCGGGCGAGGCCGCCGGTTATGCCACGGCGACCCTCCACGATCGTCCGGGCGACGTGCTCATGCGGCCGAGAAGCTTCGTCTTCCTCGAGCATCTCGCCGTGGATCCCGGCGCGGCGCGTACGGGGGTCGGCACCGCCCTGGTCGATGCCGTGCGTACGGTGGGAAAGGAGGCGGGCTGCTCCAGCCTTCTCACTGACGTGTGGGACTTCAACACCAGGGCTCTGGACTTCTTCGACGCCGTGGGGTTCGTGCCGGTGCGGCACTGGCTGGAGCGGCCGTTGTAGGGGTCGACGGGCACCGGAAAGGAGGCAGGCTGCCCCGGTCTCCACAGTGGCAAAAGTGGGGATGAATTTCGTCGCCGTGCGGCGTTGCGGGGAACAGCCGGCGCTCCTGTCGAGTTTCCGCGTTTTCGCAGTGAAACGCCGCGTGCCTCAGTTTCCCGTGGAGTTGGACGCCGTCACCGCACCGACCCGCAGCTGGGTCTCTTCCACCTTCACCATGACCGGGCGTCGTTTCATCGCTGCCCCTTCGTTGGATGGGTTCTCTGCCCTATCCTTGCCCACGCGCGGTCCATTGACAAACTTCACACCTGAATTGTCATCTGCATAGTCAGCACATTCACGAATGGATTCCCCCGTGGCCGGTCGATTTCCATCCGGCACGGCGTACGCGCTTGACACAGACTGATCGGAGAGGGGCTGACGCGCGAGGCAGGGAGATCGGGTGAGTGACCGGGTGAGACATGGTGCGCGGTGGGTCTTGGCGTTCGACGCGGAAGGCGCGGAAGGCGCGGGGCTCGCCCTGCCGCTCCGCTCGGCGGTGACCCTGCCGCTCGTGGGCGCTCTCGGGGTGGTGCTGGCCGCGATCGTCTGGCACACGCTGCTCGACGACTACGGCGTACGCAACGTGACGGCCGGCACGCTGGGGCTGGCGACGGCGATCGCGCTGATGGTGTCCCGCTTCCGGCCCAGGGCGGCGTGGTGGTTGTCGCTGGTCGCGGCCGTGGCGGCGGCGGTGACGTCCCATGCCCAGCTGGACGGGATGGTGTGGCCCGCGCCCGTGCTGGTCGCGCACGTGTCCGTGCTGGGCCTGGTGGGGTTCGGGTCCAGGCACGTGCTGCTGGCCGAGATGTGGCTAGGCACGCTGGCGGCCGGGATCGTCCTGTGGGCGGGGCTGCCGGGCGAGCAGACGCTGGTGAGCCTGATGGACATGTCGTTGTTGTCGGGCATGGTGTTGATCACCGTGGGAGCGCTCGGCGGTCATCGGGAGGCGTTGCGCCGGGTGGCCCTGGCGGACCAGAAGGCGCTGGCGGAGCAGACCCGCTCCGCCCTTCTGGAAGAGCGCGCCAGGATCGCGCGGGAGCTGCACGACGTGGTGGCCCACCACATGTCGGTCGTCGCGGTGCAGGCCGAGGCGGCACCCTACCGGGTGCCCGATCCTCCCCCGGAGCTGGCGAGGAGCTTCGCCACGATCCGGTCGAGCGCGGTGGAGGCGCTCACCGAGCTCCACCGCATTCTCGACCTGCTCAGGAACGGCACGGACGAGGCGAGCCCGCAGCCGACCCTCCACCGGCTGGGGGAGCTCGTGGGCCGGCTGCGGGCGGCCGGCACGCCGGTGACCCTGCGCGTCGACGGCGAACGCAGGCCGCTCCCTCCGGGGGTGGAGCTGTCGGCGTACCGGATCGTGCAGGAGGCGCTGAGCAACGCGCTCCAGCACGCTCCGGGCGCACAGGTCGGCGTCGAGGTGGCGTACGAACCTGGCGATCTTCGCATCCGCGTCGAGAACGACCCGCCACCCCACCCGCCTCCCCCGCCCGCCCGACCCGGGCACGGCCTGCTCGGCATGCGCGAGCGCGTGGCCATGCTGGCCGGTGACCTGCGGGTGGGGGCGCGGCCGGACGGAGGCTACGAGGTGACGGTACGGTTGCCGCTCGGCGGGACGGAGGCCAGGTGAGCATCCGGGTGCTGATCGCCGACGACCAGTCGATGGTCCGCGAGGCGTTCGCCGTGCTGCTCAACGCCCAGCCTGACATCGAGGTGGTGGGCGAGGCCGTCGACGGCGACGACGTGCTGGTCAAGGCCGCCGCGCTGACGCCCGACGTCGTGCTGATGGACGTGCGCATGCCGGGGACCGACGGGCTGGAGGCCACGCGCCGCCTCGCCGGGCGGACCAAGGTGCTGATGCTCACCACCTTCGACCTCGACGAGTACGTCTACGAGGCGCTGCGCGCCGGCGCCAGCGGCTTCCTGCTGAAGAAGGCCACGGCGCGGGAGCTGAGCGACGCCGTACGCATCGTCGCGAACGGGGACGCCATGCTGGCGCCGTCCGTCACCCGCCGGTTGATCAGTGCCTTCGCCCGGCTGGGCCCGCCACGGCCGTTCACCGGGGAGGCTCAGGGCCCGCTGACCCCGCGGGAGAGCGAGATCCTGACGCTCATCGCGCACGGCCTGTCCAACACCGAGATCGCCGGCAGTCTCGTCATCGCGGAGCAGACCGTGAAGAGCCACGTCAGCAACATCCTGACGAAGATCGGGGTGCGCGACCGCACCCAGGCGGCGGTGTACGCGTTCCAGACCGGGCTGGTCACCCCCTACGGCGGAGCTAGATCCCACGATCCCCCTGCAGCGCCATGACATGCCGGCGGTGCCGCTCGTAGGTTCGGGGCACGATCACTGCCGCGAAAGGTCTGGTGTCGTATCCCGTGTCCCGAATCCCCGAGCTGCTGCATCGCACCCTTTTCCGGACCGTCTCCCTTCTCGGCCCGCGGGCTCAGGGGAAGGTGCTGCACCGGTATTTCGACTGGTGGCATCGCCGGCCCGACCCGTGGTCGCTCGCCACGGACTCGTACGAGCGCCGTAAATACCGGGCCACGCTCGACCAGCTGCCCGAGGGGACGTACGCCCGCATCCTGGAGGTGGGGTGCGCCGAGGGCGTCTTCACGCAGATGCTGGCGACGGCCTGGCCGGATGCCGGGATCACGGGGCTCGACGTGTCGGAGAGGGCGCTGGGACGCGCCAGGGAGCGCGCGGTCGGGGATGGCGCGCGTGTCCGGTTCGTCCACGCCGACCTGCTCGGCTACGAGGAGCGGGACCGGTACGACCTGGTGTTCTGCGCGGAGACCCTCTACTACATCGGGCGTGGCGACAGGCTGCGCAGGGCCTCGGAGCGGCTGCGTTCGCTGCTGGCGCCTGGAGGTGTCCTCGTTCTCGTGCACCCGTGGCCGGAGGCGGAGCGGCTGCACGGGTTCATCGAGGGAAGCCCGGCGGTCACGAAGCTCGCCGAGCGGGTGGAACGGGACGCTTCACGGCCCTATGCCGTCTCCGTCTACCGGGCCGGCCCATCCCGCCCGCAGCTGACCGGGGCCGTCTCGTGACAGGGCCTCGGCCACCTCGCCAACGCCTACCATAGACGGAGATATCACCTCTAAGTAGGCAGGCGATGACATAGGGCAATGTAGCGTTCACGTGTGGTCTCCGGCTCACGAAGGATCGAGCGGCCTGGACGGAAGCGGTGGTTGACCCTTCTGATCGGGGTCGTCCTTTGTGTGGGCGTGTGGCCGATGCCGTGGCAGCCTGTGCACGCCGCCTCGGTCATCCACGGAGACTCCGTCCACGTCGACCACGGTGACGGGCGGGACGACTCGTGCCCGCCTCGACGCTCGGCGTTCAAGCGGCACGTCGGAAAACCGGCGGGCGGCAGGTGCGCCGGCGGCGGGGTCCTGGCGCCTCTGCCCTTTCCCGGACGCGATCACGAGCCTCCGCGTGCCCGGTTCAAGCCACCGCGCCCGCGGCTCGTCAGGCACTGGCGTACGGGCGTCGACCGGCTCACCCACCTGGGCATCTGGCGCATCTAGGCCGGCGGGAACACCTTCCTGCCCGTCTGACCGCGCCGATCCCAGGAGGCGATTCATCGTGCGCGAAACCGATTCATCTGTCGAGACCTGGTCATTCCAGTGCCAGAACTGCCACACCATCTGGCAGGACACCTACGAAGCCCGGCACCATGCGGACTTCGGCGGCGAGTTCATCGTCTGGCGGCACCGCGGCGCCATCAGCATGCCGCCCTGGTTGCACGCCGGCTGTTCCGCCTGCCCGGGCGCGTCCGTCAAGGTGATCCCGCTCGGGGGCAACGTGCCCTACCAGGGGCGCGCCGGCATGTGAGCGTGGCGGGGTACGCGGCGGACACCGCGTACCCCGCCCTATGGTTCGAAGATTTTTCATGCGTGGTGGATCGATCCACCAGGGTCGGTAGCGTCCGCGTCGGCAAATGCTGATGCTGGACGGCTGGCGGGACAACGGCACCTCCTACACGGTTCGGGTGACGAAGGAGCAGTAAACGCCCGGGGTTCCACACCAGATCACGCTGAAGGCGTGGGGAACGATGGACCTGGTGACCCGTGCCTGACGGACTGGTTGTCCACAGGGTTGTGGACAGGCCGGCGCACGGTGGACGGAGCCCTTGTCAGCCCATTCGGGCGAGGCGATATCAGGTTGTTACGCGCCAGAGCCGGAGCGTGACGAATCATCGCATTAGGTGATGATGCAAGGTCAAAGGGGGTGTGCGGCGGATTCGGCGACGGGTTCTCCGCCGGCGTGGAGACCACTGGCCGTGCCGCGGCTCCGGCTCCGCCGGGCTGGGTCAAGGCTCCCGAGGTGACGGTGTTATCCACAGGGAGGGCTGGTTATCCACAGTGTTGTTCACTCCGCCCCCGCCTCGACCTGGTGGAGCGCGTCGGCGATGGATTTCCGGGCGGCTCGGATGCGCGCCGTCCGGGCCAGGTCGCGCCAGCCCAGCCGCAGGCCCTCGGCGGCCAGCTCGTCGAACGCGGCGAACACGGCCAGCTTCTGCCGGACGATCTTGGCCCAGGCGTCGTCCTCGATCGCGTAGTAGACGTTGCGCTCGCCGGTCTTGCGGAAACGGCGGATGAGCCTGTGGGACGTCAGCAGGTGCAGGTTGGTCGTCAGGGACGCGCGGCTGGCCCCGATGGTCCCGGCGATGTCGGACGCGGTCTGCTCCGGCGGGTCGCACACCATGAGCCAGCCCAGGATCCGGCCGCTGATGGGGGCGAGTCCCCACTCCTCGGAGACGAACGCCGCCACCCGCTCGACCCAGGCGAGGACCCGCTCACGGCCGGGACCATCCTGCTCGCTCATGCGAACATTGTAACGCTAAGCAGTCATATCGGTACTTTCTGCTGTCTCATACCGCCCTGCTCAGCCGCCTGAGCTGCTGCTCCCTGGCGCCCGCGTCGTGCGGCAGGTCACGCGCGGCGAGTTCGGCGGCGATGCGCTCGCGCTGTTCCGCCGGCCGGTGGTCGTCGAACTTGAACTTGGCCCGCACCCCCACCACCTCCAGCCGCAGCCCTCGAATGGCCGGCAACATCCGGTGGTACGGCCCCGAGTCCGCGCGCGTCTCGCCGTGGTCGCCGTCCGGCTGGTGGTGGGCGAGCTGGCGGCGCAGGATCTCCATCTTGCCCTCCTTGCCGTCCACGATCTCGGCCACGCAGGTGAGCTGCACCGACGCGTAGTAGCTGGTCGGCACGCCGGTCTCGGGCGAGTCGGCCCGCCAGCCGGTGGGGATGTAGGCGTAGTCGTCGTGCACGCTCACCACCACCGTGGGGCAGGCCTCGATCGCCGGCCAGATCGGGTTGGGCCTGGCCAGGTGGAGCACGACCTCCTTGCCGCCGTCGAACAGGAAGTGCGTGGGCACCAGGATCGGCGGGCCGCCGTTCACGCCGTTCGCGGCGAGCTGGCCGAAATCCCGCGCACGGAGCCAGGTCTGCCACTCTTCCCTGTCGCGGGCCGCGTCCCACGGATGAATCAGCACCCGAACCTCTTTGTATTAGTACATAATTATATTTGTGCTAGAAACATACACGATTGCCGGTGGGTCGGCCAGCGAGATAGCGGCGGGGGTCGAGGCCGCCGTGTCCGAAGGGCGGCTGCCGCCCGGCCGCATGCTGCCACCCGTGCGCGAGGCGGCCGCGTCGGCCGGGGTCAGTCCCGGCACGGCGGCGGCGGCGTACCGGCTGCTGCGCGAGCGCGGGGTCGTCGAGACGGCCGGGCGGCGTGGCACGCGGGTCAGGCCGCGCCCGGCCAGCACGTTCCGTGAGGAGATCCGCATCGAGGTGCCTCCGGGGGTGCGCGACCTGTCCCAGGGCAACCCCGACCCCGCCCTGCTGCCCGCCCTGCACGAAGCCCTCGCCGCCGCGGCCCGCGCGCACGAGGAACGGCCCGCGCTGTACGGAACGGACGACGACGAGGAGCTGCTCGCCCTGGCCGGGGCCCGCCTGCAGGCGGACGGCCTGCCGCCCGCGCCGCTGGCGATCACCTCCGGCACCCTCGACGCCGTCGAACGGGTGCTCGCCGCCCACCTGCGCCCCGGTGACGCGGTCGCCGTCGAGGACCCCGGCTGGACGTCCCTGCTCGACCTGGTCACCGCCATGGGGCTGCGGATCGTGCCGATGCGGCTGGATGACGACGGGCCGCTGCCGGACGAGCTCGGCCGGGCCCTGCGGGCGGGGGCCCGCGCCGTGGTCGTCACGGCCCGCGCGCAGAACCCGACCGGCGCCGCCGTCTCCGCCGACCGCGCCGCCGCCCTGCGCGAGCTGCTGGCGGCGCACCCGGACGTGCTGCTCGTCGAGGACGACCACGGCTCGGGCTTCGTGGACCTGCCGCTGCACCCGCTGGCCGGCGTCACGCGGCGGTGGATCCTCGTCCGCTCGACCGCCAAGTCCCTCGGCCCCGACCTCCGCCTCGCCCTGGTCACCGGTGACCCGACCACGCTCGACCGGCTGCGCGGGCGCCAGCGGCTCGCGACCGGCTGGGTCAGCCACCTGCTGCAGCGCGCCGTCGCCCACCTCTGGCGTACGGAGGCGGTCGACACCGAGGCGGTGGCCGCGGCCTACGCGCGGCGCCGGGACGGCCTGGTGGAGGCGCTGGCCGTGCGCGGCATCACCGCGCACGGCCGCACCGGGCTCAACGTGTGGGTCCCCGTCGCCGACGAGTCCACGGCGATCACCCGGCTGCTGGCCCGCGGCTGGGCGGCCGCCCCCGGGGCCCGCAACCGGGTGGCCACGCCGCCGGCGCTGCGCCTCACCGCGGCCACGCTCGGGCAGGACGAGATCGGCGTGCTGGCCGACGACCTCGCCGCCGCCCTGCGTCCCGCCTCGACGGGCCGGTACGGCTGACCCGCTCCCCGGCTACCCCAGCAGCCCCTCCCCGATCCAGCCGCCGGGCGCGCACCCCGGCGGGATGGCGAAGACGGCCGAGCCGATCGCGGTGACCCACTCGTTGAGCAGGTCACCCTCGGCCAGCCGCCGCTGGATCGGCACGAACTGCCGCTCGATGTCCGCCTGGTAGGAGGCGAACAGCAGCCCGGAGTCCGACTCGCCGTCCTCGGTCAGACCCTCGTCGTAGTTGTACGGCCGGCGCAGGATCCGCTGCGCCGGATCCGCCACGTGGGCCCGCCTGATGTGGGCGTACTCGGAGATGACCGGGAACCCCAGGTGGTTCTTCCGGTCGAAGTCGGGCTCGTCGCGCTCGGCCCCGCCCGTCAGCGGGGCGCCGGTGTCGAGCCGCCGGCCGATGGTGAACTCCCTGGCCACGCGGTCGGCGGCGTCCCATGTCTCCAGGTGCATGCGCATCCTGCGCAACACCATCGTGGTGCCGCCGCGCATCCCGGCCGGGCCCTGATCGATCCAGACGGCTCTGTCCAGGTCGGTGGGGTTCACGGTGCCGTCGACCTGACCCATCAGATTGCGCTGCGTCCCCTCGCCGGCCCCGCCACGGAACCCGCGCTGGGTCCAGCGCACCCGGGTGAACGACCGCGCGTCCTTCACGATCATCCGTACGGCGTGCGCGACGGTCAGACCGTCGTCGGCGCACACCTGGACGAGCAGGTCGCCGCCGTTCCACCGCCTGTCCAGCTTGTCCGTCTCGAACGCGGGCAGCGGGCGGACCGGCGAATCCACCCCGGCCCTGTCGAACAGCCCCTCCCCGAAGCCGAAGGTGATCGTCAGCCCGGCGGGGGCGGCGGCCAGCTCCGGCTCGGTGTCCGCCAGGGCGGGCCGGCCCTGGGTCAGGCGGGCGGCGTCGTCGGTGAGCAGCTGGAGCAGCCGGACGACGGCCTCCCCGCGGATGCCCTTGCGCAGGTCGAACCCGACGAACACGGCGTGGACCTGCGGCGCCGTCGCCACGCCCGCCTGGTGCGGGCCGTGGAACGGCTCCACCCTCGCCCGCTCGGCGTGGGTCGGCGGCGGGGTCTCGCGGCGGGTGAAGGCGCCCGCCGCGGTGGCGGCTCCCCCGGCCAGCAGCCCCCTACGGCTGATCATTCGTGCCCCGGCTGGTAGTCCTCCTCGCCGCCGGCGAAGTCCTTGCCGACGGCGCTGAACTCGAGCGGCTGCCCGCCCTTCACCTGGAGCGTGAACGGCACCTTCGCCCCGGGCTTCACCTCTTCCGTGACGCCCATCAGCATGATGTGGTCGCCGCCGGGGTGGAGCTGGTGCGTGCCGCGCGCGGGCACCACGAACCCGCCCTCCTTGGGCCGCATGACCATCTTGCCGCCGGACTCGACGACCTCGTGCAGCTCGATGGTCGGCGACAGCGGCGACGCGCCGGACACGATGGTGACGTCGGTGTCGCCGTTGTTGACCAGCGTCCCGAAGGCCGCGGTCATCCCCTTCTTGACGGTCTTCACCCAGGGGTCGGTGATGGAGAGCCCGGCGGGCGCGGCCGCGGCCGCTGTCGTGGCGGTGGTGGCGGCGGGCGCGGACTCGGTGGTCGAGCCGCCGCCGCAGCCGGCCAGCGCCACCACGGCGGCGGCGAGCACGAGGGCATGACGAGAGAACATGGGCATGGCCTTTCTCCGCCCGGCAGGCCGAAGCAGGCCCTGCCGGGCGTGGGGTTGTCTATGGGAAGAAACCGTCCTGCCGCGACCCGGAGGTCAGGCGGCGACAACCCGCGGCGGACCCCTCCTGCTGACCACGTGGCGCAGCACGGCCGGGCGGAGCTCGCGCGGCTCCGCCGTCCACAGGGGTGTGGAGAAAGGAGTCGTGAGCGGCGGCAGCCAGATGACCAGCAGCCGCACGACCAGGCGTCGCAGCAGCGACCAGAGCGCGGCCTCGCCTCGGGCCAGCCACAGCGCGGTCATCGCGACCGCCCACCCGTGGGCGACCAGCATGCCGAGGTCGGGGACCAGCCCGGAGTGGAGGTGGCCGGCCATCTGGTGGGGCGTGGCCGCGTGCGACATCGAGAACAGCACGTGCATGACGACCTGGAGCGCCGCCAGCAGCGGCAGGATCACCGTGATCGAGCGCTCGCGCCCGGCCAGCGCGTACGCGGCCACGAGCGCCACCGCCAGCCCGCCCGCGGCGGCCGGAGCCGGCACGGGGGCGCCGCCGAGCACGTGGGCCGCCACGCCCAGGCCCAGGCAGACCACGGCGAACACCGTGGTGCGGGTGAGGCGGAGCGGCGCGGCCATACGCTTAGCATTCCATGGGGTCAGGCCGGTCCGTTCGGCACTCCTCCATCCCCTTACACACCGGCATAATCCACCTGATGCCGAAATTTCATGACCTGTCGGAATATGCGGCGACGATCGCCCCGATCATCGACGCGGCCCACGTCAACCTGCACGCCGCGGCACTCCGATCGGTCACTGACCTGGCCGAGTCGTCAGGCGTGACCCCCGGCCTGCTGGTCGACCTGCGGTTCACCCTCCCCCTGCGCCCGCTCACCCGGCCACAGCTGGCCACGCTCTACCGCTACGGCGACGCCGCGCTCCGCGAACTCGACGACCACCTGGGCGAGGGCACCATGACCGAGGACCCCGGCGGCCTGCTCCGGCCGACGCGCGAAGGGCTCGCGTTCATCCACAGGCTGTACGACCTGCACGCCGCCGCGGCCGAACGTGCCTGGGCCGGCCACGACCTGCTCGCGCTGGCCGGTCTGGCGGGACGGGTGCTCGACTCGGCCGAGCGCGTGCCGGGCGGCGCGCTGGAGGTGGCGGCGCCGCCGTACGAACCGGAGGGGACCTCGCCGGGGGTGCTGCTGTTCAACCGCATCGCCGCGCTGCGCCACCACCGCGCCGACGCCCACGCCATGGCCTGGCAGGCGCAGGGCCTGACCGCGGCCGGGATCGTCGCCCTGGCGGACGGGCCGCTGCGCGCCAGGATCGAGGCGGACACCGACCAGCGGGCCGCGGCGGCGTACCGGACCCTGTCGGCGGACGAACGGGACACCCTGCACGGCGGCCTGCTGAAGCTGGTCTGAACGCGCCGGGAGCTTCCCTCTGGTTTTCCGCGCGGCGACGCCAAGGTTCCAAAATGCCACCTCCCGGTAATCGACGGGTAGGCGCACTATGGTCGTACTTCTCAACAGGAGGCACCGTGGAACAGGAACTGCCCGTCGGTGCGAGGCTGATCGTCGGGGTCGACGAGTCGCCGTCATCGCGCTGGGCGCTCGCCTGGGCCATCGGCGCGGCCAGGCTGCACCGGATGGCCCTGGTCGCCGTGCACGTCAGCCGCGCGCCCGTCCACCCGTTCCCTGAGGCGCTGCCCGTGCAGCACGCCATCAGAGCGGGCGAGGAGGCGCGCTGCTCAGAGGTGATCACCGGCGTGTTCGACGACGTCGCGGGCGGAGTGCCCGAGGATCTCACGACGGCGGTGGTCGGCCGGGTCGGCGACCCCGGCTACCACCTCGTGGATCTGGCCCGCGAAGGTGATCTGCTGGTGCTGGGGCGAGGGAGACGCGGGCTGTTCAGCCGCATCTTCATGCCCTCGACCAGCATGTACTGCGCGCGACACGCCCGCACCACCGTAGTGATCGTGCGGCAACCGACGTCGCCGGACGACCCGGAGATGTCAGGGGAGCGGGTTCGCGGGTTCTGGAGCCGCCGACATCCGTGACCGCAGCAGGCGCAGCCCTTCGGGGATGGCGTCCTTCGTGATCGCGCCGTAGCCCAGCACCAGCCCGGCCTGGGCCGGTGCATCCCCGCAGTACGCCTCCAGCCGCTCCACCGCCAGCTCCGGCGCGGGGCGTACGGACACGCCGGGCGCGAGGCGGGCACACAGGTGCAGGCCCGCCGTGGACGGCACCGGAAGCAGGCGGTCGTCGGCCGCCAGCGCCTCGGCGACCAGGGCGTGCCTGGCGGCGTACTCACGGGTGGCCCTCCTGATGTGCCTGGCCAGCAGGCCCTCGTCGATGAAGCGCGCCAGCGCCGCCTGCGTCGGCACCTCCCCGTGCCAGTCCGACAGCCGCCTGGCCGCGCGCAGCGCAGGCCCGAGCGAGGCGGGCGCCACCAGGAAGCCGAGCCTGAGCATCGGGAGCAGGGTCTTGGAGAACGAGCCCACGTAGACGACGCGGCCCGCCCGGTCGAGGCTCTGGAGGGGTTCGAGCGGGCGCTCGCCGAACCGGAACTCGCTGTCGTAGTCGTCCTCGATCACCACCGCCCGGCGGCGCTCCGCCCAGGCCAGCAGCGCGGCGCGGCGGGCCAGGGACATGGGCGTGCCCAGGGGGAACTGGTGCGACGGCGTGACGTACACGATGCGGGCGGAGCCGGGGATGGCTGGCACGTCGATGCCCTCCGCGTCGACGGGCACGCCCGCCACGCGCGCACCGAGCGAGCGGAACAGTAGGCGGGCGGGCGGATAGCCGGGCTCCTCGACGGCCACCGTGTCACCCGGCTCGATCAGGACCCGGCCGACGAGGTCGAGCGCCTGCTGCGCGCCGCCCGTGATGAGCACGTCGCCGGGGCCGGCATGGACGGAGCGGCTGAGGCCGATGTGCCGGGCGATCGCCTCCCGCAGGGGCTCGTATCCTGCGGGGTCGCCGTACGCCGCGGCGCTCACCCGCAGCTCGCGCGCCACCAGCCGGCGCCACGTCTCCATCGGGAAGAGGCGCGCGTCCGGCACGCCGGCGCGGAAGTCGTACCGGGCGGACGGTGCGGACGGCGGGGACTGCGGGGTTTCGAGCTCCCGCCAGACCGCCCGCGGCCGCACCACGCCCTTCGGGGCCGCCCTGCCCCTGACCGGCTCCGCCGACACGAACGTCCCCGCGCCCGCCCGCCCCACCAGGAACCCGTCGGCGACCAGGCGGTCGTAGGCGAGCGCGACCGTGTTCCTGGAGATCTCCAGGCTGCGCGCCAGCTGCCTCGTCGGCGGCAGCCGCTCGCCCGACCTGAGCCGTCCGTCGAGGATGGCGTCGAGCAGTTGCCGGTAGACCTGCGCGGCCAGGTCACCCCTGCCGCCGAGGCTGATGTGAACGTCCATCTTGGCCCAATCATCTTGCCGGAAATTGGAGCTTATCCCGGGACAAGTTGCGTTCCAAGATGGCTGCATGACCGCACGAACGGACCTCGGGACGCAGGCCATGGCCGGCTCGGACGCCTTCGTCGCCCGCGGCGCCGCCTGGAACCGGATGGGCGCCGTGAACCCCCGCCGCAACCTGGCCCGAGCCCAACTCGCGAACTCCGTCGGCGACGGCGTCTACCTCGTCACCTCCGCGTTCTACTTCGCCAGGATCGTCGGCCTGCCGCCCGCCCAGATCGGCCTCGGCCTCACGCTGGGCTGGGCGGTCGGCGCGGTGGCCGGCCTGCCGCTCGGCCACCTGGCCGACCGGCGGGGCCCGCGCGGCGTCGCCGTCCTGCTCGCGCTGACGACCGCCGCAGCGGTCGCCGCGTTCATGTTCGTCCGCTCCTTCGAGCTCTTCGTGCTCGTCGCCTGCGTGTACGGCACCGCCCAGACCGGCCTGTCCGCCGCCCGCCAGGCGCTGCTGGCCGGGCTCGTGCCGCCGGAGCAACGCACCGCGGTACGTGCCGTCCTGCAGGCCACGCTCAACGGCGGCCTCGCCGCCGGCGCCGCCCTGGGCGGGCTCGCACTGCACGTCGACACGCCGGAGGCATACCTCGCGGCGTTCGCGCTCGACGCCCTGGCCTTCGTGACCGCCGCGGCCGTGCTGCTCCGGCTGCCCTCCGTACACCCCGCGCCGGCCCCCACCGGGCCACGGATGGCCGTGCTCGGGGACCGGCCGTACGCGCTCGTCACGCTGATCAACGCGGTGATGCTCTTCTACATGCCGCTGCTCAGCATCGTCGTGCCCCTCTGGATCGCCACCCGTACCTCAGCGCCCGCCTGGGTCGTCTCCGTCATGCTCGTGATCAACACCGGCAGCGTGCTGCTCTTCCAGGTGCGGGTGGCCCGGAGGGTGAAAGGCCTCGACGACGCCTCCGCGTCGGTGCGGCACGCGGGGCTGGTGATGTTCGCGGCGTGCGCGGTGTTCGCGCTGAGCCCGTACGGATGGGTGTTCCTGCTCGTCGCGACCGGCCTGCAGGTGCTCGCCGAGCTGCTGCTCGCGCCGGGCGCCTGGGAGATCAGCTTCGCGCTCGCCCCCGAGGACCGGCAGGGCCAGTATCAGGGCTTCTTCGGGACGGGCGTGCCGGTGGCCAGGATGCTCGGGCCCGTCGTGCTCACCACGCTCGTGCTCGGCGGCGGAACGCTCGGATGGCTGTTGCTCGGCGGCGCGTTCGCGGCGGCCGGCGCCGCGATGAGGCCGGCCGTCGCCTGGGCCCGCAGGCCACAGCCCGTCTGAGGGGGGCGCAGAGCGCATGGGCGGTGCCGGCCGCCCGGAGACCCCGTCAGGCCTGCCCGGTCATCTCGTAACCGGCTTCCTTCACCGCCGCGGCGACCTCGGCCGCGTCGACAGGACCGTCACTGCCGACCGTCAGCAGGCCACCCGCCAGGTCGACCTCCACGGACGTCACGCCCGCCACCTCGCTGACCTCTTCCTTGACCGAGCTCACGCAGTGGTCGCAGGTCATGCCGGTGACGGTGAAGGTGGCAGCGCTCATGACGATCTCCTCAGGAAGTGTGCGGCTGTTTCGATCACCATACCCCCCTGTGGTATCGTGACGAAACCGGGACACGAGCATGTTCGTTCTGAGCCGACACCGTCCGTGCGGTGTCGCGCCTCCGTAATCCGAATCCGACCCCCAAGCGGCTGGCAGGCACGCTCACCTCGGGTTACCCTCCTCCAGGGCACACATTTACCAGGATCAGGCTCACCAGCCTCCTCCCAGCAAGCACGAGCTGACCCCCGGCACGGACGTTTCGCGCATCCGCGCCGGATATTTGGCATGATCGAGCTGTTGCCCATGAGGGTTGCCGACAGATGGTTGGTCGAAGTTCGTCCGAGATGGGACAGCATTCGGGTCCCACCTGGGGCCGAACACTCGTCCATCGCACATTCCACACATCCGCAACACAGGTAGCGCAGCCATCCCTTGCTAGGCTGCTTGTCAACCGTTGGGTCTCACCCCGGCAGGTGAGACCGTCGAAGAAGTGGGGTCACACCGTGAAGAAGCTGCTCGTTCTGGCGCTGATCGCCCTTGGGGGGTTGCTGATCTGGCGTAAGGTGCAGGCCGACCGCGCAGAGCTTGATCTCTGGACCGAGGCGACCGGCAGCGAGAACTAACCGACCGGCGAGGCGATGAGTGACGTCGTCCCCATCAAGCTGGTGTGCCTGGACCTGGCAGGCACCACAGTCGGTGACATCGCCATGGTCGAGCGCGCCTTTGCCGAGGCGATCGCGACCCAGGGCATAGTGCCCGGGACCGGGGCTTACGCGCGTGCCATGGTTCACGTGCACCGGTCCCGGGGATGTCCCACGATCGATGTCTTCCGCGGGATCTTCCCCGGGAACGAAGCCCAGGCCCAGGCGGCGAACCTGACGTTCGAACGCTCCTACGAAGGCGCGCTCGAGCGGGCAGGTCTGACGCCCGTGCCCGGAGTCATGGAGGTCCTCGACAAACTCCGTGGCAACGGCCTCCAACTAGCCCTGATCACCGGCTTCAGCCGCGTCACGTTGAGCCGCGTGCTGAGCGTGCTCGGCTGGCACGACAAGATCGACCTGGCCATCTCCCCGGAAGACGCCGGCGGCCGCGGCCGCCCCTGGCCCGACATGGTGCTGCACGCGGTCCTCCGTACGGGGGTGGCGGACGTACGGCACGTGGCGGTGATCGGCGACTCGGAGAACGACATGCTGTGCGGCACGCGAGCCGGAGCATCGATCGTGGCCGGCATCCTGACGGGCGTCCACAGCCGGGAGCGCCTTCTGAAAGGCGGCGCCACCCACCTCATCGACTCGATCGCAGACTTCCCGAGCCTGGTGTTGAGCGACGACCTTGGTACGACGCAGGTCGCTTCGTCGGCCCGGTAAGCTATCTTCGTCGAAGGGGCCTTAGCTCAGTTGGCAGAGCGCCTGCTTTGCAAGCAGGAAGTCAGGAGTTCGAATCTCCTAGGCTCCACCAGGGAAAACTCACCCTCGCCGATCAGGGCGGGGCGGGGGTGAGTGACTAACTGTGTGACTACCGTGACCGTGGTCACGTGACTTCTGCCTGTGGAGAACCCTGTCTTGGGCGCCCTCTTTGCAAGAGACACCGACTATCTCATGGTCATGTACTCGATGGCACAGCCATGATGTGAAGCACGGTAAGCGAGCAGTCGCAGTACGCCGAGCTGAGCTCCGTCGGGAGCATTCTGCCCCAGCGCAGAGCGTGTTTGAGAAGATCGTTTGCGGCAGGATTTCAGTCGCAGATGTAGCGCGATTGGCGTTGGGCGGGGCTGCCTCGGGTGAGGCGGCGAGCCATGCCGGCGATAGCGGCCCAGCGGATGATCGCCTCGGAGACAGCCGGGTCCCGTTTGTAGTCACGAGCCAATCGACGGCATGCGGTCAGCCAGGCCAGCGTCCGCTCCACCACCCAACGGCGGGAGATGACGCTGACGCCGCGCCGGTCAGCGGGCTTGCGTACGATTTCCAGGGTAGTGCGCAGAGTGTCGCGGGCCCAGTCCACCAGCGACCGGCGAAGCCCTGGTCGGCGAAGACGTACCGGATCGGGGTGGTCAGGTACGCCGACAGCAGGGCGGTCTTGGCGCCGTCGCGGTCCTGCCAACTGGCCGCCAGCACTGTGACGGTGATGAGCAGGCCGGCGGTGTCGGTGATGATGAACCGCTTGCGACCGTTGACCTTCTTACCTTTATGACGGGGCCGTCATAATTACCTGCGTCGTAGCCGCGGCTGTCGCGGCCGACGGTGTCGGCGCCCTTGACGCTTTGCGAGTCGATGATTCCCGCTGACGGCTCGTCCTCGCGACCGCCTTGATGCGAAGCTCGGCCAGCAGCGCTTCGGTTACGCCGGCCTGTTCCCACTGCTGGAAGTACCAGTACACGGTCTGCCAGGGCGGCAGGTCGGTGGGCAGGTACCGCCACGGGCAGCCCGAGCGCACCACGTACAGGATCGCGTTGACAATCTCGCGGCGCGGATGCTTCTCCGGACGGCCGCCAGTGTTCGGCTTGGGCAGAAGCGACTCGATCAGCTCCCACTGCGCATCGGTCAGGTCCGAGGGGTAGCGATTCGGGGGCATCCGGCCACCCTGACGGCATCCACACCGTTCGTCACGCCGCCACACCGAACACGAATGATCTTCTCAAACACGCTCTGAGTTCGCGAGGCTGTCGCGATAACCACACTGGCCGGCGAAGAGATCAGCGTCTGTGCAAACTAGTCTACAGAGATTGAAAGTTCGGGGTGTCATGTCGATCTCGGGTTCGTGATCAGGCCGGTGTGTGCCAGAAAGGCGTCCAGGAGGTCGGGGCGGTA
>NZ_JBVJHP010000040.1:0-14024 GCF_055586745.1 Nonomuraea sp. NPDC049378
CCCCCCCCCCCCCCCCCCCCCCCCCCCCCCCCCCCCCCCCCCCCCCCCCCCCCCCCCCCCCCCCCCCCCCCCCCCCCCCCCCCCCCCCCCCCGCTACCGGCCTGGCCGCCGGCCGCCGAACATCAGCCGGCCGGCGGTCGCGGCGTCGAAGCGATCGTGGATCGCGGTGCGGTTCATGCCGGGTAGGCGTGGGTTTCGGTCGCCTTCACCGACACCCAGACCTGCCGGCCCGGGGTCAGGTCGAGGTCGGCGACGGCGGCGGGGGTGATGTCGGCGAAGGCGGCGACGGGGCCGTCGAGGTGCACACGGACGTTGTCGCCGTGGCGTTCGATGCCGTCGACGCGGCCCTGCCACAGGTTGCGCGGGCTGCCGTCGGGCCGGGAGCGGTAGAGCGCGACGGCCGCCGGCGGGAAGGCCACGAACACCGGTCCCTCCAGGTGTTGTGCGGTGGTCAGCAGCAGTTCGCCGACCCTGACCCGGGCCCCGTCGGCAACCCCCCGGTGCAGGTTGAGCCCGACCAGGCGGGCCACGTAGTCGGTGCGCGGGCGGCGGGCCACCTCGGCCGGGGCGCCCTGCTGGACGAGGGCGCCGTGCTCGATGACGATCAGCCGGTCGGCCAGCACCATCGCGTCGAGCGGGTCGTGGGTGACCAGGACGGTCGCGCCGTCGAAACCGGCCAGGTGGCGGCGCAGCTGGGAGCGGACCTCCAGCCGGGTGTGGGCGTCCAGCGCGGCCAGCGGCTCATCCAGCAGGAGCAGGCGCGGCCGCACGGCCAGCGCGCGGGCCAGCGCCACTCGCTGGGCCTGCCCGCCGGACAACTGGCGCGGCCTGGCGGAGGCCCGGTCCGCCAGGCCGACGCGCTCCAGCAACCGCGCGGCCAGACGACGGGCCTCCGCCCTGGCCACCCCCTGGCAGCGTGGCCCGAACGCGACGTTGTCGAGGGCCGAAAGGTGCGGGAAGAGCAGGTAGTCCTGGAAGACCATGCCGATCGGCCGCTGCTCGGCGGCCAGGCCGTCGATGGAGCTGCCGTCCAGCAGGATCCGGCCGCCGGTCATGGCGGTCAGCCCCGCCAGCGCGCGCAGCGCGGTGGTCTTGCCCGCGCCGTTGGGTCCGAGCAGCGCCACCACCTCACCCGGCGCGACCTCGACCTCGATGTCGAGCGTGAACGCGGCCCGTTCGACCACGAGACGAGCGTGCAGGGTCATGCCGCGCTCACCCACCGATCACGCAGGCCGGCCAGGATGGCGACGGAGACGGCCAGCAGCACCAGGCTGAGCACGATCGCCGCTTCCGGCTCGGTCTCCAGCGCCAGGTAGACCGCCAGCGGCATGGTGCGGGTGGTGCCGGGGAAGTTGCCCGCGAACGTGATCGTCGCCCCGAACTCGCCCAGCGCCCGGGCCCAGCACAACACCGCGCCGGCCACCACGCCCGGCATGACCATCGGCAGCGTCACCCGGCGGAACACCGTCCAGCGCGAGGCTCCGAGCGTGGCGGCGGCCTCCTCGAAGCGCTGGTCAGCGGCGCGCAGCGCGCCCTCCACGCTGATCACCAGGAACGGCATCGCCACGAACGCCTCGGCCACGACCACCCCGGCGGTGGTGAACGGCAGCGTGATGCCGAACGTGGCCTCCAGCCACTGCCCGGCCAGCCCGCGCCGCCCCAGCACCAGCAGCAGCGCGACGCCGCCGACCACCGGAGGCAGCACCAGCGGCACCGTGACCAGCGCCCGCACCAGCCGCCGGCCCGGGAACTCCACCCGGGCAAGCAGCCAGGCCAGCGGGACCCCGAACAGCAGGCAGAAGGCGGTGGCGAGGGTGGCGGCCACCAGCGACAGGCGCAGCGCCTCCAGCACGTGCGGCTCGGCCAGCCGCTGCGGCAACGTGGACCAGGGTGCCCGGATCAGCAGCCCGGCCAGCGGCAGCACCAGGAACGCCAGCCCTGCCAGCGCGGGCACGATCAGCATCCACGGCAGCCGCCCGGAGACCTTGCGACCCGCGGCCGGCCGCCCGGCGGGCGGGTCCACCGGGTGCGGTTGCCGTGGCGCAGAAGAGCTCATCGGAGATCAGGGAACGTCGAAGCCGGCTCTGGTCAGCACGTTCTCGCCCTGCTGCGACAGCACCAGGTCGACGAACTGCCGGGCCGTCTCACCAGCGGGAGCCTTCGCCAGCGCGGCGATCGGATAGTCGTTGACCGCCTGGTCCGCCTCCGGGAACGCGATGCCACGGACCCTGCCCGCCGCGGCGATCACGTCGGTCGTGTAGACCAGCGCCGCGTCCACCTCGCCCAGCCCCACCTTGGTGAGCGTGGCCTTGACGTCCTGCTCGAACGTCACCGGGGTGACCTTGAGCCCGGCCGCGTCCAGCGCCTTGACCGCCGCGGCGCCGCACGGCACCTGCTCGGCGCAGAGCGCCACCTTCACGTCCGGATCGGTGAGGTCCTTCAGCTCGTCCACCTTCGCCGGGTTGCCGGCGGGCACGGCGATCTGCAGCCTGTTGCGCACGAACGTCGTCGGCGAGCTCGCCAGGGACGCGTCGGTGACCGTCTTCATCGTGGCCGGGCTGGCCGAGGCGAACACGTCGGCCGGCGCGCCCTGCACGATCTGCTGGGCCAAGGTGGCGCTGGAGCCGAAGTTGAGCCTCACCGTGGTGCCCGGATGGGCGGCCTCGAAGGCCTTGCCGAGCTCGGTGAACGTCTCCGTCAGCGACGCCGCCGCGAACACCGTCACCTCCTTCGCGTCCCCGCCGCCGATGGTCGCGGACGAGGCCGGCCCACCGGAGCCGCATCCGGCCAGGCACACGAGCGCGAGCGCGGCCGGCAGGGCGATCGCCCCTCGGAAAAGGCGCCTGAACACCACGGCGGGCTCCTCACACATGGCTGGCCACGCGTTCGTGACCGGGGATCTCCACGACGACGTTGGTGGACTTGATCACGGCGTCCGCCACCACCCCCGCCTCCAGGCCCAGCTCGTCGGCGGCCTGGCGGCTCATCAGGGACACCACCCGGAACGGCCCGGCGGCGATCTCCACCTGCGCCATCACCGCATCGCGGATCACCTCGGTGACGATTCCGCGAAAGCGGTTACGTGCCGAGGAACGGCCGCCGTCGACCGCCTCGACCTGGGTGCGGGCGAAGGCGGCCAGGTCGGTGCCGCTCACCTGCCGGTGGCCGTGCCCGTCCCGCTCCGCGGCCAGCTTGCCGGCGTCCACCCAGCGGCGGACCGTGTCGGAGCTGACCCCGAGCAGCGCAGCGGCCTCGCTGATCCGAAACGTCGTCACACCCCTTACCTTATCTCTTGCACATGCCAGCCTGAACGCCTCTCTTCCACCGCAACAGCGGGCCATCCCACGCATCTGTCATGGCATCCACGGTCGACGTCCCGAACGTTCCCTGGGAACGCGGCGCCCTGACGGCCGCCGTGCCCTTCCTCAGGGGACGACGCTCCCCCGGCCCTCGACTGATCAGCCGGTACGTGCGTCCAGCAGCCCGCGTACGGTACGAGCGCCCGCTGCGGCGACGCCGGGGATGCCCGAGGTGATGAACGGACCGCCGCCGGTCAGGTCGCCCACGACGTTCAGGCGCGGGTCCGCGGGGACCAGCCCTCCCGACGGGTGCAGGGCGGCCAGCCCATCGGTGAGCAGGGACGTGACCAGCGGCTCGGCCGCGCGGGGCACCGCCTGGGGCGGCGGGTTCACGGCGTTGACGGCGACGTCGGCGTTCAGGTCGCCACCGTCGCCCCGGACCCGAAACCCTCCCTTCGCAGCCTCGATCTTGCGTACGCCTGCCATCATGGTGAGTTGCCCGGACTCGAACAGCCGCAGCAGAGCCGCGGCGTTCACCGGCACCATGGGCGAGGCCGTGCTGGTGGCCAGACGGACGTGCCTGCGCAGCCGTTCACGGTCGGGCCCGGGCAGCAGCCGCCAGGCGTACGGGCCGACGGTGTGGGCGGTCTCCTGCAGCACCCGCCGCCCGATCCGCGGGTCGTCGACGGCGGCCAGTTGCCGCCGCAACCGCCGTACGGGCTCCTCCGACCCCGCCGCAAGCAACTCGGCCGTGAAGTCCGCGAAGTCCTCGCCCGTCCCGGCCAGTTCGGCGCGGAGCAGCCCGGCGAGGTCGTCGAGGGTGACGCCGCCGTGCTCGCGGCACAGCGCATTCACCCGCTCGACGGTCAGGTGCACGGGCCGGTGGCCGAGGGGACGCTGCCAGACGTGGGGCAGCATGCCGCTCCGCGACACCAGCGCGATCCGCCCGGCATGGCCGCGCGCGGCGAGCGACACCACCACGTCCACGGCGGTCAGCCCGCTGCCGATCACCGCGACGTCGGCTGCCGCCGGGACGTGGCCGAGCGTGTACGCCAGCGGGTAAGGATCGCCCACGAACCCCGGAGCTCCGCCCAGGCCGTAGTGGTCCTGCGGCGTTCCCCCGCCCACGCACACGACCACCCGGTCAGCCGGATGGTCGTGCCCGTCCTCGGTGCGCAGCGCCAGCCTGAGGCCCTCGCCGGAGCGGGCCACCGCGACGACCCGGGCGGCGACGACCCGCGTCCGCCACCCGCGCTCGCGCAGCGCGGCCAGGCCGGCCTCGGCGGTGTCGGCCAGGTACGCCCCGTAGAGGGCGCGCGGCACCAGAGGCTGTCCCAGCAGGTCGTCCCGGTGGGCGGCGGCACGCTCCGGGCCCAGCCAGGAGGCATAGTGCCCCGAGTCCTGATGGCGGATCGACATGATGGCGGGCGGGGCGTTGACCAGAACGCTGTCCAGATCCGGCCCGTACGGCCGTCCCCGCCACAGGTACGCGGACGGCTCGAACACGGTGACCTCCCCCATCCCCGTCCCGCTGACGGCCAGCGCGTCCAGCAGGCCGACCGTGGCGGCGCCCGCTCCTATGATCGCGATACGCACGACGTTTCTCCCCTGTTCGTCCAGAAGGTCCTTCCGACCCTCGTGGACGCCATGACCCCGCTCCATCCCCCGCCTGCGGGGGATCGGCGAGAGACGACCCCCTCAGATGAGGGGTTGGCGACGGAAGGGAGACACGGCAAACTGACCCGCGTCCACCCCCCTTGCAAGTGACCCGGCGCCAGAAGGAAGCTCGATGTCCCACCCGCACCGCCACGCCGAGATCCTCTCGGCTGCCGAGCGGGCCGCCGGCGCGCTGGAGCTCTTCAGCCGTGCCTCGGCCAGGCTGCGGCGGCACATGCCGTTCGACGCCTCGGTGTGGACGGCCACCGATCCGGAAACGGGCCTGGTCACCGCACCCATGCTGGTGGAGAACCTCGGCTCAGGCGAAGGATGCGCCGCCTACTGGGAAAGCGAACTCCTGGAGGAGAACATCCTGCCGTTCCGCGACCTCGCCCGCGCGGCCGTCCCCGCGGCCGGTCTGCGCGCGGCCACCGGCGACCTGCCCGCGCGCAGCGCCCGATACCGCCGCCTGCTCGGCGGCCAGGGCGTGGACGACGAATTGCGGGCCGTGCTGCGGATCGGCGACCGGCCGTGGGGCGTGGTGAGCTTGTTCCGCATGCGGGGAAGCCCGGCGTTCGGCACGCACGACATCGCGTTGCTCGCCGATCTGTCCGGCCCACTCGCCGACCGGCTGCGCCGGTACGCCCGTCCGTCCGGATCGGACGGCGAGCCCGTCGCCTCCGCACCCGGCCTGCTGCTGTTCGACGAGCACGGCGAGGCCACGTCGATCAACGAGGAGGCCCGGCACTATCTCGCGCTCCTGCCGGACGGACCATCCGTGCCCACGGCGCTCGGGCTGAGGCTACCCATCTGGCTGATCGGCACGACTCTGCAGGCGCGGGCCATCGCCCAAGGCCACGATCGGGGCAGCGCCAGGATGCGCATCCGGACCCTCGACAAGCGCTGGCTGACCTGCCGCGCCTCATGCCTGAGCGGTCCCGGCGGACGGCCAGGTCCGACAGCGCTCGTCATCGAGCCCGCGCCCTCCGCCGACCTGGCGGTTATCGTCGCCCAGGCATACGGGCTGACGCCACGGGAGTTCGAGGTCGCTCAGCTCGTGGCACGGGGCCTGTCCACCGCCGAGATCGCCACGGCCCTGTTCATCTCTCCCCACACCGTTCGCGGTCACCTCAAGGCCGTCTTCGGTAAGGCGGGGACCTCCAGCCGCGGTGAGCTCGTCGCGCAGCTGTTCGCCGAACCCCTCCGGCCGTAGCCACCATCAGTGCCCGCCGGGCACCCACACCTCACCCGATCTGCGCCGCTCACGCCGGATCACCCTGCCGGGCGTGCCGGCTGCCCGGCCTCTGCGCTCTCACGCAGGCCCCGGCCGGCGTCGCCGGATCCTGATGTCGCGCATGTCGGTCACCCCGATCTTCAGGATCTCGTACGGGTGCCCGTGCGCATCCAGCGCCGCCATCGCGCCCAGAGCCGCCTCGTCCTCGCCGTCGTCCGGCCCGGCGGGCACCTGGCAGCGGAAGGTGAACGCCGAGAGGCTCCGGTCGTGGGTGAACGTGCCGGCCTCGGTGAAGGCGGTGCCGCTCGCCGCCAGCACCCTGGTCCGTCCGGCGTCGTCCAACCCCGCGAACTTGCCTCTGATCGTCACCCTGAACATGGTCGTTCCTCTCGTACGGCATAGGTGAGAACCTGCTCGCCGAGCACGCTCTCCACGGTGTCGAGCAGCTCCAGCACCCGCTCGGCGATCACCTCCGGCCGCTCCCCCGCGGTGGTGCGGCGGGCGATGTCGCCGAGGACCAGCGCGTGCAGCGACCCGATGTGCCAGGCCATGACGCGCGGCAGCGGGTCGTCGGGGGCCGCGCCGCTCTCCTCGGCCAGCGTGGCGGCCAGCGTGTCCGTCATCCGGCGGCCCAGGCCTTCCAGCCGGGCGGTCAGCGTGGGGGCGGCCAGCATCATCTCCAGGACACGTCCGAACCCCGGGCTGAGGCCCACCTGGCGCTCGCGCCCGCGCACCTCCTGGCGCAGCCGCCCCAGCACGGCGCCCGCCGCCGACTCGCCCGGCTCGCGCGCCCGCACGATGCCGGCGAGCCGCTGCGGCGACGCCTCGTCCGGTGGCAGGACCAGGTCCTCCTTGGACTCGAAGTAGTTGTAGACGGTGTTGACCGACACTTCGGCGGCCGCCGCGACCTCGGCGATCGTCACGCTGTCGAAGCCGCGCGCCACGAACAGGCCGAGTGCCGCCTCGGAGATGCTCTGCCGGGTCCGCCGCTTCTTCCGCTCCCGCAACCCTTCCGCCATGAACGGGAGCCTACTGCAAAAGTTAAGTCGACTGCAATTTTTTAGTCGACTGAAATCGTCGTGCTACGGATCAGGTCCGGTACCGTCAGACTCCGAGGTAGGTCAGTACGGCGCGCACGCGGCGATGCCCCGAGTCGGTGGGGGCCAGGTCGAGCTTCAGGAAGATGTTGCCGATGTGCTTGTGCACGGCACGTTCCGTGACGACGAGCCGGTCCGCGATGTCGGTGTTGGCCAGGCCCTGGGCCATGAGGGTGAGGACCTCGCGCTCCCTCGGTGTCAGGTCGGCGAGCGGATCCGCCCTGCGGGCCAGGAGCTGGGAGATGACCTCCGCGTCGAGTGCGGTGCCCCCGTGGGCGACCCGGCGCAGCGCCTCCAGGAACTCCTCCAGCCGGCTCACCCGGTCCTTGAGAAGGTAGCCCACCCCACCCCGGCCGTCCGCGAGCAGCTCCCTGGCGTAGACCTGCTCGACGTACTGCGAGAACACGAGCACGGGAAGCCCCGGCCTGCTCCGCCTCACCTCCAGCGCGGCGTGGATTCCCTCGTCGCGGAAGGACGGCGGCAGGCGGACGTCGACGACCACGACGTCAGGCTGGTGCCGTGCCACGGAGGCCACGAAAGCCGGTCCGTCGGCGGTGATCGCGGCCACCTCGTAACCCGCGGACATGAGAAGGAGGTTGAGGCCCTCGGCCAGGACGACGTTGTCCTCCGCGATCACCACTCGCACGGCAGGGTCACTTCCAGGGTCGTCGGTCCTCCGTGCGGGCCGCTCAGACGCGTGGTGCCGTCGAGGGCGGCGACCCGGTGCCGGATGCCGGTGACGCCACTGCCCCGCGACTCGTCCACGCCGCCGATGCCGTCGTCGGTGACCTCGATCGACAGAGCCGCCTCGTCGCGCCGGATCCGCACGCCGGCTCGTCGCGCTCCGGAATGCTTGGCGATGTTGGTGAGCGCCTCCGCGATGACGAAGTACGCGGTGGACTCCACGGCCGCCGGCACCGTGCCGAGCCGGTCCACCGTGATGTGGGTGGGTACGGGGCATCGCGCGGCCAGTGCCGCGGCCGCGCCGTCGAGCCCCCGGTCGGCCAGGATCGGCGGATAGATCGTCCGTACGACGCCGCGCAGTTCGGCCATCGCCTCCTCCGCGCCGTTCTGCGCCTCGCGCAGCAGCCGCATGGCCGCCTCCGGATCGCTGGTCATGGCCTGCTGGGCGACTCCGAGACGCATCGCGAGGGCGACGAGCTGGGCCTGCGTGCCGTCGTGCAGATCCCGCTCGATGCGGCGCAGCTCCGCGGCATGCGCCTCCAGCGCGCCGGCACGGCTTTCGGTGAGGACGTCGACCCGCTCGGCGAGCCGTCCGGCCGCCGAGACACCCAGCAGGGCCCGTGACATGCGGGCGTGCACCCGGGCCAGAAAGGGAGCGGCCCACGACAACAGCGCGGCGCACACGAGGAGCTGGGCCGCCCCCGCGCCGAAGGCCAGGCCCCAGCCGGTGACGGGAATGGCCAGCAGGGTCAGCGGCTTGTGGGCGGGAGCCAGCCACCACAACGCGATGTGGACGACCGTGATCGGCGGACCGGCGACGGCCATCAGCCCGATGGCGCCGAAGGGTATCCCCACCACGATGTGCGCGAACATCCAGCCGAGATCCCGCCACGTCGCCGGATCGGCGAGCACACGGCGGAAGCGGGCGCCGGACCCCTCGGAAAGGTCGCGGTACCTCGACGCAACGGGCTCTCCGAGGTAAGCGCCGGCCCGGCGTCTGGCGAGGCCGGTCCATCGGCGCAGGCCCAGCAGGGCCACAGGCAGCAGGACGAACCCGAGCCCGGCCGCGACCGTCGTCGCGGACACACCGAGCAGCAACAAGGGCATGGGCAGCGTGGCGATGCTGGTGAACAGCGAGAAGGTCAGATAGCGGGCCGCCCGAAGGCCCGTGGTCAGGCGCATCCGTGTTCTCGTCCGCTTCTCCGTCACGTTCACAGGGGCAAGGCTCACGGATCGCGCCGGGGCCGGCAGTGGAGCCTGCTACACCATCGTCCGGGGAGTGTACCTGCTCGTGGGCGGGCCGCAGCTCTCCCTAGCGTTGGCGTACATGACGATCAATCATCCAATTCCTGACGCTCCGCCGCGTCATGGCACCGGGAGAACGCCTGTGCCGTGGCGCGCCGTCGGAGCCTTCATCGGCCTCGCCTTCGGCGGGGCGTGGGTGGCCATGCTGCCCCTGCTGCTGAGCGGCTTCCGCCGTGCCGAGGTCGCGCACGACATGAGCGCGCTCATCCAGATCTGCATCGCGGTGATGATGCTGACCCCGGCCCTGGCCGGGGTCGTGGTACTGCGGTGGATCCACCGCTCGGCGAACATCCGGGCCGCGATCGGCCTCGTCAGGCCCCGGCCGTTCGGCCGGCTGGCACGCGAGAGCCTGCTGGCCCTGGCAGTGCCGTGCGGAGTGCAGATCCTCACGCTCATGGTCGCGGCCCTGGCCGGGACCTACAGGTTCGACCTGACCGGCTTCTCCGGCTTTCGCGCCCAGTTCGCTCCCGGCACCGTCGGGCAGAGCGGGATCCCCGTGGCGGAGCTCGCGGTATGGCTCGGGACCCTCGTCCTCAGCATGGTCATCTGGCTGCCGATGTTCTTCGGCGAGGAGGTCGGCTGGCAGGGCTACCTGCTGCCCCGGCTCCTGTCGCTCGGCGTGTGGCCGGCGATGGCCTGCACAGCACTGGTGTTCGCCCTGTGGCACCTGCCCACCCTGATCATGGGCGGGCAGTACCCGGGCCACTCCCCGCTGGCCTCCGTGGCGTACATGATCATCAGCACGGTCCTGCTCGTGCCGATCTTCACCTGGCTGCGCATGCGGTCGGGATCCGTCTGGCCGGCGGTCCTCGCGCACAACTTCGTCAGCAGTGCGGGCGTGCAACTGATATGGCTGTTCTCCGACGCCGATCACCCGATCGACCCCCTGCACGTGGGTCTGAACGGCTGGCCCGGCTGGATCGTCATGGGAGCGTTCGTCGCGTTCCTCGCCGCGACCGGCCGGCTCCGATGGGCGGCGAGCGCCGGAGCGCAGGAGTCGCGCCGCCCGTAGGGGAGCTCAGGGGCCGTTCTCGCAGGAACCCTTCCCGCCCGCCGGTGCCGGCGGTGCGGGCGTCATCCCCTGGGGAGGAGGCCGCGCTGGAAGGCGGCGGCCACCGCCGACGCCCGGTCGTTGACGCCCAGCTTGGCGTAGATGTGCAGCAGGTGCGTCTTGACCGTGGCCTCGCTGATGAACAGCCGGGCCGCCGCCTCCCGGTTGGTGGTGCCCTGCGCGATCAGGTCGAGGATCTCCAGTTCCCGCCCGCTCAGCGGGTCGGCGGGGGCGCGGACCTGACCGAGCAGGCGGGTGGCCACCGACGGGGAGAGCGCGGCCTCCCCGCGCGCAGCCGCGGCGACCGCGCGTGCCAGTTCCTCCCTCAGCGCGTCTTTGAGGAGGTAGCCGGTCGCGCCCGCCTCGATCGCGGGCAGCACGTCGCTGTCGGTGTCGTACGTGGTCAGCACCAGCACCCGCGCCTTGAGGCCCAGCCGGGCGAGCTCCCTGATGGCCGTCACCCCGTCCATCCTGGGCATCCGCAGGTCCATGAGGATCACGTCGGGGTCGAGCGCCCGCGCCAGGTCGACGGCCTGGGCGCCGTCGCCGGCCTCGCCGACCACCTCGAAACCGGGATCGCCGGCGAACATGCCGCGGATGCCGTCGCGGACGATGGGGTGGTCGTCGGCGATCAGCAGCCGGACGGGGGCCTCAGGCACTCCGGGACTCCTCAGGGGTGGTGGCGAGCGCGGTGATGGCGGGCACGACGGCGGAGACGGCGGTGCCGGACCCGGGCTCGGACTCGATCTCGAAGGCGCCCGCCAGGCGGGTCACCCGGTCGCGCATCGACGCCAGGCCGAAGCCGCCGCCGTCGAGCGCCCGCGCCCGGTCGAAGCCCGCGCCGTCGTCGCGGACGTCGAGGCTGACCACGTCCTCCATGTAGGACAGCGTGAGCCCGGCCCGCGACGCGCCGGCGTGCTTGGCGATGTTGGCCAGCGCCTCCTGGGCGATGCGGAGCAGGGTCGCCTCCACCTGTGGATGCAGGGGACGCGCCGTGCCGGTCGTGGCGACCTCCACGCGCACGGCGTTCAGCTCCGACCACCGGGCGGCGATCTCCGCGAGCGCCGCCGGCAGCGGGGCGGACTCCAGCGGGCCCGGCTGGACGGCGTGCACGGATCTGCGGGCCTCGGCCAGGCTGTCGCGGGCCAGCCCCACCGCGTGGTCGAGGTGCCGCCGCCAGGCCTGCGGGTCGGCCTCGGTCTGCACGGCCGCCTGGAGCTGGGTGATGATGCCGGTCAGGCCCTGGGCGAGCGTGTCGTGGATCTCCCTGGCCATGCGCTGGCGCTCGTCGAGCACGCCGGCCTCGCGGGCCTGGACGAGGAGCTGGGCGTGCAGGCCGGCGTTCTCCCGCATCGCCTCCTCCAGCCGCGTCACCATGCGCTTGCGTTCGGCGCTGCGCTCGGCCGTGACCTCGCCGACGAAGCTGAACAGGCTGACCACGGCCACGATGGCGACGGTGAAGAGCAGGTGGGTGGCGATCGCGGGCGGGGTGGGCTCGGGCAACCCTCCGGTGTAGGCCGTGATCGAGATGGCCGCCGTGGCCGTCACCCCGACGAACCTCCACTTCCCCTTCAGCAGGTGCCAGGAGTGGAGGTATCCGGTGAAGGCGAAGAAGCTGCCGAACCACAGTCCACGCGAGCAGAGCACCGCGATCAGGATCACCAGGCCCGTGACATAGACGACCGGTTGGCGCCCGGGCATGAACCAGATCCACGCCGCGGCGAGCACGGAGAGGCCGAGCGTGACGAGATGGTACGTCCCCGGCCGGTCGTCGGCCAGCCACGACAGCGCCATCGAGATGGCCAGCAGGACGTACGGGACGGCGGTGAGCAGCCGCTGCAGCAGCCGCTCCCACCGGTCAAGACGGGCGCCGTCCCCTGTCGTCATCACTCACTCCCACCGGAAGAACCTGGCCGCGGCGAGACTGACGATCACCGCGTACGCGGCCATGACGCCCAGCATCAGCGGGCCCGGCGACACCCCCGCCCAGACGTCATGAAGGGCCTGCCGGAACGCGCCCATAGGGGTGAACGCGCCGATGCGCGCCAGGATATCCGGCATCTGGTCCACCGGTTGCATGAGCCCGGCGAGGTAGGCCAGCGGAAAGTACAGCAGCACGCCCACCCCGTTGGCGGTGCGCCCGTTCGCCGCCAACGCCGCGATCAGCAGGCCGATGGCGAACATCGCGGCCGTGCCGAGCAGGAACACGGCGGCGATCAGCGGCGCCTGGGAGGGAACGTGCGCGCCCAGGATGGTGCCCGCGACCGTGATCAGCAGCGCGCAGGCGATCAGCGCCAGCACGAACTGCAGGATGAGCTGCACCGCCAGCATGCTTCCAGGCCGTACCGGGGTGGTGGAGAGCCGGCGCAGGATGCCGCGTTCGCGGTAGGTGGCCAACGTGGTCGGCAGCTGGTAGAGGCCGACGAGCCCGACGGCGATCACCAGCGTCATCGGCAGGAGCACCGTGTCGCCGGGCGGGATCGAGCTGCCGAAGACGAAGAGGATGAACAGCGGGATGAGCACCGAGAAGATCGAGCCGGGTTCGCGGGCCAGCAGCTTGAGCTCGACGGTGGTGAGCTTGGCGACGACGGTCATGGGAATCTTCCTCACGGGTGGAACGAGCGGCCGGTCAGGGCGGTGAACGCGTCGTCGAGCGTGCGCTTGTCGATGCGCAGGTCCGCGACGGGGATGAGGTTGCGGGCCAGTGCCGAGGTGACGGCCGTGGCGAAGTCACCCCGGCCCGTCACGCTCACCCCGTCGCCGTCGCGGGTCACGCCCGAGACGCCGGGAAGGCCGCTCAGCAGGGCGACCGGGTCGCTGGCGTCGCCGGCCATCAGCGTGAACCGCATCTGGTGCTCGGCGTCGACCCCGTCGATCAGCTCCGCCGGGCTGCCGGTCGCGACGATGCCGCCCCCGTCGAAGACCGCGACGCGGTCGCAGAGCTCCTCCACCTCGTCCATGAAGTGGCTGACCAGGACCACGGTGACGCCCGACGCCCGCACCTGCTTGATCAGCTCCCAGGTGGCGCGGCGGGCCTGCGGGTCGAGCCCGCTGGTGAGCTCGTCGAGGAAGGCCACCTTCGGGTTGCCCACCAGGGCCAGGGCGATGAACAGCCGCTGCTTCTGGCCGCCCGACAACTTGCCGAAACGGGCGTCGCGCTTGCCGGACAGCCCCCATTGGTCCAGCAGCTCGCGCCAGTCGCGCGGCTCGGCGTAGAAGGAGGCGTACAGGTCGAGCGCCTCCCACACCTTGATGTTCTCGGGCAGCTGGGTGTGCTGGAGCTGCACCCCGATGCGCTCGCGCAGCGCGCGGCCGTCGCCGATCGGGTCGAGCCCGAGCACCCGGATCGTGCCGCCGTCGGGCCGCCGCAGACCCTCCACGCATTCGACGGTGGTGGTCTTGCCGGTGCCGTTGGGGCCGAGCAGGCCGAAGATCTCGCCCTGCTCGACGGAGAAGGAGACGCCGTTCAGAACCGTGTGGTCGCCGTACCTCTTGGTGAGGCCGGCGACGTCGATGACTGCCATGCGTCCATCATGGTTTCGCAGCTCACGGTGGGGATCGACCCGCCGGCCATGCTCGGCGGCGGATCGGGGGGGGGGGGGGGGGGGCCCGGGGGGGGGGGGCTAGAGACGGTCGTGTTTTCGGCGGTGCTGTCAAGCGGGGGGGGGGGGGTGGGGGGGGCGCGGGGGGGCGTCGCG
>NZ_JBVJHP010000040.1:14034-64346 GCF_055586745.1 Nonomuraea sp. NPDC049378
GGCGAGATGCCGCCAACGGTGTTTAAGAGCGCGGGGGGGGGAATCCCCTCCCGGCCGGTGTGGGGGGGGGGGCGGTGTGGGCCGCAACCCCCCCCGGGGGGGGGCCCCCCCCCCCCCCCCGCTTCTGTTCACGGCGGTCCCGGCCAGCCGGAGAAGGCGGTACGGGCGTGCACGGCGGTCCCGGTCAGCTGAGCAGCGGCATGAGCTGCTCCTCCTCGTAGTCGAGGTGCGCCTCCAGTTCCTCGGTGAGGCGGTTCACCTCGGCCAGCAGCGCCCGCGGCGCGAGGTCGTCGGCCGCCAGCACGGCCCGCAGGCGATCCAGGAGCCGCTGGACGACCACGTGCTCGGCGCGCAGCCGTTCCAGCGCGGGGGCCAGCTCCGGATGGCGGTCCTCCAGCGCCGGGAACATGAACCCGTCCTCGCGCGCATGGTGCACGTGCAGGCCCTGGCACAGGGTCAGGCAGTTGACCCGCAGCTGCGCGCCCAGGCGCGGGCCCGAGGCGGCGACCTCCCCGCGGATCAGCGCCAGCTCCCTGCGGAAGGCGTCGTGCACCTTCTTGAGCGCGTCACCCAGAGAGCCGGCGGGCGGCCCGGCGTCGCGCTCGACGAGCGCGACCACCGGCAGGTCCCTGCCCGCCCTGTCCTGGTACGCCCCCCACGCGGGGTCGGCCTCCACCGCTCGCGCGAACACGCGGTCGCGTTCCTCGCCCTCCAGCACGACCGCCGTCGCGGGGTAGGCGAAGATGCCGTCCTCCACGGTGACCTCAGGGTCGGCGAGCAGGTTGTGATACCAGGCCGGGTGCCTGGGCGAGCCGCCGGCCGAGGCGATGACGATGACGCGGTCACCGTCGGGCAGGTAGCCGAGCGGCGTCGTACGCCGTTCGCCCGACTTCGCGCCGACGGTGGTCAGCAGGAGCAGCCTGGCTCCTTCGAAAGGGCCGCCGACCTGGCCCTGGTTGGCACGGAACTCGTCGATGATCTGCTGGTTCAAGTCGATGGGCATGCTGGGTTATCGCTCCAGGCGGGTGTGGTGAGGGCAGGGAAGAACCCCCGCACGGCATGCCGGCACGGGCGGGTCAGGACACCACCTGAGGCATGGGGCGACGCGCGGGGGCGGTGTGCTCAGGCAGCACCGATGTTGCGGCTGGTCACGGCGTCATCCCCTTGGATCCGGCGCCTCCATGCCGCCCTGCGTCCTCGGGCGGGCGACACGCGACGCGGCCATCATTACGCCCATATGCTCATGACACTGTCAAGCCGCACGGCGGCGACCGGTGGAGACGCAGGCGAGAGTCGAACTCGCACGGACGGCTTTGCAGGCCTACCTCCGCACCCGCGGACTGCGCCGGGCCCGCCTCGGCCCCCATCGCGTCGAGGCGGATCGTGCGCGAGGACGGAGTCGAACCGCCACAGCCGAAGCGCCCGGTTTACAGCCGGGTGGGCTCCCCTATGCCCAGCTCGCGCGAGGAGAATCGAGGTCGGCCCGGCAGGAGTCGAACCTGCGACGCCCGGTTTGTAAGACCGGCGCTCTGACCACCTGAGCTACAGGCCGTGGTCTGGCTGAGTGGCCCCAGCAGGATTCGAACCTGCAACGGACCCGGCTTCGTAGGCCGGCGCTCTCTCCATTGAGCTATAGGGCCGGAAAAACATAGTGGTAGCACCCCGTACCGGATTTGAACCGGTGTTCTCCCGGGTGAAAGCCGGGCGTCCTGACCGCTAGACCAACGGGGCCTGCCTCGACATGCGCCGAGGTTCGTACGTCCGGCGGGATTCGAACCCGCAACACCCGGCTCCTGAGGCCGGCGCCTCTCCCGTTGGGCTACGGACGCGTGGAGCCGCAGCGGGGTCTCGAACCCCGTCCTGCTGGGTGGAAGCCAGCTGCCTTACCCGTTCGGCCTCTGCGGCGTGATGCGCTCATGAAATTGTCAAAGGGCGTCGGCCCGTATGCGGGCATGGACAAGAGAAAAGGCCGCCCGATGGGATCCGGCGGCCTCTGGATGCGCGTGGCGAGAATTTATCCAGAAGCCTGCCCGGCCAGCCCGCAGCCGAGCACCACAAGCCGGCGGCAGCTGCGCCGTTCCTGCTCCAGAGTGGTGACCGCGTATCGCATGACTGGCCTTTCCTGACGTTTCCGATCTCGACTGAGAAAACATTAACCGGCGGGCGCCGGCGGGTGCCACTCATTTATTCAGACGTACCGGCCGCCGATATGGTTTCCGCCGTGGCCGGTGGGCCTCGGCCCGGGGTCACCGGCTTTACTGGGGGCATGCGGATCGGAGAGCTGGCCGCGCTGCTCGGGGTGTCGACCCGGACGGTGCGCCACTACCACCAACAGGGCGTCCTGCCGGAGCCACCGCGGCTGGCCAACGGCTACCGCCACTACGGCATGCGCGACGCCGTCGCCCTGGCCCGCGTCCGCCGTCTGGTCCAGCTCGGGCTGAGCCTGGACGAGGCACGAGACGTGATCGCCGACGACCGGTCGAGGGAACTGACCGAGGTCCTGACCGAGATCGACGCGGATCTGGCCAGGCAGGAAAGGGAGATCCGGGAGCGGCGGGCGAAGCTGGCGGAGGTGCTCAGGCGGGCCGAGTCGGGATCGCTGGACCCCGACGACGTCGCCTCGCCCGATCTGGTGGCGTTCCTGCGCGTGGTGGGCCTGCCCGAGTCGAAGGCGGCGGCCTGGGACCGCGAGCTGCTGGTGCTGATGGACAGCGTGGCCGGCGAGCCCGGCAGGAGCAGCGCCTTCACGCAGCTGGAGTCGCTGGCCGCCGATCCGGAGGTGACGGCCATCGGGCACGAGTTCTACCGCAGGCTGGACGAGCTGGCCGACGCCGAGCCCGGCGACCCCAGGATCGCGCCGCTGGCCCGCTCGCTCGCCGGCTACAGCATGGAGCACCTGCTGGCCGATTCCGGGCTGGGCGCGCACGGGTGGGATCCGGCGCTGCTCGAGCCGTTCCTCGACGGGCTGGCCCCGGCGCAGGCCGAGGCCGTGCGCCAGGCGATCGGGATCATCGCGGGCGGGGTCGCGGGCGGGTTCGAGAAGGACACCGGCACGTCGGCGACGGCCGGGCGGCGGGCGGGGAGGGACGACGGCCGCGCCGGCCGGCCGGCGCCCGGCGGCTCAGGGCGCCGGTACGAGGCCGTCGGCGACGAGGCCGTCGAGGACCGCCTCACCCAGCGCTTCGACCGCGGACTTCGGGCGCACCATCACCGTGAACTCCTTGATCAGGCCGGCCTCGTCCAGGTGGATGAGGTCGATGCCGTGGATCTGCCTGCCGCGTACGGTGGCCTGGAAGACCAGGACGATCGACGGGGTCTCGGCGCCGCCGACGCCGGTCTGGGCGGCGCCGTCGAGCCGGCCGACGTACCGGAAGTCCTCGAAGACGCGCAGCAGCACGCCGAACAGTCCCAGGACGGCGGGCTTGCCCTCGAAGGGGGTGAACGTCACCGGGCTGTAGAGGCGGACGTCGTCGGTGAACAGCTCGTCCAGCGCGGTGAGATCGCGCCGCTCGACGGCGGCGCTGAAACGGTCGGCGGCGGTCATGGCCGTCCTTCCTAGTAAAAAAGGCGAATAGTCAGTTTCTTGACTATCATGGCGGTGTCCGTACGGGAAGAGGAGGACGTCGCGATGGCTTTGCGGCACGCCGTGCTGGCGGCACTGCTGGACGAGGAGCTCAGCGGGTACCAGCTGGCCAAGGCGTTCGGCCTGGGCGTGGCCAACTTCTGGCACGCCCTTCCCCAGCAGCTCTACGCCGAGCTCGCCCGGCTGGAGCGCGACGGGCTGGTCAGCGGACGGGAGGTGGTGCAGGACACCCGGCCCAACAAGCGCCTGTTCACCGTGACCGACGCCGGCCTGGCCGAGCTGGAGCGGTTCGCGGCGACCGCCAACAAACCCTCGTTCATCCGCGACGACCTGCTCGTGAAGGTCCAGGCCGCCGACCACGTCGCCGCCGGCACGCTCATCGAGCAGCTCGCGGAGCGGGCCGCGTTCGCCGACGCCAAGATCGAGCTGCTCGGCGGCCTGCTGCGGAAGCTGCGCGGCGGCATGAGCGAGGAGGAGTTCCTGCGCCACGGCGAACGCGTCGGCCCCTACCTGACGTGCCTGCGCGGCATCGCGTTCGAGCAGGGCAACCGTGACTGGTGCCGCCGGAGCGCGGCGATCCTGGAAGAGAGGCGGACGGCGCATGCGCGAGGGTGACCACCTGCGTTACGTCGCCCTGGGCGACAGCCAGACCGAAGGGCTCGGCGACGGCGACGACGTCAACGGCCTGCGCGGGTGGGCCGACCGGCTCGCCGAGCAGCTCGCCTCCGCCGTTCCCGGCCTCCAGTACGCCAACCTGGCCGTGCGCGGGCGCGTGGCCGCCCAGGTCCACGCCGAACAACTCGAACCGGCCCTCGCCCTGCGCCCCGACCTGGCCACCGTCGTCGCCGGGGTCAACGACCTGCTCCGGCCCAGGTTCGACGCCGACGACGTGGGCGGCCACCTGGAGGCGATGTTCGCCGCGCTCACCGCCCAGGGCGCCCGCGTGGCCACCGTCACCTTCCCCGACCTGGCGCGGATCACCCCGCTCGCCCGCCCGTTCAGCCCGCGGGCCGCCGCGCTCAACCAGCGCATCCGCGCCGCGGCCCGCCGCCACGGGGTCGTCGTCGCCGAGACCGCGCACCACCCGGTCGTCACGGACGCCCGGTTGTGGAGCCCTGACCGGCTGCACGCCAGCCCGCTCGGGCACGAACGCATCGCCGCGGCGGTCGCCCACGCGCTGGAGCTGGCCGGCAGCAGCGACGCATGGACGCATCCCCTGCCGCCCGTGCCCGCCCCGCCCTGGTGGCGCGCCGCGGGCACGGAGCTGCGCTGGGTCGCCGGCTTCCTCGGCCCCTGGGCCGGCCGGCGCCTGCTCGGCCGCTCCTCCGGTGACCACCGCACCGCCAAACGCCCGGAACTGCTGCCCGTCGGTGCGTGGCCCTCCTTACGTGAGGAGCGGACAAAGTAGTCAGTTGATGGGCGCTTTGGGCGCTGGAGGTCCTGGCCTCGATGAGGCCGTGAGCGCCTGACCTTCCGGGTGGCCGCGCTGCCCTGCACGAGGCGTTTGCGGGCCTTCGCGGCGCCGCACTACGGTGACGGCATGGATCTCTTCTCGCGCTCTTGGACGGCGCTGCGCATGGCGGTCGCCGGCCTGCCCGACAAGGACTTCGCCCGGCCGTCCGGCTGCGCCGGCTGGCTCGTGCGAGACCTCGCGTGTCACCTGATCATCGACGCCCAGGACGTCCTGATCACGCTCGTGACCCCTGCGGAGAAGGACCCGACCTGCGACGCGGTGACCTACTGGAAGGTCGGTTCGACGCCGCCGACCGGTGACGACCCGCTCGACGCGCTGATCGTCCGGCTGGCCGCCGCGTACGAGGAGCCGCGGCTGCTGAAGTTCCACCTCGACGACGTCGGCTCCGCCGCCGGCCGCGCAGCCGAACTCGCCGACCCGCGCCGGCGGGTCGCCACCCAGGACATGGTCCTCACCGCGGGCGACTACCTGGCCGCGTACGTCCTGGAGTGGACGCTGCACCACCTCGACCTGATCGCGCACCTGCCCGACGCGGAGGAGCCCCCCGCGGAAGGGCTCGCCCGGTCCAGGGAGATGCTGGAGAAGATCGCCGGGACCGCGTTCCCCGCGTCGTTCTCCGACAAGGACGCGCTGCTGGTCGGCACCGGGCGGCGTGCCCCGGCCGACGCGGAGAAATCCGAGCTGGGAGACCTGGCCGCGCGCCTCCCCTTCGTCATCGGCTGATCGCCCGACGGTCGGGACAGCTCTTCGGGGCGGCTCGGGCCGGATTCTGCCGCTACGCCCGAGCCCGCCCTGACCTCACACCGCCCATCGACGTCACCGTGCTCACCACCTCATGGGGCTGGGGCCCGACCGTGCGCCGCGCTGCGGGGTGACCCGGAAGCATCAGGTCAACGCTCTGACCTTGCCCAGCCGCACGGGCGCCGGTAGCGAGATCATCGCGGGATCCGCTGATCGCCCGGCGCACGCCCGGGCGTAGCAATGGCGTCAATTATCGGGCTCTAGTCGTATAAAACCCGTCAAGAACGACAAGACGTCTGAAATTCCGGGATTTGCTTGCCTTAACGCCGCCCGCTCCGGCGGGCGAAACACCTATCACCCAACTGAGGAGTGAGGATGACAGACGTCATCTTCGTCGGCCTGACGATCGCGGTCTTCGTGATCCTCGGGCTGGTTGTGAAGGCGGCGGAGCGGCTGTGAACGCCGTCAACGCCACTGGCCTGGTCGTGATCGCCGGCCTGGTGGTCTTCGCGGTCGCGGCCCTGCTGTTCCCGGAGCGGGTCTGATGTCCCCGACTCTGGCCGGGATCTTGTTCGTCGCGTCCCTGCTGCTCGCTCTCGCGCTGTGCCACCGGCCGCTGGGCGACTACATGTACCGCGTCTACACCGGCACCAAGCACTCGCGGGTCGAGCGGGTGATCTACCGGCTGATAGGCGTGCGACCCGGCAGCGAGCAACGCTGGGGCGTCTACGCGCGTAGCGTGCTGGCGTTCTCGCTGGTGTCGATCCTGTTCCTGTACGGCCTGCAGCGGCTGCAGAACCACCTCTTCCTGTCCCTGGGCATGGAGCCGGTGGAGCCGGCGCTGGCCTGGAACACCGCGGTCAGCTTCGTCACCAACACCAACTGGCAGGCCTATTCCGGCGAGTCCACGATGGGCCACGTGGTGCAGACCGCGGGCCTGGCGGTGCAGAACTTCGTCTCCGCCGCGGTCGGCATGGCGGTGGCGATCGCGCTGGTGCGCGGGCTCGCCCGCACGAAGAGCGACACGCTGGGCAACTTCTGGACGGACCTGGTCCGCGGCACGATCCGCATCCTGCTGCCGATCGCCTTCGTCGCGGCGCTGGCACTGGTGGCCGGTGGCACGATCCAGACGTTCGCCGGTCATAGCACGTGGACGACGCTGACAGGCGGGGAGCAGACGTTCACCCCGGCCGCGGCCGCCTCACAGGAGGCGATAAAGGACCTGGGCACCAACGGCGGCGGCATCTTCAACGTCAACTCGGCCCACCCGTTCGAGAACCCGACATCGTGGACCAACTGGTTGACGATCTTCCTCCTGTTGGTGATCTCGTTCTCACTGCCGCGCACCTTCGGCCGGATGGTCGGCGACAACCGGCAGGGCTACGCCATCGTCGCGGTGATGGCGAGCATCTTCATGATCAGCGTGACGCTGACCAACTGGGCCGAAATGAGCGCGGGCGGCACAGTGCCGCAGGCCGTCGGGACGGCGATGGAGGGCCGCGAGGCGCGCTTCGGCGTGTCGAACTCGGCCATGTTCGCCTCCTCCACCACCCTGACCAGTACCGGCTCGGTCGATTCCGCCCACGACTCCTACACCGCGCTCGGCGGCGGCATGCTGATCTTCAACATGCTGCTCGGCGAGATCGCTCCCGGCGGCGTCGGCGCGGGCCTGTACGGCATGCTGATCCTCGCCGTGATCACCGTTTTCGCGGCCGGGCTGATGGTCGGCCGCACCCCTGAATACCTGGGCAAGAAGATCGGCGCCCGCGAGATCAAGCTCGCCTCGCTCTCCTTCCTCATCACCCCGGCGCTGGTGCTGGTCGGTACGGCGGTGGCGATGGCCACCGCGACGGGACGGGCAGCGATGCTGAACAGCGGCCCGCACGGCCTCTCGGAGATCCTTTACGCCTACACCTCGGCGTCCAACAACAACGGCTCCGCCTTCGCCGGGGTCAGCGTGAACACCCCGTTCCACAACAGCACACTCGGACTGTGCATGGCTCTCGGCCGCTTCCTGCCCATCGTGCTGGCCCTGGCGCTGGCCGGATCCCTGGCCCAGCAGGCGTCCGTTCCTGCGGGCGTGGGCACGCTGCCCACCCACCGGCCGCAGTTCGTCGGCATGGTCGTCGGCGTGACGATCATCCTGGTCGCCCTCGCCTTCCTGCCCGCGCTGGCGCTCGGGCCGCTCGCAGAAGGAATTCGCTAGCCATGTCCACGTCGACAGTGCAGGCTCCGGGCCGTACCCCCGCACCCAAGGGTGGAAAGGTGGGCGGCGGGCTGCTCGATCCCAAGCAGATGATCCGATCGCTGCCGGACGCGGTGAAGAAGCTCAACCCGGCCACCATGTGGCGCAACCCGGTGATGTTCATCGTCGAGATCGGCGCGGTCTTCACCACCGTCCTGGCGATCGGCGATCCCTCGTGGTTCGCCTGGGCGATCGTGGTGTGGCTGTGGCTGACCGTCGTCTTCGCCAACCTGGCCGAGGCGGTGGCCGAGGGGCGAGGCAAGGCGCAGGCCGCCACGTTGCGGGCAACCAAGCGCGACACCACCGGCCGACGGCTCAAGAGCCGCACCTCGGCCGAGTGGGACGTGGTCGGCGCGCCCGAACTCAGGCAGGGCGACTTCGTGGTCGTCGAGGCGGGGGAGATCATCCCCGGCGACGGCGACGTGGTGGAGGGCATCGCGTCGGTGGACGAATCGGCCATCACCGGCGAGTCAGCGCCGGTGATCCGCGAGTCCGGCGGCGACCGTTCGGCGGTGACCGGTGGCACGAAGGTGCTGTCCGACCGGATCATCGTGCGGATCACGCAGAAACCCGGCGAGAGTTTCGTCGACCGCATGATCGCTCTGGTGGAGGGCGCGAACCGGCAGAAGACGCCGAACGAGATCGCGCTCAACATCCTGCTCGCCGCCCTGACGATCATTTTCCTGGTCGCCGCCGCCACGATGCAGCCATTGGCCGTCTACTCCAAGTCCATCAACCCCGGCGTGCCGGACTCGCTCGCCCTGACCGGCGACGGGGTGAGCGGCATCGTGCTGGTGTCGCTGATCGTCTGCCTGATCCCCACCACGATCGGCGCGCTGCTCTCGGCCATCGGCATCGCCGGCATGGACCGCCTGGTGCAGCGCAACGTGCTCGCCATGTCCGGCCGCGCGGTCGAGGCGGCAGGGGATGTGTCCACGCTGCTGCTGGACAAGACCGGCACCATCACCCTGGGCAACCGGCAGGCGTCGGAGTTCGTCGTGGTGGACGGGGTGAGCGAGGCCGAACTGGCCGAGGCCGCACAGCTGTCGAGCCTGGCCGACGAGACCCCCGAGGGGCGCTCCATCGTGGTCTACGCCAAGCAGGCCTACGGGCTGCGCGAGCGCCAGCCGGGCGCGCTGGCCCACGCCGAGTGGGTGCCGTTCACGGCGCAGACCCGCATGTCCGGGGTGAACCTGGACGGCCGCGAGGTCCGCAAGGGCGCGGCCACCGCGGTCATGAAGTGGGTGCGCGACGCCGGCGGCCACCCCACGGACGAGGTCGGGCACATCGTGGACGGCATCTCCGGCTCCGGCGGCACCCCGCTGGTCGTCGCCGAGAAGGGCCGGGTGCTGGGCGTCGTGCACCTCAAGGACGTGGTGAAGGCCGGCATGCGCGAACGCTTCGACGAGATGCGCCGCGTGGGCATCCGCACCGTCATGATCACCGGCGACAACCCGCTGACCGCCAAGGCCATCGCCGACGAGGCCGGGGTGGACGACTTCCTGGCCGAGGCCACCCCCGAGGACAAGCTGGCGCTGATCAGACGGGAGCAGGAGGGGGGCCGCCTGGTCGCCATGACCGGTGACGGCACCAACGACGCCCCCGCCCTGGCTCAGTCCGACGTCGGCGTGGCCATGAACACCGGCACCTCCGCCGCCAAGGAGGCCGGGAACATGGTCGACCTGGACTCCAACCCGACCAAGCTCATCGAAATCGTCGAGATCGGTAAACAATTGCTCATCACGCGGGGCGCGCTGACGACGTTCTCGATCGCCAACGACATCGCCAAGTACTTCGCCATCATCCCGGCGATGTTCGCGGCGGTCTACCCGGGCCTGGACGCGCTCAACATCATGCGCCTGGCCAGCCCCCAGTCGGCGATTCTGTCGGCGGTCATCTTCAACGCCCTCGTGATCATCGCATTGATCCCGCTGGCGCTGCGCGGGGTCCGCTACCGGCCCACCAGCGCCTCCAAACTGCTGTCGCGCAACCTGTACGTCTACGGCCTGGGTGGCATCGTGGTGCCGTTCATGGGCATCAAACTCATCGATCTTCTGATTCAGTTTCTTCCGGGGATGTCATAAATGGACCGCATGCCCAGCTGGGTCCGCCGGCACCTCGCCGCGCTGCGCGCGCTGCTCGTGCTCACGGCGGTCACCGGCCTCATCTACCCGCTGGCCGCCACCGGCGTGGCCCAGGCACTGTTCAACGGGAACGCCAACGGCTCGATCATCGATAAGGACGGCAAGATCATCGGCAGCGCGCTCATCGGCCAGTCCTTCACCGACGCCGACGGCGACCCCATCCGCAGGTACTTCCAGTCCCGCCCGTCGGCGGCCGGTGACGGCTACGATCCCACCTCGACCAGCGCCGGCAATCTGGGCCCTGAGGATGTCGTGGACGTGCTGCCGGTGCCCGGCGCCAAGGACGAGGAGGGCGAACCGGACGAGGGTAAGCGGTCGCTGCTCACCCAGGTGTGCGCTCGGTCCAAGGCGGTCGGCGCGTTGGAGGGCGTCAGCGGCGCCCGGCCGTACTGCACCGCGGACGGGGTGGGCGCGGTGCTCAAGGTGTTCTCCGACCGTGCCGTGAGCGTCAACCAGGCCTGTCCGGCCACCCCGTTCGTGACCGCGTACCAGGGCGTGAAGGTGGAGTGCGCCAGGCCGGGCGAGGACTACGCGGCCGGGAAGACCGTGACGGTCAGAGGGAACGCGGGAACCCCGGCCGTGCCCTCCGACGCGGTCACGGCGAGCGCCTCCGGCCTCGACCCGCACATCTCGCTCGCTTATGCCGAGTTGCAGGCGCCGCGCGTGGCGAAGGAACGCGGTCTCCACCAGGCCAGGGTCGAGCAGCTCATCGAGCGGCACACCGTCGGTCGGGCGCTCGGCTTCATGGGCGAGCCGGCGGTGAACGTGCTGGAACTCAACCTCGCGCTCGACCGCTCATGAAAAGGGGTCGCCTGCGGGTCTACCTGGGGGCGGCCCCCGGGGTGGGCAAGACGTACGCGATGCTCGGCGAGGGCCGCCGGGCCTGTGAGCGCGGCCGGGACGTGGTCGTGGGGTTCGTCGAGACCCACGGCCGCTCCCGCACCGCCGCCCTGCTGGAGGGCCTGGAGGTGATCCCCCGCAAGACGCTGGTCTACCGAGGGGCCACCTTCGGTGAGTTGGACGTGGACGCCGTCATCGCCCGCGCGCCGAAGGCGGCGCTGATCGACGAGCTGGCCCACACGAACGTGCCCGGCTCGAAGAACGTCAAGCGCTGGCAGGACATCGACGACATCCTCGACGCCGGTATCGACGTCATCTCCACGGTGAACATCCAGCACCTGGAGTCGGTCAACGACGTCGTGCGGGAGATCACCGGCATCCCGCAGCGCGAGACCGTGCCCGACGAGGTGGTGCGGCGAGCCGACCAGATCGAGCTGGTCGACATGTCACCTGAGGCGCTGCGCCGCCGCCTGGCGCACGGCAACGTCTACGCCCCTGAGAAGGTGGACGCCGCGCTGTCCAACTACTTCAGGGTGGGCAACCTGACCGCGCTGCGGGAACTCGCCCTGCTCTGGGTCGCCGGCAAGGTCGACGAGCAGCTCGACCGTTACCGCGCCGACCACGGCATCGACAGCACGTGGGAGGCGCGCGAGCGCGTGGTGGTGGCGCTTACCGGCGGCCCGGAAGGCGACACGCTGGTACGCCGGGCCGCCCGCGTCGCCGCCCGCACGAAGGGGGCCGACCTGCTGGCCGTCCACGTCACCAGCGCCGACGGGCTGGACGGCGGCGACCCTGCCAACCTGGCCCGCCAGCGCGCCCTGGTCGAAAGCATGGGCGGCACCTACCACCAGGTCGTCGGCGACGACATCCCGCGCGCCCTGCTCGACTTCGCCGGCGGCGTCAATGCCACCCAGCTCGTGCTGGGAGCGTCGAGAAGGGGGCGCTTCGCCCAGATATTCTCCCGTGGCGTCGGGGTCGAGACCACGGCCCTGTCCGGCTCCATCGATGTCCACCTGGTCACCCACGAGGAGGCCAAGAAGGGCCGCCGCCACCCCGAGCGCTCCCGGGCCGCGCTCACCAGGAAGCGCAGGCTGGCCGGCTGGGTGGTCGCGGTGGCGGGCCTGCCGCTGCTGACCGCCGCGCTCGCCCCGCTTCGCGGTGTGCTCTCGCTGCCCACCGAGATCCTGCTGTTCCTGAGCCTGGTCATCGGGATCGCGCTGATCGGTGGAACCTGGCCGGCGATCACCGCGGCGGTCGGCGGCTTCCTCCTGCTCAACCGGTTCTTCACCCCTCCCCTGTACACCTGGACCATTGAGGACCCTGAGAACCTTCTCGCCCTGGTGGTGTTCGTCCTGATGGCGACCGCGGTCAGCGCGATCGTCGACCTGGCCGCCCGGCGTTCCCGGGAGATGGCCCGTGCCCGCGCCGACGCCGCGACGCTGTCCACCCTCGCCGGGCACGTGCTGCGCGGCGAGGCGGCGCTGTCCTCCTTGCTCGGGCGACTGCGCGAGACATTCGCCCTGGACTCGGTCACCCTGCTCGAACGCGTTGGCGAGCCCACGCTGGACGATCAATTCGAAGGCGACGCCTGGCGCATCATCGCCACCTCCGGCTCCGCGCCCTGCACCACCCCTTCCGCCGCGGATACCGACGTGACCATCAGTGACCGACTGGTGCTCGCCGCCCGGGGACGGTTGCTGGATGCCAGCGATCGGCGGGTGCTGGAGGCGTTCGCCGCCGAGGCGGCCGTCGCGCTGCGCCAGGAACGTCTGCAGCGGGAGGCGGAACAGGCCAAGCCGCTGGCCGAGGCCGACCGGATGCGCACCGCGCTGCTGGCGGCCGTCAGCCATGACCTGCGCACCCCGCTGTCGGCGGCCAAAGCCGCCGTCGAGAGCCTGCGCAGCCACGACGTCGACTGGTCTGCGGAGGATCGCGAGGAGCTGCTGGCCACCGCCGACGAGTCCCTGGCCAGGCTGGACCGGCTGGTGGAGAACCTGCTCGACATGAGCCGCCTGCAGGCCGGCGCGCTCGGGATCTCCCTCCAGCCGCTCGCCCCGGAAGAGGTCGTCCCCCACGCCATCGACGACCTCGGGCCGCTGCGCGACCGGGTCGAGGGCGACATCCCCGCCGACCTGCCCGAGATCCTCGCCGACCCGGCCCTGCTCGAACGAGTGCTGGTCAACCTGATGAGCAACGCCGTCCGCTACAGCCCGCCCGCGCAGCAGGTCCTGGTCACCGCCAGCTGGCACGACGACCAGGTGGAGATCCGCGTCATCGACCGCGGCCCCGGCATCCCGCCCGAGGCGTACGAGCGGGTCTTCCTGCCGTTTCAGCGGCTCGGCGACCGCGACAACGGCACCGGCGTCGGCCTCGGCCTCGCGCTGTCACGCGGGCTCACCGAGGCCATGGGCGGTGCCCTCGTTCCCGAAGAGACGCCAGGAGGCGGTCTCACGATGATCATCAGAATGCCGATCGGCTCCGGGCGGTGACTCCATGACCAAGATCCTCGTCGTCGACGACGAGCCGCAGATCCTGCGCGCACTGCGCATCAACCTGGCCGCCCGCCACTATGAGGTGGCGGTCGCCGCCGACGGCGGCTCCGGCCTGCGTGAAGCCGCCGAATGGCATCCCGATCTGGTCGTACTCGATCTCGGGTTGCCCGACATGGACGGCATCGACGTCATCCACGGCCTGCGCGGCTGGACCAAGATCCCTATCGTCGTCCTGTCGGGCCGGGCCGGCAGCGCCGACAAGATCGAAGCCCTGGACGCGGGAGCCGACGACTACGTCACCAAGCCGTTCGGCATCGACGAATTCCTCGCCCGCATCCGCGCCGTCACCCGCCGAGCTGCCGTCCACGAGGCCGAGCTGGCCAGCATCGAAATAGGCGACCACACCGTGGACCTGACCCGCAAGACCGTCTCGCCAGGCATACGGCTCACCCCCACGGAATGGCACATCCTGGAAATCCTGCTTCGCAACCCCGGAAAGCTCATCCCCCAGCGCTACCTGCTGGCCGAAGTATGGGGCAGCAAACACGTCAAGGAAACCCACTACCTGCGCCAGTACATGGCCCAGCTTCGCAAGAAGCTCGAACGCGACCCCGCCCACCCGGTTCACCTGATCACCGAACCCGGCATGGGCTACCGCTTCACCCCATGACCGGAAACGGGACACACCCGCTGGCCGAGGTGGCCTGCCCGCGAGATCTCGATGGGGTCGTTGCCGGCGATCACTCCGTGCCGGCCGGAATGCAGCCACTCGCTGAAGCCTTCGCAGGCCTCCAAGACGCTGATCCCTCGTGATAAGGGAGCGACTGTTCCGGCATAAGCAATCCTTCTGCTGAACTGCGGAAACATCCCCATTTTGCCGCTTATGCTCGCGTAGTAATCATGCGTTCCTGTGGACGACGAGTTCCCCGCCGGCGACCCAACCCGTCCACCACCGGAACGGTGCTGCTTGCCGGCGGAGGCGACCCCTCCGTGGCATCAGGCGAAGAGGAGCCGAAGATGTCCGTGCCAGGACACGTCGCCGGCACCCGCAGGGCGGCCCTGTACGTCATCAAGATCGGAAGTGCCGGTCTGGACCACGAGAAGCTCTTCGACGAGGTCGCCGGCCTGCGCGCCCGCGGCGCCAGGCTGCTGCTCGTCGCGGGCGGCACGGCCGGGATCGCCCGGCACTACGCTGACATCGGCCGGCTCGTCCGGACCATGCGCACGGGCGGAGGAGAGGTGCGCTACTGCCCGCCCGCCGAGATCCCGCACATCGTCGCCGCCTACGAGCAGGTGACCCTGCCCCGCGTGCGGCGCGCGCTCTCCGAGCGCGGCCTGCGCGTGTTCGCCGCGGTCGCGCAGACCGGCGCCCTGGTGTCCGCCCTGGCCAACCCGCCGGTACGGGCGGAGATCGACGGCCGGACGTGCGTGGTGCGCGACCATCGCGCCGGCACGGTGTGCGCGGTGGACGTCGACGGCGTCAACCGGCTGCTCGAGGTGTTCGACGTCGTGTGCCTGGCTCCGCCGGTCTCCGACGCCACGGGCGGCACGCCGCTCAGCGTGGACGCCGACGTGCTCGCCGCAGAGCTGGCCAACGCCCTGGACGCCGACCACCTGCGCCTGGTCACCGGCACGGCCGGCCTGCTCGCCGACCCGGCGGACCCGGCCGGCCGGATCCAGCACGCGACCCGCGGCGAAGGCCAGGCGTACGCGCGGGGCCGCATGCGCCAGAAGGTGCGGGCCGCCGAGATCGCGCTGTCCGGCACCGCGGACGTCGCGATCACCGGGCCGCACATCCTGTCGCCCGCGTCCGGCACCCGCTTCTGGCGCGCTCCCGCGCCGGCCGCCGACCTGTCGCTGCTCGCCAGGACCGTGGAGATCTCCTCGGTCTCGTACGACGAGCGGGAGCTCGCGGAGTTCCTCGTGGACTGGTGCACGGAGCACGGCGTCCACGCCGAGATCGACGAGGCCGGCAACCTGGTCGCGACCCGCGGCTCAGGACCCGAGCGGATGCTCATGCTCGGCCATCTCGACACGGTCGCCCACCGCTGGCCGGTGCACTGGAACGGCCAGGTCCTCTCGGGCCGCGGCTGCGTGGACGCCAAGGGCAGCCTGGTGGCGTTCCTGGAGACGCTGGCAGGGATGGACGTGCCCGGCCACGCGCAGGTCCGTGTCGTCGGCGCGGTCGAGAGGGCGAACACCGCGCGCGGCACGTCCTTCGTCCGCGACCACTATCCGGCCGGCGCCGTCATCATCGGCGAGCCGAGCGGCGCGGAAACGCTGACCGTCGGCAACCACGGCCAGCTCAAGGTCCGCCTGAGCGTCACCGAACCCCTCGGCCACACCGCGGGCACCGGCGTCGTCACCACCGGCGAGCGCATGGTGCACCTGCTGGGCCGGCTCCGCGACGCCATCGCGGACGCCTCTCCGAAGGCCCTGATGGCCGTCCTCGCCATCCACGCGGTCAACGCCGGACATCTGCAGCAGGGCGAGGCCGTCTTCGACGTACGCGTGCCGCGGGACACGCCGGTCGAGAACCTGGTCGCGCTGGTACGGCTGGTCGCCGACCCGGCAGGCGTGGAGGTGCTCGCCGCCACGCCGGGCGTGCTCACGCCCAGGACGAACGCGCTGGTGAGCGCGTTCTCACGCGCCTTCCGCGAAACGGGGGCGACACCGCGGTTCCTGGCCAGGCGAGGCGGCAGCGCCATGAACACCCTCGCCGCGACCTGGCAGGACGTCCCCATGGTCGCCTACGGTCCCGGCGACGCCGCGCTCGACCACACCCGTGGCGAGCGGCTGGACGCGGCGGAGTTCAGAAGGGCCAGGGCGGTGCTGGCGAAGGCGGTCACGAGCTGGGTCACCGAACGAGAGATGACGACACCGTGACCGTCACCACCGGCGGCGGACTCGGGGGAGAGCGGGCCAGGGAGAGGTCAGCGGGGCTCGCCGGAGCCGAGATGGCGGGTGTCGCCGAGGTAGACCGTGCGGTTGTGGTAGAAGTCGTCCTCGCGCAGCGTGGTGATGCTGCCGGACGGCGCTCGGAAACTGACATGGCCGACCGCCTCGATCGGCATCTTGATCCAGGACGCCACGACGAACGTCAGCGACCCACCGTGCGTCACGATGATCTGGTGTTCACACGGCCGCCGCACGATCTCGTCCATGGCCGCGTAGACGCGCCGCGCCAGCGCCGCCCTGGTCTCGGCACCCTGCACGCCCTCGTCGTGTTCCAGCCGCTCCCCGTCCGCCGGCGGCGGGACGAAGCGCTGGTCCAGCCACGCCTGCGGTTTTCCCCCTGCCTCTCCGTAGGACTTCTCCCGCAACCGGCGGTCCAGGATCGCTTCGACGCCGAACAACTCGGCGACCTTCTCGGCCGTTTGCCGGGTGCGCCGCAGATCGGAGGAGAACAGCTCCACGTCGGCGCCGTCGGGGATCCGGCCCCGCAGCGCCCGGGCGACGGAGGCCGCCGCGCCGAGTCCGGCCGGCGTCAGCTGCGAATCATGCCAACCGCCGACGATTCCCTCGACGTGGTGTGTCGCCTCCGGATGGGTGATGGCGTAAAGGGTGCGCATCACTGCATTCTTCTTGCGCGGGGGCGCTGGTTCACGTGATTTTCAGGGTGGCTGCTCGTACGGGTCCCGGCCCGGTGAGAGGGTTCACCGGGCGAACGGGTAGCCGCGCAGCGCGTTCTGGAGGGCCTTTCTGGCGATCTTGACGAAGCCGGGGGTCGCCGCTCCGGTGGAGACGGCCAGGGTCACGGGGATGGGGCCGGGCGGGTCCGGCAGGGACAACCTGACCGTGCGCGGCAGGCCCCACAACTCGTCGCCGTTCGCGATGAGGCAGGCCACGCCCAGCCCGGCCTTCGCCGCCGCGCGTAACCCGACCAGCTCCGATCCCTCGTACGCGACCCGCCACGGAACGTCGGAGGCGTCGAACGCCTCCAGGATGCGGCTGCGCAGCGTGCACGGCTCGGTGAAGAGCGTCAGCGGCAGCGCCGCCCCCTCGCCGTGCGCCGGCTGGCCGAACCAGTCCATGCGCATGCGGCCGAGCTCGTACCCGGTGGCGGAGGCGCGCGCCGAACGCGGCTGCAACAGCAGCGCCAGATCCAGCTGGCCGCTGATCACCTGGCTCTCCAGCGACTCGCTCAATCCGGTTCGCACGCCGACCTGCGCGTGCGGCATGCCCCGGGTGAGCAGCCGCAGGATGTCGGGCAGCGCCTCCGCGAGCTGGTCGCCGATGCCGATCGACACCCGTACGTTCCCCGCGGGCGGGACGAACCGGTCGACGGCCTCGTCGTTGAGCGAGACGATCCTGCGGGCGTACCCGAGGAGTTCTTCGCCCTGGTGGCTGAGCCGCAGCTCCCTCCCGGTGGAGACGAAGATGGGCCCTTTGACGAGGTTGCCGAGCTGGCGGATTTGCTGGCTGATGGCGGGCTGGGTCACGTGTAACGCCTCCGCCGCCCGCCGGAAACCGCCGAGGTCGACGACGGTCACCAGAGCCCTCAGGCGGTTTATCTGCAGATCGTGATACATTTTCCCTTCCGTTCCAGCGAATTACCGTTTTCTCAAGCCTGAAAGTGGAAACCGCCGGGAGCGGTGTGGCCGGCTCCCGGAGATTCCCGGTTCATCCGTCCACACCACCTCCCCTGGCGGACCCCGCTCGACGGGCCGCCGCCGGCGGCGGCATCTCCGCAGGTCAGTACGGCAGCCGAACGCCGCCCGGGGTGCGCGTGTCGAGGTCGAGAGAGATGCTGCCCTTCGACCGGCGGATCGAGCGCTTTCTCTGCGACCTGCTGATCCGGAGCTGTCGCATGACGTCTCCCCCAATCTTTCGATACGGATGCGGCGAGCCTAGGTCGAGAAAATCCGAGAAGCCTACACATATGGCCACGGGCGGAGTGTGAATCTTTCACGCTCCGGAAGTGACGCGGAAACTATGCCCGCCGGGGCCGCCGCTCCAGACTTTGGTGCGTCGGAACACCACACCTGACCTCGAGAGGGCTGCGATGACCACCACACTCGACCGTACCGACCGGCACGTCACCGGCTACGCCATGGCCACCTGGACGGACGCCGAGGAGCTCGTCCGCATCGAGGACCTCGACCACCCCGCCCCCGGCTTCTACGCGCTTCCCTCCTACACCGGGTGACCATCATGAACCGGGCGAATCCTCCGCTGATCGGCTTCAAACGCCACCTGCGAGCGACCACCGTTCCCGGGGAGGCCGTCTACCTCACCTCGGCGCGGAAGACGATCGCGCTCTCCGGGCCGCGGATCCAGGCGCTCGCCCCGCTGCTGGACGGCAGCCGCAGCCTGGCCGAGGTGCAGGAGCACGGAGGACTTTCGCCGGTCGAGCTGGAACAGCTCCTCGGCAAGCTGGCGCGGGCCAACCTGGTCGGGCCGCGCCGGCCCGCCGCCGTCCCGGGCGACGCCGCGGCCGAGGCGTACTGGGACCTGGCCCACATGGACGCCGACCAGGCCGTCTCGAACCTGGCGCGGGCAACCGTCCGGCTGCTCGCGCTGGGCGGAGCCGACGCCGGGCAGGCGGCCGAGACCCTGCGGTCCATGGACGTCACCGTCGGCGAGGCGCCCGCGGCCTTCTCCCTGGTGCTCTGCGACGACTACCTCGACCCCGAACTCGAGCGGGTCAACGCGAGCATGCTGGCGGACGGCCGGCCCTGGCTGCTGGCCAAGCCGACGGGCGCCGACCTGTGGATCGGCCCGGTCTTCCAGCCGGGGACGGGCGCCTGCTGGTCGTGCCTGGCGACCAGGCTGCGCGGGCACCGGCGCGGTGAGCGGTGGCTGCGCGACACGCTGAGCGACCTGGTGGCCCCGCCGGAGGCCTCGCTGCCGCTCACCCGCGCGCTGGGCCTGCACCTCGCGGCGCTGGAGACGGTCAAGTGGCTGGCCGGTTCGCGCGGCGAGCGGCAGAACGCCGTGTGGACGCTCGACACCATGTCGCTGCAGAGCGGGCGCCACCGCGTGGACCGGCGCCCGCAGTGCCCGGCCTGCGGCGACGCCGGCCTCGTCGCGGCCCGCGTGGCCGGACCCGTGGCCGTCGTCTCCAGGGACAAGACGGCCGCCGGCGGCAACGGGCACCGTGCGCTGGCCCCCGAGCAGGTGTGGGAGCGCTACCGGCACCTGGCCGACCCCGTCACCGGCATCACCGAGGAGATCCAGCGCGACCCCCGCAGCCCCTCCTTCGTGCACTGCTACCTGTCAGGACCCAACCTCGCCCTCGCCGACGACAGCCTCTCGGCGATCAGGATGGGCCTGCGCCAGCAGAGCGGCGGCAAGGGAAGCACCGACCTCGAAGCCAGGGTCGGCGCGTTGTGCGAGGCGGTGGAGCGCTACTGCGGCGCGCGGCTCGGCGACGAGCCCACGGTGCGGGGCAGCTACCGCGACCTGGGCTCGGAGCGGGCCGTCCACCCCGACGCGTGCCAGCTCTTCCACCACCGGCAGTTCCTCGGCCGCGACGCCTGGAACGCGGCGAACATGGCCTTCCAGCGTGTCCCCGAACCCTTCGACGCCGCGGAGGTCATCGACTGGACCCCGGTCTGGTCGCTCACCGCGAACCGCCACCGCCTGCTCCCCACCGACCTGCTCTACTTCACCAGGAACGGCCATGCGTCGCTGCGCGCCGACTCCAACGGCAACGCCGCGGGCGCCAGCGTCGAGGACGCGATCGTCCAGGGTTTCCTCGAGTTGGTCGAGCGCGACGGGGTAGCACTGTGGTGGTACAACCGCACCAGCCACCCCGCCGTGGACCTCGACTCGTTCGACGACCCGTGGATCGGCGGCCTCCAGCGGCGCTACCGCGGTCTCGCCCGCGAGCTCTGGGTCCTCGACATCACCTCAGACCTGGGCGTGCCGGTCATGGCGGCGGTCTCCCGGCGCGTCGACAAGCCCGCCGAGGACGTCATGCTGGGCTTCGGCGCCCACTTCGACCCGCGGGTGGCGGCGCGCCGCGCGCTGACGGAGCTGGGGCAGCTGCTGCCGTCCGTGGTGGGCGCCCGCGCCGACGGCAGCGGGTACGGGCCGGCCGACCACCACATCCAGCACTGGTGGCGGACGGCGACCACGAAGAACCAGCCCTACCTGCGCCCCGGCGGGCGCGGGCCCTGTAAGGACCTGACGGACTATGCGTACACCCCGCGCGAGGATCTGCGCGACGACATCGAGCACCTGCTCGGGTTGGCCCGCAGGCAGGGCCTGGAGGTTCTCGTCCTCGACCAGACACGCCCCGACATCGGCATGCCGGTGGTCAAGGTCATCGTCCCCGGCCTGCGCCACTTCTGGGCGCGGTTCGCCCCCGGCCGGCTCTACGACGTGCCGGTCCGCCTCGGCCGGCTTGCCGCGCCCACCGCGTACGAGGACCTCAATCCCATCCCGTTGTTCCTGTGAGCCACCCGAGTATGGAGTAGCGATATGTCCAGAGGGCCCTTCCCCCTGTGGTCCTTCCGCGAGGACGTGTACATCGAGCCCGTGCCTCAACGCAGTGTCGTGGTGGTGCACAGCCGCTGGGAGGACACGACACTGCCGAGCCCCAGGCCCGCCGTGCTGGAGGCCATGCGGCGGATGAGCCTGGGGCCGATCTCCCTGGGCAACGTGGTCCTCGAGGACCCCGACAGGCGGGAACTGGCCGCGCTGCTCGACCGGCTGCACCATCTCGTGGTGCGCTCGTTCGGCCTGGACCAGGAGCAGCCGCTGATCTCCGTGATCCCGCTCACCCAGCAGGCGCGCTTCCGGCTCCCGGAGACGCCGCCGGCGCACCCGGTCCGGCTGTCCAGGTTCGCGCTGATCCGGACCGACGGCAACCACTGCTCCATCGAGTCCCCGCTGTCGCTGCACCGGGTCATCCTGCACCGGCCCGACGCCATGGCCCAGCTCGGCGAGCTGATGCGGCCGGCCGTACCGGCCGAGCAGGCGGCCGACTCGGTGATCACCTACCTGATGGCCGCGGGCATGGCGGTGCAGGCCGAGGAAGGGGATCCGTTCCAGCCGGTGCGCTTCGCGGAGGACTGCGACCCCGCCCTGGTCGCCTGGTCGCCGTTCGACCTCATGTTCCACACCCGCTCCACGCTCGGCCGGCACGATCACGACTTCGGGGCGACCTATCCCCTGGGCGAGCAGCGGGCCGTCGAGCCCGTGGTGAAGCCGGGCTCCGCCGAGGCCGCCATCTCGCTGCCGCGTCCCGCCTGGGACCGGCTGGTCGCGGCGGACCCGCAGCTGACCACCGCGGTCGAGGCCGCAGAGCCCGGCCACCGCCACGCCGGGCGGCCGCTGACGGCGGAGAAGCTCGGCGAGCTGCTGTACCGCGCGGCCAGGGTGCGGGCGCTGATCGGCTCGTCGCTGGAGAGCTCGGCCACCGCGACCAGCGACCGCCCCTACGCCAGCAGCGGAGGCCGCTACGAGCTGGAGCTGTACGCGATCATCGACAGATGCGCCGGCATCCCGCGCGGCGTCTTCCACTACGACCCCTTCGGCCACCGGCTCGAACCGATCCCCGCCGACCCGGCAGGCGCGGACGAGCTGCTGCAGACCGGCAGGGTGGCGGCCAACCTGGCGGGCACGCCGTCCGCGCTCCTCTTCATCACCGCGCGTTTCCGCAGGGTGTCGTGGAAGTACGACGGGATGAGCTATGCCCTGGTGCTCAAGAACGTCGGCGCGCTGAGCCAGACGCTCTCCCTGGTCAGCACCGCCATGAGGCTGTCCGTCTGCCGGATGGACATCGGCGACACCGACACCGCGCCCCGCGTGTTCGGCCTCGACTGGCGCGTGGAGTCGAGCGTCGGCGGGTTCGTCATCGGCCACCACGCGGGGCCCGACGTCGAAGGACCGGCGGAGCGGTACGCGGTCAACGACGACGACTGGGCCGCCAGGGCGCGGGCCATGCTGACCTGATCGTGGATCTGTTGTACATTGCGTGCGGACCCCGGCTGCCGACGAGGGGGCCCCGTCGGGCTTCGGAGGAGAAGTCGATGGCTGGACAGTCCGGTTTCGCGCAGCGCTGGCTGGCACGGCTGGTTCCCAGGTCACAGGTGGAGCTCAGGACGGGCGGGCTCGGCGCGCTGCGCATGGCGCGGGCGGTGACGATCGCGGTCCTGCTCGGCTACGTCGCCAACGTCTCGTTCTTCGTCTGGGTCGACGGTCTGCGCGGGGCGGGCCTGGCGGTTTTCGGCCTGTGCCTGGCCGTGTTGTTCCTGCTGCAGCTCGCGCATTCGACGGGCGACAGCCTGGCGTGGCCGGCCCGGACGCGGGTTGCGACCCTGTCGGCCCAGGCGGTGGTGACGTTCGCCCCCTTTCTCTGGGTCGGCCCGCAGGCCGGGACCATCGCCGGCTTCCTTGCCGGATCCATGCTGCTGACCGTGACGGGTCCGTTCCGTTGGGCGCTCTACGCGCTGGTCGGCGGCGGGGTGCTGCTCGCCCTGTCGCCGGGACAGGTCGACGCGGTGGGCCTGTTCTACGGTGCGTACTTCACGCTGCTGACCGGGCTCATGGTGTACGCCGTCAGCTCCCTGGCGTCGCTGGTGGACATGCTGCACGCGGCGCGCGGCGAGCTGGCCAGGATGGCCGTGGTCAAGGAGCGCCTGCGGGTCGCCCGCGACCTGCATGACCTGCTCGGACACGACCTGTCGGCGGTGACGGTGAAGAGCGAGCTGGCCTACCGGCTGCTGCCCGCCGCCGCCGAGCGGGCCCGCGAGGAGCTCCAGGACGTCCTGAAGGTGGCCCGCCGCTCGCTGGCGGACGTCCGGGCGGTGGTGGGCGACTACCGGCCCATGTCGCTGGCCGCCGAGCTGGCCTCGGCCGAGTCCATGCTGGCGGCCGCCGAGATGCGGGTGCAGGTCCACAGCTCCGTCGAGGGCCTGTCGGAACGGCTGGAGACCGTGCTGGCGGTCGTGCTGCGCGAGGCCGTCACCAACGTGTTGCGGCACAGCAAGGCGCAGCGCTGCGTGATCGAGGTGGCGGTGGACGACGGCCGGGTGCGGCTGCGCGTGGCCAACGACGGGGCCGAGCCGTCACCCGGTGCGGCACCGTATGCGAACGGCTCCGGGCTGGGCAACCTCGAGGCCCGGTTGACGGCCATCGGCGGCACGCTGGAGGCGGTCCGGGTCGAGCACGGGTGGTTCGCGTTGACGGCGGAGGCGCCGTTGCGGTCGGGGACGGCCGAACGTCCGCCGGGCGAGGCCGCCCCGTCAGGCGAGGTGGCCTCGCAGCCGTGGCACCTGCGCGTGGCCCGGCTGGTCACCGTCGTGGTGCTGGCCGGATACGGCGTGCTGCTCGTGATCAACGTGCTCGCGCTGGAGCAGCCGCCGGTGGATCTGGCCGGCGCCGTGGGGTGCGTCGCCGTCCTGGTCGGCGCGCAGATCGTGATGTCGCTGCGTGACTCGCGCTCGTGGCCGGTGCGGGCCCGGGCGGGGATGCTGGCGCTGCAGGCGGTGGTCACGGTGCTGCCGCTGGTGTGGATCGCCATGCCATGGGGGTCGATGGGCGGTTTCCTGGCCGGGTCGTTGCTGCTCACGCTGGCCGGATGGCCTCGGTGGGCGCTGTACGCGGCGGCCGGCGCCGGCGTGCTCCTGCTGTCGCTGGCCTACGGCGAGCCGCTGGACTGGAGCGCCTATCTGACGATCTCCACGCTGCTGACCGGGCTGGTGGTGTTCGGCGTCAGCTCCCTGTCCGGCCTGGTGAAGCAGGTCGACCAGGCCCGCGGCGAGCTGGCCAGGATGGCGGTGACGCGCGAGCGCCTGCGGGTCGCCCGCGACCTGCACGACCTGCTCGGGCACGACCTGTCGGCGATGACCGTGAAGTCGGAGCTGGCCTTCCGCCTGCTGCCCCGGCTCGCCGGGCGGGCCAAGTCGGAGATCGCGGACGTGCTCGACATCGCTCGCAGGGCGGTCGCGGGCGTGCGCTCGGTGGCCAGCGGCTACCGGCACATGTCGCTGGCCGCGGAGGTCGACTCGGCCCTGTCCACGCTGACCGCGGCCGGGATCGACGCCCGCGTGGACATCGCCGCGGACACGATTCCCGACGAGCTCGACGCGGTGCTCGCGATGGTGCTGCGCGAGGCCGTCACCAACGTGCTGCGCCACAGCGACGGCGCCGGGTGCCGGATCACGGCTGACGGGGACGGGCGTGAGGTGCGCCTGAGCGTCGCCAACGACGGCGCCAGGCAGAGCCCGGTCCCCCTGCTGGAGGGCGGCACCGGCCTGGGCGATCTGGCCGGGCGGTTGCGGGCGATCGGCGGGCGGCTCTCGGTCGAGGCGCACGACGGGACGTTCCGCCTGGTCGCCACCGCGCCCGCCGGGGCTCTCAGCTCGCGGGTTGACAGCAGGGCTGACTAAGGGTAAGGAGCCGGCGGCATTGCCTCTTCCCCGAGGATGAGTACGATTCGGGGGCAGACGGTTGGACCTGTGGCCTGATCCGATGGCGGATAGCGGCATTTCGGCGTGTGGCGCCGCACCCGGTCGCACGATGGCGGGGACCCTCGTTACCGCTGGGGCGTGAACAAGGGGAATGGGCATTGTTGTCGCTGAAGATCCTCCTCGCCGAGGACGTGCACATGGTGCGCGGCGCGCTGGCCGCACTGCTCGACCTGGAGCACGACCTGACCGTGGTGGCCCAGGTCGACACCGGTGACAAGATCGTGCCCATGGCGCTGGAGACCCGTCCCGACGTGGCGATCATCGACGTCGACCTGCCGGTGCTCGACGGCCTGTCCGCGGCCGAGGAACTCCACGCGAAGCTGCCGACCTGCCGCACGCTGATCCTCACCGGCCTCGGCCGCCCCGGCACGCTGCGCCGAGCGCTCTCGGTGTCGGTCTCCGGCTTCCTGCTCAAGGACCAGCCCTCCGACAGGCTGGCCCAGGCCGTACGCGAGGTGGCGGCCGGGCGGCGCATCGTGGACCCGCAGCTCGCGCTGACCGCGTGGGACGTCGGCGAGATGCCGCTGTCGGGGCGGGAGGTCCAGGTGCTGCGGCTGGCCGCGGACGGCGCGGAGCCGCCGGAGATCGCGGCCGCCATGCACGTGTCGGTGGGGACCGTGCGCAACTACCTCACCAAGATCGTCACCAAGCTCAACGCCAGGAACCGCGTCGACGCCATTCGCATCGCGACCGAGGCCGGCTGGATCTGACGCGGGTCCGGCGGCGGGGCCACCGGGGGCGTGCGGGCGTCCGCCACCACCTGCGATCAACGCTGGGAGAACGCGGCACGGTCGGGTTCGGGCAGCCACTGGCGGCCGGGGTCGTAGGGGCGGAAGCCGGTGCGCACGGAGTCGACGAGCCGGGCCAGCATCGGATGCTGGTTCTGCCGGTGGAAGAGCAGCGAGCACGGATAGACGGGGGCGGGCCGGACGACCGGGATCTGGACGACACGCGGGTTCCAGGGCAGCCGGCACGCCAGCCCCACGAGGCTGATACGTCCGCCGGAGGCGATCTCCTCCACGAAATACTCCCAGCCGAAATCCGGCCCGCTGTCGTCGATCGGGATGTCGAAGGCCTCGCCCAGCAGGCGGTAGTAGTCGGCCCACTCGCTGCCGGGGACGTTGCCGGGCATCCACATGGTCGAGCCGGCGAGCCGTTCGACCTCCACCTCCCGGAGGCCGGCCAGCGGGTGGTCACGGCCGGCCAGCAGGTGCACGGGCTCCAGGTAGGCCGGCACGTGCCGCAGGTGCTCATCCAGAGGTCCGTTGGCGCGGGCGAAGGCGGCGTCGACGGACCCGCGGGCGAGCGCGCCGCGTGCGGACCTGAGCCCGTTGGAGGTGATGATCTCGACGTCGGCCTTCTCGGTGGCCTGGTGGAACGCCCTGACCAGGTCGACGGAGGCCGAGAGCCGCGTGTCGAGCACGTCGATCCGCAGCGCGCGGCGCCGGCCGCGCAGCGCCTCCACCGCCTGGTCGGCCAGCCCGACGAGGGCCCGCGCGTGCGGGAGGAACGCCCTGCCGTCCTCGGTGAGCGCGGCCCCGTTGCGCGAGCGGAAGAGCAGGGTCAGGCCGAGGCCTGACTCCAGCCGCGCGATCCGTTTGGAGATGGCCTGCTGGCTGATGCCCAGCTGGACGGCGGCCTCGCTGAAGGAGCGGTCCTCGACGACGGCGACGAAGGCGCGCACGGCGCCGAGATCCAGCTCTGCCACAACCTCTGGTTGTGGCGAATCGGCGTGTTGATTGTTGGACAACCCTTCCTGCCCTCGGGTCGAATGCTCGGGTCGCGTACGAGCCTACAACCACAAGGAGTCCCGGCCTGTGGGATCTTTCGTCCATCTGCACGTGCACACCGAGTACAGCATGCTCGACGGAGCCGCCAAGGTCGGCCTGCTCATGGACGAGGTGGCACGGCAGGGCATGCCCGCCGTGGCCATGAGCGACCACGGCAACGTGCACGGCGCGTACGAGTTCTACCACGCGGCGCGCAGGGCGGGCGTCAAGCCGATCATCGGCATCGAGGCCTACGTCGCCCCGGCTTCGCGGCGCCGCCGGCAGCCGGTGTTCTACAGCGACAACCTCGCCATGCGCAGGTCGAACGACGACACCGGCGAGGGTGGTGACGTCTCGGGGCGCGGCCTGTACACGCACATGACCATGTGGGCGGCGGACGCGCGGGGGCTGCGGAACCTGTTCCGGCTGCAGTCGCGGGCCTGGCTCGAAGGACACGTGCAGAAATATCCGCGTATGGATGATGAACTGTTCGCCGAGCACGGCCAGGGCATCATCGCCACCACCGGCTGCCCGTCCGGAGAGGTGCAGACCCGGCTCCGTCTCGGCCAGTACGACCAGGCCGTCGAGGCCGCCGCCCGCTCCCGGGACGTCTTCGGCAAGGACAACTACTTCCTGGAGCTCATGGATCACGGCCTGGCCATCGAGCGCCGGGTCCGCGACGACCTCCTCAGGCTCGGCCGGACGCTCGGCCTGCCGCCGCTGGCCACCAACGACTCCCACTACGTGACGGAGAGCCAGGCCCAGGCGCACGACGCGCTGCTGTGCATCGGCACCGGCAAACGGCTCGCCGACGCCGACCGGTTCCGCTTCGGCGGCAGCGGCTACTACGTCAAGAGCGCCGGGGAGATGCGTGCGCTCTGGGACGCCGAGGTCCCCGGCGCGTGCGACAACACGCTGCTGATCGCCGAGCGGATCGGCGATTACGGCGAGGTGTTCGCCCACCGCGACCTGACTCCGCGCTTCCCCGTCCCCGAAGGCGAGAGCGAGTCGAGCTGGCTGCGCAAGGAGGCCCTGGAAGGCGCGCGCCGCCGCTACCACGGCGAGCCGTCCCAGGACGTGCTGGAGCGCATCGACTACGAGCTGTCCGTCATCGACACCATGGGCTTCCCCGGCTACTTCCTGGTGGTCGCCGACATCTGCCGCTTCGCCCGCGAGAACGGCATCGGCCTCGGTCCCGGCCGCGGCTCGGCCACCGGGTCGATGGTCGCGTACTGCACGGGCATCACCGAGCTCGACCCCATCGAGCACAAGCTGATCTTCGAGCGCTTCCTCAACCCCGAGCGCGTCACCATGCCCGACGTCGACCTCGACTTCGACGACCGGCGGCGGGACGAGATGATCGACTACGTCACCCGCAAGTACGGCGAGGAGCACGTCTGCCAGATCGTCACGTTCGGCACCATCAAGGCCAAGGCCGCCATCAAGGACTCCTGCCGCGTGCTGGGCCTGCCGTACGCGCTCGGCGACCGCATCACCAAGGCGTTCCCCGCGGCGAACGGCGGCAAGGAGATCCCGCTCGCCGCCATCCACGACGACCGCCACCCCCGCCACGGCGAGGCCGCCGAGCTGCGCCAGATGTACGAGCAGGACCCCGACGTCAAGCGGGTCATCGACACCGCGACCGGCGTGGAGAACCTCACCCGGGGCACCGGCGTCCACGCCGCCGGCGTGATCCTGTCGTCCGAACCCCTGATGGACGTGGTGCCGCTGGTCAAGCCGAAGGCCGACGGCCCCGTCATCACCGGGTTCCCGTTCACGCAGGCCGAGGACATGGGCCTGCTGAAGATGGACTTCCTCGGCCTGCGCAACCTCACCGTCATCGGCGACGCCGTCGCGAACGTGCGCGCCAACAAGGGCATCGACATCGACATCCACGACGTGCCGCTCGACGACCCCACGACGTACGAGCTGCTGGCCCGGGGCGACACGCTCGGGGTGTTCCAGCTGGACAGCGGCGGCATGCGGGTCCTGCTGCGGCTGATGCAGCCCACGACGTTCACCGACATCGCGGCCGTGAACGCGCTCTACCGGCCCGGCCCGATGGAGATGAACGCGCACACCAACTACGCGCTGCGCAAGACCGGCAAGCAGCGGGTCGAGCCCATCCACCCGGAGCTGGGGGAGGCACTCGAACCCATCCTCGGCGACACCTACCACCTGGTGGTCTTCCAGGAACAGGTCATGGCGATCGCCCAGCAGCTCGCCGGATACTCGCTCGGCGGCGCCGACATGCTGCGCAGGGCCATGGGCAAGAAGAAGAAGGAGGTCCTGGACGCCGAGTGGGACACGTTCTCGGCCGGCATGCGCGGCCGAGGGTTCTCCGACGAGGCGATCAAGGCGGTCTGGGACGTCCTGGTGCCCTTCAGCGGCTACGGGTTCAACAAGTCGCACACCGCCGGCTACGGCCTCGTCTCCTACTGGACCGCCTACCTCAAGGCCAACCACCCCTCCGAATACCTGGCCGCGCTGCTCACCTCCGTCGGCGACGACAAGGACAAGATGGCCGTCTACCTGTCGGACTGCCGGCGGCTCGGCATCAAGGTGCTGCCGCCCGACGTCAACGAGAGCCGCCTCGACTTCGCCGCGGTCGGCTCCGACATCCGCTTCGGCCTCGGCGCGGTCCGCAACGTCGGGGCGAACGTGGTGGACGCGATCGTCACCGCCCGCGCCGCCAAGGGGCGCTACACCGGCTTCAACGACTTCCTGTCCAAGGTGCCGACCGTCGTCTGCAACAAGCGCGTCATCGAGTCGCTGGCCAAGAGCGGCGCGTTCGACAGCCTGGGGCACGACCGCGCGGCCCTGGTCGCGGTGCACGAGCAGGCCATCGACGCGGTCATCGACCTCAAGCGCAACGAGGCGCAGGGCCAGGACTCGCTGTTCGGCGAGCCGGGCCAGGCCGGCGCGTTCTCGGTCGCGATCCCCGACGGCGAGTGGGACAAGGCCACCCTGCTCGCGTACGAGCGCGAGATGCTCGGGCTGTACGTGTCGAGCCACCCCCTCGACGGCGCGGAGCGCGTCCTCGACGCCCACCGCGACGTCACGATCGCCGGCCTGCTCGCCTCCGAACGGCAGGAGGGCGTGACCCGCGTCAGCGGCATCATCTCGGGCCTGCAGCGCAAGGTCACCAAGCAGGGCAACCCGTGGGCGATCGTCACCCTGGAGGACCACGACGCCGCCGTCGAGTGCCTGATCTTCCCCAAGACGTACACGCTGTACGGCGAGCTGCTGGCCGACGACCGCGTGATCTCCGTCAGGGGCCGCATCAACGTCCGCGACGAGACGATGGGCATCTACGGCGAGGAGATCACCCTCCTTGACGTCTCCACCGCGAACACCGCCTCCCCCGTCGTCATCTCGATCCAGGAGACGCGCCTGAACCAGCGGCTGGTGCGGGAGTTCAAGCACATCCTGGCCGCCCATCCCGGACGGGCGCCCGTACACGTGCGCCTGCACCGCCAGGGCCGCAAGGACCTGCTGCTCAACCTCGAACCCTTCAGCGTCGCCGCGGAGCCGGCGTTCTACGGCGACGTCAAGGCGCTGCTGGGGGCCGGCTCGATCGGCGCGGCATGAGCCCGGTGACGCCGAGCGCAGCCTGCCCGCGCTGCCGCACCGGCGAGGTCCTGGCGGTGCTGCGCGTCCCCCACGGCTGGACGAACGCCTCGGGGCGGCCGGTCAGGGGCGTCCGCGAGGTGGTGCTGTGCGCCCGCTGCGACGCCGGCCATCCCGTCGCGGGGCCGCTGGTCGCGTACCTCATCGTGCACGAGGAGGTCGAGCCCGCCCAGCTGGCCGGCCTCGCGCCGCTCCTGCGCCGGTGGATGGACGGTGCCCGTCCGTCAGCGCTGGACGAGCACGCGCTGCGAGCCGAGATCGAGGCCTGGCGCCGCGGCGACCTGTGACCCCCGCTGCCCGGCACGATCACCGCGCGCGAGCGGCATCGCTGAACGCCTCCGGGGCCGCCCGCGTATCTCCTCATGACCCGCCGATCGTGAGGAGGCGCCCACAGTGGCCGTTCCCGCAGGGACCGGGCGGACCGCGACGGCCGTCGCGCTGGCGGCGTCCACGATGCTCGGCGCTCCCGGCACGGCCGCCGCCGACCCGTCTCCCGCCGAGGCCAGGGCCAGGTTGGTGAAGCTCAACGAGCGGGCCGACCAGATGGTCGAGCGGTACAACCAGGCCACGGAGGCCCACAAGAAGGCGAAGAAGGCCTACGACGCTCTCAACGCCGAGCTCGGGCGCCGGTCGGCCCGGGCCGACGCCCTGCGCCGGGACCTCGCCGCGCTGGCCGCCCGCGACTACCGGCTCGGGTCCTTCCCCGCCTGGAGCGCCCTGACCGGCCGGAGCGACCCCGAGGCGGTCCTCGGCTCCATGGCCTCCCTCGACCAGATCGCGCAGGCCGAGGCGGCGAAGGCGCGCGCCTTCGAGGCCGCCGCCAAGGACCTGCGCGACCGGCGCGACCAGGCCAGAGGCGTCCTGCGCAACGCCGACGCCGCACGCGACAAGGTACGCGGAGAGAAGGCGAAGGTCGACAAGCTGGTCGACCAGCAGACCAGGCTCCTGCGCCGGCTGGGCGCCTACAACCAGGGCAACCCGAGCAGCCCCGGCATCCCGTACACGGGGGCGGCCTCGGGCAACGCCCGCGCGGCGCTCGAGTTCGCCTTCGCCCAGGTCGGCAAGCCCTACCAGTACGGTGGCACGGGCCCGGGCTCCTTCGACTGCTCCGGTCTCGTCCAGGCCGCCTGGCGCGCCGCGGGGGTCAAGCTGCCGCGCACCACCTGGAGCCAGTGGAGCTGGGGCGCCGCCCGCCGCGTCCCCCTGGACGAGGTGGAGCCCGGCGACCTGCTCTTCGGCAAAGGGCTGGGGCACATGGGGATGTACGCGGGCGACGGGAAGATGGTGCACGCGCCGCAGACTGGAGACGTGATCAAGGTGGTCGACCTCGACGGCTACTGGCGGGGCCGGCTGGCCGGCGCGGTCCGGCCCTGACGGCTCACCCGCGGGTGTAGCGGTCGAGGACGGTGCGCGCGGCGGCGCGGATCGACGGGCCGGGGTCGTCGGGCACGCCGGTGGTCAGCGCCGTGAACAGGATGCCGAGGACGCTCGTCTCCAGCAGCATCGCGTCCTGTTCCGTGATGGGGATGCCGGCGGCGCGGCACTGGCGCACGATGAGGTCGCGCCGCTCGCGCAGGGCATCGGCCAGCATGCTCCGCAGGGCGGGGTTGCGGGTGCTCTCCAGGTGCAGCTCGAACAGCGCCAGCGGCTCGCCGCGCTCGTCGGCCACCATCAGGGTGAGCACCTTCACCAGTGCCTCTTCCAGGTGGGCGGGGTCGAGCGGGCGCACCACGTGGGCGTCGACCCGTTCGGACAGGCGCCGGCCGATCCGCTGGATGATGGCGTCCATCAGGGCGTCGCGGGTGCGGAAGTAGCGCGAGGCGGTGCCGTCAGGCTCGCCGGCCGCGGCGTCGACGGCTCGGTGGGTCAGCCCGCGGGAGCCTTTCTCCGCGAGCACCGCGATGGCGGCGGCGGCGAGGTGGTCGCGGCGCTGAGGGTTAGGGCGTGGCACGGTCGGGTCGGTCTCCCCGGTCGGTGAGGTCTGTCGTGTGGTCCGCTGTGTGCCCTGCCGGGCCGCACCATTTCACCAGAGCCCGCCGGATGCCGTCGCGCTCTCCGGCCCAGGCCACGTAGCCGTCGGGGCGGATCAGCGCCGCCTCCGGCCGCAGGCCGCTGAGCGGGCGCACCCGCCGGACGCGGTCGGCCCACGGCCGTGCGGCGCTGGTGTCACCGGAGGCCAGAAGGACGAACCGGCCCTCCCGGAGGACCTCATAGAGGCGCCCGCCGGTGGTCGGCCCGTCGGGCGCGCGGCGGCCGGCCAGCGGGTGGGCGTCGGTGTCGCCGGGAGGGTAGGCGATCTCCAGCCCGGACATCAGCCCCAGGATGCGGCGGCGGCCGGGGCCGGTGTGCAGCAGGGCGGCCATGACGTGCCGGTTCATCCGCAAGCGGAGCCGCGAGCCGGTCAGGACCAGCCGGGTGAGGTGGTCGGTCAGCGCCAGCACGGAGGCGCCCACCGGATGCCGCTCGGCGTGGTAGGTGTCGAGCAGCCAGGGCGGAGCCCATCCGCGCAGGTCGGCGGCGAGCTTCCAGCCGAGGTTGACGGCGTCCTGGATGCCGGTGTTCATGCCCTGGCCGCCGATGGGAGAGTTCACGTGCGCGGCGTCGCCGGCCAGGAACACCCGTCCCGACCGGTAGGCGCGGGCCTGGCGGCGCTCGGCGGCGAAGCGGGAGAACCAGCGCGGCTCGCTCATCCGGTAGTCGGTGCCGGCGATGTCCTCGAACGCGCGCCGGATCTGCCCGAAGGCCGGCTGCCGGCCCGGGGCGTCCCCGTCCAGCAGCCACGCGCCGACCCGGAACCAGCCGTCGCCGAACGGGATGGCCACGACCGCGCCCGCCGCGCCCACCTGGGTGATGGGTGGCAGGCCCGGCCCGGGGATGCGGACGTCGGCCAGCAGCATGGGCAGGCTGTAGGTCTCGCCCGCGAAGCCCACGTCCAGCAGCTCGCGGACGGTGCTGTGGGCGCCGTCGGCGCCGATGACGTAACGGGCCGGCAGCTCGGTGCCGTCCTCCAGCGCGAGCCGTACGGACGCGGCGTCCTGGGAGAGGCCGACGACGCCGGCGTTCCTGACGATGTCCACGCCGAGCTCGGCGGCGCGATCGAGCAGCACCTGCTCGGTGCCGCTCTGCGGCACGATCAGCAACATCGGGTAGCGCGTGTCGAGCCGCTCGAACTCGACCCGGGAGGCGTAGGCGGGGTGCACCGTGCCGAGCGGGTTTCCCCGCGCGACCAGCTCGTCTCCCAGGCCCCGGGCGTCGAGCAGTTCCAGCGCGCGGGCGTGCAGGCCGAACGCCCGCGTGACGCCGGTCCCGCCGTTCCGCTTCTCGACGATGGTGCAGCGTACGCCGGCCAGAGCCAGCTCGCAGGCGGCCATCAGCCCGGTCGGGCCCGCGCCCACGATGACGACGTCGTCCAAGATTCGCCCTTTCGCTACAAATGTATCGCTACATTTATAGCGTAGCCGACCGCTGCAGGAATTAATGCGCACATGTCCAGCTCTGGGCCAGATAAGGTGAATGCCGGATATCGGGAGGGTCGATGCAGGCAAGTCGCGGACGTGCCACGCTGGCCACCGTCGCCGCCGCGGCCGGCGTGTCGGTGGCCACCGTGTCCAAGGTGCTCAACGACCGCAGCGACGTCGCACCGGCCACCCGGGCCCTGGTGCGGTCCCTGCTCCAGGAGCACGGCTACGTCCCGCCGCGGCGTGGCCGGACCGAGCCCGGCATCGTCGAGGTGCAGGTGGACGACCTCTGCGCGTGCTCATCCGAGATCATCAAGGGCGTGATCGAGGCGGGCACCGCGTCAGGCGTGTCGGTCGTCGTCACCAGAAGGGCCACCGGGTCCCGCGACGTGACCGCCGGACGCCGGGCAGTGATCACCCTCTTCGAGGAGCCGGCCCCGCGACAGCTCGCCGCGCTCTCACGGGCCGGACTGCCGGTCGTCGTCATCGACCCGCTCGGCCTCCCCGGCGCCTCGGTGACCAGCGTGGGCCCCACCAACTTCGCCGGCGGCATGTCCGCCACCCAGCACCTCCTGGCCCTCGGCCACCGCCGCATCGCCTACCTCGGCGGCCCCGCCACCGCGGCCTCCAACCAGGCCCGCATGTACGGCTACCGCGCCGCCATGGAGGCCGCGGACGTGCCCGTCCTGCCCGGATACGTGGTCACGCCCGGCTACTGCTATCCCGACGGGGTGCGGGGAGGCGCCGCACTGCTCGACCTCTCCCCCGCGCCGACGGCCGTCTTCGTCGCCTCCGACGAGGCCGCGCTCGGCGCGATCCACGCTGCCAGGGCCCGTGGCCTGCGCGTCCCCGAAGATCTCAGCGTCGTCGGCTTCGACGACACGGACGTCGCCTTCATGTCCTCGCCGCGGCTGACCACCGTGCGCCAGCCGCTGCGCGAGATGGGGGCCGTCGCCCTGCGCACGGCCCTGCGCCTGGCCGCCGGCGAGGAGGTCGAGTCGCGTCACGTCGAGCTCGCCACCGAGCTGGTCGTCCGCGAATCGAGCCTGGCGGCCTGAGCCGCTGCTTTCCGCGAGCGGGCGTCTCCACCCTGATCTCCAGGCCGGCACGGAGATGACGGCCGGACCGGCAAGGCTCAGTTCTTCTGCAGCACCATCTCGGACGGTTGATCTCGGTGGTGACATGGAAGCCGCCCCGGGTGAACCCGTACCGGCTTCGGCCCGCAGGTGATCGGCCTGGTGATGCCCCGGATGGTCAGGTCGCCGCCTACGGCCAGGAGCCGCGTCCTTCCTCGTGAGAGCCTGGTTCATCGGCTGCCGGGGTGACGTCCCCGCGCATCCGCCGCGCGGCGGCCCGAGCGGCGCGGCGGATGCCCGCGTACCCGGTGCAGCGGCAGAGGTTGGAGGCGAGGACCTCGTCCATCCGCCGCTCGTCGCGGTCCAGGTAGGGCTCCTCGGCGAGCGCGCCGGCGAGCAGCATGAGGAACCCGGGCGTGCAGAACCCGCACTGCAGGGCGTGCTCGGCGGCGAACGCCTCCTGCAGCGGATGCGGCCCGCCGTCGCCCGCGAGCCCTTCGACCGTACGGATGTCGGCGCCGTCCGCCTGCACGGCCAGGAGGAGGCAGGAGCGGATGGCGGTGCCGTCCACCAGCACGGTGCACGAGCCGCACACACCGTGCTCGCATCCCAGCGTCGTGCCGGTCAGCCTGAGCCGGTCGCGGAGAGCGTCGGCGAGGCTGGTGCGCGGCTCGACGTCGAGCCGGTGGGCGCGGCCGTTGACGGTGAGCTCGACGTTCATGGTGTTCCCGCGTTCTCGACGGCTCGGGCGAGGCAGCGCCGCACCAGGGTGGCCAGCGCGTGCCTGCGGTAGGTGGCGGGCGCGTGCGGCTCGTCGGCCGGGTCGGCCTCCGTGGCGGCTCGTGCCGCGGCCTGCGCGAGCAGGTCCGGCTCCGGCCGCTCCCCCGCCATGAGGCGCTCGGCCTCGACGGCGCGCAAGGGGACGTCGGCGGCGTTGGCGAGCCCGATGCGCACCCAGGCCACGCGGCCCTCGGACACGCGCAGCAGGACCAGGGCGGCGGCGAGCGCGAAGCTGCCGTGGGTGCGGCGGTGCTCCGCGAACGCCGCGGCGGTCCCCTCCGGCGGGCGCGGCAGCCGCACGCCGGTGACGAGTTCCTCGGGCAGGCAGGCGGTGGTGAAGGGGCCGCGGAACCACGAGCCGGCGGGCACCGTGCGCCTGCCGGACGGGCCGTCCAGCTCGATCCCGGCGTCGAGCGCCATGGCCAGGGCGCACCACTCCGACGCCGGGTGTGCCCAGGCCAGGCTGCCGGCGAAGGTGCCGCGCGCGCGGATGGGCGGGTGGGCGACGTACGGCGCCACCTGGCGGAACAGTTCGGCGAGCGGGTCGCGGAACCGGGCGCGCTCCAGTTGGGCGTGCCGGACCAGCGCGCCGACGTGCACGGAGCGGTCCTCGACCGCGATGTCCGACAGCCCGGGGATGCGGTTGACGTCGACCAGGAGGGCCGGGCGCTCGGTCCGGTAGCGCAGCTCGATGAGCAGGCTCTGCCCGCCGGCGAGCACGCGGCTCTCCGGCCCGCGCTCGGCCAGCACGGCCACCGCCTCCGGCACCGAAGCGGGCGCTACGTAGTCGAATTGCGGCGGTTTCATATCCCTCATCCCGGGCATCCGATATCCCACGTTGGTACCGAATGCGGGGGTGTCCAAACATTGCGGTACATCGGGATGCCGCTTGCGCGGCGCGAGGACCCCGACCTGCTCTCCGGGCGGGCCCGCAGGGTCGCCGACCTCGAACTGCCCGGCACCCTGGAGCTCGCCTTCACCCGCAGCCCGGTGCCGCACGCGCTCATCCGCGGCGTCGACGTCGCCGCCGCGCTCAAGGAGCAAGGGGTGGCCGGCGCGTGGTCCGCCGCCGAGCTGCCCTACCTCGCCGCCCGTGCCGTGCCCGGCGCGCGGGACGCGCCGCCGTGGCCGCTGCTCGCCACCGGGCGCGTCCGCTACCCGGGCGAGGCGCTGGCCGTGACCGCCGCGGACAACCGCGCCCGCGCCGAGGACGCCGCGGAGGCCGTCCGGCTGGACCTCGAACCGCTGCCCGCCGTCTGCGACCCGACAGCCGCCCAGGAGGCACCCCCGCTGTTCGGGGATGACGCGACGGCCGCCGATGAAGCACCCCCGCCGCCCGGCGTTCGCGGCAACGTGGTCGCCGAGCGCACCTTCGGCGAGCCGGCCGGCGACGTGTTCGCCACCGCCCCCGTGGTCGTCGAGGCCGCCTACCGCGAGCAGCTCCTGCTGCCCACGTCCCTGGAGGCGAGGGCCGTCCTGGCCGACCCCGGCGACGGCGGCGGCCTGACCGTGTGGGCCTCCCACCAGGCTCAGCACCGCCTGCGCGACGCCCTCGCCGAAGCGCTCGGCCTGGACAGGGAGCGGATCCGGGTCATCGTCCCGGCCACCGGCGGCGCGTTCGGCGCCAAGAGCCAGACCTACCCCGAGTACGTGGTCGCCGCCCTGCTCGCGATCCACCTCGGCAGGCCCGTGCGCTGGTGCGAGGACCGCGCCGAGGCCCTGCTGGCCGGCCCGCGCGGCCGCGGCCAGAACCAGCGCGTACGGCTGGCGGCCGACGACGACGGCACCTTCCTCGCGTACGAGCTGCTGGTCGACGCCGGCGTCGGCGGCTACCCGCACACCGGAGCCTTCGTCCCCATGATGACCGGGGCGATGAGCACCGGCGCCTACCGCACGCCGCACGTGCACACCCGGATCCGGTGCGTGCTCACCACCTCCGCCCCGACCGCGTCGTACCGGGGCGCCGGCCGCCCCGAGGCCGCGTACGCGCTCGAACGCACCGTGGACCGGCTCGCCCGCCGGCTCGGCATGGACCCCGCCGAGCTGCGCCGCCGCAACTTCGTCCACCCCGGCCAGTTCCCCTATCTGACGCCGACGGGGCGCACCTACGACTCGGGCGACTACGCCGCCACGCTGGACCAGGCGCTGGCCGCCGCCGGCTACGACGACATCCGCGCCGAGCAGGCCAGGCGCCGCCGGGAGGGCGGGCCTCCGGTCGGCGTGGGCATCGCCACGTACGTCGAGCGCTCGGGAGGGCCTCCGGACAGCGACGAGTTCGGCAGCGTGGAAGCCTGCTCGGACGGCACGTTCATCGCCCGCGTCGGGTCCACGTCCACCGGGCAGGGCCATCTGACCGCGTTCGCCCAGGTCGTGGCCTCGGTTCTGGACGTGGACATCGGCCTGGTCCGGGTCGTCGAAGGCGACACCGGCGAGATCCCGTACGGGTTCGCCACCTTCGGCAGCCGTTCCATGCAGGTGGGCGGGGCGGCGCTGTGGCGGGCCGCCGAGTCGCTGGTCGCCGCCGCGCGCCGCCGCTGCGCCGGCCTGCTCGGCCTGCAGGAGGACGACGTCTCGTACGCGGAGGGCCGGCTGCTGGCCGGTGCCTCGGAGCCGCCATGCCCGGGAGCGGGCGACGCCCCGGGCGCCGGGCTCGACACGGGCCCGATCACCGGGCTGAGCCTCGGCGAGCTGGTCGCCCGCACCGGCCCGCTGCGCGCCGACGAGATCTTCGCCCCGCCGCAGGCCTTCCCGTACGGCGCGCACGTGGCCGTGGTGGAGATCGATCCGGATCTCGGCACGGTCCACGTGCGGCGGCTGGTCGCCGCGGACGACTACGGGGTGGTCGTCAACCCCATGATCGTCGACGGCCAGGGTCTGGGCTCGATCGCCCAGGGCCTCGGGCAGGTCCTCTACGAGCAGGCGGTCATCGGCGCCGACGGCATGCCGTACGCGCGCACCCTGCTGGACTACCTCCTGCCCACAGCCGCCGACATGCCGCCGGTCACGCTGCTGGAGACCGTCACGCCCAATCCCAACACGCCGCTGGGCGCCAAGGGCGCGGGCGAGGCCGGCTGCATCGGCATCCCGCCCGCCGTGGTCAACGCCGTGTGCGACGCGCTCGACGTCGACCACATCGACATGCCGCTGACACCCGCCGCGGTCTGGGCAGCGGCTGCCCGGCACGGCTCGCGCGCGTGACCCTTGCCCGGACGCATGAGGACGACGCGGGCGGGGAAACGGAGGGACAACCGGAGGAGGGAGCGCCGGATGGCCAACTGCCTGGTCACAGGGGCGACCGGCTACATCGGGGGACGGCTGGTCCCCGAGCTGCTGGCCGCCGGTCACGACGTCCGGTGCATGGTCCGCTCGGCGACCAGGCTGCGCGACCTGCCGTGGGCCGGCCGGACCGAGGTCGCCGAGGCGGACGCCACCGACCCCGAGCAGACGTACGAGGCCCTGCGCGGCATCGAGGTCGCCTACTACCTGATCCACGCGATGGGCACGTCCGGCCGGTTCGCCGATCAGGACCGCCTGGCCGCGCGCACGTTCGCGGCGGCGGCCGAGCGGGCGGGCGTGCGGCGCGTCGTCTACCTCGGCGGGCTGGCCGCCGACAGGCGGCTCTCCCCGCACATGAGCTCCCGCGCGGAGGTGGGCGAGATCTTCCTGCGGTCGGGCGTGCCCGCGGTGGTGCTGCGTGCCGCCGTGATCATCGGCTCGGGCTCGGCGTCGTTCGAGATGCTGCGCCACCTCACCGAACGGTTGCCCGTCATGACGACACCGCGCTGGGTGCGCACGCCCACGCAGCCCATCGCCATCCGCGACGTGCTGCACTACCTCGTGGCCTGGGCCGCCGTGCCCGGCGAGGTGAACAGGAGCTTCGACATCGGCGGCCCCGACGTGCTCACCTACGCCGACATGATGCACGGGTACGCCTCCGTGGCCGGGCTGCCGTCCCGGGTGATCGTGCCGGTGCCGGTGCTCACCCCCAAGCTGTCCAGCCACTGGGTCGGCCTGGTCACGCCGGTGCCCGCGGGCATCGCGCGCCCGCTGGTCGAGTCCGTACGCACCGAGGCCGTCTGCCACGAGCACGACATCGCCCGTCACGTACCCGACCCTGAGGGCGGGCTGACCGGGTTCCGGCAGGCCGTCTCCCTGGCGCTGCAGAAGATCAAGGAGGCCGACGTGGCCACCCGCTGGTCGTCGGCGTCCACGCCCGGCGCGCCGAGCGACCCCCTGCCCACAGACCCCGGCTGGACCGGCGGGAGCCTCTACATCGACCGCCGCGACAGGCAGGTGGACGCCGGTCCCGAGGCGCTGTGGCGGGTCATCGAGGCCGTCGGCGGCGAGAACGGCTGGTACTCCCTGCCCGTCGCGTGGCAGTTGCGGGGCCTGCTCGACCGGCTCTTCGGCGGGGTGGGGCTGCGGCGCGGGCGGCGCGACCCCGCCCGGCTGCGGGTGGGCGACGCGGTCGACTTCTGGCGGGTTGAGGAGGTGCTGCCCGGCCGGCTGCTGCGCCTGCGCGCCGAGATGCGCCTGCCCGGCCTGGCCTGGCTGGAAATGGGCGTCCGCGAGGAGGGCGGCCGCACCTACTACACCCAGCGGGCGATCTTCCATCCGCGCGGGCTGCTCGGCCACCTCTACTGGTGGGGCATCTCGCCGTTCCACGGGCTGATCTTCGGGCGGATCCCGGTGAACATCGCCGCCGCGGCGGCCCGTCCACCCCGCCGCGCGCCCGTCAGCGTGCGAGGGCGAGGCTGAGCGAGCCGGTGGCCAGCGCCAGGAAGACGCCGGGGAACACCATGGCGGCGTACACGCGGGCGCGTACGTGCACGATGACGGCACCCACGAAGAACAGCACGAGCCCGGCGGCGGCGGCGACGCCGACGAACGGGACGCCCAGCAGCCCGAGCAGCAGCCCCGCGGCTCCGGCGGCCTTGAGCGCGCCGAGCAGCGGCAGCCAGGACCGCGAGATGTTCACGCGCGCCGAATTGGCGAGGACGAATCCGGCCTTCATGAAGTCCGCTGTCGCCGCCCACGCGTTGGCGGCGACGGTGAGGACGGTGACGATGGCGTAGGCGGTGAACACGTGTATCTCCGGCGGCATGGTCAGCAGGTCGGTGTCCAGCCTTGCCCGGCTCCGTGCCGGACGTCCAATACATGCATCTATAACCTGATGGTATGGATGTGGACACGCGGCTCCTGCGCTCCTTCATCGCGGTGGCCGAGGAAGGGACCCTCACCCGCGCCGCGGAACGGCTCTTCGTGTCGCAACCCGCGCTGACCAAGCAGATCAAGCAGCTCGAAGCGCAGCTCGGCGTGCGGTTGTTCACACGCTCGAAGGCCGGCATGGCCCTCACAGGCCCGGGCAGGACCCTGGCGGAACGGGCGCCGGAGTTGGTGTCCGCCTGGGACCGGGCGCTGCGGGACACCCGGAGCGCGTCCGCCCGGGCGGCCCGCGTGCTGCGGGTCGGTTTCCTGGCCAGCGCCGCCAACGAGGCCACCCAGGACATCATCGCCGGCTTCGCCCGCCGCCGGCCGGGATGGCGCGTCGAGATGCGGCAGGCGGCCTGGTCCAACCCGACGGCCGGGCTGGCGCAGGGCGACGTCGACACCGCCCTGCTGCGGCTGCCGTTCCCCGGCCAGCACAGCCTGCACGTGGAGGTGCTGTTCACCGAGCCGCGCTGGGTGGCTCTGCCGTCAGGCCACCGGCTGGCGGCCCGCGAGCAAATCCCCTTCCGCGACCTGTGGGACGAGCCGTTCGTCGCGGCTCCGGAGGCGACCGGACCGTGGCGGGACTACTGGCTGGCCGCCGGCGAACGCGAGGGCCGTCCGGTCAGCGTCGGCGCCGTCACCGACCAGCCGGACGAGTGGCTCAACGCGATCGCCAGCGGTTACGGCATCGCCCTGGCCCCCGCGTCCTCCGCCCGCTTCTACGCCCGGCCCGGGGTCACCTACCGTCCCGTCACCGGCGTCAGCCCCACGCGGGTCGCCGTCGCCTGGTCCCCCGCCGACGACGCCAATCCCGTGATCCAGGACTTCGTAGGCTGCTGCCTGGCCATCAGGCCATGATCCGGGCCGGCCGGCGCGTGTCCGGCGGGACCTGCCGGAAGGCGACCTGAAGCGGATCGTAAGGTGCTTCCTCCAGGATGGGAGTCACAGATGAGCGGCTCCCGTCACGATCGGCGGAACGCGTACTGGCATCAGGAGGACCCGGAATGCGCAAGATCATCAACTCGACCTACATCAGCCTCGACGGCGTCATCGAGGACCCGGCGTGGACGATGCCGTACTTCGACGACGAGGCCTCCGCGTTCGCCGGCGAGCAGACGGACGCGGCCGACGCGCTGCTGATGGGCCGCCGCACGTACGAGGGTTTCGCCGCCGCCTGGCCCAACCAGGACGAGAGCGACCCGAGCACCGGCGCGGCCTACTTCAACAACGTCAAGAAGTACGTCGCCTCCACCACCCTCACCGACCCGGAGTGGAAGAACAGCGAGGTGCTGCAGGGCGACCTCATCGAGGAGGTCACCCGGCTCAAGGCCCAGGAGGGCAGGAACATCCTGATGTACGGCTACGGCACGGTCACCCACGCCCTGGTCAAGGCGGGCCTGGTCGACGAGGTGCGGTTCTGGATCACCCCGGTGCTCGTGGGAGGCCCGTCGATCTCGGGGCCGCTGAGCGACGTCGCGACCACGCTGACCCTGGCCGACACCAAGGTGATGAAGAGCGGCGTGATCATCGCGACCTACACGGCGGCCGACCGGTAGGGGGGACCGCCGGGAAAACCGGTTGAGTGTTCCTCCGGCGTTCCCATAGGTTGCCCGCGACCCCGTCGCAGTGAGGACAGAGGACAAAACCGCGTGACCCCGCCTGCTCTCCAGACCTGACACCTTCTTCAGCTCACCTTCAGGCCGGCCCTGCCGCCGGCTCTGCCGGGCTGCCCATGTGCGCCCGGTTCTCCAGCGTTCGAGGCCGCGCGTAATCGGCCTCGTGTCAGGTCTAGAGAGATCATGTCTTCACAACCTCATACTGTGCTGCCCTGGGTCGTCCGCCGGACCAGGCTGCCTCTGCTGTCGCTTCGGTGCGTGGCCTGCCGGTCCGAGTCGGCCACCACCGGCGAGGGCAGGTTCCGCGTCAACGCCAACGCCAAGCTGCTGGACGTGTGGCTGCTGGTCCGCTGCGTGTCCTGCGACCGGACGAGCAAGCTCACCGTGCACGAGCGGGCGCCGGTCAGGTCGTTCGACCCGGCCGAGCTCGACGGCTACCACGCCAACGATCCGGAGCTGGTGGCCGCCAGGCTGCTGGATCCGGCGTTCACCCGGCGCAACCGCGTCACCCTGGACTGGAAGGGGGCCTGGCGGCTGGACACCTCGTCGGCCTGGCTCGACGAAGGGTGGCCCGTACAGGTGGAGGTCGTCTTCGTGGATCCGGTGCCGGTGCGCCCGGAGCGGCTCATCGCCCAAGGGCTCGGCCTCAGCAGGAACGAGGTGCTGCGCCGGGTCAAGTGCGACATTCCGCTACGCCGGACGACGAGCGCCGGGTTCACCTTCACCGTGATGGCCGAGTACTGACGGTGACGTAGCCCTTCACCGCCAGCCGGACCCGCTCAAGGAGCATGGCCGGCTGGCGTCCCGGGCTCTCGTGGGCGCCTTCCACGGGAGCCCGGCGGCCGCGCGCGCACTTCCGGTTAGTGTTGCCCCTCATGACCCACACCGAGATCGAGATCACCGCCGAGTTCGTGCAGGATCTGCTGCGCGACCAGCATCCCGACCTGGCCGGTCGCCCCGTGCGGTTCGGCGCGCGGGGCTGGGACTACCAGATGTGGCGGCTCGGTGACGACCTCGCCGTCCGGTTGCCCTGGGCGACGCGGAACGCGGACGAGCTGCTGCGTGGCGAGTACACCTGGCTGCCCGCCCTCACCCCGCGCCTTCCCCTGCCGGTTCCCGTCCCCCAGCGCTTCGGCGAGCCCTCCGCGCGGTTTCCGCACCCCTGGATGGTCACCACCTGGGTGCCGGTCGAGCCGGCGGACCACGCCCCCGTCACGCGAGCCGCGAAGGCGGCCGACGCCCTGGCCGCCTTCCTGACTGCCCTGCACCAACCCGCCCCCGACCAGGCACCCGTCAGCCGTTTCAACCGCGGAGGGGCGCTGGCCGCCAGCTCGGAGGGTTTCGCCAAGCAGCTCGCAGGGGCCACCGAGCTGGGGCCTTCGGCCAGGGACAGCAGGGCGGCTGGGGCTTCGGCATGGCGGTACGCACCTACCGCGGCGACTACGCGCCCATTGGCCAGTTCGGCTGGGACGGCGGCAGCGGCACCTCGGCCTACGCCGACCCGGCCAACCAGGTCACCGGTCTCCTGCTCACCCAGCTCGGATACACCGTCCCCGACCCGGCGCACCTGATGAACGACTTCTGGACGACGCTCTATCAGGCCCTGGAGGACTGACCCGCGCGGACGGCGCGGAGTGGGGGCCGCCTACAGTGGGTGTTCGTGCTCTACGGCAGATCCGCGGAAATCAGCGCGCTCGACGAGGTGATCGCGCGGGCTCGTGACGGGTCCGGGGGCGCGGTGGTGGTGCGGGGCGAGGCAGGCGCGGGCAAGACCGCCCTGCTCGACGCGGCGGCCGCGCGCGGTGGTGCGATGCGGGTGTTGCGGGCCACCGGCGTCGAGTCCGAGTCCGACCTCGCGTTCGCGGCGCTGCACCAGGTGTTGTGGCCGGCGGCCGGTTCGCTCGGCGCGCTGCCCGAGCCGCAGCGCGACGCCCTGCGCGCGGCCCTGGGGCTCGCCGCGGGCAGTGCCGGCGACCGGTTCCTGGTGGGAGCCGGCGTGCTCTCGCTGCTGGCCGAGGCGGCCGCGCCGGACGGGCTGATCTGCGTGGTCGACGACTTCCAGTGGGTCGACCGGGCCTCGGCCGACGCGCTGCTGTTCGCCGCCAGGCGGCTGGGGACCGAACGGATCGCGATGGTGTTCGCCGTACGAGGGGAGGCTCCGGTCAAGGGTGTGCCGCTGACGGTGGAGGTGCGCGGCCTGCCCGAGTCCGCCGCGGCCGAACTGCTGGAGTCCCGCCACGGCGTTCTGCCCGAACGGGTGAAACGGGAGCTCGTCGCGCTGACCGGCGCGAACCCGCTCGCCCTGGGCGAGATCGCCGCCCGCCTGTCGCCCGCGCAGCTCACCGGCCGCGAGCCGTTGCCCGACCCCCTGCCCGTGGGTAGCCGGCTCTTCGGCGATCGGGTGAGTGTGTTGTCCGCTGCTGCCCGGCTGGTCGCCTTGGTCGCCGCCGTGGAGGCCGACCTCGGCCTGGTCCTGCGCGCCGGCGAGTGGCTGTTCGCCGGGCACCCGGCAGAGCCCGGCGCGCACGTGGCCCGATCGTTCCCCTCCGGGCCGGGGACGCAGGCCGGGGCCGGGCGGGTCGCGCTGGCGGAGCTGGAGAGGACCGGACTGGTCGAGGTGTCGGGCACGAGCGTGCGGTTCGCTCATCCGCTCATCCGGTCCGCGGTGCACGAGGCGGCCGCCCCCGACGACGTCCGCCGCGTGCACGCCGTCCTCGCGGAGCTGACCGCGGATGACCGCCGCGCCTGGCACCTGGCCGGAGCCGCCCTGGGGCGGGACGAGCAGGTCGCCGCCGCGCTGGTGGCCGCGGCTGAGCGGGCGCGTGACCGGGGCGGGTACGGCGCCGCCGCCACCGCCCTGGCCAGGGCCGCCGAATTGACCCCCGAGCCGCGTGCCCGTGCCGTCCGCCTGAAGGACGCCGCCGTCGCGGCCTGGCTCGGCGGCCGCCCCGGGCAGGCGGAGTCGCTGCTGGCCGAGGCGCGCGAAGGGGCCGGCGGGGACAGCACGCTCGCCATGGAGATCGCCCAGCTCCGCGGCCGGTTCGAGCTGAACTCGGGCAACGCCGCCGAGGCCGTACGGATCCTGGCGGCGGGCGACAGCCTCGACATGCTGGCCGACGCCGTGGAGGCGGCCTCGTACGTCGGCGACGCGGCGGCCATGGCCGAGCTCGGCCGGCGGGCGGCGGCGCACCCCGAGGGGTTCTTGCGGAACACGGTGGCCGGGATCGGCCTGACGCTGGACGGCGACCCGGGCGGGCCGGTGCTGCTGCGGTGGGCACTGGCCCGGACCGGCGAACTGGAGGACGCGGCGGGATACCTGTGGGCGGCGGCCGCGGCCAGCGCTCTGGGCGAGCCGGACCTGGCCGGCGAGCTGGCCGAGCGGGCCGGGCGGGTGGCGAGGGTGTCGGGGATGCGCGGGCAGTTGCCGGTCGTGCTGGAGTTCGTGGCGACGGCCGAACGCTTCGCGGGGCGGCCGGCGCGCAGCCAGGCCGTCTCCGAGGAGGGCCTGGAGCTGGCCCGTGAGGCCGGGTACGAGAACACGGTGGCCGCGCACCTGGCCAACCTGGCGGTGCTGGCGGCGCTGCGGGGCGAGGAGGAACTCTGTGAGCGGCAGGCCCGCGAGGCGCTGGCCATCGCCATCCCCCACCGGGTGGGGCTGCGCGCCGGCGTCGCGTCGTACGCGCTGGCGCTGCTCGACCTGTGCCTGGGCCGCTACGCCGCGGCGCACGACCGTTTCACCGCCATCGCCGCGGCGGGACCGGGCGCCGGACATCCGATCGTGGTGGGGCGGACCGCGCCGGACCGCGTCGAGGCCGCCATGGGCGCGGGCGACGAGGAGGGCGCGCGGGTGGCGATGGCCGCGTACGAGCAGTGGTCGGCGAACGCCGCCACGGCCGAGTCGCACGCCCTGCGGGCCCGCTGCCGGGGCCTGGTCGAGTCCTCCGAGGACGCCTTCGGCGAGGCGCTGCGGCTGCACACCAACCCGTTCGAGGCGGCCAGGACGGCCCTGCTGCTGGGTGAGCGCCTGCGCCGGACGCAGCGGCCGGGCGAGGCGCGGGCCCATCTGCGGACAGCGTGGGAGACGTTCGAACGGGCGGGCGCCCGCCCGTGGGCGCGGCGCGCGCAGGAGGAGTTGCGGGCGGCGGGCGAGAGCGGGCAGGCCCCGCCCGCGGCCGTGCTCGACGCGCTGACCCCGCAGGAGCTGCGGATCGCGGGCCTGGTCGCCGATGGCTTGTCGAGCAAGCAGATCGCCGCCCGGCTCTTCCTCAGCCCGCGCACGGTCGAGTATCACCTGTACAAGATCTATCCGAAGCTGGGCATCGGCTCCCGTACGGATCTGGCGCGGCTAGTAGTTCTACAGAAGGCGCCTGTAGCCGGCGACGGCATGCTGTGAGGCATGCAGAACGTGAACATCTGGAGTGAAGAGTTCGGCGCCGGGACGGACGCGCCGATCCTGTTGATCATGGGTTCGATGTCGCAGGGCATCCTGTGGCCGGACGAGTTCGTCGGCCGGCTGACCGCGGGTGGCCGCCGGGTGATCCGGTACGACCACCGCGACACCGGCATGTCGGGCACGGTCGACTTCGAGGCGGAGCCGTACACGTGGGACGCCATCAAGAACGACGTCTACCGCGTGATGGACGCCCACGGCCTGGAGAGCGCGCACCTGGTCTGCCACTCGGCGGGCGGCCTGCTCGGCCAGTTCGTCGCCGTGGAGCGGCCGGAGCGGGTGCGCTCGCTGACCGTCATCGGCTCCTCCCCGCTCGGCGGCGGCGAGGGCCAGGTGATCATGCGGGCCCTGATGGGACAGCCGCAGCCCGAGGGCAGCCTGCCGGAGCCGACGGCGGAGTTCGTGGCGTTCTACCGTACGTCGATGGCCGCCCCGCCGCCGGCGGACCGGCGCGCGCGGATCGACGGCATGATCGCCGAGCAGCGCCTGCTGCACGGCACCGGGCTGCCGTTCGACGAGGACGCGGCGCGGCGGCTGCAGGAGCGGATCTACGACCGGGCCCGCGACCTGTCGGCGGTGGCCAACCACCGGCTGGCCGCCATGGCCAAGCCCGACTTCGAGCCGGTGGGCGTGCTCCATCGGGTGAAGGCCCCCACGCTGGTCATCGAGGGCAGCCACGAGCCGGCCAAGCCGGGCCACAGCGCGATCATCGCCGAGCAGATCCCTGGGGCGCGGCTGATGATCGTTGCGGGCATGGGGCACACCCTGCCGCCCGAGGTGCACGAGGAGCTGGCCGCCGCCATCCTCGCCCACACCGCCGGGTGATGGGGCCCGCGCGGGCGCCGTGGCCGAGCGGCGCGGTTCGCTCGCCGAGCCGCCAGGTGGAAAGGAAGCGGATAATCCGGAATGGACCTAGTTGCTAGGCTGGACGAATGACCGCGATGGCGCCCGCCCGCACAGAACCGGACCTGTCCTACCTGCTGGACCATGCCGGCCACGTCCTGAGAACCCAGATGGCCGCCGCCCTGGCCGAGATCGGACTGACCGCGCGCATGCACTGCGTGCTCGTCCACGCCCTGGAGGAAGAGCGCACGCAGATCCAGCTCGCCGAGATCGGCGACATGGACAAGACCACCATGGTGGTCACGGTCGATGCCCTGGAGAAGGCCGGCCTGGCCGAGCGCCGCCCGTCCAGTGCCGACCGGCGAGCGCGGATCATCGCGGTCACCGAGAAGGGCGAGGAGGTGGCCAGAAGGAGCCAGGAGATCGTCGACGGCGTGCACAAGGCCGTCCTGGGCGCGCTGCCGGACGATGAGCGCGAAGTCCTCTTGAGGGCGATGAACCGCCTGGTCACCGGACACCTGGCCACCCCCGCGGAGGCTCCGCAGGCCGTGCGGCGGGCTCGACAGAAGGCGTAAGTCGATCCATAGCAGATAGTCTGCAACGAAACTATCTGCTATGTTCTCTCCTGTCCTCAAGGAGCAGGAGAAACGTCATGTCACCCACCACACCCCGATCGCCCTGGCTCGCACTCGGCGTGCTGTCCGCCGCGATGCTGATGACGATCCTCGATGGCAGCATCGTGACCGTGGCGATGCCCGCCATCCAGCGAGACCTCGGCTTCACCCCCGCCGGCCTCAGCTGGACCGTCAACGCCTACCTGATCGCCTTCGGCGGTCTCCTGCTGCTGGCCGGCCGGCTGGGCGACCTGATCGGCCGGAAGATGATGTTCCTCGCCGGCAACGCGGTCTTCACCGCGGCATCGGTCCTGGCCGCGGCGGCCACCGGACCTGGCACGCTCATCGCCGCCCGGTTCCTGCAGGGCGTCGGCAGCGCGATGGCCTCCGCCGTCGTGCTGGGCATCCTGGTGACCCTGTTCACCGAGGCCAGGGAGCGTGCCAAGGCGATCGGCGTCTTCAGCTTCACCGGCGCCGCCGGCGCCTCGATCGGCCAGGTTCTGGGCGGGGTCCTGACCGACCTGCTCAGCTGGCACTGGATCTTCCTCATCAACGTGCCCATCGGGCTGGCCACGGTCGCCCTGGCGATCCGGGCGCTGCCCGGCGACCGCGGCGCCGGGCTCGCGGGCGGCGCCGACGTCCTCGGCGCCGCGCTGGTCACCAGCGGGCTGATGCTGGGCATCTACACCGTGGTCAAGGTCGAGGAGTACGGCTGGCTCGCCACCCACACCCTCGCCCTCGGCGCGGTCTCGCTCGCCCTGCTGGCCGCCTTCGTCCTGCGTCAGGCGAGCGCCAAGGCGCCGCTGATGCCGCTGCGGATCTTCCGCTCGCGCAACGTGTCCGGCGCCAACCTGGTCCAGATCCTCACACTGTCGGCCATGTTCGCCTTCCAGATCCTCGTCGCCCTCTACATGCAGAAGGTCCTCGGCTACGGCGCGCTAGAGACCGGGCTGGCGATGCTCCCGGCGGCGCTGGCCATCGGCGGGGTCTCCCTGTTCGTCTCGGCCCGGCTCAACACCCGCTTCGGCGAGCGCGCGGTCCTGCTGGCCGGCCTGGCGTTGCTGCTCGGCGCGATGGGCTGGCTGGCCCGCGTCCCCGTGCGGGCCGACTACGTCACCGACCTGCTCCCGGTGATGCTGCTCATCGCCGGCGGCGGCCTGGTGCTGCCCGCGCTCACCGCGCTCGGCATGTCCGGCGCCAAGGCCGACGACGCGGGCCTGGCCTCGGGACTGTTCAACACCACCCAGCAGATCGGCATGGCCCTGGGCGTCGCCGTACTGTCCACGCTGGCCGCCACCTGCACCGAGCAGTTGCTGGACGCCGGCCAGAGCCAGGCGGCCGCGCTGACCGGCGGCTACCGCGTGGCCTTCGCCATCGCCGCGGCCCTGCTCGTGGCCGCCTTCACCGTCGCCCTCCTCGTCCTGCGCCAGCCCGAGCACGACACCGCCACTCCCCAGCAGGCGGCCCAGCCCACCCCCGTAGCCTGACCAACCGTCCCCACCAGCACGGACAGGATTCGATTCACATGAGCGACAACGATACGAACTCCGGCCCCGCCGAACCCCGCACCCTCACCGACGCGGAACTCAGCAGCCTGCTCGCCGCCCAGCAGTTCGGCGTCCTTGCCACCGTCAAGCGCAGCGGCCACCCCCACCTTTCCACCGTCCTGTACAACTGGAACCCCGCCGAGCGGATCATTCGGGTTTCCACCACGGACGGCCGGCTCAAGGCCCGCCACGTCCGCACCAATCCCAACCTGTCCCTGCACGTGAACGGGCCGAACATCTGGTCGTTCGCCGTCGCCGAGGGCGACGCGGAGGTGTCCGAGGGAGGTTGTCACTTCAGGTGTGTAAAGATCGTTTCTGATGGCTTGAGGCCGGTCTTTACCGGATGCGGCCTGGATAGGCGATGTCGAGTTCGATG
>NZ_JBVJHP010000041.1:0-59447 GCF_055586745.1 Nonomuraea sp. NPDC049378
CCTGGAACAACGGCCCATACTCCAGACCGATCGCCGCCATGTCGTCATACAGGTGCCCGACATCAACCGGCCGGGCACCCGCCGGCGGCCACTGCGCCAGCCCGAGCAGCGGCTGCTCCGTCTGTCCGGCCAGGATGCCCTGCCCGTGCTGGACCCACTCGCCCGCGCCGGCGTTGCGGGAGTGGATGCTCACCTGGCGGCCACCCGACTCATCGCATGGCCCGGCCACCAACTGGACGTGTACTCCGCCGTCGGCCGGCACCAGAAGGGGCGCCTGGAGGGTCAGTTCGAGCAGGTGCGGGGAGTCCAGTTCCTGGCCGACGCGGAGCGCCAGCTCCACCAGCGCCGCGCCCGGCACCACCACCCGGCCGTTGACCTGGTGATCGGCCAGCCACGGCTGCGCGGCGAGCGACAACCGGCCCGTGAAGGTGTGGGTGTCGGAGTCCGGTGCGGAAATGGCGGCACGAAGCATGGGATGGTGGATGGCGCCCAGTCCGGCGGCGTCCACATCACCGGAGTCAGGGCTGACCGGCACCCAGAACCGCTCGTGCTGGAAGGCATAGGTCGGCAGGTCCACGAACCGGCCCGAAGCGAGGACCGCTTCCCAGTCCACGCCGATACCGTGAACATGCAGCCGGCCCAGCGCTTCGACCAGCGCCCGGACCTCGTCCCGGTCCTTACGCACAGCCGGCACGAACACCGCATCCACGCTCTGCTGCGCCAACCCCGTCAGCACCCCATCCGGACCCACCTCCAGGAAATGAGCCGCCCCGCAAGCCGTCACCCCATCCGCGAACCGCACCGCACCACGCACGTGCTCGACCCAGTAGGCAGGGTCGGTCAGCTGACCAGGCTCGGCCAGACGACCCGTCACGTTCGAGACGACCGGAATCGCCGGCTCGTGGAAAGTGATGTCGCTGATCGCCTCCGCGAAGTCGGCCAGCATCGGCTCCATCAACGGCGAATGGAACGCATGCGACACCCGCAACCGGCGCGTCCGCACCTGCGCGCGGCTCTCGATCTCCGCGATCGCGGATTCGTCACCGGACACCACCACCGCAGCCGGACCGTTCACCGCCGCGATGCCGGCGCGGTCCTCGTACCCGTCGAGCAGCGGCAGGACGTCCGCCTCCGGAGCTGCGACGGCCAGCATCGCCCCACCGGAAGGCAACGCCTGCATCAACCGCGCACGAGCCGCCACCAACGTGCAGGCATCCTCCAACGAGAACACCCCCGCCACATAAGCAGCAGCAATCTCCCCGATCGAATGCCCCACCAACACATCCGCCCGCACACCCAGAGAGGTCAGCAACCTGTACAGCGCCACCTCAAAGGCGAACAACGCAGGCTGCGTCATCCCGGTTTCGTTGAGCACACCGTCCGGGTCGGCGAACATCACCTCACGCAGCGAATGCGGCAACAACGCCTCGAACCGGCCGCAGATCTCCTCCAACGCCTCCGCAAACACCGGGAAGTGCTCAACCAGCACCGACCCCATCCCGACCCGCTGGCTACCCTGACCCGCGAACAACAGGGCCAGCTTCCCGCCAGAACCGCTACCCGAGATCGCAGCAGAGGGATCGTCGGCCAGCGCCCGCAACCCGGCCACCAACTCGTCCCGATCGCCGCCCACGACGACCGCACGCTGCTCCAGCACCGCCCGGCCCGTCGCCAACGACCACGCCACATCCGACACCGGCACCGGCACCGACGACCGCGACTCCACCCACGACGCGAGCCGACCGGCCTGCGCCCGCAACGCCCGCACATCCTTCGCCGACACCAGCCACGGCACCACCGGCGCCTGTCCCACCGGCTCAGGCTCCGGCTCCGCGACCGGGCCCTGCTCGATGATCACGTGAGCGTTCGTGCCACTGATGCCGAACGACGAGACGGCGGCGCGGCGTGGCCGGTCTGCCCGGTCCCACGGGCGGGCCTCGGTCAGCAACTCGACCGCGCCGGCCGTCCAGTCCACGTGCGGCGACGGCTCGCCCACGTGAAGCGTCTGGGGCAGCATGCCGTTGCGCAGCGCCATGACCATCTTGATCACACCGCCCACACCGGCGGCGGCCTGCGTGTGACCGATGTTCGACTTCACCGACCCGAGCCAGAGCGGCTCCTGCCGATCCTGCCCATACGTGGCGATGAGCGCCTGCGCCTCGATCGGGTCACCGAGCTTCGTGCCGGTGCCGTGTGCCTCGACCGCGTCGACGTCCGCCGCCGACAGCCCTGCGTTGGCCAGCGCCTGCCGGATCACCCGCTGCTGCGAGGGCCCGTTCGGGGCGGTCAGGCCGTTGCTGGCGCCGTCCTGGTTGACCGCGCTGCCCCGCACCACGGCGAGCACCTGGTGCCCGTTACGTTCCGCGTCGGACAGCCGCTCCACCAGGAGCATGCCGACGCCCTCGCCCCAGCCGGTGCCGTCGGCGTCGGCGGAGAACGCCTTGCACCGGCCGTCGGGGGACAGGCCGCGCTGCCGCGAGAACTCCACGAAGGTGCCGGGCGTGGCCATCACGGTCACGCCGCCGGCCAGCGCCAGATCGCACTCGCCCGACCGCAACGCCTGGACTGCCAGGTGCAGGGCCACCAGCGAGGAGGAGCAGGCCGTGTCGACCGTGACGGCGGGGCCTTCCAGGCCCAGGCTGTAGGACACCCGGCCGGAGGCGATGCTGCCCGAGCTGCCCGTGCCGATGAGCCCTTCGAGCTCGCCCGGCACGGCCGACAGCTGGGGCGCGTAGTCGTGGTACATGACTCCGGCGAACACGCCGGTCCGGCTGCCGCGCAACCGGGTCGGGCTGATCCCGGCCCGCTCGATGGCCTCCCACGACGTCTCCAACAGCAGCCGCTGCTGCGGATCCATGGCGAGCGCCTCACGCGGCGAGATCTCGAAGAACCCCGGGTCGAACTGGGCGGCGTCGTAGAGGAACCCGCCGTGCCGCGCGTACGAGGTGCCGCGGCTGTCGGGGTCGGGGTTGTAGAGCTTGTCCAGGTCCCAGCCACGGTCGGAGGGGAACTCCCCCACCCCGTCGCGGGCCTGCGCCACCAGCTCCCACAGGTCCTCCGGCGACAGCACACCACCCGGATAGCGACACGCCATCCCCACGATCGCGATCGGCTCGTCGACCACCTTCGTGGCGGTCACGGCGGCCTGGGCGGCCTGCCCACCGGCCAGCTCGCCGGCCAGGAACTGTGCCACGGCCTCGGCCGTCGGGCAGTCGAAGACGAGGGTGGCCGGCAGGCGCAGCCCGGTGGCCGCGTTCAGCTGGTTGCGGAACTCGACGGCCGTGAGGGAGTCGAAGCCGAGCTCCTGGAACCGTTTGGCCGGCTCGACCGCCTCCGCGCCGTCGAAGCCGAGCACGGTCGCCGCATGGGTGCGGACCAGTTGGAGGAGGTCGGTCGGGTTCGTGCCCACCGTGCTCGTCCTGCGCGCGGGCACGCGGACCAACCCGTGCAGGAGCGCGGGCAGCGTACCCGCCTGTGCCTGGGCCTGGAGAGCCGGGATGCTCAGCACGGCCGGGACCAGGACGGGGTGTTGTGCGCGTACTGCGACGTCGAACAGGGCGAGCCCGTCGGCGACGGGCATGGGCATGATGCCGCCGCGTTCGAGGCGGCGCAGGTCGGACGCGTCGAGCTCGCCCGCCATGCCGCCGGTCGCCCACAGACCCCAGGCCAGCGAGGTGGCCGGAAGCCCTTGGGCCTGCCGCAGCTGGGCGAGCGCGTCCAGCGAGGTGTTGGCGGCGGCGTAGTTGCCCTGGCCGGCGCTGCCGAGCACCCCGGAGATGGAGGAGAACAGCACGAACGCCTTCAGATCGAGGTGCTGCGTGAGTTCGTGCAGGTGCCAGGCGGCGTCGGTTTTGGGCTTGAGCACGGCGTCCAGGCGCTCGGGGGTGAGGGCGGCGATGACGCCGTCGTCCAGGACGCCGGCCGTGTGCACCACCCCAGCCAGCCCGTCCACGCCCTCCAGCAGCCGGGCGAGCGCGTCGCGGTCGGCCACGTCGCACGCGGCCACGTCCACCTCGGCACCCAGTTCGGACAGCTCCGCGGCCAGGTCGGCCGCGCCAGGCGCGTCCGCCCCGCGCCTGCTGACCAGCAACAGGTCTCGGACGCCGTGCTCGGTGACCAGATGGCGCGCCACCAGCGCACCCAGCCCACCCGTGCCACCGGTGACCAGCACCGTGCCGTCGGGTCCGAACACCGGGTCGCGATCGGCCGGATCGGCGACCCGGCTCACACGCGGCACCAGCAGCTGACCGTCCCGCACCGCGACCTGCGACTCGCCGGTCGCCAGCGCCTGGGTCACCACTTCCGCGGCGTCGGTGTCCGCGTCCAGGTCCAGCAGCACGAACCGGTCCGGCTGCTCGGACTGCGCGGCCCGCACCAGGCCCCACGCCGCCGCCTGCGCCGGGTTCGGGACATCGTCCTGTCCCACCGCGAAGGCCCCGCGCGTGACGACGACCAGCCGCCGCCCCGGCTCGTCGGCGGCGCCGAACTCCTGCAGCGCGGCCAGCACGTCGTGCGTGGCCCGCCTGGTCGTGTCCGGGGCCGGCGTCTCGGACACCGGCACGTCGAAGATCTCGTACGGCGGCTCGGACCGAGCGGCGCGGCCGGCGGGCCGTACCCAGCCGACCGTGAACAGGCTGTCGTGACGGGCCGTCTCCTGTACGGCGGCGCTCGGGCGGAGCGTCACCGAGCCGACCTCCATGACGGGCGCCCCGGCGGTGTCGGCCATGGTCAGGGCGACCACACCGTCGTTACCCGTGGGCGCGATCCTGACCCGCAGGACCGTCGCGCCATCTGCGTGCAGCGTCACCTGGTTCCAGGAGAACGGGACGTACGGCCGTCCTGGCTCGGCCCGCGGCAGCAGACCGGCCATGGGAATGGCGTGGAGGGACGCGTCCAGGAGCGCCGGGTGCAGCCCGAAGCGCCGGGCCTCGGCCTGGGCCGTCTCCGGCAGGGCGAGTTCGGCGTAGACGGCGCCGTCCCGCTGCCAGACGTTCTGGAGGCACCGGAAGGTGTCGCCGTACTCCATGCCGGTCGCGGCCAGGTCGTCATAGACGCCGCCCGTGTCGACGGGCTGAGCGCCGGGAGGCGGCCACTGCGCGAGGTCGAGGCCCGGCTCGGGGACGGCCTGGGTGAGCACGCCCTGGGCGTTCTGCCGCCAGTCGGTGCTCTCCTCCGCCCTGGAGTAGATGGTCACCTGGCGGCTGCCCGATTCGCCGGGCTCTGTCACCACCACCTGGAGATGCAGGCTCCCCCGCTCCGGCAGGACCATCGGCGCCTGGAGGGTGAGCTCGTCGAGCATCGAGCAGCCGGTCTCGTCGCCGGCCCGTACGGCGAGCTCCACCTGCGCCGTCCCCGGCACGATCACCTGGCCGGCCACCACGTGATCGGCCAGCCACGGCTGTTCCGCCAGCGACAGGCGGCCGATGAGCGTGAGGGTGCCCGTTCCGGGGGCGGGCACGGTGGCGGTCAGCAGCGGGTGGTTCACGGCCGCCAGCCCGCCGCCCGAGGCGACGTCGCCGGTGGCGTAACCGGCGTCGAGCCAGTACCGGCGGCGCTGGAACGCGTAGGTGGGCAGGTCGACGAATCGGGTGGGGACGCCGGCGAAGTAGGCGTCCCAGTCCACGGTGACGCCTTCGACGTGCAGCCGTCCCAGCGCTTCGACCAGCGCCCGGACCTCGTCCCGGTCCTTACGCACAGCCGGCACGAACACCGCATCCACGCTCTGCTGCGCCAGCCCCGTCAGCACCCCATCCGGACCCACCTCCAGGAAATGGGCCGCCCCGCAAGCCGTCACCCCATCCGCGAACCGCACCGCACCACGCACGTGCTCGACCCAGTAGGCAGGGTCGGTCAGCTGACCAGGCTCGGCCAGACGACCCGTCACGTTCGAAACAATCGGCAGGCCCGGCTCGTGGAAAGTGATGTCGCTGATCGCCTCCGCGAACTCGGCCAGCATCGGCTCCATCAACGGCGAATGGAAAGCGTGCGACACCCGCAACCGGCGCGTCCGCACCTGCGCGCGGCTCTCGATCTCCGCGATCGCGGATTCGTCACCGGACACCACCACCGCAGCCGGACCGTTCACCGCCGCGATCCCCACCCGGTCCTCACGACCAGCCAAGAGCGGCAGGACCTCGACCTCCGGGGCAGCCACCGCCAGCATCGCCCCACCAGAAGGCAACGCCTGCATCAACCGCGCACGAGCCGCCACCAACGTGCAGGCATCCTCCAACGAGAACACCCCCGCCACATGAGCAGCAGCAATCTCCCCGATCGAATGCCCCACCAACACATCCGCCCGCACACCCAACGAAGCCAGCAACCTGTACAGCGCCACCTCAAAGGCGAACAACGCAGGCTGCGTCATCCCGGTTTCGTTGAGCACACCGTCCGGGTCGGCGAACATCACCTCACGCAGCGAATGCGGCAACAACGAATCAAACCGGCCGCAGATCTCGTCCAACGCCTCCGCGAACACCGGGAAGTGCTCAACCAGCACCGACCCCATCCCGACCCGCTGGCTACCCTGACCCGCGAACAACAACGCCAGCTTCCCGCCAGAACCACTCCCGGCGATCACTCCCGCTGTGTCCTCGGCCAGCGCCCGCAACCCGGCCACCAGCTCGTCCCGATCAGCACCCACGACCACCGCGCGCTGCTCCAGCATGGACCGCGCGGAGATCAGCGCCTTACCGGCGACGGCGGGTTCGACGTCGTTCGCCGAAGCCCAGGCGGCGAGCCTGCCCGCCTGTTCGTGCAGCGCGCCGGCGTCGTTGGCCGAGACCAACCACGGCACGGCGGGCAGGACGGGAGCGTCGGCGGGCTCGGGAACGGCCGGGCCCTGCTCGACGATCACATGGGCGTTGGTGCCGCTGACGCCGAACGACGAGACGCCGGCGCGGCGCGGACGGTCGAGCTCGTCCCACGGGCGGGCCTCGGTCAGCAGCTCCACCGCACCCGCCGACCAGTCCACATGCGGAGAAGGCTCGTCGGCGTGCAGCGTCTGGGGCAGCACCCCGTGCCGCATGGCCATGACCATCTTGATGATCCCGCCCACACCGGCGGCGGCCTGCGTGTGACCGATGTTCGACTTCAGCGACCCGAGCCAGAGCGGCTGCTCGCGGTCCTGCCCGTACGTGGCCAGAATGGCCTGCGCCTCGATCGGGTCACCGAGCTTCGTACCGGTGCCGTGCGCCTCCACCGCGTCCACGTCAGCCACCGACAGGCCGGCGTTGGCCAGCGCCTGCCGGATCACGCGTTCCTGGGAGGGCCCGTTCGGGGCGGTCAGGCCGTTGCTGGCGCCGTCCTGGTTGATCGCGGTCCCGCGTACGACGGCGAGGATGTGGTGCCCGTTGCGCTGGGCGTCCGACAGCCGCTCCACCAGGAGCATGCCCGCGCCCTCACCCCAGCCGGTGCCGTCGGCGTCGGCGGAGAACGCCCTGCACCGGCCGTCGGCCGACAGGCCGCGCTGCCGGGAGAACTCCACGAAGACGTTGGGCGTGGCCATCACCGTCACGCCGCCGGCGAGGGCGAGGTCGCATTCGCCCGACCGCAGGGACTGCGCCGCCAGGTGCAGCGCCACCAGCGACGACGAGCAGGCCGTGTCCACGGTCACCGCCGGCCCTTCGAGGCCGAACGTGTACGCGACCCGGCCGGAGGCGATGCTGCCCGCGCTGCCGTTGAGCACGAACCCTTCGAATCCGTCCGGCGCCTGCGGCAGGCGGGTGCCGTAGTCGTGGTACATCACACCGGCGAACACGCCGGTGCGGCTGCCGCGCATGGCCTTCGGGCTGATCCCGGCCCGCTCGATCGCCTCCCACGACGTCTCCAGCAGCAACCGCTGCTGCGGGTCCATCGCGGTCGCCTCGCGTGGCGAGATGCCGAAGAGCCCGGGGTCGAACCGGTCGGCGTCGTGCAGGAAACCGCCCTCACGGGCGTAGCTGGTGCCGTGGTGGCCGGGGTCGGGATCGTACAGGCTCTCCAGGTCCCAGCCACGGTTGTCGGGGAAGGTGCTGATCGCGTCGCCCGCCTGGGTGAGCAGCCGCCAGAGGTCCTCGGGGGAGGCCACGCCGCCGGGATAGCGGCAGGCCATGCCGACGATCGCGATGGGCTCGTCGGCGGGCGCGGTCCGCACGGCTGCCTGCTCGGCCCTGGAGGCGCCGCTGAGCTCCGCGTACAGGTGCTCGGCCAGCTCGCCGGGGGTGGGGAAGTTGAACAGCAGCGTGGCGGGCAGTCTCAGGCCGGTGGCGGTGTTGAGCCGGTTGCGCAGCTCGACGGAGCTCAGCGAGTCGAAGCCGAGGTCCTTGAACGCGGTGCCGGTGTCCACCGTGTCGGCGTTGGCGTGGCCGAGCACGTGCGCGACGTTCGTCCGGATGAGGGACAGCAGCGCGCCCCTGTCGGCCCGCGCGCTCGCGGACCTGGGCGCGGCCGTCTTCCGCGTCGGCGCCTTGACCAGGGCGCGGAAGACGGCGGGGATCTCGTCCTGGCGGCGCAGCGCGGCCGTGTCCAGGCGGGCCACGATCTGCACGGGCTTGTCGAGGGCGATCGCCGCGTCGAACAGGGACATGCCCTCCGCCACGGGGAGCGGCGCGAGCCCGACCCTGCTGAGCCGCGCCACGTCGAGCTGGCTGAGCGCGCCGGCCATGCCGTTGTCGGACTCCCACAGCCCCCACTGGAGGGAGACGGCCGGCAGTCCCCGGGCCCGGCGGTGCAGGGCCAGGGCGTCCAGGTACGCGTTGGCGGCCGCGTAGTTGGCCTGCCCCGCGCTGCCGACGGTGGCGGCGACCGACGAGTACAACACGAAGAACGACAGGTCGAGGTCCTGGGTGAGCTCGTGCAGGTGCCAGGCCGCGTCCGCCTTCGGCCCGAAGACCCGGTCGACGTGGTCGGGCGTCAGCGAGGTCACGGCGCCGTCGGCCACGATCCCGGCCAGGTGCACGACGCCCGTCAGGGGATGTTCGGCGGGGATGCCCGCCAGCAGGGCGGCGAGCTCGTCGCGGTCCGCCACGTCGCAGGCGGCCACGGTGACCTGCGCGCCGAGCTCTGTCAGCTCGCTCACCAGGTCGCCGGCGCCGGGCGCCGCGGGACCGCGCCGGCCGGCCAGCAGCAGGTGGCGTACGCCGTGCTCGGTGACCAGCCGCCGCGCGGCCAGCGCGCCGAGATCTCCTGTGCCGCCGGTCAGCAGCACCGTTCCACCCGCCGCCGCACCCGGACGCTCGGTCGCGGGCGGGCTCGTCACGGGGACGATGCGGGGCACGTGGATCTGCCCCTGCCGCAGGGCGGTCTGCGGCTCGCCGGACGCGCAGGCACGCAGCATCGCGTCCGCCGAATCGGGGTGCTCGTCGGTGTCGACGATGACGAAGCGGCCGGCGTGCTCGGACTGGGCTGAGCGCACCAGCCCCCAGACGGGCGCGGTGGACAGGTCCGGCGCCTCGCCTTCCGTCACGCTCACCGCGCCGATGGTCACCAGCGCCAGCCGGGACCGCGCGAACCGCTCCTCGGCCAGCCACTCCTGGAGGAGCGCGAGCACCTCGTACGTCCTGTCGCGGCCGTCGCCGGACCCGACCGGCGCCAGGACCAGGTCGGGAACCTCCTGGTCAGATCCGACCGCATCGCCCAGTGACGACAGGTCGTCGAGCATCAGCACCCGCTCCGGCACCGGCCCGGCGGCGGTCGAGGTCACCCAGTCCAGCGTGTACGGGGTGCTCCCGGCCCGCAGGGCGGTCGTGACAGGCCGGACCACCAGCGAGTCCACCGTGAGGATGGGCGCGCCGGTGTGGTCCGCGACGCTCAGCGCCAGCTCGCCCGGCCCCTTCACCGTCGTACGGACACGTGCCGCCGTCCCGCCCGCCGCGTGCGGGGAGACGCCGGACCAGGCGAAGGGCAGGTAGGGCTGGCCCGGCTCGGTACGCGGCAGGAGGTCACCCAGCGTGATGGAATGCAGCACGGCGTCGAGCAGCGCCGGGTGGAAACCGAATCGCTCCGCGCCCGCCTGTGCCTGCTCGGGCAGCACGATCTCGGCGTAGACCGTGCCGTCGTGCTGCCAGGCGCCCGCCAGTCCCTGGAACGCGTCGCCGTACTCCAGGCCCGTCACCGCGAAGTCGTCGTAGAGGGCGCCGACGTCGATGGGCCGCGCGCCGGGCGGCGGCCACTGCGCGAGATCGAAAGCGGGCTCGGCGGCGACCGGGCCGAGGGTTCCCTGGGCGTGCCGCTGCCATGCGGGGTCGCCTTCCGTACGGGAGTACACGGCGACGCCGCGCCGCCCCCCGTCATCCGGCCCGTCGATGACCACCTGGAGTTGTACGGAGTGCTCGTACGTGATGACGAGCGGAGCCTGGATGGCCAGCTCGGAGAGCGTCTCGCAGTCCTCGGTCTCCGCGGCGGCCCGCAACACGATCTCAAGGAAGGCGGTGCCGGGCAGGATGACCGTGCCGTTGACCACGTGGTCGGCGAGCCAGGGCAGCGCGGCCAGCGAGAGCCGCCCGGTGAGGGTGATGGAGTCGGAGTCGGGCGCGGGCACGGCGGCGCTGAGGATCGGATGCTCCACCGCGCTCAGCCCGGCGGCCGTCACGTCACCGACCGACCTGCCCGACTCCAGCCAGAACCGCTCATGCTGGAACGCGTACGTCGGCAGATCGACCAGCCGGCCCGGGGCCAGCGCCGCCGTCCAATCCACAGCAACGCCCTCGACGTGCAGCCGCCCCAAAGCCTCGACCAGCGCCCGGACCTCGTCCCGGTCCTTACGCACAGCCGGCACGAACACCGCATCCACGCTCTGCTGCGCCAACCCCGTCAGCACCCCATCCGGACCCACCTCCAGGAAATGAGCCGCCCCGCAAGCCGTCACCCCATCCGCGAACCGCACCGCACCACGCACGTGCTCGACCCAGTAGGCAGGGTCGGTCAGCTGACCAGGCTCAGCCAGACGACCCGTCACGTTCGAAACAATCGGCAGGCCCGGCTCGTGGAAAGTGATGTCGCTGATCGCCTCCGCGAACTCGGCCAGCATCGGCTCCATCAACGGCGAATGGAACGCATGCGACACCCGCAACCGGCGCGTCCGCACCAGCGCCTGGCCCTCGATCTCCGCGATCGCCGCCTCGTCACCGGACACCACCACCGCAGCAGGACCGTTCACCGCCGCGATCCCCACCCGGTCCTCACGACCAGCCAGCAACGCCAGCACCTGCTCCTCAGGCGCGGCGACGGCCAGCATCGCCCCACCGGAAGGCAACGCCTGCATCAACCGCGCACGAGCCGCCACCAACGTGCAGGCATCCTCCAACGAGAACACCCCCGCCACATAAGCAGCAGCAATCTCCCCGATCGAATGCCCCACCAACACATCCGCCCGCACACCCAACGAAGCCAGCAACCTGTACAGCGCCACCTCAAAGGCGAACAACGCAGGCTGCGTCATCCCGGTTTCGTTGAGCACACCGTCCGGGTCGGCGAACATCACCTCACGCAGCGAATGCGGCAACAACGGCTCAAACCAGGCGCAGATCTCCTCCAACGCCTCCGCAAACACCGGGAAGTGCTCAACCAGCACCGACCCCATCCCGACCCGCTGGCTACCCTGACCCGCGAACAACAACGCCAGCTTCCCGCCAGAACCGCTACCCGAGATCGCAGCAGAGGGATCGTCAGCCAGCGCCCGCAACCCCGCCACCAACTCGTCCCGATCGCCGCCCACGACGACCGCACGCTGCTCCAGCACCGCCCGGCCCGTCGCCAGCGACCACGCCACATCCGACACCGACACCGGCACCGGCACCGGCACCGGCACCGACGACCGCGACTCCACCCACGACGCGAGCCGACCGGCCTGCGCCCGCAACGCCCGCACATCCTTCGCCGACACCAGCCACGGCACCACCGGCAGCGGCCGGTCCTCGTGGACGGTCTCGCCGACGGGATCGCCCTGCTCGATGATCACGTGAGCGTTCGTGCCGCTCACGCCGAAGGAGGAGACGGCGGCGCGTCGGGGGCGGTCTGCCTGGTCCCACGGGCGGGCCTCGGTCAGCAGCTCGACCGCGCCGGCCGTCCAGTCCACGTGCGGAGAAGGCTCGCCCACGTGAAGCGTCTGGGGCAGCACCCCGTGCCGCATGGCCATCACCATCTTGATGACCCCCGCGACGCCGGCGGCGGCCTGGGCGTGCCCGAGGTTGGACTTCAGCGAGCCCAGCCAGAGCGGCTGGTCCTGCCGCTCCTGGCCGTAGGTGGCGATGAGCGCCTGAGCCTCGATCGGGTCGCCGAGCTTCGTGCCGGTGCCGTGCGCCTCGACCGCGTCGACGTCCGCCGCCGACAGGCCCGCGTTGGCCAGCGCCTGCCGGATCACCCGCTGCTGCGACGGGCCGTTGGGGGCGGCCAGGCCGTTGCTGGCGCCGTCCTGGTTGATCGCGCTGCCCCGGATGACCGCGAGGACCTGGTGGCCGTTGCGGCGCGCGTCGGACAGCCGCTCGACGAGCAGCACGCCGACGCCCTCGCTCCAGCCGGTGCCGTCGGCGTCGGCGGAGAACGCCTTGCACCGGCCGTCAGGGGACAGGCCGCGCTGCCGCGAGAACTCCACGAACGTGCCCGGCGAGGCCATCACCATCGCACCGCCGGCCATCGCCAGGTCGCACTCGCCCGACCGCAGGGCCTGCGCCGCCAGGTGCAGCGCCACCAGCGACGACGAGCACGCGGTGTCCACGGTCACCGCTGGGCCCTCGAACCCCAGCGTGTACGACACCCGCCCGGAGGCGACGCTGGCCAGGCCGCCGGTGAGGAGATAACCCTCCACGTGGTCGGCGCCCTCGTACCGGCGGGGGCCGTACTCCATGGGCGCGATGCCGGTGAACACCCCGGTCTGGCTGCCGCGCAGCGTGGCGGGGTCGATGCCGGCGTCTTCGAGGGCCTCCCACGAGGCCTCCAGCAACAACCGCTGCTGCGGATCCATCGCCAGCGCCTCGCGCGGCGAGATGCCGAAGAACGCCGCGTCGAAGTCGGCGGCGTTGTAGAGGAAGCCGCCGTGCCGGGTGTAGGTGGTGCCGCGCTTGCCGGGGTCGGGGTCGAAGAGCCGGTCCAGGTCCCATCCGCGGTCGGTCGGGAACTCGCCCACCGCGTCGCGGGCCTGCGCCACCAGCTCCCACAGGTCCTCGGGCGAGCGCACGCCGCCTGGGTAGCGGCAGGCCATGCCGACGATCGCGATCGGCTCGTCGTGCCCGGTCGGGCGGACCGCCGTGGCGGCGGTGGCGGAGCCGCCGAGCAGCTCGGTGCGCAGGTGCTCGGTCAGCGCCTGCGGCGACGGGTAGTCGAACAGCAGGGAGCTGGGCAGGTGCAGGCCTGTGGCGGTGTTGAGCCGGTTGCGCAGCTCGACGGCGGTCAGCGAGTCGAAGCCCGCCTCCTTGAACGCGCCCGTGGCGCTGATGACGTTCGGCGTCACGTGCCCGAGCACCAGGGCCGCCTGGCCGCGTACGAGGTCGAGCAGCGTGCGTTCCTGCTCCTCGGGGCTCTGCCCGCGCAGGGCCTGCGCCAGCGGCACCTCGTCCGGCCCGCCGGCCGCGCGGCGCTCGATCGGCTTGCGCAACATCGCGCGCAGCATGACCGGGGCGGGGTCGGCGACGCCCGCCAGGCTGAGGCGGGCGGGCACCGTCGTGACGGCGTTCCCGGCGAGCGCGGAGTCGAGGAGTTCCAGCGCCTTGCCCTGCGGCATCGGGGCGACGCCGAGCCTGGCCCACCGGGCGAGGTCGGCGGTGGCGAGCGTGCCGGCCATGCCGCCGGCGGAGTTGTCCCACAGTCCCCAGGCCAGGGCGGTCGCGGGCAGGTCCAGCGCGCGGCGGTGCCGGGCGAGGGCGTCGAGGAAGGCGTTGGCGGCGGCGTAGTTGGCCTGGCCGGCGCTGCCGACGGTGGCGGCGACCGACGAGAACAGCACGAACGCGGACAGGTCGCGGTCGCGGGTCAGCTCGTGCAGGAGCCAGGCCGTCTCGGCCTTGGTACGCCACACGGTGTCGAGCCGTTCAGGGGTCAGCGCGGGCACGACGCCGTCGTCGAGGACGCCGGCGATGTGCACGACGCCGGTCAGGCTCTCGCAGGAGCCGACGAGCCCGGCCAGCGCGTCCCTGTCGGTGACGTCGCAGGCGACCAGCTCGGCGTGCGCGCCGAGCTCGGCCAGCTCGGCGGCCAGCGCCACCGCGCCGGACGACCGCGGGTCGCGGGTGACGAGCACGAGGTTCCGTACGCCGTGCGTGGCGACGAGATGCCGGGTCACGGTACGGCCCAGCGCGCCGGTGCCGCCGGTGACCAGCACCGTGCCGTCGGGGTTCCAGGGCGAGTCGCCCGCCGGCCGGTCCCGGCGGGCCAGTCTCGGAACGTGGATCGTGCCGGCTCTGATCGCCAGCTGGGGCTCGTCGTAGGCGAGCGCGGCGGCGACGATGCCGTCGGCGGCCCTTACAGTGGCGCTGTCGGTGGGGCCGTCGGTGGCGCTGTCGATGGGCCCGTCGAGGTCGAGGAGCACGAACCGGTCCGGGTACTCGGTCTGGACCGACCGGACCAGCCCCCACACGGCCGTGGCGGCGAGGTCGGGGGTGTCGCCGGTCGCGCCCTCGGTGACGATCACGAGGCGGCCGGACGCGGACCGGTTCCCGCTGAGCCGCTCCTGGACGGCGGCCAGCACGCGCAGTACGGCAGCGCGGGCGCGGGCGGGCTCGTCACCGTCGTCGGCGGGGCTCTCCCAGGGCAACAGCACGTCGCCGGACCCGGCCGCGGGCCCAGCGGCGGGCCCAGGAGCAGGCGCGGCTCCGGCGGCGGGCACCGGGACCCAGTCGACCTCGAACAGCCCGACGTGCTCGGTGGGCCGTTCGGCGGGGCCGGGCGCCTCCAGCCAGTACCGCTGCCGCTGGAAGGCGTAGGTGGGCAGGTCGACGTGGAGCGCGGGGGTGGCGCCGAAGTAGGCGTCCCAGTCGACGGTGACGCCGCTGGCGTGGAGCCGTCCGAGGGCCTGGACGAAGGTGCCGGCCTCCTCGCGGTCCCTGCGCGCGGCGGGGATGAAGACACCGTCGGCGAGCGCCTGCTGGGCCATGCCGGTGAGGATGCCGTCGGGCCCGACCTCCAGGAGGACGGCCGCGTCGGCGGCGGCCACGCCGTCGGCGAACCGCACCGCCACGCGCACGTGCTCGACCCAGTACGAGGGATCGGTCAGCCGGCCGGGCTCGGCCAGCTGACCCGTCACGTTCGAGACGACCGGGATCGCCGGCTCGTGGAAGCCGATTCCGCTGATCGCCTCGGCGAACTCGGCCAGCATCGGCTCCATCAACGGCGAATGGAACGCATGCGACACCCGCAGCCGGCGCGTCCGGACCTGCGCGCGGCTCTCGATCTCCGCGATCGCGGACTCGTCACCGGACACCACCACCGCAGCCGGACCGTTGACCGCCGCGATGCCGGCGCGGTCCTCGTACCCGTCGAGCAGCGGCAGGACGTCCGCCTCCGGGGCGGCGACGGCCAGCATCGCGCCGTCCTTGGGGAGCGCGTCCATGAGCCGGGCCCGCGTGGCGATCAGCGTGCAGGCGTCGGCGAGGGAGAAGACCCCGGCCACGTGGGCGGCGGCGATCTCGCCCACCGAGTGGCCGATCAGCACGTCCGGCCGCACGCCGAACGACTCCAGCAGCCGGTACAGCGCCACCTCGAAGGCGAACAGGGCGGGCTGCGTCATCCCGGTCTCGTTCAGCACACCGCCGGGGTCGGTGAACATGACCTCGCGCAGCGGGTACGGCAGCTGCGGATCGAGGAGGGCGCACGCCTCCTCCAGCGCCTCGGCGAACACGGGGAACGTCTCGGCGAGCTCGCGGCCCATGCCAGGCCGCTGGCTGCCCTGCCCGGTGAAGAGCAGGGCGAGCCGGCCGGCCTGGCCGCTGCCGGTGAGCACGCCTGGCGCGTCGGAGCCGCCGGCCAGCGCCCGCAGGCCGGCCAGCAGGTCGTCGCGCTCGCCGCCGACGATCACCGCCCGGTGGTCGAGTGCGGCCCGTCCGGCGGCCAGAGCGGCGCCGGCGGCGGTGATCGGGATGTCAGGCGTCGCCCAGGCGGCGAGCCGTCCGGCCTGCCCGGCCAGCGCCTCGGGGGTCTTGGCGGACAGGATCCAGGGCACCGCGGGGAGGTCGAACTCCTCGTCGGGGGCGGGTACGACCGGGTCGCCCTGCTCGATGATCACGTGGGCGTTGGTGCCGCTGATGCCGAAGGAGGAGACGGCGGCGCGGCGCGGGCGGTCGAGCTCGTCCCACGGGCGGGCCTCGGTCAGCAGCTCCACCGCACCCGCCGACCAGTCCACATGCGGCGACGGCTCATCCACATGCAGCGTCTTCGGCAACGTGCCGTGCCGCAGCGCCATCACCATCTTGATCACACCGCCCACACCCGCAGCCGCCTGCGCATGACCGATGTTCGACTTCAACGACCCCAACCACAACGGCCGATCCCGATCCTGACCATAAGCAGCGATCAGCGCCTGCGCCTCGATCGGATCACCCAGCGACGTCCCCGTCCCATGCGCCTCCACCACATCCACCTCAGCCGCCGACAACCCCGCATTCGCCAACGCCTGCCGGATCACCCGCTGCTGCGACGGACCGTTCGGCGCCGTCAACCCGTTACTCGCACCGTCCTGATTGATCGCCGAACCACGCACCACCGCCAGCACCCGATGACCGAGCCGCCGCGCATCCGACAACCGCTCCACCAGCAACATCCCGACACCCTCAGCCCACCCCGTGCCGTCAGCACCAGCCGAGAACGCCTTACAACGACCATCAGGCGACAGACCCCGCTGCCGCGAGAACTCCACGAACATGCCAGGTGAGGCCATCACGGTGGCGCCGCCGGCCAGGGCCAGGTCGCACTCGCCGGTCCGCAGCGACTGCGCGGCCAGGTGCAGGGCGACCAGGGACGAGGAGCACGCGGTGTCCACGGTCACCGCCGGGCCCTCGAACCCGAACGTGAAGGCGACCCGCCCGGAGATGACGCTGGCCGTGGTGCCGGTCAGCACGTACCCTTCGGCGCTGCCGGTGGCCTCGTGCAGGCGCGGCCCGTAGTCCTGCGCCGTGGCGCCGGCGAACACGCCGGTCCTGCTGCCCCGCAACCCCGCCGGATCGATCCCGGCCCGCTCCATCGCCTCCCACGACGCCTCCAGCAACAACCGCTGCTGCGGATCCATCGCCAACGCCTCACGCGGCGAGATCCCGAAGAACGCCGGATCGAACTCCCCCGCCTCGTACAGGAACCCGCCATGCCGCGCATACGTGGTCCCGTGACTGTCCGGATCGGGGTCGTACAGCGCCGCCAGATCCCAGCCCCGGTCCACGGGGAACTCCCCGATCGTGTCCTGCTCGCGGATCACGACGTTCCACAGGTCGTCAGGGGAGCTCACGCCGCCGGGGAAACGGCAGGCCATGCCGACGATCGCGATCGGCTCGTCCGCCACGGGCCTGGCGGCCACCACGGCCTGGGTGACGTGCTCGCCGGCCAGTTCGGCGCGCAGGAAGCCGGCCAGCGCCTGCGGCGACGGGTAGTCGAACAGCAGCGAGCTGGGCAGCTGGAGCCCGGTGGCGGTGTTGAGCCGGTTCCGCAGCTCGACGGCGCTGAAGGAGTCGAAGCCGAGCGCCTTGAAGGCGGTGCCGGTGTCCACGGTCGCGGCGTTGGCGTGGCCGAGGACGAGCGCGATGCAGGTGCGTACGAGCTCGAGGATCGCCTGCTCCTGCTCGGCCTCCGGCAGGCCGCGCAGCCGGTCGGCGAGCGACTGCGTCTCCTCTCCCGAGGCGGACGGCTCCGGAGCCGCGTGCGGGGGCGGGGGCGGCGCGGAGCCGTCCGCCTCGGGAAGCCAGTGGTAGGTGCGCTGGAAGGCGTAGGTGGGCAGCGGGACGCGGCGCGCGCCCGGCAGCACGGCGTCCCAGTCGAGCGTGGCGCCCCTGACCTGCAGCCCGGCCAGCGCCAGCGCGGCGCTGCGGCATTCCGCCCCAGGATCGCGCAGTGTGGCGACGAACTGCGTGTACGGGCTGGCGGGCAGGCAGTGCTGCCCCATGGCGGCCAGCACCGACCCGGGCCCCACCTCGACGAACGTGGTGACGCCCGTGTCGGCCAGGGCGCGGATGCCGTCGCAGAACCGTACGGCCTCGCGGACGTGCCACACCCAGTGTCCCGGCGAGCACAGGTCCTCGGCGGACGCGACGGCCCCGGTGAGATTGGAGACGATGGGGATGGCCGGCTCGCGGTAGGTGAGCGACTCGGCCACCTCCCTGAACTCCGCCAGCATCGGGTCCATCAGCGGGGAGTGGAAGGCGTGGCTGACCCGCAGGCGGTGGGTCTTGCGGCCGCGGCCGCGGAACTCCTCGGCGATCTCCATGACGCGGCTCTCCGAGCCGGAGACCACGGTGGAGTCCGGGCCGTTGATCGCGGCGATGCTGACCGTGGTGTCCAGGAAGGGCAGCACCTCCTCCTCGGTGGCCTGCACGGCGACCATCGCGCCGCCGGCCGGGAGGTTCTGCATCAGCCTGCCGCGCGCCGCGACCAGGGCGCAGGCGTCGGCCAGCGACAACACGCCGGCGACGTGGGCGGCCGAGATCTCGCCGATGGAGTGGCCGATGAGCCGGGCGGGGCGCACGCCCCAGTGCTCGTACAGGCGGGTGAGGGCGACCTCGAAGGCGAAGAGCGCGGGCTGGGCGAACCCGGTCTGGTCGAGCAGGCCGGCCTCATGGGAGCCCTCGTCGGCGAACATCACGTCGAGGAGCGGACGGTCGAGCGTGCCGTCGAAGCAGGAGGCGATCTCGTCGAGCGCACGTGCGAAGACCGGGTGCGCCGCGTACAGCTCGCGGCCCATGCCGGGCCGCTGGCTGCCCTGCCCCGAGTAGAGGAAGGCGATGTCGCCGGTGCTCGGCCGGCCGGTCACGATCCCGGCGGCCGGCTCGCCCTTGGCCAGCCGGTCCAGCACTCCGGCCAGCGCGTCGGCCGGCACGTCGGCCGGCGCTGACGGCTCGTCCACGACGAGCGCCGCCCGCCGGTCGAAGGCCGTACGGGTCGTGGCCAGCGAGTACGCCAGGTCGGCGAGGCCGGCACCCGGCTCGTCGAGCAGTCCGTCGAGCAGGTGGTCACGCAGCCGGCCAGCCTGGGCGCGCAGCGCGGCCTCGCTCTGCCCAGCCACCGGCACGACCACCGGCACGGCCAGCGGCTTGTCCTGGTGCGTGGAGGCGGCGGCGGGGGCCGCCTGCGGGGGTTCGGCGAGCACCACGTGGCAGTTGGCGCCGCCCATGCCGAAGGAGCTGACGCCGGCCACCAGCGGCGCGTCCTCGCGCGGCCACGCGGACGTCTCGGTGTTGACGCGCAGGTTGAGCTCGTCGAACGGGATCTGCGGGTTGGGCGTCTCGAAGTTCAGCGACGGCGGCAGCGTGCGGTGCCTGATGGCCAGCACCGTCTTCAGCAGGCCGACGATGCCCGCAGCGCCTTCGAGGTGGCCGACGTTGGTCTTGGCGGAGCCGACGACCAGCGGCGTGCCGGAGTCCTTGGCGGTGCCGATGGCCGCGCCGAGCGCGCGGGCCTCGATCGGGTCGCCGACGCGGGTCCCCGTGCCGTGCAGCTCGACGAACTGCACGTCGGCGGCCTCCACGCCGGCCCGCCCGCAGGCCAGCCGGATGACCTCCTCCTGGGCGCGCTGGTCGGGCACGGTGAGCCCGTCGCCGCCCCCGTCGTTGTTGATGGCGCTGCCGGCGATCACGCAGTACACCCGGTCGCCGTCGGCGAGCGCGCGGGCCAGCGGCTTCAGCACGACGACGCCGCCGCCCTCGCCGCGGACGTAGCCGTTGGCGCGGGCGTCGAAGGTGAAGCACCTGCCGTCGGGTGACAGGGCGCCGAACCGCAGCGCGGCGAGCGTGCTGTCGGCGGTCAGGTTGAGGTTCACGCCGCCGACGATGGCCAGGCCGGTCTCGCCGTTGCGCAGGCTCTCGCACGCCAGGTGCACGGCGGTCAGCGAGGCCGACTGCGCGGAGTCGACGGTCATGCTGGGCCCGTTGAGCCCCAGCGTGTACGAGATGCGGTTGGCGAGCAGGGCCCGGCTGATGCCGGTGAGGCTGTGCCGGGTCAGCGCCGCGCGCCCGTTGCCCTGGAGCAGCTGGGCGTAGTCGCCGGCCATGGCGCCGATGAAGACGGAGGCGGCGCTGTCGCGCAGGCTCGCCGGGACGATGCCGGCGTCTTCGAGCGCCTCCCAGCTCAGTTCCATGAGCAGCCGCTGCTGCGGGTCGATCATCTCGGCTTCGTTCGGGGAGACGCCGAAGAAGTCGGCGTCGAATTCCGCTATCCCGTCGATGAAGCCGCCGCGCAGGGAACTCGTCTCCGGCGCGTTCCACCGCCCGCTGGGCACGTCGGTGATCGCGTCGCGGCCGTCGCGCAGCAGCCGCCAGAAGGATCGCGGGTCCGGAGCCTGGGGGAGCCGGCACGAAATTCCGACGATCGCCACCGCGTCGTCGGAAAAACTACGAGAGGAGAGTTCGTAGGACATTGAACCAATCCAAATTCCGACGGAGCGGGAACAGGGCGGGGAAACGCTCTTGCGTGGTCAGCTGACGACGTCGTACTTGCCGAATCCGGTGGCCACGGTCACCGGCTCACGAAAGAGGTCGAGCGGAGCTTGGGGGTTGAAGGCGCCGGAGTGCGCGTACGCGTCGAGCGTGCCGTCGGGGCGCAGGCCGAGCAGGTCGGGCCGCCCGTCGAGGTCGATGTCCGTGAGCGTCATGATGCGCATGTCCTGCCAGCCGCGGGCGACGGTGTACCACGTGCCCTCGGCCGTCGTGCCCGGCTTGCCGGCGAACTCGAACAGGTCCATGTCGCCGTTGGCGCGGCGGACCAGGAGGTCGGGCGTGCCGTTGCCGGTGAAGTCGGCCATCGCGACGGGGAAGTCGTCGACGTCGACGTCGACGAGCCGCACCGGCTCCTTGTCGTAGGTGTCGTTCCTGACGACGCCCTGGTCGCGGTGCGGGAAGAGGTCGATGTTGCCGGCGTTCTTGCCCCGGCCGAACGTGTCGTCGGTGCCGGTGCCCGTCACGTCGGCGAAGCCGATGGTCTCCCATTCGCGGCCGTCGTCGCGCTTGCTGGACACGCGGAGCGGTTCGGCGAACGGGCCGATCTCGCCGGGCCCGCCGAGGTTGCGCAGCAGGAAGAAACCGAATTCGCCGTTCTCGCCGGGATTGATGTCGTATTCGCTGGTGCTGAAAGCGCATATGTCGGCGCGTCCGTCGCCGGACGCGTCCACGGCGCGGACGAAGAAGAAACGCCACCAGCCGAATCCGTCCCCGATCCTCACCGGCGCGCGGAACGTATCGGTCCCGTTGAACTCACCGCTGTGCGGGTGAACGAAGAGCTCGCCGGTTTCCGTGTCACGTACCAGCAGATCCGGCAGCCCGTCGCCCCGAAAGGACCGGCACTGACCGTTCGCGAAATTCGGCGCCATTGTTTAACGCTCCTCCCCGCCAGGATTTCCCGGTCAAGCGACATCAGTATTTGCGAGGCGGGATAAGGCGGGTAACCCCTAGCAGCCCACTAAATCGGCCGGTCGGCCCCAGTGCGGGAGGGCGCGGGCATGCCGCGGACCCGGCGCGCGGGGTGGCGCGCCGGGTGCCGGGTGAGGCGGCTCAGGCGAGGCGGGAGCGGGAGCGGCTCAGGCGACGCGGGAATGGACGCGGCTCAGGCGTCGCGGGAGCGGAACAGGGCGAACGCCGCGATCAGCAGCACGGCGGTGAAGGCGGCCATCACCCCGAACCCCGGCCACGGGAGCATGCGCTCGGCGTTCTGCACGGTGGTGGTGATCTGCAGGCCGGCCTGGATGGGCCAGTACGTCTGCACCCAGGCGCCGACCCCGTCGGGCAGCAGCCTGGGCCCGATGATCGGGATGATGAAGTTGACCGCGACCAGCACGGTCGTGGCGCTCATGGTGGAGCGCAGCAGGCCGCCCAGCGCCACGCCCGACAGGCCGACCAGCACCCAGAGGAGCCCCATGCCGACGACGGCGCGCAGGACGCCCGGCTCGCCGAGGGAGGCGGTGGGGGCGCCGCCGGAGCCGAGCACGGCCTGCCCGAGGAAGAACGAGCCGAAGCTGGACACCCAGCCCATCAGCAGGGCGATCAGCGCGAACGTGGCCACCTTGGCGCCCAGCAGCCGGCCGCGCCGCGGCACCACGGTCGTGCTGGTGCGGATCAGGCCCGTGGCGTATTCGTGGGTCACCACGAGCACGCCCAGCGCTCCCACGGTGATCTGGGCGAACAGGAACCCGCCGTACATGCTGATGTAGGCGGGGTCGAACACCGCCCTGGTGGCCTCGGAGGCGGCCTGGTAGTTCTCGCTGGCGCCGTTGGCGGTCAGGGCGCCGGGGAACACCATGAGCGCGACGGCGGTCAGCATGGTGGGGATGTTGGACGGGATCGTCCGGAACTTGGTCCATTCGGAGCGGACGGTGTCCGCGAACGCCACGCTCATGCCACACTCGCCTGGAACTCGATGCTGTCACGGGTCAGATCCATGTACGCCTGTTCCAGGGAACGTTGCGGCGTCAGCTCCGTCAGCACCACCTTGGCGTCGAGCGCGGCCTTGCCGACTTCCCTGGCCTCCAGGCCGGTGACGATGAGCGCCCCGTCGGCGCCGGGGAGCACGGTGCCGCCGGCCTCGGTCAGCTTGGCGGCGAGCCGCTCCTGGTCGTCGGCGCGTACGAGCACGTTGGAGCCCTGCCGGATGAACTCGGCGATCCCGATGTCGGCGATCAGCTTTCCCTTGCCGATGACGATGAGGTGGTCGGCGGTCTGCGCCATCTCGCTCATCAGGTGGCTGGAGACGAGGACGGTGCGGCCCTCGGCGGCCAGTCCGCGCATCAGCTCGCGGATCCACTTGATGCCCTCGGGGTCGAGCCCGTTGACGGGTTCGTCGAATAACAGCACCTTCGGGTCTCCGAGCAGCGCCACCGCGATGCCGAGCCGCTGCCCCATGCCCAGCGAGAAGCCTCCAGCGCGCTTGCGCGCCACCGACTCCAGCCCGACCACCTGCAGGACCTCGTCCACGCGCTTGGCGGGGATCCCGTTGGTCTGGGCGATGCAGAGCAGGTGGTTGCGTGCCGTGCGCCGGGGGTGCACGGCACGGGCGTCGAGCAGGGCGCCCACCTCGCGCATCGGCCGGGGCAGGCCGACGTAGGCGCGCCCGTTGACCGTCACGCTCCCGGCATGGGGACGGTCGAGGCCGAGGATCGCCCGCATGGTGGTCGATTTGCCCGCCCCGTTGGGTCCGAGAAAACCGGTGACCCGCCCAGGATGGACATTGAATGACAAACCATCCACTGCCGTCTTATTGCCATAACGCTTGGTCAAATCGGTTATTTCGATCATTTTTCCAGTCCCTTCACAGACGGGAGATGGAGCGCTGCTTCCACACCATCAGTCAAGATCTTTGCACTCGACCCGTCTATAGGGTGCCCCTTCCGATAAAGGAACCGCCAGGGCATTAAGCATGGGACGGAACTTCAACCGGGTCTCCTCAAGCTCCGCGTCCGGGTCGGAACCCGCCACGATCCCGCACCCCGCGTACAACGTGGCGGTGCCCTCCTCCAGGTGGGCCGAGCGGATGGCCACCGCGAAGTCGCCCTCCTGGTCGTCGTTCATCCACCCGACAGGGCCGGCGTACCAACCGCGGTCGAAGGGCTCGGCCTCGCCCAGCCACTCGAGCGCCGCGCGCCGCGGCTGCCCGCCGACGGCGGGCGTCGGGTGCAGCCGCTCGACGAGGTCGAGCACGCTGGCCGACTCCGGGTCGGCTACCTCGCCGACGATGCGGGTGTGCAGGTGCCGCAGGTTGGGCAGGTCGAGCACGTGCGGCTCGTCCGGCACCGTGACAGTGCCGCAGACCTGCTCGAACGCGCGCCGCAACGTCGCGGTGACGATCTTCTGCTCGCGCCGGGACTTGTCGTCCTCCAGCAGGGCCGCGCGCAGGCACGCGTCCTCCGCCGGGGTCGCGCCGCGGGGCATGGACGCCGCCAGGCTCATCGACTCGGCCCGCCCGCCGCGCAGGCTGACCAGCCGCTCCGGCGTCGCGCCGACAAAAGCCTGCCCGTACGCCGCCACGGCGAACGCGGTGCTGCCCGGCTGCGTGTCGAGCAGCGTCCCCATGACCGAGGGCAGGTCGTAGCCGCAGGGCGAGGTGACCCGCAACTGCCGGGCCAGCACCGCCTTGTCGAACCGGCCGCGCCGGATCTGCTCGACGGTGTGCGCGACCAGCGCCTTCCACTCCGACGCCGACGGGACCTCGATCATGTTCGTGCCCGCGAGCTGCGGGCTGGGGCATGGCCGCACCCCGGCGGAGCCGAGCAGGGCGGCGGCGTCCGCGGCCGTCCGCGCGGGACCGTCGGCCGTGGTGCCTCGCGGGTCGACGCACACGCTGAGCGCCAGCGTGGCCCTGCCGTCCCGGTCCTGCGTGATCAGCACGCGCGGCACCCACATCAGGGCCTCCGGCAACGAACCGGGACGCGGCGCGAAGGCGAAGCCGCCGACCAGCGCAGGAACGCCACGCGCTCCGGGACCGTCGGCCACGGCTGTCCTGGCCGCCTTCTCCCAGCCGCGCCGGATGCCGGCGAACCTGTCGCGGCCGAAATGCGTGAAGTCCGTGGCGCTGCCCATGGCGATGACGCTGGTTTCGGGCGACACCCAGACGAAGGTGCGCGTGGACCGCTCGAACAGCGGTCTGAGCAGCCCGGCCGGATCGAAGGGGCCGATGTCCTGGCGCCAGATCGCCAGGGCGGGGCACGCGTTGTTGCGCGCCTCGATGGTCGCTTTGGCGTGCACTTCCCGGAAACCCTGCAGGTCGATGTCTACGACGTGCATCGGCGATCGTCCTCTGCGTGCGTGGGGTCAGTGGAACATGCCGGCGAGCGTCTTCTTACTGACCTTGCCGAGCGGGGTGAGCGGGAGTCGGGGAACGATCTCCAGGCGGTCGGGGAACTTGAAGGCCGCGACACCGCGGTCGCGCAGGAAGGCGGCGAGCTCCGCCAGCGTCGGCGCCGTGCCGCGAGGCACCACGCAGGCGCAGGTCCGCTCGCCGAGCACCTCGTCAGGCAGGCCGACCAGGGCGACCTCCCTGACACCTGGATGGGCGAGCAGGTGGTTCTCCACCTCCTCGGCCGCGATCTTCTCCGCCCCCCTGTTGATCTGGTCCTTGACGCGTCCTTCGAAGATCACATGCCCGGTCGGCAGCAGCCGTACCAGGTCTCCGGTCCGGTAGAAGCCGTCTGCGGTGAACGTCCTGGCGTTGTGCTCGGGTGCCCGGTAGTACCCCCGCACCGTGTACGGGCCGCGCGCCAGGAGCCGGCCCACCTCGCCGGGAGCGACGTCGCTGTCGTCCTCGTCCACGACCCGGACCTCGTCCGCCGGGGAGACGGGCAGCCCCTGGCTGACGAGGACCACGTCCTGCGGGTCGTCCCACCGGTGGAACCCGCACAACCCCTCGGCCATGCCGAAGGCCTGCTGGAGCCGGCAGCCCAGCGCGGGCTCCACCCGGCGGGCCATCTCGGGCTGGAGCTTCGTCCCGCCGATCGTGACCCGCCGCAGGCTGGACAGGTCGTACTCGTCCCACTCCGCCGCCTCCATCCACAGCAGCGCCGCGCCAGGGATCAGCCCGGTCTCGGTCACTCTTTCCCGTTCGATGAGCGGGAAAGCCTCGTCCGGGCTGGGGCCCGGGGCCAGCACGAGGGTCCCGGCCGCGTGGAAGGTGGCCAGCAGCCCGTGGGTCAGCGGCCAGTTGTGGCTCAGCGGCAGGCTCACCAGGTGAACGGTCTCCTCGCCGTAGTCGCACGCCTCGGCCACCGCGCGCCCGCTGTACGACCATTCCTGGTGGGCGCGCGGCACCAGCTTGGGAACGCCGGTCGTCCCGCCCGACAGCAGGAAGAGCGCCACGCCGGCGGGGTCGGGCCTGGGCAGGTCGACCGGATCGCCGTCCAGGGGAAGCGCGGCGAAGTCCCCCGGATCCCCCGCGACCAGCACGTGCTTGAGCGTGGGCACCCGCGCCGTCACCTCGGCGGCCAGCCCTCGGTAGTCGAAGCCGACGTGCACGTCGGGAATGACGTACGCCACCGCGTCGGTGAACTCGCAGAAGTACGTGATCTCGCTGCTGCGGTGGGCCGGCAGCGCCAGGACCGGCTGGGCGCCGATCCTGAACAGCGCGAACATCAGCGTGACCAGCTCCGGGATGTTCGGCAGCTGCACGACCACGCGGTCGTCGGCGCCGATGCCGATCCGGTGCAGGCCGGCCGCCATCCGGTCGGTCCTGGCGTCCAGCTCGGCATAGCTCCACCGCTCCCCGCCCGCCACGAGGGCGGTCCTGCCGGGGTACGAGCGGGCCAGCCCGCGCAGGAGCTCGCCCAGCGTCTCGTCGCGCCAGTAGCCGGCCGAACGGTACCGCTCGGCGAACTCCTCAGGCCAGGGGGTGCATCCATCCAGCACGTGTCCGTCCTTTCCTCGGCGGGGGCCTCGCGGGCCGACCGCGATCTCAGCCGGGATGGCTCAGCTCATGGCCTCGGCGAGCAGGTGCTCGGCCAGCTCGGCCGGGGTCGGGTAGTCGTAGATCGCGTCGGCCGCCACCTCGATGCCGGTCAGCTCGACGAGCCGGTTGCGCAGCTCCACCGCGGCCATCGAGGAGAAGCCGAGCTCGAAGAACTCCGCGTCCTGCTCGACCGCGTCGGGCATGGGCAGCTGCAGGATCGCCGCCGCCTCGCCGCGCACCACGCCGAGCACGATGTCCCGGTGCTCCTCGGCCGGACTGCCGGACAGCAGCCGGCGGAAGGCCGCCGCGTCGTCGACGGCCTCGCCGGAGCCGTCATCCTCCCCGGCCGCCTGCGGGATCTCCTCCAGCAGCCGGACGTGGCCGGACGCGTTGAGCGCGGCCCAGTCGGTGTCGGCGAGCACGAGCGTCCTGTCGCCCTGGTGCAGCGCGTGGCGGATGGCCGACGCCGCGTCCCCGGGCTCCTTCAGCCCGGCGGCCACGGCCAGCGCGGGCTGTCCCGCGGCCAGCCGCTCGTCCGCCAGCGCGGCGAAGAACTCGTACGCCTCGGCGCCGTCCCCGCCCCAGGCGGCCCGCGCGGGGGCCAGCATGACGAAGATTCCCACGCCGGCGGCTCTGGCCGGCTCGTCCAGCACGCGAGCCGCCTCCGCCGTCGTGCACACGACCGCCGACACCCCTCCGGCGCCCGCATGCCCGTTCACCGCGCCGGTCGGGTTCAGGACACCCGCGGCCGCGGCGAGGCCGGTCATGCCCGGCTCCCCCGGAGGGCCGGCGGCCGGTCCGGTGAGGACGGTCACGCCCGGCTCGCCTTCGAGGCCGGCGGCCGGTTCGGTGAGGACGACCCGTTCCGCGCCGTTGCGGGCGGCCCATCTGGCCAGTTCCGTGGCGGTCTCGTCGAGGTGGCCCGCCAGCAGGACCGTGCCGCCGGGCCGCCACTCGCGACCGACCGGGGTGCCGCGCGGCGGCGCGGGCCGCAGCCTGCGGGCGAAGACCCCGCCGGAGCGTACGGCCACCTCGGCCTCGCCCGTCAGCCCGGACAGGACCCCGCACAACCGGCGGATGGCCTGGTCGTCGAGCCTGACCGGCAGATCGATCAGCCCGCCGCGCCGCAGCAGCCCCTCGCCGGCCGCGCTCCGGAGGCCGCCCCAGTCCGCGGCCGTCTCGGGTCCGGCCACGCGGTCGGACGGCACCACCTGGATCGCGCCGCGGGTGAGGAACCAGACCGGCGCCGAACCCTCGGGGACCGCCGGAGCCCGCACGCCGTCCGGCAGCAGGCACACGATGCCCGCCACGCCACCGTCGGAGGTACCAGGCAGCACGACGGTGTCAGCCGCGCCTCCGCCGGAAGAGCCGGGCGTCTGGGGCAGCACCACCGTGTCCGCCCCGTGGGCGGCCAGCCCCGCTGCCAGTGCCTCCACCGGTGCGGCGTCGTCCCCCACCACCAGCCAGGTACCGGAGAGCGCGGGGGCGGGCAGGTCCGTGAGGGGGCGCCAGCCGAGCTGGTAACGCACGTCCCCGTGGCCGGCGCCGTCCTGGCCGCGCAGCCGGGCCAGCGCGGGCAGCAGGTCGGCGACCGTGGCGCCGCTCTCCAGGCCGAGCACCGCGAGCAGGCCGTCGAGGTCGTCGCGGCCGACGGCGTCCCAGAGCCCCTGGTCGGGCCGTACGTCCTCCTCCTGGCGAGGAGGGTCGGGCCAGTACCGCTGGCGCTGGAAGGGGTAGGTGGGCAGCGGCACGGCCCGCCCTGAGCCGATCACGGCGGCCCAGTCGACGCCGACCCCGTGCGTGTACGCCTGGGCCAGGGCCTCGATCAGGGTGCCGGTCTCGGCCCGGTCGCGGCGCAGCGCCGGAGCGGCCACCCCGGTCCAGCCGTCCAGGCAGTCCTTCACCATGGCGGACAGCACCGCGTCGGGGCCGAGCTCGATGAAGGTGGACACGCCCTGGTCGCGCAGGGTCCGTACGCCGTCGCAGAAGCGCACGGCCTGGCGCAGGTGGCGGGCCCAGTACTCCGGCGAGGTCAGCTCCTCGACGGTGGCGAGCTCGCCGGTGACGTTGGAGACGACGGGGATCTCCGGCGGCTGGAAGGCCAGCCCGCGGGCGACGTTCACGAACTCCTCGATCGCCGGCTCCATCAGCGGCGAGTGGAACGCGTGGCTGACGGTCAGCCGCCTGGTCTTGCAGCCGCGCGAGGCCAGCCGCTCGGCCAGCTCCAGCACGCTCGCCTCGTCGCCGGACAGGACCAGCGACGAGGGGCCGTTGACGGAGGCGATGCCGACGCGCTCCTCGTGCCCGGCCAGCAGCGGCAGCACGTCCTCCTCGGTCGCGCCGCGCACCGAGACCATGGCGCCGCCGGGCGGCAGCGCCTGCATGAGGCCGCCCCTGGCGGCCACGAGCGTGACCGCGTCGTCCAGCGACAACACGCCGGCGACGTGCGCGGCGGCGATCTCGCCGATCGAGTGTCCGGCCAGGAAGTCGGGCCGCACGCCCCACGCCTCCAGGCAGCGGAACAGGGCGACCTCGACGGCGAACAGCGCGGCCTGGGTGTACCGGGTCTGGGCGAGCAGGTCGGCGTCGCCGGTGATGACCTCGCGCAGGGGCCGGTCGAGGTGCCGGTCGAAGCGGGCGCAGACCTCGTCGAAGGCCGCGGCGTACTCGGGGTAGGCCGCGTACAGCTCCTCTCCCATGCCCGGCCGCTGGCTGCCCTGGCCGGTGAAGAGGTACGCCGTCCGTCCACGGGCGGCCGAGCCGGTGATCACGTTGTCGGCGGGAGTGCCGGCGAGCGCGGACTCCAGCCCGGCGACGAGCTCGTCGCGGGTGGCGCCCAGGACGACCGTCCGCCGCTTGAACGAGGCCCGCGTCGTGGCCAGCGACCAGGCGACGTCCGCGGCCCGCCGGTCGGCGCCCAGGTGGTCGCGGAGCCTGCGGGCCTGCGCCTTCAGCGCCTCCGCGCTCTTGGCCGACAACACCCACGGGATGACCGGGCGCGGGGTCTCCTCGGCCTCGGCGGGTTCGTCCCGCTCCGGGGCCTGCTCGATGATGACGTGGGCGTTGGTGCCGCTGATGCCGAACGAGGAGACGCCCGCGCGGCGCGGCCTGCCCGTCTCCGGCCACGGGACGGCCTCGGTGAGCACCTTGACCGCGCCCGCGTCCCACGCGACGTGGGTGGTGGGCTCGTCCACGTGCAGCGTCCGCGGCAGCACGCCGTGCCGCATGGCCATCACCATCTTGATGATGCCCGCGACGCCGGCCGCGGCCTGGGTGTGGCCGAGGTTCGACTTCACCGAGCCGAGCCAGAGCGGCCGGTCCTCCGGGCGGTCCTGACCGTACGTCGCGACGACGGCCTGCGCCTCGATCGGGTCGCCCAGCGTGGTGCCGGTGCCGTGGCCCTCGACGGCGTCGACGTCGGCGGTGGTCAGCCGCGCGTCGGCCAGCGCCTCCTCGATGAGCCGCTGCTGCGAAGGGCCGTTGGGCGCGGTCAGGCCGTAGCTGGCGCCGTCCTGGTTGATCGCGGTGCCGCGCACCACGGCCAGGATCGGGTGGCCGTTGCGCCGGGCGTCCGAGAGCCGCTCGACCAGCAGCAGGCCCACGCCCTCCGCCCAGCCGGTGCCGTCGGCGCCCGTGGCGAACGACTTGCAGCGGCCGTCGGGGGCGAGGCCGCGCTGGCGGCTGAAGTCGACGAACACGCTGGGCGTGGAGAGCACGGTGACGCCGCCGGCCAGGGCGAGCGAGCACTCGCCGCGCCGCAGCGCCTGGATCGCCATGTGCAGGGCCACCAGCGACGACGAGCAGGCCGTGTCGATGGTGACCGACGGGCCCTCGAAGCCGAAGGTGTACGACACGCGGCCGGAGGCGACGCCCGCCGAGATGCCGGTGCCGACCAGGCCCTCCAGGTCGCTCGTCGGGTTCTGCAGGTGGAAGCCGTAGTCGTGGTACATCAGGCCGACGTACACGCCGGTCCGGCTGCCGCGCAGCGTGCCCGGGTCGATGCCGGCGTTCTCCATCGCCTCCCACGAGCCCTCGAGCAGCAGCCGCTGCTGGGGATCCATGGCCACGGCCTCGCGCGGCGAGATGCTGAAGAACGCCGGGTCGAACGTGGTGGCGTCGTAGACGAAGCCCCCCTCGCGGGTGTACGTGGTGCCCGGGTGCTCCGGGTCCGGGTGGTAGAGCTCGTCCAGGTTCCAGTTGCGGTCGGCGGGGAACATCGACATCGCGTCGCCGCCCTCGGCCACCAGGTTCCACAACCCGTCCGGGTCGGTGACGCCGCCGGGCAGCCGGCAGCTCATGCCGACGATGACGATCGGCTCCTCCTCGCCGGACTGCGTCCTGGCCGAGGCGGCCGACCGTGGCCCGTCGAGCAGCCGGGTCCGCAGATATTCGACCAGGCCGGCGGGTGTCGGGTAGTCGAAGACGAGGGTGGCGGGCAGCCGCAGGCCGGTGGCCGCGTTCATGCGGTTGCGGAATTCGACGGCGGTCAGCGAGTCGAACCCGGCCTCGTTGAACGGGCGGTCCTGCTCGACGGCGCTGGGGTCCCGGTAGCCGAGAACGGTCGCCACCTGGCCGAGCACGAGGTCGAGCAGCACCCTGGCGTGCTCGGACTCCGGCATGCGGGCCAGGCGCTCGCGCAGCTCCGACGCGGCGGCCGGGTCGTTGCCCACCACCCGCCGCTTCGACGTGGGGACCAGTTCCTGCAGGATCGTGGGGAGCGCCCCGAACTGGGCCGCCATCCGCAGCGCGGCGAACTCCAGCCGGATCGGCACCAGCGCCGCCCGGTCCGCGGCGCAGGCGGCGTCCAGCAGCGCGAGCCCGTCGGCGGTGGACAGCGGCGCGACCCCGGTGCGGGCCAGCCGCGCCCTGTCGGTCTCGCTGAGCGTCCCGGTGAGCCCGCTGTCCTGCTCCCACAGGCCCCACGCCAACGACAGCGCGGGCAGGCCGAGCCTTCCGCGCCGCTCGGCGAGGGCGTCGACGAACGCGTTGGCCGCCGCGTAGTTGCCCTGGCCCGGCCCGCCGAAGACGCCGGCCGCCGAGGAGAACAGCACGAACGCGGTCAGCGGCAGGTCCTCGGTCAGCTCGTGCAGGTTCAGCACGGCGTCGGCCTTGGCCCGCAGCACGGTGTCGATCCGCTCGGGCGTCAGCGCGGACAGCACGCCGTCGTCCAGGGCGCCGGCGGTGTGCACGACGCCGGTCAGCGGATGCTCGGTGGGGATGCCGGCCAGCACGTCCGCCAGCGCCTGCCGGTCGGAGGCGTCGCAGGAGGTGACGGTGACGTCGGCGCCGAGCGCGGTCAGCTCCGACATCAACTCGGCCGCGCCTTCCGCGGCGGGGCCGCGGCGGCTGATCAGCAGCAGATGGCGGACGCCGTGCTCGCTCACCAGGTGGCGGGCGACGATCCCGCCGAGGGTGCCGGTGCCGCCGGTGATCAGTACGGTCCCGTCGGGGTCCCACGAGGCGGCGGCCGGTCGCGTGTCCACGGGTGCCTCGGAGCCCGCCCCTGCTTCCGCGGGTGCGTTGGCACGCTGCCGGGACAGTCGCGGCACCAGGGCCTCGCCCCCGGCGAGCGCGATCTGGGGTTCGCCGGACGCGACCGCGGCGGGCAGCGCCTGCCACGACTCGTCCGTGCCGTCGAGGTCGAGCAGGACGAAACGGCCCGGGTTCTCCGACTGCGCCGAACGGATCAGCCCCCACACCGCGGCGACCGGCAGGTCGCCGCCCTGAGCCATCGTGCCCTGGGTGACGATGACGAGGGGCACGTCGGCGTACCGCTCCTCGGCGAGCCACGCCTGGGCTGCGGCCAGCACCTCGCCGGTCGCGTTGCGGGCTCCCGCCGCCGGATCGGCTCCGGGGTCGGGAGCGCACACCAGGAACGCCAGGTGCGGCGTGGCGCCGTCCAGGTCGAGGGCGCTCACCTGGGCTCCCGCCGCTTCGAGCGCGGCCGTGAGCCGGGTGCCGTCGCCGCCGACGATCGCGTACCGGGCGCCGTCGTGCCCGGTGACCGGGCCGGCGGCCGGGCCTGCGGGCACCCAGTCGAGGGCGAACAGGGCGTCACGCAGCGGGTCGGTGGCGGCCTTGAGGTCGGCGGCGGCCATCGCGCGGACGACCAGCGAGTCCACGGAGGCGACGGGCGCGCCGGTGGCGTCGGCGACCTCGATCCGCACCGCGTTGGAGCCCTCGGGCGCGAGCCGGACCCGCAGCGTGGCGGCTCCGGTGGCGGCCAGGCGCACGCCGGTCCAGGCGAACGGCAGCACGGGCCCGCCGGTGGCCTGGGCGGGGAAGAAGTCGCCCACGGCGAGCGGCTGCAGCGCCGCGTCGAGCAGCGCCGGGTGCAGCCCGAAGCCGCCGGCCTCGGTGCCTTCCGGCAGGGCGACCTCGGCGAACAGCTCCCGGTCGCGCCGCCACACGGCCCGCACGCCGCGGAAGGCGGGGCCGTAGTCGACGCCGATGCCCGACAGCAGCTCGTACACGCCGTCGGCGCCGACGGCGGTCGCTCCGGCGGGCGGCCACGACGCCTCTGCGAAGGCGGCCGCCCCGGTGTCCCTGGCGAGGAAGCCGGTGGCGTGCCGGGTCCACGGCTCGTCGTCGAGCCTGGAGTGGATGGTCAGCGCCCGCCGCCCGTCCTCGTCGGGCGCGCCGACGGCCACCTGCACCTGGACGCCGCCGCGCTCGGGCAGGACCAGCGGGGCCTGCAGGGTCAGCTCCTCCAGCAGGTCGCAGCCGGCCTCGTCGCCGGCCCTGACGGCCAGCTCCACGAAGGCGGTGCCGGGCAGCAGCACCTGCCCGCTGACCATGTGGTCGGCCAGCCACGGGTGGGTCTTCAGCGACAGCCGGCCGGTGAGCAGCACGCCTTCGCCGTCGGCCAGCGACACGGTGGCCGCCAGCAGGGGGTGCCCGGCCTGGCCCATGCCGAGCTGGGTGAGGTCGGCGTTCGACTGGATGTTCTTCGGCCAGTACGGCTCCCGCTCGAAGGCGTAGGTGGGCAGGTCGACCCGGCGGGGACGCGCGGGGGCGTAGGCCTGGGCCCAGTCGACGTCCACGCCGCGCACCCACAACTCGGCCGCGCTGGACCACAACCGGCGCAGGCCGCCGTCGTCGCGGCGCAGCGTGCCGACAGACACCGCCTCGCCACCCGACTCCTCCAACGTCTCCCGCATGCCGATCTGCAACACCGGATGCGCACTGGCCTCCACGAAGAACCGGTGACCCGCCTCCGCCAGAGCACTCACCGCCGGAGCGAACCACACCGTCTGCCGCAAATTCTCATACCAGTACGCGGCATCGACCTCGGTTCCGGCCAACCACCCCCGCCGCACCGTCGAATACCACGCCACCCCCGCCTCACGCGGCCTCACCGGAGCCAGCAACCGCGCCAGCTCCTCCTCAATGGCCTCCACATGCGCCGAATGCGAGGCATAATCCACCTCGATCCGCTTGGCCCGCACCCCCTCCCCCTCACAACGAGCCAGCAGCTCATCGATCGCATCCACATCGCCCGACACCACCGTCGAAGCAGGACCATTCACAGCAGCAACCGACAACCGGCCGTCCCAACGCGCCAGCAGCTCACCCACCTCACCCGAGCCGAGCGGCACCGACGCCATACCACCACGCCCAGCCAAAGCCACGATCGCCTGACTACGCAACGCCACCACCCGAGCGCCGTCCTCCAACGACAACGCCCCCGCCACCACCGCAGCCGCGATCTCCCCCTGCGAATGCCCGACCACCGCCGCCGGAACCACACCGACAGACCGCCACACCTCCGCAAGCGACACCATCACCGCCCACAACACCGGCTGCACCACATCCACCCGGTCAAAACCAGGCTGGCCGTCCTCACCCCGCAACACACCCGCCAACGACCAATCCACAAACCGAGCCAGCACCGCCTCACACTCAGCCATCCGCGCCGCGAACACCGGCGAACACTCCAGCAACTCCACACCCATACCGAGCCACTGCGACCCCTGACCAGGGAACACGAACACCGACTTGCCGCCACCACCGGCGACACCCTGCACCACGTCGGGCACCGGCACGCCGTCCGCCAGGCCGTCCAGACCGGCCAGCAGCTCGTCCTGGCCGGCGCCCACCACCACCGCGCGGTGGTCGAAGGCCGTCCGGCCCGTCAGCAGCGACCAGCCGACGTCGGCGGGGCTCTCGCCGGGACGGGAGCGCGTCCACGCGGACAGCCGCCCGGCCTGCCGCCGCAGGCTCTCCGCGCCGCGCCCCGACAGCAGCCAGGGGACCGCGGGAGGCTCCTGGCGCGACCCGTCCTCGGCCGGCGGCGCGGCGGCCGGCGGGGCCGGCGCCTCCTCGATGATCACGTGCGCGTTGGTGCCGCTCATGCCGAACGACGACACGCCGGCCCTGCGCGGCTCCGCCCCGGCGGGCCACGGGCGGGCGTCCGTCAGGAGCTCCACCGCGCCCTTCGACCAGTCGATGTGCTCCGAGCGCTCCTCCGCGTGCAGGGTCGCGGGCAGCACGCCGTTGCGCAGCGCCATCACCATCTTGATGACGCCCGCGGCGCCGGCGGCGGCCTGCGCGTGGCCGATGTTGGTCTTCACCGACCCGAGCCAGAGCGGGCGCTCGTCCGGCCGGTCCTGGCCGTAGGTGGCGATGAGCGCCTGCGCCTCGATCGGGTCGCCCAGCTCGGTGCCCGTGCCGTGCGCCTCCACGGCGTCCACCTGGACGGGCGCGAGCCTCGCGTCGGCGAGCGCGGCGCGGATGACCCGCTGCTGCGACGGGCCGTTCGGTGCCGTGAGCCCGTTGCTGGCGCCGTCCTGGTTGATCGCCGAGCCGCGGACGACGGCCAGCACCGGGTGGCCGTTGCGGCGGGCGTCCGACAGGCGCTCGACCAGGAGGACGCCCGCGCCCTCGGCGAGCGCCATGCCGTCCGCGGCGGCGGCGAACGCCTTGGAGCGGCCGTCCCTGGCCAGCGCGCGCACCCGGCTGAAGCCGATGAACGTGCCGGGCGACGACAGCACGGTGACCGCTCCGGCCAGCGCCAGGGAGCAGTCGCCGTTGCGCAGCGCCCGTACCGCCAGGTGCAGCGCCACCAGCGACGACGAGCAGGCCGTGTCGATCGTGACGGCCGGCCCCTCCAGGCCCAGCGTGTACGAGATGCGGCCCGACACCACGCTGGTGGCGACGCCGGTCATCAGGTAACCCTGCAGCTCGGGCGGCGCCTGCGTCATCAGCGTGAGGAACTCGGAGCTGTTGGCCCCCACGAACACGCCGGTCCTGCTGCCGTGCAGGGCCGCCGGGTCGATGCCGGCCCGCTCGATCGCCTCCCACGACGTCTCCAGCAGCAGCCGCTGCTGCGGGTCCATCGCCTGCGCCTCGCGCGGGGAGATGCCGAAGAACGCCGGGTCGAACGCCGTGACGTCCTTCACGAAGCCGCCCTCGCGGACGTACGAGGTGCCGAACGCGTCAGGGTCGGGGTTGTACATCGACTCCAGGTCCCAGCCGCGGTCGTCGGGCAGCCCGGAGATGGCGTCGGTCCCGCCCGACACGATCCGCCACAGGTCCTCGGGGCTCTCGATCTCCCCGGGGTAGCGGCATCCGATGCCGACGATGGCGATCGGCTCGTGGTCCTTGTCCTCGGCCGCCTGCAGCCGCTTCTTGCTGTCGTGGAGCTCGGTCGTCACCCGCTTGAGATATTCGACGAGCTGTTCCTCTGTCGCCATGCTGTTGCCTTCCTAGCCGTCGGTGACGCCTGCTCAGGAGAGTCCGAGTTCGCTGTCGATGAAGTTGATGATCTCGTCGGCGGTCGCCGAGCTGAGCTGGCCCGCCACGTCCTCCGCGGCGGTGTCGGCCTCGTGGTGCCGTTCCTTCCACGAGAAGGCCAGCTGTTCGAGCCGGGAGGTGATCTCCCCTGCGGTGGCGCAGCCGGCCGCCATGACGGCCAGCCTGGCCTCGATCCGGTCGAGCTCCGCCAGGATCTGCTGCTCGGCGCTGTGGGCCGGCGGCGCCAGCTCCTCCAGCAGGTGCCCGGCGAGCGCGGCGGAGTTCGGGTAGTCGAACACCAGCGAGGCCGGCAGCCGCAACCCGGTGACCGTCTTCAGGCGGTTGCGCAGCTCCACGGCCGTCAGCGAGTCGAACCCGATCTCCTTGAACGCCCGCGCCGGTTCGACCGCCTCGGGCCCAGGGAAGCCGAGCACCGCGGCGACGTGGCCGCGTACCAGGTCGAGCAGCATCGGCAGCCGGTCGTCGTCGGGAAGGGCGGCCAGCCGGTCGGTGAGCGAGTCGGCCTGCGGCGCCTCGGCCGCCACCACCGCGCGGCGGGTGGCGATGCGGACCAGGCCGCGGAACATCGGGTGCCCGAAGCCCTTGGCCGCTCCCGCGCGCAGGACGGCGAGATCGAGGTTGATCGGTACGAGCGCCGCCTCGTCCACGCCCAGTGCCCGGTCGAGCAGCTCCAGGCCCTGGTCGACGCCGAGTGCTCCCATGCCGGACCGGCTGAGCCTGCCCAGGTCGGCCTCGTCGAGGTGCCCGGTCATGCCGCTGCCGCTCTGCGGCGTCCACAGGCCCCAGGCCAGGGACGTCGCGGCCAGGCCGCGGGCCCGGCGGTGCTGGGCGAGCGCGTCCAGGAACGTGTTCGCCGCCGCGTAGTTGCCCTGCCCCGGGCTGCCGAGCACGCCGGCCGCGCCCGAGTACAGGACGAACTGGGCCAGGTCGAGGTGCTCGGTCAGCTCGTGCAGGTTCACGGCCGCGTCCACCTTCGGGCGCAGCACGGCCGCGACCCGTTCCGGGGTGAGCGAGGAGATCATGCCGTCGTCGAGCACTCCCGCCGTGCTGACGACCCCGGTGAGCGGGTGCTCGGCGGGGATCGCCGCGAGCAGTCCGGCCAGGGCGTCGCGGTCGGCGGCGTCGCAGGCGACGATCCGTACGGCGGCGCCCAGCCCGGTCAGCTCCTCCTCCAGCGCCGCCGCGCCGTCGGCGGCGGGGCCACGCCGGCCGGCCAGCACCAGGTGCCGGACGCCGTGCTCGGTGACCAGGCGCCGGGCGGCCATGGCGCCGAGCGCGCCGGTCCCGCCGGTGACGAGCACGGTGCCGTCGGGGTCGAACGCGGGCGGCGCGGTCAGCACGACCTTGCCGATGTGGCGGGCCTGGGCGACGTGCCGGAACGCCTCGGGGGCGCGGCGCACGTCCCAGGTCCGCAGCGGCGGCAGGCGGAGCGCGCCGCGCTCGAACAGCTCGGCGATCTCCGCCAGGATCTCGCCGGTCCTGGACGGGTCGAGCAGGGTGAGGTCGAAGTTCTGGTAACGAACTCCGGGCAGGCCGTCGGGGTCGCGCACGTCCGTCTTGCCCATCTCGATGAAGCGCCCGCCGGGCCGCAGCAGGCCGAGCGAGGCGTCCACGAACTCTCCAGCGAGGGAGTTGAGCACGACGTCCACGCCCGCCTCGAAGGTCCGCGCGAACTCCAGCGTCCTGGAGGAGGCGATGCGCTCCGCCGGGACTCCCAGCTCGCGTACCGCGGGCCACTTGGGCTCGCTCGCGGTGCCGTACACCTCGGCGCCCAGGTGGTGGGCGAGCTGCACCGCGGCCATGCCGACACCGCCGGCGGCGGCGTGCACGAGCAGCGACTCGCCGGCCCTGAGACCGGCCAGGTCCACCAGGGCGTGGTAGGCGGTGACGAAGGCGATCGGCACGGACGCGGCCTGCGCGTACGACCAGTCGCCGGGGATGCGGGCGAGCATCCGGTGGTCGGCGACCGCCTGCTGGGCGAACCCGTCGATGATGCCCATCACCCGGTCTCCCGGCGCGAACGCGGTGACGTCGTCCGCCACTTCGATGACGACGCCGGCGCCCTCGCCGCCCATGGGCGCGTCGCCCGGGTACATGTCCAGGGCGATCAGCACGTCGCGGAAGTTCAACCCCATGGCCTGGGTGCTGATGCGCACCTGGCCGGGGGCGAGCGGCGCGACGGGCGCGGGCATCAGGTCGAGGTCGTCGACCGTGCCGCGGCTGGTCACGTCCAGCCGCCAGTTCGCCGCCCCGGCGGGCGGGACGAGCGCGCCGCCGCTGCCCGGACGGCCCAGGCGGGGCGCGTACGCGGTGCCCTTCCTGATCGCGAGCTGGGTCTCCCCCGTCGCGAGCGCGGCGGGCAGCGCACGGTACGACTCCGGGTCGCGGTCGAGGTCGGCGATGACGACCCGTTCGGGGGTCTCCGACTGCGCGGACCTGACCAGGCCCCAGACCGCGGCGTTGACCAGGTCCGCCACCTCGTCGTCCGCGGTGGCGCCGACCGCGCCGTGGGTGATGAGGACGAGCCTGGACGCCGGGTGGTCCTCGTCGGCCAGCCACGTCCGCAGCAGGTCGAGCACGTGGCAGGTCCGGTCGTGCACCGCCGCCGCCAGTTCGCCGCCGTGCCCGCCCTCCAGCGGTACGGCCACCCAGTCGGGCACCTGCCCGCCGGCGATCAGGTCGGCCACGGACCCGGTGGCAGTGAACTCGGCCACGGACCCGGTGGCAGTCAGGTCGGTGAGGGTGTCGGGCGCCTGCGGGGCGGCACCCGGCACCGCCAGGGCCGACGGGTCGCCGACGACCGCCCACCGCTGCTCCCCCGCGGGTTCGCCGGTGGGGACGGGCGCCCATTCGAGCGTGTAGAGCGCGTCGTCGTCCGCGACTCGCGCCGGCGTGCCGAGTTCGGCGGGCAGGGGGCGCAGGATCAGCGAGTCCACGTCGGCGACAGGGACGCCGGTGGTGTCGGTGACGGCCAGCGCCACGCGGTCGGCGTCGCGGGGCGTGAGCCGTACGCGGATCGACGCGGCGCCCGTCGCGTGCAGCCGCACGCCGGTCCAGGCGAACGGCATGCGCGGCCCGTCCTCCGCGGTGGCCGCGTTGAGCGCGACGGCGTGCAGGGCGGCGTCGAGCAGCGCGGGGTGCAGCCCGAACCCGCCGGTGCCGGTGTCGTCCGGCAGGGCGACCTCGGCGAACAGCTCCTCGTCGCGCCGCCAGACGGCCTTGAGCCCCTGGAAGATCGGTCCGTAGCCCAGGCCGACCTCGCCGAGCCAGCCGTACATGCCGTCCAGCGGGAGCGGCTGCGCGCCTTCGGGCGGCCATGCGGCCGTCTCCTGCGCGGGCGGTGGCGCGGTCACCGGGGCGAGCACGCCGGTGGCGTGGCAGGTCCACGGGTCGTCGGCGGTCCCGCCGTCGGGCCGGCTGTGCACGGTGAGCTGCCGCCGCCCGTCCTCACCGGCGGCGCCCACGGCCAGCTGCAGCTGGACGGCGCCGCGTTCGGGGACGATGAGGGGCGCCTGGATGGTCAGCTCTTCGAGGAGGCCGCAGCCGGCCTCGTCGCCTGCCCGGATGGCCAGGTCGACGAATGCCGTGCCGGGCAGCAGCACCTGCCCGTTGACCTTGTGGTCGGCCAGCCACGGGTGGGTCCTGAGCGACAACCTTCCGGTGAGCAGCACTCCGTCGGCGTCGGCCAGCGAGACGGCCGCGCCGAGGAGGGGGTGTCCGGCGGCGCCGAGCCCGGCCGCGCCGACGTCGCCCGCGACGACGGTGCGCTCCTCCAGCCAGAAGTGCTGGTGTTGGAAGGCGTAGGTGGGCAGGTCGATGATCCGCGGGCCGGACTCGGCGTAGGTTTGCGGCCAGTCGACGTCGACGCCGCGTACCCACAACTCGGCCGCACTCGACCACACCCGGGCAAGACCACCATCATCACGCCGCAACGTGCCACACACCACCACCTCCCCGCCCGCACGCTCAACCGTCTCCTGCACCGCCATCGTCAACACCGGATGCGCGCTGACCTCAACAAAAACCCCGAAGCCCTGCTCCGCCAGCGCACCCACCGACGGCTCCAACCACACCGTCCGCCGCAGGTTCTCATACCAGTACGAGGCATCCACCTCGCCCCCGGACAACCACTCCCGCCGCACCGTCGAGTACCACGCCACGTCGGCCTCACGGGGCGTCACCGGAGCCAGCAACCGGGCCAGCTCCCCCTCGATGGCCTCCACATGCGCCGAATGCGAGGCGTAATCCACCTCGATCCGCCTGGCCCGCACCCCCTCCGCCTCGCAATGCGCCAGCAGCTCGTCGATGGCGTCCACATCACCCGACACCACCGTCGAAGCGGGACCGTTCACCGCCGCAACCGACAGCCGGCCCTCCCAGCGGGACAGCAGCTCACCCACCTCCGCGGAGCCGAGCGCCACCGACGCCATGCCGCCGCGCCCGGCCAGCGCCACGATCGCCTGGCTACGCAGCGCCACCACCCGAGCGCCGTCCTCCAGCGACAACGCACCCGCCACCACCGCAGCCGCGATCTCCCCCTGCGAATGCCCGATCACCGCAGCCGGAACAACCCCCAGCGACCGCCACACCTCCGCCAAAGAGACCATCACCGCCCACAACACCGGCTGCACCACATCCACCCGGTCAAGACCAGGCTGGCCGTCCTCGCCACGCAACACACCCGTCAACGACCAGTCCACGAACGGAGCCAGCGCCGCCTCACACTCGGCCATCCGTGCCCCGAACACCGGCGAGGCGTCCAGCAACTCCACACCCATCCCCAGCCACTGCGACCCCTGGCCAGGGAAGACGAACACCGACTTGCCACCACCACCGGCGACGCCCTGCACCACACCCGAGACGGCGCCATCGGCCAGCTCACGCAGCCCGGCTATCAGCTCATCCCGATCAGCGCCCACCACCACCGCACGGTGATCGAACACCGACCGCGTAACCGCCAGCGAATGCGCCACATCCACCGGCCGCGCACCAGCGCCCGCACCGGCCCACTCACCGGCCACCGCATCAGCCAACCGGCCCGCCTGAGCCCGCAACGCCTCCGCACTACGACCCGACACCACCCACGGCACCACCGGCACCCCATCCACCGGCTCACTCACCGGCCCACTCACCGGCCCACTCACCGGCTCAGGTTCCTGCTCCGTGGCGGGCCCCTGCTCGATGATCACGTGGGCGTTGGTGCCGCTGATCCCGAACGACGAGACGGCCGCGCGGCGGGCGTGCCCGTTCTGCTGCCACGGCTGCGGCTCGGTCAGGAGCTCGACCGCGCCGGCCGACCAGTCCACGTGCGGCGACGGCTCATCCACGTGCAACGTCTTCGGCAACACCCCATGACGCAGCGCCATCACCATCTTGATCACACCAGCCACACCCGCAGCCGCCTGCGTATGACCGATGTTCGACTTCACCGACCCCAACCACAACGGCTCCCGCCGGTCCTGCCCATACGTCGCGATAACCGCCTGCGCCTCGATCGGATCACCCAACGTCGTCCCCGTGCCATGCGCCTCCACCACATCCACCTCAGCCGCCGACAGACCGGAATTCGCCAACGCCTGCCGAATCACCCGCTGCTGAGACGGACCATTCGGCGCCGTCAGACCATTACTCGCACCGTCCTGATTCACCGCACTGCCCCGCACCACGGCGAGCACCCGATGCCCCAGCCGCTCGGCATCCGACAGGCGCTCCACCAGCAACATCCCGACGCCTTCCGACAGGCCGAAGCCGTCCGCCGCGCCGGCGAAGGACTTGCACCTGCCGTCCCTGGCGAGCGCGCCCTGCAGGCTGAACCCGATGAACCCGACAGGGCTGCACATCACCGTCACGCCACCGGCCAGCGCGAGGTCGCAGTCGCCGTTCCGCAGCGCCTGCACGGCCAGGTGCAGCGCCACCAGCGACGACGAGCAGGCGGTGTCGACCGTCACGGCCGGACCTTCGAGGCCCAGCGTGTAGGCGACCCGTCCGGACACGATGCTGCTGAGCGTGCCGGTGACGAGGTGCCCCACCGATTCCAGCGGGATCTGGTCGGAGTTGCGGCCGTACTCCTCGTAGGCGGCGCCCACGAACACGCCGGTACGGGTGCCGCGCAGCGAGGCGGGGGCGATCCTGCCGTGCTCGATGGCCTCCCACGAGGCTTCGAGGAGGAGCCGCTGCTGCGGGTCCATGGCCAGGGCCTCACGCGGCGAGATCCCGAAGAACGCCGGGTCGAACTCGCCCGCGTCGTACACGAATCCGCCGTCCTGCGTGTACGAGGCGAGCGGCGCGTCCGGGTCGGGGTCGTAGATGCCCTCGACGTCCCAGCCGCGGTTGTCGGGGAGCGGGGAGATGGCGTCCCTGCCCTCGAAGACCAGCCGCCACAGGTCGTCGGCGTTGTGCACGCCGCCGGGCAGCCGGCAGGCCATCCCGACGATCACGATCGGGTCGTCGGCGACGGGGCCGCCCGCTCCGCTCGCGGGCACGATCTCGGCCTGCGTGCCGAGCAGCTCGTCGCGGACCAGGCTCGCGAGCACCTTGACGTTCGGGTAGTCGAAGATCACGGTCGCGGGCAGCCGGACGCCGAGTGCGGCGTTGAGCCGGCCGCGCAGCTCGACCGCCGTGACCGAGTCGAAGCCGAGGTCCTTGAAGGCCCGGTCCACCTCCACCTCGGCGGGGGCGTACCCGAGCACGGCGGCCACCTGCTCGCGCACCTGCTCCACCAGCAGGCGCTCGCGGTCCTCGTCGCTCATCGGCAGGAGGCGGGCGCGCAGTTCCGAGGACTCGGTGGTGGTCTCCGTCTCGTTCTCGCGGACCGCGAGGGCCTCGGGTACGCCGTCGAGCAGGGGGCGCGGCCGGGAGGCGGTGAAGACGGGGGTGAAGCGCGCCCAGTCGACGTCGGCGATGACGAGGTTGCCCTCGCCGTCGTCGAGCGCCTGCCGCAGGCCGTCGATGGCCATCGCGGGATCCATGAACGCGACGCCGGTCCTGCGGGCGTCCTCCTCGTCGAGGAGGGTGGTCATGCCGCCGCCCGCGGCGTCCCAGAAGCCCCAGGCCACGGCCGTGCCGGCGAGGCCGCGGCCGCGGCGGTGCGCGGCGAGCGCGTCGAGGTAGGCGTTGCCGGCGGCGTAGGCGCCGTTGTGCGCGCCGCCCCAGATGCCGGCGCCGGAGGAGAAGAGCACGAAGGCGTCGAGCGGGACGGTGAGGATCCGGTCCAGGTTGGCCGCTCCGGTGATCTTGGCCTGGGTTGCCCGGACCAGCTCGTCCGGCGTGAGCCCGGTGATCGTCTGGATGTGGGGCACGCCCGCCGTGTGGAAGACCGACCGGATGGTGTCGCCACCGTCCTCGACCTCGCGTACGAGTGCGGCGAGCGCGTCGCCGTCGGCCACGTCGCACTTGGCCACGGTCACCCGCGCGCCGAGCTCTTCCAGCTCGGACACCAGTTCGGCGGCTCCCGGCGCGTCGGCGCCGCGCCGGCTGGTGAGCACCAGGTGCCCGGCGCCGCCGCCGGCGAGCCAGCGCGCGACGTGCGCGCCGAGGCCGCCGGTGCCGCCGGTGATCAGTGCGCTGCCGCGCGGCCGCCAGCCCTCGGCGGGGCCGGTGCCCGTTCTGGGCGCCCTGGTGAGCCTGCGGGCGAAGACACCGGAGGCGCGGACGGCCACCTGGTCCTCGTCCTCGATGCCGGCGAGCACGGCCACCAGGCGGGCCGCCACCCGCTGGTCGATCGTCTCCGGCAGGTCGACGTGGCCGCCCCAGCGGCCAGGGTGCTCCAGGCCGAAGACGCGGGCGAGCCCGGCGACCGCGGCCTGTTCGGGGTCGCGCAGCAGGTCGACCCGGCTGACGCTCTCGGCGCCGTCGGTGGCGACCCAGAGCGGCGCGTCCACGCCGGCGTCGTCCATGGCCTGCATCAGCGCGAGCGTCTCGGCCGGGCCGCAGAAGAGGGACAGCACGCCGGCCGGCTGGTCGTCCTCGCGCAGCAGCGCGGCGAGGTCCTCCCTGCCGGCGGCACGGACCGTCACGCACCGGGCCCCGTGCCGTTCGAGCGCGTCGACGACGCAGCTCACCGCGTCGTCCGCGTCGCTGCCTGCGTCCCCGTCCGGGGTCCTGCCGGCCGGGACGACGACGCGCCACGTGCCGGACAGCGCGGGCGGTTTCCCGCCGGGAACGGTGAGGGGCGCCCAGGTGACGCGGTAGCGCCAGGAGTCGAGCACGTCCTGGTCGCGCCTGCGCCGCCGCCAGGATGACAGCGCCGGCAGGATCGCGGCCAGCGGGGAGCCGTCCTCGATGCCGAGCGTGGCGGCGAGGGCGGCCACGTCCTCCCGCTCGACCGCCGCCCAGAACTCGGGGTCGACGGAGTCCACGGCCGGCTGCTCCGCCGCGCCGGTGCCCGGCATGTACCAGAAACGCTTGCGCTGGAAGGCGTACGTGGGCAGGTCGACACGCCGGGGGCAGGCGTCGGCGAAGTAGGCGTTCCAGTCGACGGTGACGCCCCGGCAGTGCAGGTGGCCGAGCGCCTCCGCGAAGGCGCGGGCCTCGTCGCGGTCCTTGCGCGCGGCGGTGACGAAGGCCGCGGCGTCGTCGCCGTCGAGTGTCTGCCTGGCCAGGCTGGTCAGGGTCCCGTCGGGGCCGATCTCCACGAACACCGTGGCGCCGCCGGCGCGGGCGGCGGTGACGGCGTCGGCGAAGCGGACCGCCTGGCGTACGTGGTCGACCCAGTAGCGGGCGTCGGTGAGCTGCCCGGCCTCCGCCTTCCTGCCGGTGACGTCGGAGATGACGGGGATGGCGGGCTCGTGGTACGTGAGCGACCCGGCGACCTGCCCGAACTCCTCCAGCATCGGCTCGACCAGCGGCGAGTGGAAGGCGTGGGAGACGCGCAGCCGCCGGGTGCGCACCTGCCGCCCGGCGAGCGCTTCGGCGATCTCGTCGATGTCCGCCTCGGAGCCGGAGACGACAACCGCGCCCGGCGCGTTGACGGCGGCGATGCCGGTCCGGCCGGCGCGGCCCTCCAGCAGCGGCAGCACGTCCTCCTCGGGTGCGGCGACGGCGAGCATGGCGCCGCCCGCGGGCAGGGCCTGCATGAGCCGGGCGCGGGCGGCGACCAGCGTGCAGGCGTCGGGGAGCGAGAGCACGCCCGCCACGTGGGCGGCGGCGATCTCGCCGACCGAGTGCCCGGCGAGCACGTCGGCCTCGACGCCCAGCGAGGTCAGCAGCCGGTACAGCGCCACCTCGAAGGCGAACAGCGCGGGCTGGGTCATGCCCGTCTCGTCCAGCACGCCGTCGGGGTCGGTGAACATCACGTCCCTGATGGGGTGCGGCAGCAGCGGGTCGAGGACCTTGCAGACGTCCTCCAGCGCGTCGGCGAACACGGGGAACGTCTCGGCCAGCGCGGCGCCCATGCCGACCCGCTGGCTGCCCTGGCCGGCGAACAGGAAGGCGACCTTGCCGCCCGCCCCGGCGCCGGTGACGGTTCCCGGCGCGGCGGAGCCGCCGGCGAGGGCCAGGAGCCCGGCCATGAGCTCGTCCCTGCTCTCCCCCACGATGACCGCGCGCTGGTCCAGCGAGGCCCGGCCGGTGGCGAGCGACCAGCCCACGTCGGCGGGGCGCAGGTCCGGCCGCTCGTCCAGCCAGCCGGCCAGCCTCTCCGCCTGCGCGGCGAGCGCCTGCCGGTCGCGGGCGGAGACCGCCCACGGCACCAGCGGCAGGGCGAGCCCGGCGGCCTCCTGCTCGTCCTCGGCCGGCGCCTCCTCGATGATCAGGTGGGCGTTGGTGCCGCTGAAGCCGAACGCGGAGACGGCGGCGCGTCGGGGCGCCTCGTCCCGCTCCCATTCCCGGCCCTCGGTGAGCAGCTCGACCGCGCCGGCCGACCAGTCGACGTGCGTGGACGGCTCGTCCACGTGCAGCGTGCGCGGCAGCGTGGCGTTCCGCAGGGCCATCACCATCTTGATCACGCCGCCGACGCCCGCGGCGGCCTGCGCGTGGCCGATGTTCGACTTGAGCGAGCCCAGCCAGAGCGGCCGGCCGCCGTCACGGTCCTGCCCGTACGCGGTGATGAGCGCCTGCGCCTCGATCGGGTCGCCCAGGGTCGTGCCGGTGCCGTGTGCTTCGACGGCGTCGACCTGGGAGGCCGACAGTCCCGCGTTGGCCAGCGCCTGCCGGATCACCCGGACCTGGGAGGGCCCGTTCGGGGCGGACAGGCCGTTGCTGGCGCCGTCCTGGTTGACCGCGCTGCCCCGGATGACGGCCAGCACCTGGTGGCCGTTGCGCTGGGCGTCCGACAGCCGCTCGACCAGCAGCACGCCCACGCCCTCGCTCCAGCCTGTGCCGTCGGCGGAGTCGGCGAACGACTTGCACCGGCCGTCGGCGGACAGTCCGCGCTGCTGCGAGAACTCGATGAACGTGTTGGGGGTGGCCATGACGGTGACGCCGCCGGCCAGCGCCAGCGAGCACTCGCCGCGGCGCAGCGCCTGGACGGCGAGGTGCAGGGCCACCAGGGACGAGGAGCAGGCCGTGTCGATGGAGACCGCCGGCCCCTCCAGGCCGAGCGCGTACGAGACGCGACCGGAGATGACGCTGCCGAGCGCCTCGGCCCGGAAGTAGTCGTGGTACATGACGCCGGCGTAGACGCCGGTGCGGCTGCCGCGTACCGAGGCCGGGTCGATGCCGGCGCGTTCGAACGCCTCCCAGCACGACTCCAGGAACATCCGCTGCTGCGGGTCGGTCCCGAACGCCTCGCGCGGGGAGATGGCGAAGAAGCCGGCGTCGAAGTCGGCGGCGTCGTAGACGAAGCCGCCCTTGCGCGCCGTGGTCGTGCCGGGGTTGTCGGGGTCGGGGTGGTAGAGGTTCTCGCTCCAGCCCCGGTCGGTGGGGAACTCGGAGATCGCGTCGCCGCCGCCGTCGACGAGCCGCCACAGCTCCTCGGGCGAGGTGACCCCGCCGGGGTAGCGGCAGCTCATGCCGACGATCGCGATCGGCTCGTGCTCCCTGCCCTCGATCTCTCGCAGTTGCTGCCTGGTCTGGTGCAGGTCGGCCGTGACCCGCTTCAGGTAGCCCCGGAGCTTGTCTTCGTTTGCCATCAGAGCCTCCTGAGGGGGCCGTCGCCTTCAGGCGATGGAGGAATCGGAAGCCGGAGGGCCGCCAAGGCCCGAGCGTGGATTGGCAGAACCTCAGACATGGTCGCCACCTCCGGATAGGATTGAGCTTGTGCTTTCGGGCATCGGTCAGGGCTTGGCCGTCGTCTCCCGCGCGAGCGGGGCGAGAAGCTGCTCCCTTCATGGAGCGGAGGAGTCACCGAACTAGCCCTTCTCAGTCGCTGCGAAATATCAAGAGATCTCAAGCTCGTTGTCGATGAAGGCGAACATCTCGTCGTCGGAGGCGGACTCGATCTGGTCCACGACGTCGGATGTCCCGCCTGGGCCGTTGAGGCCGGACAGGAGCTCCTTGAGGCGCGTGGTGAGCCGGCTGCGCACCGTGCTGTCCTCGGCGAGTGTGGCGAGTGATTCTTCGATCTGGTCCAGCTCCGCGAAGAACCGCAGGATGCCGGCCTCCTCGTCCTTCGTCTCGGCGAAGTACCCCATGAGGTGCTCGGTCAGGGCGACCGGGGTGGGGTAGTCGAAGACGGCGGTGGCGGGGATCCGCAGCCCCGTGGCCTTGCCGAGCTGGTTGCGGAACTCGACCGCGGTCAGCGAGTCGAACCCGAGGTCCTGGAACGGGCGCTGGGGGTCGATCGCCGATCCGTCGCTGAAGCCCAGCACGGTGGCCGCCTGGCCGCGGACGATGTCCGCCAGCGCCGAGCGGCGCTCGTCGGGTTCCAGCGTGGCCAGCCGGTCGGCGAGCCCGTCGCCGGTGCCGGCCCGCCGTACGGAGGTCCTGGCGCTGGTGCGGGCCTGCACGAAGCGGGCGGGGATGAGCAGTGCCTTTCCTGCCGGTACGGCGGCGTCGAACAGGGTGAGTCCGTCGTCGGCGGACAGCGGCGCCAGCCCCATCCGCGCCAGCCTGCGCAGGTCGGCCTCGGACAGCTCGCCCGACATGCCGCCCTGCTCCCACAGCCCCCACGCCAGCGACGTCGCCGCCAGCCCTTCGGCGGCCCGCAGCTGGGCGAGCCCGTCGAGGAAGGCGTTCGCCGCCGCGTAGTTGCCCTGACCCGCTCCCCCCAGCACGCCCGCCATCGACGAGAACAACACGAACGCCGACAAGTCCAGACCACGCGTCAGCTCGTGCAGATGCCAGGCCGCATCCGCCTTCGGCCCCAGCACCCGGTCCAGCCGCTCACCCGACAACGACGTGACCACGCCGTCGTCCAGCACGCCCGCCGTGTGCACCACACCCGCCAGCTCGTCCACGCCCTCCAGCAGCCGGGCGAGCGCGTCGCGGTCGGCCACGTCGCACGCGGCCACGTCCACCTCGGCACCCAGTTCGGACAGCTCCGCGGCCAGGTCGGCCGCGCCAGGCGCGTCCGCCCCGCGCCTGCTGACCAGCAACAGCCGCCTGACCTCGTGCTCGGTGACCAGATGGCGCGCCACCAGCGCACCCAGCCCACCCGTACCGCCCGTGATCAGCACCGTTCCGTCAGGTCCGAACACCGGCTCCGGCTCCGCCAGGTCCGCGGCCCTGCCGAGCCGCGGCGCAAGCAGCTCACCGCCCCTGATCGCCAGTTGCGGCTCCCCGGTGGCCAGCGCCTGGCCGACCACCGCCGGGTCCAGCCGGTCGGTGTCCGCGTCGCCGTCGAGGTCCAGCAGCACGAACCTGCCGGGCTGCTCCGCCTGCGCGGCCCTGACGAGCCCGCCCACCGCCGCGTGGGCGAGGTCGGGACGCTCGCCGGGGGCGGTGGCGACGGCGCCACGCGTGAGGATGACCAGCCGCGCCGATTCGAGCTGCTCCTCGGCCAGCCAGCTCTGCAGCAGTTCGAGGGTCTCGTGCGTCGCGGCGTGGTGGTCCCCGGCCGGGCAGCGGACCAGGACGGCCTCGGGCAGGTCGGCCGGGTCGTGCAGCGAGCCGAGGGTGGCCGCGTCCGGGTAGGTCGCCGCGCCGGTGCCGAGGTCGTCGGCGCCGAGCAGCGCCCACCTGACCGTCTCCTGCGCGGGCTCGCCGGTGACGGGCGTCCACTGGATCTCGTGGAGTGCGCCCCTGTTCGTGCCGCCCAGTCGCGCGGCGGCCAGGGGGCGCAGGGAAAGGTTGTCGACGACGGCGACCGGCGCGCCCAGCTCGTCGGCGATGGCCAGCGTGACGGCGCTCCCACCGGCGTTGGCGAGCCTGACGCGCAGGCTCGTCGCCCCTGCCGCGTGCAGGGACACGCCCGACCAGGCGAACGGCAGGTACGGCCGTCCGGGCTCCGGCCGGGGCAGCAGGCCGCCCAGCGCGGTGGCGTGCAGCGCGGCGTCCAGCAGCGCGGGGTGCAGCCCGAACCGGCCGGCATCCGCGTGCGCCTCCTCGGGCAGGACGATCTCGGCGAACACCTCGCCGCGCCGCTCCCAGGCGCTGGTCAGCCCCTGGAACGTCGACCCGTAGTCGAGCCCGATCGCCACCATGTCGTCGTAGAGGTCATGGACGGCGACCGGCTGGGCGCCCGCGGGCGGCCACTGCGCGAGATCGACGTCGGGCTCCGGCACGGTCGCCGTGAGGGTGGCCTGCGCGTGCTGGGTCCACTCGGTGGAGTCCTGCGCCCGCGAGTGGATGGCCAGCGCCCGCCGGCCCGGCTCCTCGGTGGCCGTGGACACCAGCTGGAGCTGCACGCCGCCGTCCTCGGGCACCACCAGCGGGGACTGGAGGGTGAGCTCCTGCAGGTGCGGGCAGCCGCTCTCGTCCCCGGCCCGGACGGCGAGCTCCACCAGCGCCGTGCCCGGCACGATGACGCTGCCGCCGACCACGTGGTCGGCCAGCCAGGGGTGCGTGGCGACCGACAGCCGCCCGCTGAAGATCACCGTCTCGCCGCCGGCCACCTCGGTCGCCGCGCTGAGCAGCGGGTGCTCGACGGCTCCCAGGCCCGCGGTGGTGACGTCGCCGGTGCCGGGTCCCGGCCGGAGCCAGAAGTGCTCGTGCTGGAAGGCGTAGGTGGGCAGATCCACGCGGGACGGGCGCGCCGCCGCGAAGTACGCCGCCCAGTCGACGGTGACGCCGTGCGCGTGCATCCGGCCCAGCGCCTGGACGAACGTGCCCGCCTCGGGCCGGTCCTTGGCCCTCGTGCTGACGAAGGTCTCGTCTCCCGTGAGGGTCTGCTGGGCGAGCCCGGTCAGCGTGGTGTCGGGGCCGAGCTCGACGAAGACGGTGGCTCCGGCCGTACGGGCGGCGGCGACGCCGTCGGCGAACCGGACGGCTCCGCGTACGTGCTCGACCCAGTAGGACGGGTCGGTCAGCCGGCCGGGCTCGGCCAGGCGGCCGGTCACGTTGGAGACGACCGGGGTCGTGGGCTCGTGGAAGGTGATGCCGCCGATCGCCTCGGCGAACTCGGCGAGCATCGGCTCCATCAGCGGCGAGTGGAAGGCGTGCGAGACCCGCAGCCGCCGGGTGCGCGCCTCCGTCCGGCTCTCGATCTCCGTGATGGCCGCCTCGTCACCCGAGACCACCACCGCCGCCGGACCGTTGACCGCCGCGATGCCGGCGCGGTCCTCGTACCCGTCGAGCAGCGGCAGGACGTCCGCCTCCGGGGCGGCGACCGCCAGCATCGCGCCACCGGCGGGCAGCGCCTGCATCAGGCGGGCGCGGGCCGCGACCAGCGTGCAGGCGTCCTCCAGCGAGAACACCCCCGCCACGTGGGCGGCCGCGATCTCGCCGACCGAGTGCCCGGCCAGCACCGCGGGCGCGACGCCCAGCGATTCCAGCAACCGGTACAGGGCGACCTCGAAGGCGAACAGCGCCGGCTGGGTCATGCCCGTCTCGTCCAGCACCTCGGCGGGGCCGCCGGCCATGGTCGCCCGCAGCGGGTGCGGCAGCAGCGGGTCGATCACCCGGCAGATGTCGTCCAGCGCCTGCGCGAAGACCGGGAACGCGTCGGCGAGTTCCCGTCCCATGCCGACCCGCTGGCTGCCCTGGCCGGCGAACAACATCGCCGCCTTGGCCCTCGACCGGGCCAGGCCGGTCTCGACCGCCGGCTCGCCGTGCCTGCCGTCGGCCACCGCCGCCAGCGCCGCCAGCAGCTCGGCGCGGTCCGCGCCGGCGACGACCGCACGGTGCTCCAGCACCGCCCTGCCCGTCGCGAGCGACCAGCCGACGTCGGCCACGTCCAGGTCCCGGCGCGACTCCATCCAGGTGCGCAACCGTGCCGCCTGCGCCGCCAGCGCCTCCTCGCTCCTGCCGGACAACACCCACGGCACCACCGGCAGCTCGGCCGCCGGCTCGGGCACCTGCTCCGGCTCGGCCGGCGACTCCTCCAGCACGACGTGCGCGTTGGTGCCGCTGATGCCGAAGGAGGAGACGGCGGCGCGTCGGGGCGCCTCGTCGCGCTCCCACGGCCGGGCCTCGGTGAGCAGCTCGACCGCGCCGGCCGACCAGTCCACGTGCGTGGACGGCTCGTCCGCGTGCAGGGTCCGCGGCAGCTCGCCGTTCCGCAGGGCCATGACCATCTTGATGACGCCCGCGACTCCGGCGGCGGCCTGCGCGTGGCCGATGTTGGACTTGATCGACCCCAGCCACACCGGCCGGTCCTCGGCGCGGTCCTGCCCGTACGTGGCCAGGATCGCCTGCGCCTCGATCGGGTCGCCCAGGGTCGTGCCGGTGCCGTGCGCCTCGACCGCGTCCACGTCGGCCGCCGACAGGCCGGCGTTGGCCAGCGCCTGCCGGATCACCCGCTGCTGCGAGGGCCCGTTCGGGGCGGTCAGGCCGTTGCTGGCGCCGTCCTGGTTGACCGCGGAGCCGCGCACCACGGCGAGCACCTGGTGCCCGTTGCGCCGCGCGTCCGACAGCCGCTCCACCAGCAGCACGCCCGAGCCCTCCGAGAGCCCGACGCCGCCTTCCGACTCGGCGAACGCCCGGCACCTGCCGTCGACGGACAGGTTGCGCTGCCGGGAGAACTCGATGAACGTCCACGGCGTCGCCATCACCGTCACGCCGCCGGCCAGGGCGAGGTCGCAGTCGCCGGACCGCAGTGCCTGCACCGCCAGGTGCAGCGCCACGAGCGACGACGAGCACGCCGTGTCCACGGTCATCGCCGGACCTTCGAGCCCGAAGACGTACGACACGCGGCCGGAGGCGACGCTGCCGGAGTTGCCGGTGCCGATCAGCCCTTCGAGCTGGTCGGGCACGGAGGACAGCTGGCTGGCGTAGTCGTGGTACATGACGCCGGCGAACACGCCGGTCCTGCTGCCGCGCAGCGCGGTCGGGTCGATCCCGGCCCGTTCGATCGCCTCCCACGACGTCTCCAGGAGCAGCCGCTGCTGCGGGTCCATGGCCAGGGCCTCGCGCGGGCTGATCCCGAAGAAGCCCGGGTCGAACTCGCCCGCGTCGTGCAGGAAACCGCCGTGCCGGGAGTAGGAGGTGCCGCGGTTGCCGGGCTCGGGGTCGTACAGCGTGTCCAGGTCCCAGCCGCGGTCGGCGGGGAACTCGGAGATCGCGTCGCCCCCTTGGGCGAGCAGCCGCCACAGTTCCTCAGGGGATTCGACGCCGCCGGGGAAGCGGCAGGCCATGCCGACGATCGCGATCGGCTCGTCGTCGGCCGCCGTGTTCCGCGCCTGGACGGCGCTCTCCTGCGTGCCGAGGAGCTCGCCTGCCAGGTAGCGGACGAGCGCCTCCGGGGTCGGATAGTCGAAGATCAGGGTGGCGGGGAGCCGCAGGCCCGTGACCGCGTTGAGCCGGTTGCGGAACTCGACCGCCATCAGCGAGTCGAATCCCAGCTCCTGGAAGGGCATCCCGTCGTCGACCGCCGACGGGTCGGCCAGGCCGAGCACCACGGCGACCTGGGAGGCGACGAGATCCCGCAGCGCGGCCTGCTGCCCGGCCGGCGGCAGGGCAGCCAGCTGCTGCTTGAGCGTGGCCGCGGCCTCCGACGCGGCGGTCACCACGCGCCTGCCGGACCCGGAGACCAGGCCGCGCAGCAGCGGGGGAACGGCGTCGGCCTGGGCGCCCATGGCCTTGATGTCGAGGTGCGCGGGGACCAGCAGGGCGCGGTCGTGCCGGAGCGCGGCGTCGAACAGGGCGAGCCCGTCGTCGGCGGACAGCGGCGTCACGCCCATCCGCGCCAGCCTGCGCAGGTCGGCCTCGGACAGCTCGCCCGTCATGCCGCCCTGCTCCCACAGCCCCCACGCCAGCGACGTCGCCGCCAGCCCTTCGGCGGCCCGCAGCTGGGCGAGCCCGTCGAGGAAGGCGTTCGCCGCCGCGTAGTTGCCCTGACCCGCTCCCCCCAGCACGCCCGCCATCGACGAGAACAACACGAACGCCGACAAGTCCAGACCACGCGTCAGCTCGTGCAGATGCCAGGCCGCATCCGCCTTCGGCCCCAGCACCCGGTCCAGCCGCTCACCCGACAACGACGTGACCACGCCGTCGTCCAGCACGCCCGCCGTGTGCACCACGCCCACCAGCGAGTCCGCGACCGAGGTGATCACTCCGTAGAGCGCCTCGCGGTCGGCCACGTCGCAGGCCGCCACGTCCACCCGGGCGCCCAGCTCCGACAACTCCGCCACCAGCTCGGCCGCGCCGGGCGCCTCCGCCCCGCGCCTGCTGACCAGCAACAGCCGCCTGACCTCGTGCTCGGTGACCAGATGGCGCGCCACCAGCGCACCCAGCCCACCCGTACCGCCGGTGATCAGCACGGTCCCGCCCGCGCCGAACGCGGGCCGCCCCTCACCGCTCGGCACGGTCCGGCTCAGCCTCGGCACCCACACCTGGCCGTCGCGCACGGCCAGCTGCGGCTCGTCCGAAGCCAGAGCCTCGCCGACCGCGTCGCCGTCCGCGTCGCCGTCGAGGTCCAGCAGCACGAACCTGCCGGGCTGCTCCGCCTGCGCGGCCCGCACGAGCCCCCACACGGCGGCCTGATGCACATCCTGTACGGGCGCGTCACCGGCGGGCACGGCGCCCCGGGTGACCACGACCAGCCGCGACGCGGCGAACCGGTCGTCGGCCAGCCACTCCTGCAGCGCCGCCAGCACGTCGTGGACGGCCAGGCGGGAGCCGGCGGGCGCTTCGATCAGCACGCGCTCGGGAACCGTCGCGGCTCCGGCCAGCGCCGCCAGGCTGGAGACGAACTCGTGGCCCGCCTCGGCCGCGTCGTTCTGCGGCAGCCTCACCCAGTCGAGCTGGAACAGCTTGTCGCGATGCTTTCTCGTGCCGGAGCCGTCCTGCGGCCCGACCGGCACCGGGCGGGCGGCCAGAGCGCCGATCGTGGCCACGGCCAGCCCTTCGGTGTCCATCAGCGTCACGGAGACCGCTCCCTGGCCGGCCGGGGAGATCCGCACGCGCAGTCTCGTCGCCCCGGACGCGTGCAGCGCCACATCGCTCCAGGCGAACGGCAGGTACGGCCTGCCGGGCTCGGGATCGGCCAGGAACCCGCCGAGGGAGATCGCGTGCAGGGCGGCGTCGAACAGTGCTGGATGCAGCCCGTACCCGCCGGCGTCGGTGTCGTCCGGCAGCGCCACCTCGGCGAAGACGTCGTCGCCCCGCCGCCAGGCCGCCCGCAGCCCGCGGAACGTCGTGCCGTAGTCGAGGCCCATGCCGGCGAGGTCGTCGTAATGCTCGTCCAGGGCCACGGCCCGCGCCTGCTCCGGCGGCCAGGTGCCGACCGGCTCAGGGACCGCCGCATCGGCCGCGGCGAGCACGCCCGCGGCGTGCCGCACCCAGTCGGTCTCGTCCTGGATCCGCGAGTAGATGCCGAGCTGCCGCCGCCCGTCCTCGTCCGGTGCGCCCACGGCCAGCTGCAGCTGGACCGCTCCTGGCTCGGGGACGATGAGCGGCGCCTGGATGGTCAGCTCTTCGAGGAGGCCGCAGCCGGCCTCGTCGCCTGCCCGGATGGCCAGCTCGACGAGGGCCGCGCCGGGGAGGAACACCTGCCCGTTGACCTTGTGGTCGGCCAGCCACGGGTGGGTGGCGACGGACACGCGGCCGGTGAGCACGACCTCTCCACCGGCGGCCAGGCCGGTGAACGCGCCGAGCAGCGGGTGGCCGGTGGCCTCGAGTCCGAGGCTGGCCGCGTCGCCCGCGCCCGCCGAGCCTTGCAGCCAGTAGCGCTGGTGTTGGAAGGCGTAGGTGGGCAGGTCGATGATCTGCGGGCGGGACTCGGCGTAGGTTTGCGGCCAGTCGATGTCGACGCCGTGGACCCACAACTCGGCCGCGCTGGACCACAACCGGCGCAGGCCGCCGTCGTCGCGGCGCAGCGTGCCGACGGACACCGCCTCGACGCCCGACTCCTCCAGCGTCTCCCGCATGCCGATCTGCAACACGGGATGCGCACTGGCCTCCACGAAGAACCGGTGACCCGCCTCCGCCAGAGCACTCACCGCCGGAGCGAACCACACCGTCTGCCGCAAATTCTCATACCAGTACGCGGCATCGACCTCGGTTCCGGCCAACCACCCCCGCCGCACCGTCGAATACCACGCCACCCCGGCCTCACGCGGCCTCACCGGAGCCAGCAACCGCGCCAGCTCCTCCTCAATGGACGCAACGTGCGCCGAATGCGAGGCATAATCCACCTCGATCCGCTTGGCCCGCACCCCCTGCCCCTCACAATGAGCCAGCAGCTCATCGATCGCATCCACATCGCCCGACACCACCGTCGAAGCAGGACCATTCACAGCAGCAACCGACAACCGGCCGTCCCAACGCGCCAGCAGCTCACCCACCTCACCCGAGCCGAGCGGCACCGACGCCATACCACCACGCCCAGCCAGAGCCACGATCGCCTGACTACGCAACGCCACCACCCGAGCGCCGTCCTCCAACGACAACGCCCCCGCCACCACCGCAGCCGCGATCTCCCCCTGCGAATGCCCGACCACCGCCGCCGGAACCACACCGACAGACCGCCACACCTCCGCAAGCGACACCATCACCGCCCACAACACCGGCTGCACCACATCCACCCGGTCAAAACCAGGCTGGCCGTCCTCACCCCGCAACACACCCGTCAACGACCAATCCACAAACCGAGCCAGCACCGCCTCACACTCAGCCATCCGCGCCGCGAACACCGGCGAACACTCCAGCAACTCCACACCCATCCCCAGCCACTGCGACCCCTGACCAGGGAACACGAACACCGACTTACCACCACCACCGGCGACACCCTGCACCACACCCGACGCGACGCCATCGGCCAGCTCACGCAACCCCGCCACCAGCTCATCCCGGCCAGCACCCACCACCACCGCACGGTGATCGAACACCGACCGCGACACCACCAGCGAATGCGCCACATCCACCAGCGGCGCCCTCTCACCGGCCCACTCACCGGCCACCGCATCAGCCAACCGGCCCGCCTGAGCCCGCAACGCCTCCGCACTACGACCCGACACCACCCACGGCACCACCGGCACCCCATCCACCGGCCCATCCACCGGCCCACTCACCGGCTCGACCTCGATCTCGGCGACCGGGGACTCCTCGATCACGATGTGCGCGTTCGTACCGCTCACGCCGAAGGAGGAGACGGCGGCGCGGCGGGGACGGTCGTGGCGATCCCACTGCCGGGACTCCGCCAGGAGCTCGACCGCGCCGGCCGACCAGTCCACGTGCGGCGACGGCTCATCCACGTGCAACGTCTTCGGCAACACCCCATGACGCAGCGCCATCACCATCTTGATCACACCAGCCACACCCGCAGCCGCCTGCGTATGACCGATGTTCGACTTCACCGACCCCAACCACAACGGCTCCCGCCGGTCCTGCCCATACGTCGCGATAACCGCCTGCGCCTCGATCGGATCACCCAACGTCGTCCCCGTGCCATGCGCCTCCACCACATCCACCTCAGCCGCCGACAGACCGGAATTCGCCAACGCCTGCCGAATCACCCGCTGCTGAGACGGACCATTCGGCGCCGTCAGACCATTACTCGCACCGTCCTGATTCACCGCACTGCCCCGCACCACGGCGAGCACCTGGTGCCCGTTACGTTCCGCGTCGGACAGCCGCTCCACCAGCAGTACGCCGACGCCCTCGCCCCAGCCGGTGCCGTCGGCGTCGGCGGAGAACGCCCTGCACCGGCCGTCGGGGGACAGGCCGCGCTGCCGCGAGAACTCCACGAAGGTGCCGGGCGTGGCCATCACGGTCACGCCGCCGGCCAGTGCCATGTCGCACTCGCCCGACCGCAACGCCTGCGCCGCCCAGTGCAGGGCGACGAGAGAGGAGGAGCAGGCGGTGTCCACGGTCACCGCAGGGCCTTCGAGCCCGAAGGTGTACGACAGGCGACCGGACACGACGCTGCCGGAGTTCCCGGTGGCGATGAGCCCTTCCAGCTCCGTGGGCACGGTGGTGAGGTGGGCCGCGTAGTCGTGGTACATGACGCCCGCGAACACGCCGGTCCTGCTGCCGCGCAGCGCCGCGGGGTCGATGCCGGCCCGCTCGATCGCCTCCCACGACGTCTCCAGCAGCAGCCGCTGCTGCGGGTCCATGGCCAGGGCCTCACGCTGCGAGATCCCGAAGAACGCCGGGTCGAACTCGGCCGCGTCGTGCAGGAAACCGCCCTGCTTCGTGTACGTGGTGCCGGAATTGTCGGGGTCCGGGTGGTACAGCCGGTCCAGGTCCCACCCGCGGTCCCCGGGGAACTCGCCGATCGCATCCGTACCGGCGCTCACCAGCTGCCAGAGGTCCTCCGGCGAGAGCACGCCGCCCGGGTACCGGCAGGCCATGCCGACGATCGCGATGGGCTCGTCGTTCAGCGGCGTCGTGGCCGCGGTGACGACCGTCGCCTCGGCCCCGGCTCCCGTGAGCTCCGTCTCCAGGTAGTCGGCGACGGCTCGTGCGTTGGGGTAGTCGAAGACGAGCGTGGCGGGGAGCCGCAGCCCGGTGCCCGAGTTGAGCTGGTTACGGAGTTCGACGGCCGTGAGGGAGTCGAAGCCGAGCTCCTGGAAGGCGCGGTCGGGCTCCACGGCGTCCATGGAGGCGTGACCGAGAACCCTGGCCACCTCCTGGCGGACCAGCTCCAGCAGCACCTTGCCGCGCTCGGCCGCCTCCAGCCCGGCGAGCCGGCGGGCCAGCCCGGACCCGGCCGCGCGGGTCACCTGGCGTGCCGATCCGCGTACCAGGCCGCGGAGCAGCGCGGGAAGCTCCGTACCCCGGCCGCGCAGCGCCGCGGCATCGACCCGCAGCGGCACCAGCGCCGCCGCGTCCGAACCCGACCCCGCATCGAACGACGCCAGCGCCTCGTCCACCATCAGCGCCGGCAGGCCCTGGCGCCGCATCCGCTCGAAGTCGGCCTCGCTCAGCCAGGCGCTCAGCCCGGTGTCGGTGTCCCACAGCCCGAACGCCAGCGACGTCGCCACCAGCCCCGAAGACCGCCGGTGCACCGCGAGGGCGTCGAGGAACACGTTCGCCGCCGCATAGTAGGCCTGCCCTGCCGCCAGGACGGAACCGCCCGCGGACGAGAACAGCACGAACGCCGACAGGTCCAGGTCACGGGTGAGCTCGTGCAGGTGCCACGCCGCGTCCGCCTTCGGCCCCAGCACCCCGTCAAGGCGCTCCACCGACAGCGACCCCACCAGCCCGTTGTCGCCCACGCCTGCGGCGTGGACCACGCCGCGCAGCGCGCGCTCCTCGGGGATGGAGGCGATCAGCGCGGCGAGCGCGTCACGGTCGGCCACGTCGCACGCGGCCACGTCCACCTCGGCGCCCAGCTCCGAGAGCTCGGTCACCAACTCGGCCGCGCCGGGCGCCTCGGGGCCGCGCCGGCTGACCAGCAGCAGGTGCCGTACGTCGTGCTCGGTGACCAGGTGGCGGGCCACCAGCGCGCCCAGCCCACCGGTCCCGCCGGTCACCAGCACGGTGCCGTCGGGGCCGAACACTGGCTCGCGCTGCTCCAGGCCCCTGACCCGGTTCAGTCTCGGCACCAGCACCCGGCCGTCCCGGACCGCGGACTCCGGCTCACGCGAAGCGACCACCGATCCGACGGCGGCCCACGACTCGGCGCTGCCGTCCACGTCCACCAGCACGAACCGGCCCGGGTTCTCCGCCTCGGCCGCCCGTACCAGCCCCCACACCGGAGCCGCCGACACGTCAACCCGATCGCCGTCGCCAACGGCCACCCCACCCCG
>NZ_JBVJHP010000042.1:0-49447 GCF_055586745.1 Nonomuraea sp. NPDC049378
TTCCCCCCGCCCCTCCCCCCCTCCCCGAGCCAAAGACGACACTCTCCCTCCCCCCCCCCCCTCTCCCCCCCCCCCCCCCCCCCGCTTTCAGGCTGCCGCCGATTCGCGCGGGCGGACGCGCCGCCATCCGACGACGATCAGGGCGACCAGGCCGAGCAGCGGTCCGGTGCTGATGGTCCAGCTGATGCCCAGTGGTGGGCCGGGCTGCTCCAGCAGGTCGAGCGTCAGCTCGCCGGCTCCCCGTCCTTTCGGGCCGTCGACGGCGAACCGGAACGACCACTGGCCCTGCTCGTCGAGCGACTGGACGTCCAGGCCCCACACGTCGCGTCGGCCGGGGTGGCGGACGAGCGGCATCTCGTGGCCGACGCCGTCGGGGCCGGTCACGGTGAGCGTGCCGCTCTTGCCGTCGATGCCGCCGTCGGGCATGAACGTGAAGTCGAGCGACTGCATGGCTTTCAGCGGCCACACGCTGAATCCGACGGTGACCCGGTAGGGCCCGGCCTGAACCTGTTCGGTGTGTACGGCCTTCACCGGCTCTTCGGCCTGTGCCGTTGCTGTCAAGGTGAGCATGAGCCCGATGACGCCGAGCACCACGATGACGATCTTCCGCATGGCGCTACCGCCCTTCCCTGGCCGGGGCGAGGAACTGCAGGATCTCGGCGAAGCGGACACCGAGGAAACCGGCGGCCACGCCGAGCGCCGTGCCGGCGGCAGCCGTCGCCGGCAACACGGGGAGCTCGTCGAGCGTGCCGCCACCCAGGAGCAGCGCGGACTGCCCGGCCACCGCGACGGTGACGACCAGCCCTCCCACGCCACCCGCAACCATGGCGGAGCCCACGGCACGCCCGTCGTCGGTACGGGCCAGCACCGGCCCCACCACGGCCGCGACCGGCAGGAGGATCATCGGTATCAGGGCGGGCCCCACCGGCACGCCGCTCGGGTCGTCGCGGAAGGGCTGGGCGATCGCGTCCGCGTACACCCGGGTGGCCCACGGGCAGAACCACCAGAAGGCCGCCTGGAGCGCGACCAGGATCGAAGCGATGCCGATCGCGCCGGCCGCCCGTCGGACCAGGCGTGCGCCCACCACGAGAATCAGCACGGACATGAAGGCCATCCCGGCCGTACGGAGGTCGACCACGCTCACGCCGAAGGCGCTCAGCCCTTCGACCACGATCGAGCCGAACCCGAGGAGCAGCGCCAGCCCGATGACCGCGGTGATCGCCCCCCACCTCCGGCCGACGGCGGCGGCGGACACCATCACCGCTCCGGCCATGGTCAACGTGATGGCCAGCAGGAACCCGATGTGCGGAGGGGATTCGATCACCGCGTCGAAGCCGTACAGGCCATGCCACCACTCGTCGAGAAGGCCGTAGACCAGGAACAGCGCGGCGCCGACGCCCGAGACCAGGTAGCCGATCGGAGCGGCGAACGTACGGCCGAACACGCCGATCGCGGCGCCGCCGACGGCGGGGTCCACCGGGCGTCCACGCCGTTCGGCCATGGTGGTCGCCAGCACCACGACCAGGCTGGCGATGCCGGCGATCGTGCTGCCGGAATACAGCACGAGATGTGGCGCGGTGAAGAAGGTGTCGGGCCCGACGTCGTAGTGCCATTGGATGTCCCAGACCATCCCGGTCAGCGACAACATCGCACCGCCGAGGACGAAGGCCGCCGCGGGCAGCCCTTTCGAGCCGGCTTCCGGCCTGCGGGTCGTTGGAGTGCTGGTCATGCTGATGTCCATATGTCGTCCTTTCATGGGACCAGGAGGGTGAAGGCGGCGTGCTGAACGTCGTTCGCGCTGCGCAGCGTGACGTTGAGCCGCCAGTAGCCGGTCATCGCCAAGACGGTGTCCTTCGCGCGGTAGCGGCCAGGACCGGTCCGTACGGCCGTGACAGGCGGGTACGCGTGGCCCATCTGGGGCATCACGGGCTGGAGGGTGACGTCGTCCAGGTCGGCGGATGCGCCGTCCCTGGTCGTGACATCGAGGTCGAACGTGTTGGGGCCCTCGCGTGGCCCGTCGGTGGACAACCGCACGGTGTACGCGGCGGTGGCGGCCGTCATCGTCGTGCCACCGGCGCCGGCCAGCCAGGGCGGGACCACCAGCAGGCCTGCCGCGATCATCGCCACGGCCGCCGCCACCAGGGCGAACTTGGTCTTCGTGCGCATCATGCCGGCCTTCCTGGCTCGGGTACCTCCACGGTCATGGGCGCGGTCCGCACCGCGTAGCCGCGCTCGGCCTGCACCCACACGAGGTAGCGGCCGGGCAGCGGAAAGGTGTAGGTGAACGGCACGTCGGGTCCGAACGCGGCGACGCTCTCGTCCGGCTGATCCGGCCGGTTCGGAATCATCGCGTGCACGTGAGCCCAGATGGGCGCGTCCGCGATCCCGTGGCCGACGGGCCCGGCGACGATCATGTGGCCGGCCATCCCCAGCCACGGCTGCAGGTCGCGCGTGCCGAACCTCGCGTTGAAGGTGCTGGGCGAGCCCGCGGGGGCGATGCTGCGGTCCACGCGGAAGTTCTCCGTGGCCGGCGCCGTGCCGCCCGCCGCATCGAGGGTGATCGTGGTGCGGAGCTGTTGCCTGCCGCCCCCGCGCCGGGCGAGCTCGGCTATGACCGCGTAGCGGCCCTTCTCCGGCGCGGCGAACGTCACCCGGTAGTCACCGGGCGCCACACGGACCGGGTGAAGATGCCAGAGCCCGCCCGCGGGGGACACGACGACCAAATGGATCAGCGCGCTGTCGTGCAGCAGCAGGTCGTCGACGGGGTGCCCGGTCGAGCCGTCGGTCAGCGCCAGCCGCAGGGCCCCGTCACGCATGTCCGTGACCAGGTTCACCGGCGGGCGCGAGCCGTCCACCGGGGCCAGGCGCGCGGCGCCGTACGGGTCGGCGATGCTGTCGGCGGTCGGGTCCAGCCGCGAGCCCGGCGGCGGGAGCGGCGGTGCGCTCCACGAAAGGATCACCGCCGTCACCGCCACGGCCAGCGCCGCCACCGCGCCCGAGGCGGGCACCAGCGCGGTCATACCCGGCCGGCGGACCGCGACCACCAGCGTCGCGATCATCAGCACACCCGCCCCGACGAATCCCGCGTTCGTCGCCTGCTCCAGCGGCGACAACACCTGTGCGGGCACGACGAACGGGATCGTCGCGATCCGCGTGCCGTCGTCGATCGTCAGCTCCCACAGGCCGGCGCCCGACACCGAGAGCGCGCCGGCGCGGTAGAAGCCCGGCCGCGCGCCCAGCCGTACGGAGGTCGCGCCCGTCTGCCGGCCGTCCTTACCGAGCCGCAGCGCCAGTGAGCCGGGCGGGCTGCCCGCGTGCGCGACCACGTCGACGTGGAGCGGACCCGGCACCGGCTCCATCCGGCGGATCACCACCGTCAGCTCGCGGTCGCCGAGGGACTGCGCGACGTGGATGTCCCCGCCGTCGGCCGCTCCGTCGGCGAACGCGGGGGCCGCCATGACCCAGGCGACGGCGAGGGAGCACAGGAGCGCCGCCACCGCCTTCACGACGGCCCCGCTTCTGCACGGTGTTCTCTGGTGAGGTGATGACCATCCATGTCCGGCATGCAACCGGAGGGCCGTGTGGCCCGTACGACGCGGACCGTGAAGCCACCGTGAAGATCAACCGCGGCCGGCCGGCCCGTCCTGCCGCAGGGGAAGACGGACGGTGAAGGTCGCCCCGCGGCCCGGTCCCCCGGAGGCGGCGGTGAGGTCGCCGCCGTGGGCGCGGGCGATCCCGCGGGCGATGGTCAGGCCGATGCCGCTGCCGCCCGCGGGAGCCGGGCGGCCGGGGTGCTCCACCCGCTCGAAACGGTTGAAGATGCGCGTGAGGTCGTGCTCGTCGATGCCGATGCCGCCGTCCTCGACGGCGATCTCGACGTACGGCGCCGGCGCCTGTCCGGTGCGCACGCTGACCGACACCCGGTCGCCGGCATCGCAGGCACGCAGGGCGTTGCCCATCAGGTTGACCAGGATCTGGGCGATGCGGCCAGGGTCGAGCACGGCCGTGACCGGCGGACGGGGCACGACGGCGAGCGTGACCCCGCCGTCGTCGAACTGCGGGCGCAGCCGTTCGGCGGTCCGCCCGGTCAGGGCGACCACGTCGGTGGGCGCGACCTGGAGGGCGAACGCCCCCTCCTCGGCCCTGGACAGGGTGGACAGGTCGTCCGCGAGACGCCGCAACCGGGCCAGGTCGTCGGTGAGGGAGGCGAACATGGCGTCGTCGCGGGTGAAGATGCCGTCCGCCATGCCCTCGATCTGGCCGCTGAGGATGGTGATGGGCGTACGCATCTCGTGGGCGATCTCCGAGACCAGGCGGGCGCGGCGCCGTTCGACGTCGGCCAGCGCCGCCGCCAGCCGGTTGACGTCCTCGACCAGCGCGGCGAGCCCCGGCTCGCGGGGGACGTCGAGGACGCCGTCGTAGTCGCCGTCGGCCAGGCGGTGGGTCGCGGCCCTGACCTGGCGCAGCGGCCGGAGCAGGAACCGGGAGAAGACGAGGGACAGCAGGAGTGCCGCGGCCATGCCGACGGCCAGCGCGGGCCAGAGCAGTTCGAGGTCCACCTCGCCCTCGCGCCGCGCGGCCAGCGCGGCGAGCAGCCTTTCGAAGTCCGTACGCCCGGCGGCGGGGGAGGTCTGACCACCGGTGCCGTCGACGACGCTGGCGGCGACGTTCATCGCCGTGAGCGCCACGACCAGGACCGCCAGGTGGGACAGCACCAGGCGGACGGTCAGCGGCAGCGGCGGCAGCCGGCGCACCAGGCGGGCCGCCCAGCGTGTCGCCCCCGCGCTCGCGGGTTCTCCTGGAGTCATCCGGCGGGGCGGGCCAGGAAGCGGTAGCCGATGGCGCGCACCGTGCCCACGAACCGCGGGGTGCTCGCGTCGTCGCCGAGCGCGCGCCGCAGCGTGCGGATGTGGACGTCCACCACGCGCTCGTCGCCGAAGAAGTCGTGGCCCCACACGTGCTCGATGAGCCCGCGGCGGGTGAACACCCGGCCCGGGGCTCGGGCCAGCGCCACCAGCAGGTCGAAGTCGAGCGCGGACAGCTCCGGCGTGTGACCGGCGTCGACGGTGACCGTACGGGCGTCGGGGTCGATGACCAGGCCGTCGAAGCGCAGGGCCCGGTCCTCGGCGGCCTGATCGGGGATCTCGGCGCGGCGCAGGATGGCCCGCGCCCGCAGCGCGAGTTCGCGGGCGCTGAACGGCTTGGTGACGTAGTCGTCGCTGCCCGCGGTGAAGCCGATGATCCGGTCGACCTCCTCCGTCCGGGCGGTAAGCAGGATCACCGGCACCTGGCTGGTCGCCCGGATCCGGCGCAGGACCTCGAACCCGTCGAGGCCGGGCAGCATCACGTCCAGCACGACCAGGTCGGGCTGTTCGCGTGCGACCGAGGCGAGGCCGAGCGGCCCGTCCGGAGCCTCCAGGACTTCGAAGCCGTCCGCCTCCAGGTAGCCGCGGAGCGTCATCCGGATCTTGGGCTCGTCGTCGACGACCAGAATGCGCTGTGTACTCATGCTGCCTCTGCCATCGGTCAGCGGACGGATCTGCGCCTTAGGGGGAGCCGCAGGCACCACACCGGTGTTGTCCATACCCGGACAGCCAACCGGAGCATCATGTGGCGCGTACCCGCCGGACCGTGAAGCTTCGGTGAAGCCGGGGGGCGTCCGCCGGGTCAGACCTTGCGCCAGCCCGGCACCCAGGCTCCGTCCTCCACCACGTAGTCGCCGAAGAGGGCGGGCGCCTCCTCGCGCATGAGCTCACCGATGCGCTGGAACAGCAGGCGGATCTCCTCCTCCGCGCCGACGGCGGTGCGAGCCTCGATCGTGTGCCGCAGCGTGCGCACGTTGGCGGTCCACACCAGCCCGGTCGCCAGGCCCTCGGGGGCGAACCTGCGCATGAACGACGTGCGGTGCTTCTTCTCCGAGAACGGCACGCCCTCCTCGTCGAGCCCGAAGTGGCCGGCCATCCACCGCTGGAACTGCTCCAGCTGCTCCAGGACGGCTGTGGCCCGCTTCATCAGCTCGTCGTCCTCCTGCGCCCATTCGGGGAACCAGAACGGCAGCTCGTCCAGGCGTACGAACCGCAGCGACTCCTGGGAGATCGCCACGCCGGGACGGTGCCTGACCAGCTCATGGGTGAGGACGCGGCTCACGTTGTGCAGCACGAAGCTGAAGCTGATGTGCTCGAGGACCGAGCCGTGCGCGCTGGCCAGGATGTTACGCAGGTAGTCGTCCTGGTCTTTCCTGATCCGGACCACGTTGGGATTGAGCCCTGGCTCGAAGGAGCGGTAGCAGAGCCGGCCGGCGAACTCGGCGAGGTTCTGTGCGTCGAGGTCGCCGCGGTCGAGCCGCTCCAGCCAGCTCTCCCCGCCGACCTCCGCGAGATAGCGGGCCAGCTCGTCGTAGTCGAGCGACGGACGGGCGACGACGAAGACCTGGGGTTCGACAGTGCGCATGGAAATCCCCCGTATGGAGCGACCGCGTGGTGACGGCCCCAGTCAACCAGGTCCCTGCTCGGCTTCACGTGGTGACCCTGGCCAACACTATCCCGCCGACTATCAGGGCGAGCGCCACCATCCTTCCCGCCGACACGGGGTCGTCGTTGACGACGATGCCCAGGGTGATCGCCCCCACGGCGCCGATACCGGTGAAGACGGCGTACGCGGTGCCGACCGGCAGCGTGTTCATGGCCTGGGACAGCAGCCAGACGGCGGCGGCCATGAGGACCAGGCAGATGAGTGTGGGCAGTGGCCGGGTGAAGTTGTGCGTCGGCTTGATGCTCTGTGACCAGGCCACTTCGATCAGACCGGCCAGCATCAGGATCAGCCAGTTCATCGGGCCGCCTCCTCGAGTGCCGCGGCCAGTGACTTCTCGTGCTGCTCGCGCAGGTGCGCCAGCGCCGGGTCGAGGCGGGCGTTGACCAGTTCGGCGTGGATGAAGGTCGCGTTCTCCACCTGGAAGTGGCCTTTGAAGAAGTCGCGCAGGTAGCGCTCCTGATGGTCGTACGGCTCGCGGGGCGTGCCGGGGCCGTACGCGCCGCCGCGCGCGCTCGTCACCACGAAGGAGCGGCCTTCGAGTGACATCCGGGGAAAGGTGATCTGGTCGAGCCAGGCTTTGAGCGTCGAGGGGATCGAGTAGTTGTACATCGGCGTGCCGATGAGGATGACGTCGGCCGCGACCACCTCGTGGAGCAGCGGCTCCACGACGGCCCACGCCTGGCGCTGGGCGGGTGTGCGGACGGCCTCCCGATAGCGCGCGATGTCGGTGATCTCGTGCTTCAGGATGTGGTCGCACAGCTCCGTCCACGCCTCGCCGATGTGCGGCACGGGGTGTGCGGCCAGGTCGCGGTGGACGTACGCGGCCTGGGGGTGCGCCGCGCGCCAGGTCTCGGCGTACCGGCGGGAAAGCTCGCGTGAGAACGACGCCCGGCGGGCGCTGGAGTCCAGGTGCAGCAGCATGATCTCTCCTCATTAAGTGGACACAGTGTCCGTTTGAGTATAAGTGGACGATGTGTCCACATACAATCGAACGCATGGAGAGAGCCGACGCCGCGCGAAACCGGGCGCGGATCCTTGAGGCGGCCGCGCAGCTGTTCTCGCAGCGGTCCCCGGAGGACGTGACGATGGACGACATCGCCAGGAAGGCCGGGGTGGGCCGGGGCACGCTCTATCGCCGCTACCCCGACAGGGCCTCGATCGCCGTCGCCCTGCTCGACGCGCACGAGCGGGAGCTGCAGGAACGCCTGCTGCGCGGCGAGCCGCCGCTGGGCCCGGGCGCGCCGCCCGCCGAGCGGCTGGCCGCCTTCTACGCTGCCATGGTGGACCTGCTGGAGGACCACTCTCACCTGGTGCTCGGCTCAGAGGTGGGCCGCTCCCGCTTCGAGACGGGCGCATACGGCTTCTGGCGCGCCCACGTGCGCGCCCTCCTGGCCGCCGCCGGCACGCCCTGCATGGACGCGCTGGCCGACGTCCTGCTCGCCCCCCTCGCCCCCGAGGTGTACGGCTACCAGCGCACGGTGCTCGGTCTCACGCCGGAGCGGATCACCGAGGCGCTGACCAGGCTCACGAAGACCCTCGACCCGCCGTGAAGGTGTGCGGGGCCGGAGCCGCGGGGCGAGCCCGGCGCCACGGCCGGCGCGGCACCCTGGCGCCCGGTGGCGGTGGGCGCAGCTAGTCTTGCCGGGTGTTCGCGAACGTCCCGGGCGCCGTCCGCTCCTGGCCGGGCTTCTGGCGTGCTCGCTCCACGTTCGCCAAGGACGGCACGCTGGCTGTGCTGCTCACGCTGCTGGCGTTCGTACCCACGCTGTCCGCCATCGCGGCGCAGCTCGGCGACCTGCCACGACGCCCGGCGGACGCGCCGGCCGTGGCGCTGGTCCTGGCCCAGTCCGCGCCGCTGGCCGTGCGCCGTCGCCGGCCCGCGGCCTGCCTGGCGGTCATCGGCGCCGCCTTCGCCGCGCACCAGGCGCTGTCCTACCCGCCGACGTTCGCCAGCATCGGGCTCTATCTGGCGGTGTACGCGGCCGGAGCCCACCAAGAGCGGTTCCGTCCCGGCCTCGCCGCGGCGGCGAGCGCCGGCTATGCCACGCTGGCGGTCGTCCTGAGCAGCCTCGGGTCGCCCACTCGCGTCCAGGATTTCCTCGCGTTCTACCTGACGCTGGTGGTGATCTGGATGGCCGGCGTGGGGATGCGCCGCCGGCAGGCGGAGGAGGCCGAACGCCGGCGGCTCGCCGCGGACGTGGCCAAGGCCGCCGAGCGGGCACGCATCGCCCGTGAGCTGCACGACGTGGTCACGCATCATGTGACCGCCATGGTGGTCCAGGCCGACGCGGCACAGTTGGTGGTCGGAGCGGCGCCCGACCGGGCCGAGGCCGGGCTCGCCTCCATCGGCGACACCGGGCGGCGGGCTCTCACGGAGCTGCGGCACCTGCTCGGCGTGCTGGAGGCGACCGGCGAGTCGGGCGCCGCGGACGACCGCGCGCCGGCGCTGGACAGGATCGGCGACCTCGTCGAGCGGGCCCGCGCGTCCGGCCAGCCCGTCGAGCTGTTCCAGTACGGCGAGCCGCGCCCCCGGGCCGTGGACGTGGAGCTGGCCGCCTACCGGGTGGTGCAGGAGGCGCTCACCAACGCGATGAAACACGCGACAGGACGGCCCACCCGGGTCACGGTGCACCACGATCCCGACCGCATCGCGATCGAGGTGACCAGCGACGGGCCCGCCGGCGCGGCCCTCGCGCTGCCCTCGGGCGGGCGCGGTCTCGACGGGCTGCGCAGGAGGTTGCGCACGCTCGATGGCGATCTGGTCGCCGCAGGCGGCCCCGACGGCGCTTTCCGTGTCCGCGCCTCCATCCCCACCAGGAGCCAGGCATGACCGACACCCCGATCAAGGTGCTCATCTGCGAGGATCAGGAGCTCGTGCGGGCAGGCTACGTCACCGTCTTCTCCGCCCAGCCCGACATGGAGGTGGTCGGTGAGGCCGCCGACGGCCGCGCCGCGGTGGAGGCCGCGCGGCGGCTGCGCCCGGACATCGTCGTGATGGACATCCGGATGCCCGTCCTCGACGGCATCGAGGCCACCAGGCAGCTGGCCGGGCCCGGCATCGCCGCTCCGGTGAAGGTGCTGGTCGTCACCACGTTCAACGTCGACGAGTACGTCTACGAAGCGCTCAGGGCCGGGGCCGCCGGCTTCCTGCTCAAGGACGCCAGACCGGCGGAGCTGGTCAACGGCGTGCGGACGATCGTCCGCGGCGAGTCCCTGCTGGCCCCCGCGGTCACCCGCACCCTCATCGGCCACTACGCGGCCCGCCTGCGCCCCGCCGACACCGCCAACCCGGCCAGGCAGGAGGTCGTACGCGCGCTGACCCCCCGCGAGCTCGAGGTGCTCGTACAGATCGCCGGCGGCCTGTCGAACGCGGAGATCGCCGCGGAGCTGTCCATCACCGTCGAGACCGTGAAGACCTACGTGTCACGGATCCTGATGAAACTCGACCTGCGCGACCGCGTGCAGGCGGTCGTCCTCGCCTACCGGGTCGGGCTCGTCCCCGCCGCCGGCTGAGCCACGACCCGGTTCGCGCGGCGCCGTCAGCCGCAGTTGCCCCACTCGTCGCGGCTGCCCGTGGCGAGTGGGCCGCCGTGGCCGCCGCTGCTGATCGAGCCGAGGAACCGCACGCAGTGTCCTGAGGTCTTCTGGGTGATCGCGGCGTAGTGGCCGTACTGGCCCTCGTCCTGCACGACGCCCTCGGCGCCGCTGCCCGAGCTGCGGTAGTGGAGCTCGGCGTTGGTCCAGGTGGGGGTGCCGTGCCAGCTCTCCTTGCGGGTCACCACGCAGTTCTCCCCGTACGTGCCGCTCCACAGCAGGTACACCGTGCCGTACCTGGAGCCGTTGCGGTTGACGGCGGAGCGGGAGTCCTGGTTGGTGTAGGACCCGGATGACCAGCCGCATCCCTCCGACGAGCGCACGATGTCGGACAGGGAATGTGCTGAGGCCGGTGCGGGCGCCAAGCCGATCACTGCCGCTGAGAGCAGGAAAGCGGCTGCCCCTGTGCCGGCGGACCGCCGCAGTGGGCGGCGTGAGATTGCGAACATGACCTGCTCCTCGATGTGCCGATTCGTTCGGTCCCCCCTGGAACCGGCCTCCACGTTAGATCGGTAACTAGTGGAAATACTCGGTCATATCGGGACACATACCGAGCGGATAAGGTCATGCGCTTGCGACCCGCCCCCTGTTCGAGCGGGCGCTCAAATCGTACACTTCGGTTTTGAGCGATCGCTCAAACAGGGAGAGGCGGCCATGCAGCTGTACGTCGAGGCACGCATACGCGCCGACCTGGACCTGCTCTGGCACCGCACCCAGGATCCGGCACACCACCAGCGCTGGGACCTGCGCTTCACCCACATCGACCACCTGGCCCGCGCGGAGGGGGAGCCGCAGCGGTTCAGGTACGGAGTCCGCCTCCTGCCGGGCCTGCTCGTCTCGGGAACGGGCATCGCGGCGGGAGAGAAGCGACGCCCCGACGGCACCCGCACCTCGGCTCTCCGCTTCGCCTCCCCGCACCCCCTCTCACCGATCGCGCGAGGCCGCGGCTACTGGCGCTACCTCCCCGGCGGGGACGGCATCCGCTTCGTCACCGGCTACGACTACGAGCCGCGCTGGGGGCGCCCCGGCCGGATCGCCGACCGCCTCGTCCTGCGCCCGCTCATGGGGTGGGCCACGGCCTGGTCGTTCGACCGGCTGCGGTTGTGGTGCGAGCGCGGCATCACGCCCGAACGGTCGCTGCGGCACGCGCTCGCCGGCGTGGCGGCACGCGCGCTGGCCGTCGGAGTCGCCGCGGCGGTGGCGCCGCCGGCCGCCGTGCCGGTGGCGATCGCCGCGCTCTGGCTGCCGCCGTCGCGTGACGCTCCGGCGGCCCGGCGCTGCCTGCGCCGCCCGCCCGGAAGCGGAGCCGCCACCCCGCCCGCCCTCCTGAACTCCTTGAGGTGGTCATGACCTCGATCTTCCAGCAGGCCCTGGGCGCCGGCTTCGACCGGCTGCACCCGCGCATCCAGCGACGCTTCTCCGCAGGCCTCGGCAGCGGCGAGGCCTGCGTCGGCCGCGGCGTGATGGATCGCGTCTGGCACGGAGGCGCCTGGCTGCGGCCCTTCCTGGCGCTGGGCGGCACACGGCACATCCTGGTGCCGCGCAGCGGCCGCGACATCCCCTTCACCATCGAGAACGTCCCCTACCGCGACTCCTTCGGCCGCGAGACGGTCACCTTCGTCAGAACCTTCGCCTTCCCCGGCCGGCCGCAACGCTTCGACGCCACGATGATCTTCAGCCCCGAGCGCGGCTGCGTCGTCGACTACCTCGGCACGCACCAGCACCTCGCCACCGACCTGCACGTCCGGGCGGACCCGAGCGGCGCCCTGGTCATCCGCTCCGGCGAGCAGCGTTTCCGCGAGGGCCCGGTCGACGCCCGCGTGCCGGCCCTGATCAGGGGCGACGCCCTGGTCAGGGAATCGTACGACGACGAGGCGGGGCGCTTCCGCATCCAGGTCACCGTCTCCAACCGCTACTTCGGGCCGCTCTTCGGCTACGAGGGCTCCTTCACGGCCGAGCACATCGACGTGGCCGCCCATGGCGTACGCACCGATCTGCGGCCGGTCCGCGAGGAAGCGCGAGCATGAGCAACGACACGCGGACGAAACTGCTCGAAGGCGCGCTCGCGACGCTCACCGAGCAGGGCATCGCCAAGACCTCCGCGCGTGCCGTCGCCGCCGCGGCGGGGGTCAACCAGGCGCTGGTCTTCTACCATTTCGGCAGCGTCGACGAGCTGCTGGCCGCCGCCTGCCGCCACGGCGCCGAGCAGCGGGTCGCCGCCCACCGCGACCGCCTGAACGACGTGCGCACCCTCGGCGAGCTCCTGGCGCTGGGCCGGGACCTGCACGCTGCGGAGCGCGACGGCGGCCACGTCGCCGTCCTGGCCCAACTGCTGGCCGGCGCGCAGACGCAGCCACGGCTGGCCCCCGCCACCGCCGCCGGGCTCGCGCTGTGGACCGAGGAGATCGAGCAGGTGCTCGTACGGGTGCTGGCCGGGAGCCTGCTCGCGGAACTCGTCGACGTCGCCGGGCTGGCCAGGGCGGTCTCTGCCGCGTTCGTCGGGCTGGAACTGTTCGAAGGCGTCGACCCGGCCGGCGCCGGCCATGCCTTCGCCGCACTCGACCAGATCGCCGACCTGGTCACCGCGCTCGAAGAACTCGGGCGGCTCACGCGGCCGCCCGCCCGCGACGCTCCACCGACCGCCGGCTAGCGGGCTCCCGGGCGACACGTGACGGGCTTCGACCGCTGGGGGTGGCACGGCGTGCAGGCCCTGGTCACCTCCGAATACTGGACGGAGCACGGCGACTCGGGTGCCGGCGCGACGATCGTGGCCGCGCGTGGCGGGCTGCTGGCCGAGGTCACGTGGGCCTGGCCGTTCGAACCGGGCGGCGAAACCGGACCGGCGCCCCGCCGGAACGGCGGACGACCGACGGGCAAGGAGTTTCGCACGACTCAGGTGCCGGGGCGTAGCTCGGCCAGTTCGGCTTCGGTGAAGCCGGCCAGGACACGATCCTCGACGTTGAGCGGCATCGGGCTGACGGTGGGCCAGTTCGCGGCGGCCAGGAGCCGGCGGGTCTCCGCGTCGAGGGCGGCGACGGCTTCGTCGCTGCCGAGCAGTTCGCGGAGCCAGCGGTTGCCGTTGCCGACATGGGTGACCTCGTCCGCGTTGATGTAGTCGAAGAGCAGGGCGGTGCGTTCGTCGCCCATCTTCTTGAGGGCGCGGTAGATCACCATGCCGCCGTCCAGTCCGATGCCCTCGCCCATGCGCTGTTCGATGTTGATGCGTTCGGGCAGCGTACGGCCGAGGGTGAACTTGTCCCACACGTCGAATTTGATGGGATGGTCGCCGATCTGGCCGCCGAGCTCGGAAATGCGGTTGGCTATCAGCTCGAAATGGCGCCCTTCGTCCCGAACTTGTTTGGCCAGGTCGTACCGCAGGCCCCATGGAGCCTCGGGGTGATGGGCGATGAGGGCCGCGCAGATCTCGGCAGCGCAGATCTCGATGCCGAAGATCATGTCGTGCAGGTGCCGGACGAGTCCGGAAGCAGAGGAAGCGCCTTCGGCGAGTCCGGCCTCCCGGCCCGGCCGGCGGGGAATCGACTCCAGCGCGGACAGCGGCGGAGGGATCTGCTCGTCCCGGTCCAGGCCCTCGATGCCGCGCGCCAGCTCTCCCCTCCCACCGGACGTGGCGCCGCCGGTCGGCGGGGTGAGCTTGTCCAACTGCTCCGCCACGCTCTTCAGACACGACACAGAAGCCTCGTCCGCCAACTGGTCGTGCCGGGCCTGACAGAGGCAGACGACGTCGCGCAGCTCGGGAAACGCCTGCGACACCAGGAGGTCGTACTGCTCCGCCGGATCGCTGATCCGGATCAAGCCGTTGGTGAACTCGGCGTATCCGGCGACAGGCGTCATCGCCTCAGCGGAGGAACGAAGGCCGGGCAACCGCCGGCCGAGGTGGTCGGCCGCCTGCGCGAGGCTCCACACATCGCGCGAGAGGGCCACCTTGGTTTGGGAGTCGGCGACCCTCACCAGCGCGCCGGCCGAGATTTCCAGCAGGCGGACGCACGCGTACCGGAGAATTTGCAGTGACCGGCGGCTCTCCGCCACATCAGGGGGAGCTTTCTCCGTCATTCAGAACCTCCTTTGCCGGGCGGTCACCATACGAGCCGCATCATTCGTGCTGACCACGTTCACCGGTCGTCCCGGCGTTGCGTGCGTTTCCTGGCGCATTCTGACTATTACCAGAGCTCGCCCCCGAATCAGCGTGCTGTGACTGGCAGGTGTCTGCCTGGCAGCAACCGTCCATCTCTCGTCAAGCCGGTCGGCCATGGACAGGATTCGCCTGTGGCAGGAATTGACCACTGCCGAAGGCGGTGGGGGAATGTTCTCTTTGAGGGCGTGACGCGGTTGCCCACCGGCTCTGAGAGCCTGACCATGTACCGCGTTCTCATCGTGGTGGACACGCCCGGCCGGCGAGCATCGGAAACCGGCCTGCGTGCCGCCCTCACCGATTCAGCCGCCGGTAACGACTGCACGGAGCACATCTTCACGGAGGCGCGGGACGGCCTGCTCGTCCTGGTCGTGTATCTCCGCGCCGCGGACCCGTACGCGGCCCGCTTCACGGCCGAGCAACTGTGCCGTCGTGCGACGGCCGTCGCCATGCCGCCGGACGTCCTCTGGGTGATCCGGCCGGCGATCGTCCTCTGACGGGTGACCTACTCCAGGTCGTCCTGGTCGATCCAGCCCAGGGCGACGGCTCGCGCGCCGACCTGGAATCTGCTCTTCGCGTCGAGCCTTTCCTGCAGCGCGGACACGGTGCGCCTGACCGTGCGGACCGACACGCCGAGCCGCCTGGAGACCATCTCGTCCGTGTGGCCCAGGCCGAGGAGTCTCAGGACCTGCTTCTCCTGTGCGGTCCGCCCGTCGTCGTGCCGCCGCCGCCGTGTGCCGAACGGCACCGCGTTCTTCCACGCGAAGTTGAACAGCGCGACCAGCCCCGTGAGCAGGCCAGGATTGGCGACCTCCACGGCAGCGGCGCAGGGCCTCTCCATGTCGACGGGCACCACCGCGATCCGCCGGTCCACGATGAGCATGCGCATGGGGAGCACGGAGGTCGTGCGGACCTCGCTTCCCATGTCGCAGAGCCACTGGGCGTAGGCGCAGGTCGCCGGGTCGTTACGGACGCTGTCCAGATAGATGGTGCGAAGCCGGACCCCGCGGTCGATCGCGTCCCTGTCCAGGGGTCTGCTGGCGGCCATGCTCGCTTCCGGCTGGGCGCCGCCGTACATGAAGGAAGCGACCTCCCATGTGCAGGTCTCGGACAGCTCGCGGAGCCTTGCCCTGACGGTGTCGACGCCCTCGAGCCGGTCGATCCCGGTTGCGGACGTGTGCACTCGGCTCTCCGCGTACACGTCCAGCAGCGCCGTGAGCGAGGCCCTGCTCTCCTCGAGCTCCTGCTGCCGCTTGGCGATCTCAGTCTGCTGCCGGGCGAGCAGGGCAGCGAGCCCGGTCTTGGGGTTGACGGGCACGAGAACCTCGCCGGCGGATCCGGAGATGCGCAACAAGGACATGCGTGCCAGGTCGTCCAGGGCCTGACGGACCTGGTGTTCCTCCATGCCGAGGTTCCGCATCAGGTCTTCGACTCCGGCCTGGGGATGTTCGAGCATCGCGAGGTACACCGTTTCGGCGACATCGTCGATGCCCAACGCCTCGAACATGAGCCCTCCCTGCGCTCTGGACTCCTCCGTTCCGCCCTGTCTAGCGAGAGGCGATATGAGGCGGCTATGAAGTCGCTATACGTCGGGCGGCAACGCGGGTGGCCGCTTCATGCCATAGGCAGCATTTGACCACTTACGCGGGCGAACGCGAGCGTCCAACGATGGAGGCCGCGGGCAACACCGCTGATGTTTGCCACGGGAGGGATTCCGTGCCTTCTTCTGCACCATTCGACAACATGTTCGCCGAGCCTGTGGTGAGGCCTCTGGGGCTCGGCGACCTCTTGAGAGAGCACAGGGAGCAACGTGGACTGAGCCAGCAGCACCTGGCGGATCTGTCCACCGTGAGCGTTCGCACCGTTCGCAATATCGAGTCCGGGTGCATCAGAAAGCCGCGGCGGCAGACCCTCGACCTGCTCGCCGGCACGCTCAAGCTGGACAGGATCTCGTGCGCCCTGCTGAACGATGCCGCCGCACGAGCCGAGCCCGCCGACGGCGGCCTTGATCCCCGCCCGCCGCACCCTTTCAGTTCGTTCGTCGGCCGCCTCGGTGACCGGGACGCCCTCAGCCGTACGCTGACCGCCGGAGACAGCCGGCTCGCGGTGGTCAGCGGCCTCGGCGGCGTGGGGAAGAGCCGGCTGGCCATGGAGGTGGCGCTGCGCCTGCGTGAACAGAACGGCTGGCCCGTCCTCTGGGTCCCTTTGGGGGAGGGTACGGACGGCGGGCTGCCCCAGGCGCCCGCCGTGGTCGTCGCCCTGGACGCGATCCGCGGTGATGCCGGATCGAGCGCCAGGCTGGCCCGGCTGATCGGCGGCAACGACGCGTTGATCGTTCTGGACGGGCTGCCCGGCGGCTCCTCCGTCGAGGGCTTCGCCTTCGCCCTCCTCCGCGCCTGTCCGCGGCTGCGGGTGCTGGCGACCACGGCCGCTCCGTGGCGCGCCAGGGGAGCGCTGTCGCTCCGGCTGGCGCCGCTCCCCGTTCCGCCGAGGAGGAACGCTCCCGCCCAGCTTGCGGAGCCGGACTCCGTCCGGCTGTTCTTCGATCGCATGCACCAGGGGCGGACCGGTTCGGGCCTTCCCGATGCCGACCCGGCGACCGTTGCCGAGGTGTGCCGGAACCTGGACGGCCTCCCGCTCGCCCTGGAGATCGCGGCCGCCCGCAGCGCGGAGCTCAGCGTGGAGGTGCTGCTCCACGACCTGATCACGGCCGCGGATGGTACGCCGGACCGGGCGTTGCCCGGCGAGTTCGGTCCCGTCTGGGAGGCGGTCGCGAACAGCTGCGACGTCCTGACGGGCCACCAGCGCGAGCACGCGCGCCGGCTGGCGCGAAGCGCTGCGCGGTGGTCCATCGAGGACGTCGCGGCCGAGCTGGAGCTCTCCCTCTCCGCGGCCATCGACCTGGTCGACGCGATGGCCGCGGCCGGACTCGTACGCGTGGAGAACCGAGGTACGTCACCGGAGATCGTCCTGCTGAACCTGGTGCGTCGCGTCCTGCTGGCCTCCATACCGTGACCGGAGATGGCGAGAGCCTCATGGAGCCCCCCCTGGCCGCCGCCGGCGCCGTGGTCCTCGACGATGTCATCGAGGCGGCTGAACGGCTGGAGCCGCACCTTCCCCGTACCCCGTTGCGCCGGCTGGGGACGGCCGGGAACCGGCCGGTCTGGCTCAAGACGGAACACGGGCAGCCCACGGGCTCCTTCAAGATCCGCGGAGCCCTCTTCGCGATGTTGAAGCTCCACGACGCGAGGGCGCTGCCAGGTGCGGTTGCGACGTCGTCGGGCAATCACGGACGTGCGGTCGCCCATTCCGCCGCGCTCCTGGAGGTCGCGGCGACCGTCGTGGTCCCGCACAGCGCGCCGCAGGTGAAGGTCGACGCGCTCAGATCGCTCGGTGCCGATGTCGTCGTCACCGATCCCGACTCCCTGGACGCCGTCGCGGCGAACATCCGCGATCGACGCGGTCTCGCGCTGATCGGCTGCGACCTGCCCGAGGTCATCGCCGGGCAGGGCACCGTGGGGCTGGAACTGGCGGCGCAGTGCCGGGAACTGGGCACGGTCTACCTGCCCACGGGCACGGGAAGCCTGCTGGCGGGCACGGCGGTCGCCCTCAAAGGGCTGGGGACGACCAGGGTCATCGGGGTCGAGCCGGAACTGGCGGCGGACGCCTGCGAGAGTTTCCGGCGGGGGGAGCTGACCGCCTGGCCTGTCGCCGACACCTACAGAACCGTCGCGGACGGGTTGCGGGTGCCCAGCCTGGGCCACCACGCGTGGCCATTGGTGCGCAGGCTCGCCGATGCCATGGAGACCGTCTCGGAGACGGAGATCGCCCGGGCGGCGCGCCTGCTCGCCGAGTCCGAGGGCATCGTCGCGGAGCCCAGCGGGGCCGTCGCCTGCGCGGCGATGCTCCGGGGGCGTAGCAGGGACCGCGGACCGGTCGCGGCCGTGATGTCGGGCGGCAACGTCAGCCCCGCCTGGCATCGGTCCCTGCTGGATCCGCGATAGTGCCGGAAATGCCGCATCTTGCCGAAGTAATTGCCGGTTGCCAGCTGCAGTGAATCCTATGCTCGAAACAGCAAAAAACAGAGGAGGTGTCAAAATGCTGAAGTCAAAGGTTATCGAGATGTCCGCCCCCGAGGGCAATCCGTGTTCCCGGTCCGGGCACATCATCACTTCCGACTTCGCCGATTTCGGAGATTTCGAGCAGGAGCTGATCAGCGCCATCGCTGACGGCCGGCAGGAAAACGACTAGTCGCATAGTCGTCGATGCAGCAAGGGGCGGCGCTCCCCGGCCCGACAGATCGGTGGGCGCCGCCTGACCCGCCTGTGACGATTCTCGAGGATCTGCGCCCATGACCGACGACCTGAGCACGAGCAGGGGAGCGAGTAAGACTTCCCTGCCCTTTCCTGTCAGATTCCAGCCGAAAATGCCGAGCACTGAACAGCAGGTCGACCAGGTGCGCAAGGTTCGCCTCGGATCCGACCCGCTGGCACTGTACGTCCATGTGCCGTTCTGTGTAACGCGATGCTATTTCTGCGATTTTGTGACCGTCGTCGGGAAGAGCGTGACTCCCGAACTGATCGACCGGTACGCCGGAGCGCTGAACACGGAGCTGGATTTCCACGCCGAGGACAGCGCCTTCCGCGACGCCTCGTTCGAGACCGCCCAACTCGGCGGCGGGACACCCACCATGTTGAGCCCCCGCCAGCTGGACGACCTGCTGGCTCGGATGCGGCACTACCTCAGGGGCAGCCCGGATGCGGAAATACTGGTCGAGGGATTCCCCACGTCCGTGACGCCGGACAAGCTGGAGGTCCTCAAAACCGCCGGCAACATCAAGTTCAACATGGGCGTGCAGACCTTCAACGACGAGGTGCTGGAGGCCGTCGGACGCCGGCACGAGCGTGACGACGCGATGCGCGCCATCACCCAGTCGAAACAGGCCGGCCTGCCCTCCGTCGGCATCGACCTGATCTACGGCCTGCCCGGTGGCGGAACCGAGGTGATCGCGGCCGACGTACGGACGGCCCTCGACTTCGAGGTCGACCACATCGCGCTGTACCCGTTGTGGGTCTATCCGCAGACGCGCCTCAACTCGCTCATCGCGACCGGCAGGCGGTCCAGCACGGAGTTCATGGAGCGGCAGGAGCAACTCCTGGTCGCGGACTCGATGTTGCGGGCCGCCGGATACGAGAGATACACGAGCTTCCACTACAGCCGCGGCCCCGAGCACCACCACCAGTACGGGTTGTGGCAGATGAGGGGACAGGACTGGCTGGGCGTGGGGCAGGCGGCCGCGAGCCAGCTGAACGACGTGGTCTACGAGAACGATCGCAACATCAACAGCTATGTGGCACGGGCCGGCACCCGCGCCGAGACCGCCGTGACGGCCGATCACCTGGACCATCGGGCGCGGATGGTCCGGCACCTCTCCTACGGCATTCGCGAACGGCGGTATTCACTCCACGCGTTCGAGGCCCGGTTCGGCGCGTCGCCGCACGACGTCTTCGGACCCGAGATCGAGTGGATGGCCGCCGAGGAACTGGTCGAGGCGACTCCCGATCATCTGGAGCTCACCTTGCAGGGAGTTCTGCGGCTGGGCGACATCGAAGAGGTTCTGGCGCCCGCCGACCCCTTTGTGGCGGAAGCGGGGGCGTGTTGTGGCTGACGACACGGGAAACTGGTACGGGGACGAGCTGGCCGCACTCTACGACCACTCCCCGCTGCTGGCCGACGGGGAGGGCAACCCGGCGATCGACCACCTGCGTTCGCTCGCGGCCAAGTACGGCGGCCCGGTGCTCCAGATCGGGGTGGCGACCGGCCGGTTCGCCCTCCCGCTCGTCAGGGACGGTCACGAAGTCGTCGGGATCGACCTCTCGGAGAGCATGCTCGGCGCCGTACGCCGCCGGATGGCGGCAGAGCCCGCCGACGTGCGGCAGCGGCTGTCGTTGCACACGGGCGACATGCGCGACCTCGACCTCGGCCGGCGCTTCCCGCTCATCACGATGCCGGGGAACGTCTTCCTCTACAACCTGACGCAGCGTGACCAGCTGGCGACGCTGGCGACCATGCGCCGCCACCTCACCGACGACGGGGTCGTGGTCATCGACATCTTCACGCCGGATCTCCGCCTCCTGGCCGACGGGTCGGCCGCCGCGCAGTCCCACCGATTCCAGACCCGCGACGGCGCGGAATACCTGGCGGAGCAGACCGTGCTGGTGGAGCCGCTCAGCCAGCGGGAGAAACTCCGCATGACGCACCGGCGGATAGGGCCCGACGGGGTGCTCGGCCCTGCGCTGTTCACGGAACTGACCATGCGTTACGTGTATCCGGCGGAAATGTTGCTGCTGCTCAAGGCCGCCGGGTTGCGCCTGTGCGAACTGGTGGGCGACTACGCCACCGGACAACGGAAGTCGACGTATGACGGCCCGCAAGTGGTCGTGGCAAGGCGAGGTGAGTGACTTGACCATCTACAAGCAGTCGAAGTACGGGCACGTGCTGCCTCAGGAGGCGGGTGTCACGTTCTTCAACAGCCTCACGCTCGAGGTGCTCGAGGGCGATCAGGACGACGCGGACGTGTGGCGCTCGTTCGAGCGGCCGCGCCCGATCGAAGCCGCGTCAGCGGCGACGGAGCAGGTGCTCGTGGACTCTGGCCTGCTGGTTCCCGTGGACCGGGTCGAAGAGCGCCGCCTGCTCGACAAGCTCACCGACATTCGCCTGGCGCAGCGCAAGACCCGCGACGGCAAGTTCAGCTTTCTCCGCATGTCCCTGACGGAGCGGTGCAACCTGAAATGTGACTACTGCTTCGTCGAAGAGGTCATCTACAAGGATCTGCCCAAGCAGCCGGCCCCGGCCGAGCGCTTTCTCGAGCATGTCGAATGGCTCATCCAGCAGAACCTCGGCGGGTGGCCGACCGTGCAGTATTTCGGCGGGGAGCCGATGCTGAGGTGGGATCTGATCCAGGACACCACCCGAGTGCTCGAAGAGGCCGTCGCGGCCGGGCGCATCGCGGGATTCACCCACGAGATGACCACGAACGGCACGTTGATGACCGGCGAACGCGCCCGGTGGCTGGCCGAACACGACATCAGCCTCACCATCAGCCTGGACGGCTGGAAGGAGATCAACGACCGCCATCGCGTGTTCCACAACGGCCGCGGCAGCTACGACCTGGTGATCAAGGCGGTGAAGGAGATACGGGCCGCCGGCGGTGAGCCGCGCTTCCTCATCACCTTGTTGCCCGAGACCGTGGAGATCCTGCCGAAGATCGTCCGGTTCGTGGTCGAGGAGCTCGGCGCGCAGAGCGTGGCGGTGAACGCCCCGCAGCCGACGGCGGACGGCTGGGAGGTGGACGGACTGTTGCTCTCCCGGTCCGTGCAGGAGTCATGGCTGTTCTGCAACAGCCGCGGGGTGGAGTTCCACTCGCTGGGCGCCTTCCTGGTGGAGCTCATCAACAAGCGCATGCCGCAGCCCGACCGCTGTTTCGACGGCAACCCGACGGGCAAGGAAGCGCACTGGGGCGGATACGTCGCAGCGGACGGGTCGTTGTCGTTCTGCATCGTGTGGCACCAGGACGAACGGGTCACCACCCCGAGCGTGCACCAGATCTCGCAGAAGCGCGTGGCCGACTGGCACTACGACGCCACGACCGTGGACGACTGCGACGGCTGCGTCGCCGGCATGGTGTGCGGCGGACCCTGCACGCTCGAGCGCCTCTTCAACGGCGGCGGTCTCAACCCCGACCGCTGCAAGTTCTTCAAGACCATGGTGCCCTTCGTGCTCACCAGGCCTTCGATCGGTACGCGACGATGACCCCCCGGACCATGGCCGCCGAGGCGGCGGGGGTGCCGCCGGGCAGCAGGATCCGCGTGTGCGGCTGGGTGACCGGCCGGACCGCGGACACCGTACAGGTGGCCGACTCGACCGGGTCCATAGCCGTCGTGCCGTGCGCCGAGCTCGCCGGCGTCCGGACCGGCGACGCCGTCGAGGTGCGGGCGACCAGGTCGGCCACGGGGTACGTCGGAGCGTCGGCACGTGTCTGGCCCGCGACGGCCGCCCTGCCGGAGGACGTGAGCGGGAGCGATTCCCCCTACTCCTATCTCAGGTTCAGGAGCGGCGAGGCGGTCGACCTGCTCAGAGCCGCCGATCGGGCGGTCACGGCCGCCAGGAGCCATCTGGCGGAGCACTACTTCGTCGAAGCCAACACGCCGCAACTATGGCGGGCCACCAGGGAGTACGGCGAGTCCGAACTGCGGGTGACCGGCCCCGCCGACCCGGAATCGGGCAGCTGGCTGTTGCAGTCGCCCACCGTGCCGGCGATGTTGTGCGCGATCGGCGGCATAGACCGCGCCTTCCAGTTCAGCCGGTGCTTCCGCACGGAACGGAGCGCGTCACCGCTGAAGGCGTACGAGTTCACCCAGCTCAACCTCGCGGTCACGTTCACCTCGGTGGAGGAGCAGTTCCGCCTCCTTGAGGGTCTGTTCGAGAGGGTGAGCGGCGCCCTGGGCCTCCCCTCGTGGAGGAAGGCGCCGTTTCCCGTCATCGACTACGACGCCTGCATGCGCAGGTTCGGCTCGGACACCCCCGACTACCGCTACGCCGCCTTCCCCACGCCCGTGCTGGACGGGGATGCTTTCGGCCGGCCTGGCCAGCGGATTCGGGCGCTCATCGTCCCCGAGTGCGGCGCGGACGTCGCTCGTGCGCTGCGGAGCACGGCCGAACGGCACCTGGGCGCGGAAGCGGTCTTCCAGCACGACTCCGACGGGTCGGGCACGCTCGGCGCCCTGATCGCCGACCTGGTCCCGTCCGGACCGGTGGCTCTGGTGGGGTGCGCGGACGGAGCGCGAGCCGAGGCCTTCGTCCGCATGCTCGCGCAGGCCCTCCACCCGCTCGTCACGAACGAGCAGCCGCCCGCGTTCGGCCCGGTGTGGATCCGGCGCCAGCCGTTCCTGTCCGACGAGAAGCAGGAGGAGCACTCGCACCACAGCAGGTGCCTCTTCGGCCGACGAGTGGGCCCCGAGGGAGAACTCTCCGATTCGTACGACCTGGTCGTCAACGGTGTCGAGTTGCTGAGCGGCAGCCAGAACGAAGTGGATCACGAGCAGGCGCTGAAGAACTTCTCCGACGCGGGGGTGGCGGACCCGGAGGAGACGTACGGGTACTACCTCGATGCCCTACGGTTCGGCGCGCCGCCGCTGCACAACACCTCGATCGGGTGGGAACGGCTCATGGCCCTGCTGCTCGGCGTCCCCATGCGAGACGTGATGATCATGCCGAAGACGGGATCGGGGCAGTGCGCGGTCACCGGGCTGCCGGTCCAGGGATGACCACGACCTGGGCCGGCCTCGTACAGCGGTACTTCACGGTCGCGGTCACGCACCATCCGGGATACGCGCTCGCGTGGGACGAGTTCGCCATCGAGCCCACGCCCGTCGCCCCCGCCACGCTGAGCGAGGCGTACCGATCGATCAGCGACCAGGTGGATCAGATGTCCGGCTCGGCGGACGATCACCAGGTGCGCCTCCTGCGCTGGTGCCTGGACGGCCGCCGCTTCGAACTGGACACCGCGCTGAGCTGGCGGCGCGATCCGCAGTTCTGGGTGGATCGCCAGTGTTACGGGGTCCTTGCCCAGATGGCCGCGGGCAACCTCCGCGATCGGCCGCTGCCGCCGTCGTGGGTCCGTGCCTTCCTGGCGAATCTGCCCGGCCTCTTCGGCTCGGCGATGCGGAACCTCGACCGCGAGGAGTGCGGCCAGGCCGACGTCCGGCGCGCCGTACACCATCTGGCCGCCGGCCGTCGCCTGGTGCGGCAGGTGGGCGATGCCGCCGGCGGGGGATGCGCGGACGAGACGGCCCGTGCCGATGCGGCCATCGACGGGTTCTCGGCATGGTTGTCCCGGGCCATCGGGCCAGGCCGTGCAATGCGTCCCATGGGAGCGCAGGTCTGGGAGACGGGCCTGCGGGCTCGTACCGGCATCGCCTGCGGTCCCGACGAACTCGAACATGCCCTGCGGCGCCGGCTCGACCGGTGCAGGCGGGAGATCGCTCGCACACGGGCGCCGGTCTCCGGCTTGGTCCCGGGGTCCGCGGACGAGATCGGCAAGCTGATCGCACGGCTCCCGGACATCTTCGCACCGAGGTTCGGCGGCGGCGAATGCCTCGACACGTTGCGCCTGGACGTGTCCGACGACGCCGTGCCCGGAGTCACCTCGGCGAGCTACCAGAACGCCGGATCACGTGGCGGCGGATCGGCGGTCGTCTTCGTCCGGCCGGCCGTTTACGCGTATCGGGCCGACCTCGAACTGGATCTGGCCCACGAGTGTTTCCCCGGCCATCACTGGCAGCACACCGCGCAGGCCCGTGGTCACCAGGGTCACCTGCTCTGCCTCCGGCACGGCAACCGGGCGTTCGTCGAGGGATGGGGACGCTGGTGCGAGGAGCTGTACGCCGCTGCCGCCCATGACCCCTCGGTGACCGCCCGGTTCCACGCGAGGATGGCGAAGTACTGCGGCCAGGCGCTCGCCGCCCTGCTCGTCCACGCACGCGACAGGCCGTTCCGAGAAGTGGCGGAGCACCTGACCGCGATGGAGGTGTGCGGCTCGGCCGACGCCCCCTCCCTCGTGCTGAGTGCCTACTTCGATCCCTGGCGGGCAACGGCGCCGATCGTCGGATATCTGGCGCTGCGCAAGGTCGCCGCCGAGCGCGGCGAAGGAGAGATGGAGGCCACGGTGGCCCAGCACGGCGCCGTCGACCTGGTCGGAAGGGGTCTCAGTGAGGAATGACCCATCGGTGCGCCGGCTGGCCCTGTCATTCGGCCTTTTCAGCGTACTGATCAGCGTCGTGGACAAGCTGTTCGGAACGGGCTACATCCTGCGCATGAACGAGCAGGGGCTCGGGCCGGCGGAAATAGCCTTCGTCCTGACCCTCGGGTCCGTGGTGCTCGCCGTGGTGGACTTCCCGGCCGGCAACCTCGCCGACCAATGGGGCCGCAAGCGCACCGCGGCGGCCGGAGCGGTGCTCGTGGGCAGCGGCCTGCTGATGTACGGCTTCGCCACCGACACGCCCGGCTTCGTCGTGGCCATGGTGGTGTGGGCCGCGGGCATGGCACTGATCACCGGAGCTCCCACCGCCTGGCTCGTCGACCGGCTGGAGAGCGCCGGTGCGGGGGCACGGCGCACGACGGTCCTGTCGCGGGCCGCCACCATCTCCATGATCGCCGGCGCGCTGGCGGCGCTCCTCGTGGGAACTCCGCTGCTCAGCCACGGCGCGCACCTGGTGCTCTTCACCGCCGCCGCGCTGGCGTTCGTCACGGCGGCGGTGTTGCTGGGGGGCACCGACAACCGTGATCCGCAGGGCAGGCTCGTGAACCTCCCCGCCACGGTGTGGACCAACGCCCGGCTGGTCGTCCGCGATCCCACGATGAGGCTCGTCCTGTACAAGAGTGCACTGGTCCATATCGGCTTCACCAGTTTCCTGCTCAGCTACCAGCTGTTCGCCACCCAGGAGCTCGGACTGCCGGAAAGCGGCATCGGCGTGGTGCTGGCCGGTTCGATCGCGGCGATGGCGGTGGGGACCTGGCTCGCCGGGTTGCTCGACCGCCGGTGGGGCCTGGCGGCACTGTCCGCGGCGGGCGTGCTGGCGTGCGTCGCCGGATACCTGATGATGAGTCTCGCCCCCCACTGGCCGCTGTGGGCGGTCGGCCTGGTCTGCTACGAGATCGGGCTGGGACTTGACCTGATGGCCTTCAGCAGCTGGCTGCACGACCTGGTCCCCGCGGAGAAGCGGACGAGCTGGACGTCCGCGAGGTCGAGCATCCAGACCCTGGTCGGCGTCGTCGGCACGCTCGGCGCCGGCGGGCTGATCTCGGTGTTCGGTTTCCGCGAGGTCTGGCTCGCGGCGACGGCCATCACGGCGCTCGCTCTGCTGCCGCTCCTCGCCCTTCGCCGGCGCGTCGCCGTGCCGGCGAAGCTTGAGGAGAGCCTGTCGTGAGAACCAGGAACCGCGCACTCGTGTCGGCGAGCCTGCGTGCCGGCCGCGACGTCCTCCACGTCGAGACGCGGATCGAGCGCGACCCCGGTGACGTGCTCGTGGTGTCGCTGAGCCCCGGCTGCCAGGTGCTGGAATGCCGCGGAGGGGACGGCTCGCCGATGTCCTGGCGGCACGAGGAGGACCGGCTGACCCTGGCCGGCTCGCACGGCGCGAGCAGCGTACGCATCGCCTACACCATCCCCCTCGGCGCACGAGTCGGCCTGGTGCCGGAGCAGCCGTGGCTGGCCCGCCCGGCCGGGCGTGACTTCCACGTCGCCGGGGTCACGACCCGGGTGATCGGCGAGGGCGGACTCATCTCCGGCAGGGATCCGCACCACGGAGCCCCGTTCATTGTGGCCTGGCCACCAGGCGACGAACCCCGCCTCCGTGTCGAGGTGCGGCAGGGAGAGGTCGTCGCGACCGACCGGCGCGCGGGCAGCGAGGTCACGCGTGTTCTTCGGACGCTCACCGGCTGGCTGGGGCCGATCGACGACGTCAGTGTCGTCGACGTGGCGGTGCCCGGCGCGTACGCCTACAGCTACCCGGGCGTCGTCGCCGTCCACCCCGGCCTGCTCGACTTCCCCGCCACGCTGTTCGGCCAGTACCTGCCGCACGAGCTGTCCCATCAATGGTTCGGCAACCGGGTCCGTTTCACCGGCCCGGGGTTCCTCTGGCCGCAGGAGTGCCTGCCGGAGGCGCTGCAGGCGTTGTACGTCAGGGAACGCTGGGGAGGCGCGGCCTACGACGTGATCACGCGGTCCTACCTCAGGCAGCACGATGAACGCCTGCTGCAGCAGCTGTTCAGCGTCGGGCCCGCCGAACGCGCGCGCCTGTCCCTGGACCGCTATCACGACCTGCTCGCGGCCGGCACCCGGCGGTGGTTGTCCGCCTTCCAGGCCTGCTCCCGCGCTCTGCACGACGTCGTTCGTGCCCTCGCCGCCGAGCCGGCCGAGTTCACGGGGGCACAGGTGGCCGCGATGGTCGGGGAGGCGGTGGTGCTGCCGTGAACGCGGGGGCGGCACGTACCCATGCCGGTTGGCTCGTCAGGGACAAGGGTTCGTTCTATCTCGCGACGGCCACCGGCTGGCTGCGCCTGCTCGGAGTCGACTCCGGCCTGCTGCGCGACCTCGGGCTCCGGCCGGAGTCACCCGTTCTGGTCCTGGGCTGTGCGGGCCCGCGGAACACCCTGCGGGTGGCCAGGATCGAAGGGCGCGGCGGGCGCCGGCTCGGCCGCCCGGTGCGTCCCCGCTTCATCGCCGACCCCGTCCCGCATCTCGAGGCGGCCAGCGACCTCAGGATGGCCTGCCACGTCGAGCTCAGAAGGCGGGAGTTTTTCGAGGTCAGCCTGCCCGTCGCGGCGGGCGACGCGGCCGTCGGGGAGGCCGTCGGCGGCGGTCTGGAGCGTTTCTTCGCCTTCCTCCCGCCCTTCCCTGACGGCTTCGCCGGCGACGAGGCCGGAGAGGACGGCGGACGGGAGGAACGGCTCGTGGTGGCGGATGCGACCGCCGAGCAGGACCAGCTGGCCGACCTCGGCGCCGGGCTGATCTGCCGGCTGGCGGAGACGGCGGGTGATGGTGTGCCGGTTGCGGCGTTCGGCCGCTTCACCACGCCGGAACGGTCGCCGGCGTTCTTCGATCCCCCTCCTGCCTGGCCCGCCCGAGCCCATGCCGTGCTGACCGGACGGCTGCACGCCGTAGGGGCACAGCCGGTCGAGATCCCGCTGCGCAGCGGCGGGACCCGGCTGGCGGTGCGCGGCGGTGACCCTGTGGCGGTGGCCAGGCTCATCGACCTCGCAGACAGCACCGCGCTGCGGGAGGACCACGGCCTGGCCCGCCAGTGGTGTCCGACCTGGGTGTCCCCCGGGGACGGCACGAGCCGGGACTGGCTGCATCTCGGCGGATACCGGGTGGCCGAGTGCGACAGGGCCGTCCTCCACGTGTTCTGGGAACGGCTCATCACCGTCCTGTGCGGCCTGCGCAGCCCGGCCGACGCCCGGCTCCTCCCGGCGCGGCAGGGCTGAGATGTCCGTGCTGCCACCGGAGAGGCAGGCGATCGCCGCGATCGCGGACGCGGTCACGCGACTGGACCGGCGCACGGCGACGGTCCTGCTCGTGCGGCGCGGTGACGATCCGCTCTGGACCGGCCTGCCGGCAGCGCTACGGGAGCTGGGCATGGAGGTCGGCGATGTCCGGCTGCCCGCGCGGGACCGCTGCTGGGCGCCTCCCGCTCCGGACGGCCGCGGACGCCTGATCGCGGGCGGCCGCGCCTACGCCGCGGACGTGCTCATCTATCACGACCCCTTCGGCCCCGGGGGTGCCGGCGCTGACCTCCGGGCCCTCTACCGCCTGCTGGACTGCGGGATCAAAGTGGTCTTCGTCGACTTCCCGCACGGAATGACCTCCGCCGTTGCCGCCGATCCGCTGCGGAACGCCTACCTGAGCGCGCTGTCGGCCGACGTGGAGACCGTGGTCGCGGCCGGCGCGGAGTTGCGTGCCGTGCTCCAGGACAGTACACGGCTCAGGGTGCGATCGGGGAACGCGGAGGTTCTGGAGGTCAGCCGGCCGTTCGAGGTGAGGGACGATTTCACCTCCGCGCTCCTCGACGTTCCCGTGCTGCAACTGCCGTACGGAGAGGTGTGGGTCGTGGCTCCGCCGGAGTCGTTCGACGGAGCCGTCGAACTGTCCGTGGGCCGCGGCGGGCACGTACGCGCCCGGGTTCGTCGCGGACGGCTCTCCCCGGAGGAGGGCTTCGGGGCGTTGCCCGCGTTCGACGCTCCGATGGTGGAGGTCGGCATAGGCATCAACAAGGCAGCCCGCTGGCTCCCGCCCGTCACGTTGTTCGAAAAGAGCCATGGGCGGTTGCACGTGGGTTTCGGCGACAGCGGGCTGATCGGCGGCCGCCGCCGCGAACGGCTCCACTTCGACCTGCCGCTCTCCCGTGGCTCCTCCCTCGACAAGGAGTGGTGATGCTCACCCATCAGATGTGGATGGTGGCCGACCAGTGCAACCTGACCTGCACCTACTGCTATTTCGAGACAGGGGAGTACAGCTACACGCCCAGCCGGCTCGCGGCTTCCGACTACGACGGCTGGCTGCGGCGGTGCACGGCTCACCTGCCCGTCAGGAGCGTGGCGCTCACTGGTGGCGAACCCCTGCTCCGTCCGGACCTCGTGGAGCTGGCGGCAGTGGCGCGCCGGCACGTGGACACGGTCCGCGTCTTCACCAACGCCGTACGCGTGACCGACGAGATCGCCGAGGCGCTGTCGCGGCTGGGATGCGGCGCCGACGTGAGCATCGACCATGTGAGTTCTGACGCGGCCGACCAGGTTCGCGGTGGCACGAAGGCGACCCTGGCGGGCATCGAACGTCTCGACGCGGCGGGCGTGCCGCTGCAGATCGTCATGGTGGTGACCAGTCTCAACTGGAGGGAGGTCGAGGAGCTCGTACGCCGGGCGCGGGAGCGGAAATGGCAGGTCGAGCTGCTCGCGGTGTCGGTGCCGTCCCGCCATCCGCTCAGCATGAGCACCCTGACCCCCGCTGAACGCACCGAGTTGCTGCGCGTCATCGACGAGTCGGCGGACGCCTTCAAGAGCCGGGTCTATTTCGAGAGGCTGCGGCATTTCCTGATGTCCGGCCGGATCCCCATGATCCGGTCGTGCGTGACGGGCCAGGAAGGCGTGTTCGTGAATTCCGACGGCGAGCTCTGGGTCTGTGCCCATCGCGGTGACACGTCGCTGGGGAACGTCAGGGACGTGTCGCCGCGGGAGCTTCTTGCCGGCAAGGGCGCGGTGCTCGCGCGCCGCCCGGCTGGTCCCTGCGCGAGCACGGGATGCCTGTCGCTCACCTGATCGCGGGCTCGCCGCTCCCGGTGATCCGGGCGGACTGATCAGCCAGGCGGCTGGGCGCATGGTCGCTCGTAGAATGCTCGTGGCGGGGCAGGGCCGGCCTGTCGGGCGGGCGGCATCGAAACCATGCACCCGGAGTCGAAGGGGCGAGGGTCGCGGATGGCCAGACGGCAGGCCCGATTCACCGCACAGGACTTGGCGGACGATCCCCGGCTGCGAGACCATTCCCCCGGCCTGTGGAGGCAGGACCTGGGGGAGGTGCAGCGCCGCCTGTTGTCGTCGGCGGTGCGCTGCTTCGCCACGAACGGTTTCCACGCCACGACCACGCGCGACATCGCCGGGGGCGTCGGGCTCAGCCCGGCCGCCCTCTACGTGCACTTCCCCTCGAAGGAACTCGTCCTCTTCGAGATCATCCGGGTCGGTCACGAGCGGGTCCTGGAGCGCGTACGCGACCCGTCCATCCTGGCGGTGGAGAGCTCGGCGGACCGGCTGCGCGCCATCGTCTCGGCGTACACCGTGTGGCATGCCCGCCACCACGTGACCGCGCGGGTCTGCCAGATGGAGCTGAACTCCCTCACGGCCGAGCACTACGGCGAGATCGTGGAGCTGCGCCACCGGACCAACGGATACTTCCGGGAGGCGGTCGCGCGCGGCGTGGCCGACGGGACGTTCGCGCAGGTCGACGTCAGGCGGGTCACGCGCGCGATGTTGTCGCTCAGCATCGATCTGGTCCGCTGGTACCGCCTCGACGGCCCCGACTCGCCGGAGCAGCTCGGTGAGTTCTACGCCGGGCTCGCGCTGAAACTGGTCACCCCTGCGGGCACGTAGGCCCCGCGCGCGCTGCGGAGGGTCACTGGTTGACAAGTGACCATCCGCACCTGACTATGCGCTTAGTAACCTCCGTGATCAGACAAAAGGCCCCCATAGCGCCTTGAACCACGCCGGTCTGCGCGTCGGACCGGACCCCAGGGAGTCGCACATGCCCCTTCTCCTTCGCAGATCTGCTGTCTTCTCGGCCCTGCTGGCCTCGCTCGTTGCGGTCCCTCTGGTGCCGGTGGCGTCGCCCGCGCGGGCGGACACCCGCTGCTCCCGCATGGGCAAGGTCCACGTACCGGGCGCGCAACACCAGGTCGCCACCTGCCTGGACGACCTGACCACCGCCGGTACGGTCGCCTCAGGGCACACCGACGCCGCCGACTGGGCGGGGCTGCACGCGGCGGCCACCCGCAACCCGAGCGGCGTGCCGGGGATCCAGATCGACGGCTACTTCCCGGACGACTCCACGTCCAACCCCACCCACGGCTGGAACCACGACTCCCAGTTCGTGATCCGGCTGCCGAAGAAGTGGAACGGCGGGCTGGTGGTCGCGGGCGCGCCGGGAAACCGCCGCCAGTACGCCAACGACTTCACGATCTCCGACTTCGTGCTGGCCAAGGGCTACGCCTACGCCTCGACCGACAAGGGCAACGGCGGCACGGAGTTCTACAAGGACGGCAGGCGGCCAGGCGACGCCTACGTCGAGTGGTACCACCGGATGCCCCAGATCACCGTCGCCGCCAAGGCCACCGTCGCCCGCCACTACCGCAAGCCGCTGCGCAGGACGTACGCGGCGGGCATCTCCAACGGCGGCCAGCTGGTGCGCTGGGCGCTGGAGAACCACCCCGAGCTGTACGACGGCGGCGTCGACGCGGAAGGCACGTACTGGCCGCCGGACAATGGCCCGAACGCGCTGGTCTACCTGCCGGTGGCGCTGCGCAACTACCCGAAGTACGCCGAGAACGGCGACCCCGAGGCGCACGCCGCGATGCTGCGGGCCGGTTTCGCCCCCGGCTCGGAGTTCCTGTGGGAGTTCAACTACCGCAACATCTGGGACGGCACGCAGCGCCGCGCCCGCGAGGAGATCGACCCGGAGTACGACGGCGACCTGGAGGCGGGCATCCCGTTCTGCGAGAGCGGCACGCCCAACTGCGACGCCGACTACGACTACTACGCGCGCCCGAAGAGCGTGCACAAGGTGGTGCGGCGCGCCTCGATGAGCGGCCGCATCGGCAAGCCGCTGATCACCGTGCACGGGACGCTGGACACTCTGCTGCCGATCGCGGTCCACAGCGACCCGTACGCCGAGCTGGTGCGCAAGCAGGGCAGGGCTGCCCTGCACCGCTACTACAGGATGGAAGGCGCCTCCCACCTCGACATCGAGTACGACATGTTCCCCGACCGGATGCGGCCGCTGCTTCCCTGCATGCGGACGGCGTTCGAGGCCCTGGAACGCTGGACGGCCCCCGGCGGCCACAAGCCCCCGCCCAGTGCCACCATTGCCCGCCAGACCTCCGGGGACGTGGTCAACACCTGCTCCATCAGCTGACCGGGCCGCCGGCCAGCTCGCCGGCCCTGGCGCGGATGAGCCGCTGGACGATGAGGGCCGACGGCGAGGGCCGGCTGTCCTGACGCTGGGTCAGGCACAGGTGGACGGGCTGCGCGTCGGAGATGGGGAGCCAGACCAGGTCGGTGATGTCGGCCGAGGTGTCGAAACCGGCGAGGACGCCGAGGCCGACGCCCTGGCCGACCATCACCTTGACGGTCCGCGCCGACATGGCCTGCACGACGACGTCCGGGGCCGCCACGTGCCGGTGCAGCGTCTCCCACATCACGGTGCCCGCCCGCATGGTGACGATGGGCCACGTCTCGAGATCACGCCAGTGGATCTGCTCGCGCCCGGCCAGCGGATGGTCGGTGCGCGCGTACGCCCCGAGGGGCGCGGAGATGAGCGGGATCCGGCGCAGCCCCGGCGCCGCCGGGGCCAGCGGTGTGGTGATCACCCCGAAGTCCAGCGCGCCGTCCAGCACGGCGGTCTCGACGGCCGACGACGCCCCCTCGCGGACGGCGAAGCGCAGCCCCGGATGGTGCCGGCGCAACCGGCCCACGACCGGCGCGATGATGGTCTCGACCGTCACCGTGACGCCGCCGATCTGCACCCGGCCGCGGTAGGCGCCGCTCGACCGCATCGCCGACTCGCGCACCGCCTCCTCGGCCTCCACCAGCCGGCGCAGCGCCTCGATCAGGGCCTGACCGGCGGGGGTCGGGCGCACGCCGTGCCGGCTGCGGGTGAGCAGGACGACGTCGAGATCCTCCTCCAGCAACGCGATCTGCTGCCCGACCGTGGGCTGGCTGACGCCGCACCGGGCGGCCGCCGCGCGCAGCGATCCCGTCTCGACGGCGGCCAGGAAATAACGTGCCCGTTCCACCCGCACCGCGCCACCATAAAGGCAAAACCTTCCACCTGTGAACTCCATCCAGGTCTTCCCCGCACGCCGATGGCACGGCATGGTGACGACAGTCACATCGATCCCGCTACCGACGCTCCCCAGGTGAAAGGAATATCCAGTGGCCAACGGTCCGCTCAGCGGAGTGCGCGTCCTGGACGTGTCGACGATCCTGGCCGGCCCTCTGGCGTCCTCGCTGCTCGGCGAGTTCGGCGCCGAGGTGATCAAGGTCGAGCACCCCGCCACCGGCGACCCGGCGCGCCACTACCCGCCACTGGAGGACGGCGAGTCGGCCGCCTGGGCGATGCTCGGCCGCGGCAAGCGCAGCGTCACGATCGACCTGCACCACGCCGAGGCGGCCGGTCTGGTCGGCCGGCTGGCCGCGGCCGTGGACATCGTGGTGACCAACTTCCGCCCGGCGACGCTGCGCCGGTTCGGCATCGACTTCGACGACCTCAGGGCCTACCGGCCGGATCTGGTGATGGTCCAGGTGAGCGCGTTCGGCCGCACCGGCCCGTACGCCGACCGGCCCGGCTTCGCCCGCGTCGCGGAGGCGTTCGCGGGTCTGACCTACCGCACGGGCGCCCCGGAACGGCCGCCGCTCTTCGCCGGCTATCCCGTGGCCGACGGCGTCACCGGCATCTACGCCGCGTTCGCCGCCATGCTCGCGCTGCGCCAGCGCGACCTCACCGGGCAGGCGCAGCTGGCCGACATCCCCCTCTACGAGCCGCTGCTTCGGATGATGGAGGACTTCATCGTCGAGTACGGTGCGACCGGCGAGAACCGCGAGCGCCAGGGCAACCAGAACCCGCACATCAGCCCCAACGACCTCTACCGCACCCGTGACGGCCGCTGGCTGGCCCTGCCCGCCTCGACCGAGCAGATGTGGCGCCGGCTGGTCAAGGTCATGGACGCCCCGGACCTCGCCGTACACGACTCCATGACCGCCCGGCTGGAGCACCGCGAGCAGATCGAGGCGCGGGTCGCCGCCTTCGTCGCGGCGCACGACCTGGAGCCGCTGATGGTGTTGCTCGTCGACGCCGGCGTGGCCGCCGGGCCGGTGAACTCGGCGGCCGACATCTGCGCCGACCCGCACATCCGCGCCCGCGGCTCGGTGGTGGAGGTGCCGGACGACAGGACGGGCCGCCCGCGGCTCATGCAGGCGCCCGCCGGACGCTTCTCCGGCTTCGACGCCACGATCGGCCGCACCGCGCCGGCCCTCGGCGAGCACACCGCCGAAGTCCTGCGCGACCTCGCCGGGATCGAGGAGCAAGAGATCCATGACCTGCGCCACCGAGGAGTGGTCTGACCGAGAAAGAGCGTGCTCATGACCGTCGCGACTCTGTCCATCATCGTGCTGGCCGCCCTGCTCGCGGCGACCCTGATACCCGGCTTCGACCTCGGGCTGGGCGCCCTGGCGGCGGCGTTCATCCTCGGACTCGCCGCCGGCGTGCCGGCGAACGACGTGACGGGGTTCTTCCCGGCCGACTTCTTCGTGCTCATCGTGGGCGTGACGGCCCTGTTCGCCGTCGCCCAGCGCAACGGGACCCTCGACTGGTTACTGGACGTGCTGCTCCGGCTGGCGGGCGGCCGGCTGGTGCTGATCTCCCTGGTTCCCTTCGCCATCGGCGCCGTGCTCACCGCCGCCGGCACCCTGCCCGCGGCCGCGACCGCCATCGTCTCGCCGATCGCCCTCGGGTTCGCCGCGCGGTACCGGACCTCGCCGCTGATCGCCGCCGTCCTGGGCGTCACCGGGATCATCAGCGGGCTGCTCTCGCCGCTCGCCGTCTACGGCGTCACCGCACGCGAGCTGAGCACCAAGCTCGGCATCGGCCTGCCCGGCTCGGGCCCGGTGGCATTCCTGGCCGGCGGGCTGCTCGCCGGCCTGGTGGTGTGCGCGGGCCTGCTGGTCGTCGGCCTGTGGAGCGGCGGCATCCCACGCGGCCGGGCCGCGGTCTCCGCCACGGCCCACCCTGCCGGGCCGGGCGCCACCGTCCAGGACCCGGGACCGGGCACCGCCGCGCCGGAGCCGGCCGGCACGGCATCCCCGCAGCCGGAGCCGGAGCCGGAGCCCGCGTCCGGCGGTGGCGGCACCCGGACGGCGACGGTCGCCGCACCCGCGCCCGCCACACCGCAGACACGGCCCGGAGCCCGTGGCTTCACCCTGCTGTGCATGCTCGCCGTCGTCGCCCTGTCCGTCGGCTTCGACATGAACGTGGGCTATCTCGGCCTGACCGCCGCGCTGGTCCTGCAACTGGTGTTCCGGCTGCCGGTCGACGCGATCGTGTCCAGGATCCCGTGGAACGTGGTCCTGCTGATCGGCGGCCTGTTGACGTACGTGGGCCTGATGCAGCACCTGGGGGCGTTCAAGCAGATCAGCGACCTGCTCACGATCGAAGGGTCGCCGCTCCTCAGCCTGCTGGTGCTCTGCTACATCGCCGGCGTCACGTCCTTCGCCGCCAGCTCCATCGCGGTGTTCGCGACCGTCATGCCGCTGCTGCCCCCGCTGGTGGCCGCCGGCGTCTCCCCGGTCGGCGGCGTGCTCGCCCTCGCCCTCGCGTCGGTGCTGGTCGACATCAACCCGCTCGGCATCACCGGCGGCCTCATCCTCGGCGCCGCCGAGCCCTCGGTCCGGCCGCGCCTGTTCCGCCAGCTGCTCACCTACGGCCTCGTCTCGATCGTGGTCGCACCTCTCCTCGCCTGGCTCGCCTTCGCCTGGTGGTGAAGGGTGCGGTCCGCCTGGCCCGGCTCGCCTGGAGGTGTCCCCCTCGTGTCGGAAGATCACGACACCAGGGGGACACGCTTCGCGTTCGGTGTACGGAGCGGCCTCCGGTTCCGGGACGCTCCGTGGATCAGCAGACGGAGCTACGAGGCGTAGGTCTCGAACTCGGCGACCCTCGGCGTGCCGTTCGCGCCGGTGATCCTGAAGGTGATCTTCTTCAGCGAGGTCGGGGTGAAGGTGATGGCGCCCGCCCCGCTGCCGGACTTCAGGACGGCCCCGGTGTCGTGGTTGACGAGCTGCCAGGATCCGATGGCGCCCGAGGAGCCTGACGCCTCGCGGATGACGACCCTGCCGACCGTCGTGGCGGAGCCCCACTTGACCGAGATGTCACCGGTCGAGCCGGAAGGCGACCAGTAGGTGCTCATGTCGCCGTCCCGCACGTTGCCGTAGCTCGTCCCGCTTGCCTTGCTGGAGCCGTCGGAGCCGGCTCCGATGCTGAGGTTGGTCCCGCTGGGCGGCGGCGTGGTCGGCGGGTCGGTGGGATCGGTCGGGGGCGTCGTGGGCTCCTGCGGGTCGGAGCAGTTGCCGGGCGACACCAGCATGCCCTTGTTGGCGCCGGCCGTCTGCTGGACGACGTCCGGGACGCAACCGGCCTGGTCGAGGCTGTAGGAGTAGGGGATGCTGACCGAGGTGTTCGACTGCGGGTCGGGGCCGGCGGGGTTGTTCTCGTCGCCGCGGCTCGACCAGGTCACGTTGTCGAAGATGTTGCCGCCGACCTGCCAGTAGCCGGCCTCGTCGGTGTAGAAGGTGCCGAGAACGTCCTTGGAGTCCTCGAAGTAGTTGTTGTCCACCCTGGCGCGGCCCCCGGCCCGGGAGTTGATGCCGGATTCGTGCAGGTCCACGTAGTGGTTGTTGTAGATGTGGGCGATGCCGCCACGCAGCAGGGGGGTGCGGGAGTCGATGTTCTCGTACCGGTTGTGGTGGAAGGTGACGTAGCCGTTCGAGCGGTCGCTCTCGCTGGACCCGATGAGCCCGCCGCGGCCGGAGTTGCGCAGGATGCTGTAGGACAGGGTCACGTACTGGGTGTCGTTCTTCATGTCGAAGAGGCCGTCGAAGCCTTCAGACTCCCCGCCCGAGGCCTCCAGGGTGGCGTGATCGACCCAGACGTTGCGGACGCTGCTCTCCATGCCGATGGCGTCGCCGCCGTTGGACGTGGGCGAGCCCGACTTCTTGACGTTCCGGATGGTCACGTTCTGGATGATGATGTTGCGGGCCTCGCGGATGTGGATGCCCAGCTGGTCGAAGACGGCCCCGTTGCCGACGCCGATGATCGTGACGTTGCTGATCTGCTTGAGCTCGATCACGTCGTCGGCGGTGTTGCAGCTGTCACCCGACACCTTGCTGGTGTTGCCGTGGTTGATGGTGCCCTCCACCTCGATGGTGATCGGGGTGGAGCTGCTGGCCCGGTTGCACAGCGCCGCGTGGATCGCGGTGCCGGTGGTGGCCCGCACCGTCTGCCCGCCCGCACCGCCGGTGGTCCCGCCGTTGCCGGTCGCGTAGCCGGTGGCGCTGCCGGCCGCCGCCGAGGCCTGGGTCACCGGTAAGGTCACACCGACCGCGGCCGCGGTGGCCAGTGCGGCCAGCGCCGCATGGAGTCGCAGCGCGACTGCTCGTCTCATCTCGTACCACCTTCGTCGTCGTGGACGCCCACACCGTAGGAAAGCGCTTTCCGCCTGTCAATGAAGGGTGAAACTTTCACGCCGTACCGGCCCGCCCCGGTCACGGCCGGGCGGGCGGGCGATGGCGAGGACCGGCGCATGGACGCCGATGCCATCGCCGTCAGGAAAGGTGCAGGAAGGTGCAGAAACGTTCGTCGAAATGCTCGCGCGTTCTTGCGGACGCGCCGCCGCCCGTCGTGGGACGCTGTGCCGCATGGCAGATCCGCCACCGGCCGGCGCCGCCGGCGTCCGGTTCACCACGCGCCTGCGGCTGGAGCCGGCCGGCCCCGCTCACGCCTCCGACCTCTGGCTCGTGCACGGCGACGAGGAGGTCTGGCCGTGGTACGGCGCCGGCAGGCCGAGCTTCGAGCAGGCGGAGGAACGGGCGAGGTTCATGGGTGACTCGTGGCGCCTCCACGGTGTGCACAAATGGGTCGCCTACGACCGCGTGAGCGGCCAGGTCGTCGGCCGCGGCGGACTTTCGCGCACGCCGGTCGACGACGACTGGGGTCAGCTCTACGCGTTCCTTCCGGCGGAGCCGTGGGTGCGCGACGCGCACGAGGCCCGCCACCCGTTCGTGGCGCACGCGCACTGGCTCGAGATCGGCTGGGCGCTGCGGCGGGAGTTCTGGGGGCGCGGGTACGCCTCCGAGATCGGCCGCGCCGGGCTGGCGTTCGCGTTCGACGTCCTCGGGGCGCGAGCGGTGGTGTCGTGCACGGCCCGCCACAACGGGCGTTCACGAGCGGTGATGGAGCGCATCGGCATGCGGTACGCGGGCGAGATCCGCACCCGCGGCCCGGTCGAGGGGATGCGCGGAGAGCAGGACGACGCGCCGTACGCGGTGTGCGTGCGGCTACGCGACCCCGGCGCGGCCGGAAACGGATGAGCCGCTGGTAGTGGCGCCTGCGGGGTGCTGCCGCCGGGCGATCGCGCGCGTACGCGACGAGTTGGGCGAGGTCGACACCCAGGATCCGGCGCGGGTCGGCGCCGCGCTGCACGAATGGTTCGCTCGCACGCTGTAAGGAGGCGGCGCGGCGTTGTTTCTGATCGCGACGCCGCGCTGGGCGGTCCCCGATGGTTCGAAGGCCGCGGCGTGGCCTGGCGGCGGCTCGTTTCAGCCGGCCGGCGGCTGGTGCGTGCGCTGATAGTGCCGCCGCGCCTTCATCCGGTTGCCGCACACGGCCATCGAGCACCAGCGTGCCCGGTTGGTCTTGCTGCGATCGAGGAGGAACAGCCTGCACTCGCTGTTGGCGCAGGGCCTCAGCCGCCCGGGCCGGGTCCGCTCCAGCGCGTCCCAGGCCAGGATCACCCTGACGCTCATCGCCCGCCCGGCTGGGACGTCGAGTGACCATTCCACGCCCCGCTCCGACATGGCCGGGCGGTAGGTGGCGCCTTCGAGGAAAGGCCCCAGCGCGCTGCCCGGCAGGTCGCCGCGGAGGATCTCCTGCAACGCGTCCCTGACCTGCCGGACGGCGTCGCGTTCCGGCGATGACCCGTCGCCTCCACGTTGCCGCAGCCAGGTGCGCGCCTCGGCCGGATCGGCGAGGAGGTCCTGGTGGATCCCGTCGACGACCGGAGTGCTGTTGAGCAGGTCCAACAGCACGTCTTCGTCCGTCCATGTCATCGTCTCGAACATTGCCTAACCCCTGATCTGTGCTTGACAGGTTATAGTTGCTTCTGCTTCAGTCTAACCATTCAATCAGATCAAAGGGGTTAGTTATGGCGAACGTCCACCACCGTTACGCGACCGTGCAGGGCCGGCGGCTGTTCTACCGCGAAGCCGGACCCGCGGACGCGCCCGCCATCGTCCTGCTGCACGGCTTCCCGACCAGCTCGTTCATGTTCCGCGAGCTCATCCCGGCGCTGGCCGACCGCTACCACGTCATCGCCCCCGACCACCTGGGGTTCGGGCTGTCCGACGCGCCGCCGGCCGAAGACTTCGACTACACCTTCGACGCGCTCACCGGGCTGACGTCGGGCCTGCTCGACCAGCTCGGCATCTCCCGCTACGCCATCTACGTGCAGGACTACGGCGCTCCGATCGGCTGGCGGCTCGTCCTGGACAACCCGGACGCGATCACGGCGATCATCACCCAGAACGGCAACGCCTACGAAGCCGGTTTCGTCCCCAGCTTCTGGACCACCGTCTGGGACTACCACCGCGAACAGACACCCGAGACCGAAAAGGCCGTCCGGCAGGCGCTCACTCTGGACGCGATCCGCTGGCAGTACCTCACCGGCGTGCCCGACGAGACCCTCGTCAGCCCCGACACCTGGCACCACGACGTCGCCCTGGTCTCCCGCCCCGGCAACGACCGCGTCCAACTGGCCCTGTTCCTGGACTACGCCACCAACCCGCCGCTCTACCCCCGCCTGCACGAAGTCCTGCGCGAACGACGGCCACCGCTGCTGGCCGTCTGGGGCGAGGGGGATGAGATCTTCGGCCCCGACGGCGCCCGCGCCTTCGCCGCCGACGTGCCCGAGGCTGAGATCCACCTCCTCGAAGGCGGCCACTTCCTCCTGGAGAGCGCCCTCGACGAGGTGGCGCGGCTGATCAGGGATTTCCTCGGCCGGAACCTGCGCGCCTGAGACCTGCCGGCAACCCGGCGCCATGCGCTTGATGCGAGCGATGGGACGTGCGACCACCTCGGCATCCGTCGGCCTTCGAGTCACCGATAGCCTGCGTCACATGAACCGCGCATGGGTCCTGCCGACGGTGCTCGCGGTCTGCGGCACGCTGGTGGCGGTCGCCCTGGTGTCCAGGGGTGCTCCCGGCGCGGCCGTCGCGCTGTTGCTGGTGTACGGGCTCCTCGCAGGGCTGCACTCGTCGCTGGCCTTCCCGCGGCCGATCGCCGCGGCGGAGGCAGAACGCCGCAGCGCGGTCGACGGCCGGCCGATCGTCTACTGGAGGCCGGGGTGCAAGTACTGCCTGCGGCTGCGGATCCGGCTGGGCCGCGGCGCCCGCCGGGTGCACTGGGTCGACATCTGGCGTGACCCGACCGGCGCGGCGGCGGTGCGGGCGGCCAACAACGGTGACGAGACCGTGCCGACCGTTGTGGTGGCGGGCCGGGTGCACGTCAACCCCGATCCTGCATGGGTGCGCGGGCAGCTACCCCCACCTGCGTGATCGGTGGCGAGGTCGTCAGCGCGTAGCGGTGTGCCCGAGGCCCCTCACAGAGGGTTGAGGATGTCGGTGGTCCGGAGGAACCCGTCGGTGCCGTACCCCCGTCCGATGGCGCGGCGCGCCAGCCCTTCGGCCGCGCGCATCACGCCCGCGTCGATGCCATGGGACTCCGAGACGTGGACGATATGGGCCATGGACGACACCGCCGACGTGATCGGGTTGATGTCGTCGGAGAACCTGCCGTGGTCGACATCCTCCGCGGCCTGGTCGAACATCGGCGGAAGGATCGTGCCGATGCCCTTGGCGAACGGTGCCAGTTCCCGCGCGGTGACCCCCTCAGCCCTGGCCACCGCCAGCGCATGTGCGTAACCTGCCATCGCGGTCCAGAAGATGTCGAGCAGGGCGATGTCGTACGCGGCCGCCCTGCCGACGTCCTCGCCGAGGTGGGTGTGGGCGCCGCCGAGGGCGTCCAGCGTCGGCCGGTGCTCGCGGTAGAGCTTCTCGGGGCCGCTGTGGAGGAACACCCCGGCGGGCGTGCCGATGGTCGTGGTCGGCGTCATGATCGCACCGTCCAGATACCCGATGCCGTGCTCGGCCGCCCAGGTCGCGGTGTCCCGGGCTCGGTCGGGGGTGTCGGCGGTCAGGTTCACGAGTGCGCGCCCGCGGAGCGCGTCGGTGACCGCGGCACGCCGCACGATGGCGTCCACCGCGTCGTAGTTCACCACGCAGACCACGGTCAGACTGCTCGCACCGACCGCTTCCTCGGGTGATCGAGCGCTGACCGCGCCCCGCTCGACGAGGTCCCGCTGCTTGCCCGGCGTCCGGTTCCAGACCGTGGTCCGTACGCCGGCCTCCAGGAAGGCGCCGGCCAGGGCCCGGCCCATCGGCCCCAGGCCGAGCACGGTGACGGCAGACTGGGCAGTGTTGTGTGAGGTCATGCTGCAACTCCATGGCAATGAGTGAACGGTGACGAAGGGGATGGCGATGACGCGCAGCCGCGCTCAGGACCCGAACGTGTGCGGCGTGACCGCGGCGATCGCGGTCATCGACGGCAAATGGAAAACGGCATTGCTCTGGCTCCTCGAGTCCCGCCCGCACCGCCCCGGCGAGCTCCGCAGGCGGCTGCCGGGACTCACCGAGAAGGTGCTGACTCAGACGCTGAGGGAGATGGAGGCCGACGGGCTGGTCCACCGGGAGGTGTACGACGTACGGCCGCTGAAGACGGTGTACTCGCTGACCTCGTTCGGCCGTGAGCTCTCCGAAGTGCTGGAGCCGCTTTCCGATTGGGGCCATCGTCGCCTGGAACAGCTGGCCGAGCCGTCCCACGCGGTTTCCTGAGACACGGCCGGCCTCCCCGTCCCGTCTGGCTGTCGAGGGCCTTTTCGGCCCGCACGACCAAGCTTCGGCCCGGCCCGCCCCGCTCGACAAGTACCCACAAAAAGGTGGCTATCGCAGCGCTGGCGTTCTTCGTGTTCCCCGATGTGACGCGGTTCGCCGGCGTGCGCCCGCCGGGCGCGCTCCACCAGGCCGTGCACCGCGTGTGGATCCCCCTCGCCGTGCTGGTCGGCTACACCTTCGGGCCGGTCGTGTGGCCGGCGCTCTTCACGGCCGGTCTGGGCTGGCTCACCCGCGTCGCCCTCGATCGCACGCTCGGGCGCGGGCTCGCCTCCTCGTGACGTGAGGGCGGGCCGCTGAACCGCGGTGGCGGACCCGCCACCGGATCCCCGTACGGCGACCGCCCGGTGACGTCCCCCGGGCCTGCCTGCAGCTGCATGCCGTCGGTTCCGTCCCCGGTGGCGTCGATACGGCACGGACCGCCGCTCTTCCCGTGAACTCCAGGCTGGACAACTGTCGTGCCGAACTGTATATCTAGATGCCGTCTCTAGTAATCAACTCTAGAAACAGGGAGCAGTGATGGATCTGGAACGCGCGGCGTGGTCGTACTTCAGCCAGGGAAGGGACGACGACGATGGCAGGGAGATCGCCGTCAAGGAGATGTTGCAGGCCTACTACATGTCCGGCAGGCCACCGTGGGACAGCGGCGTCCCGGCTCCCGAGCTGGTCGACACCGTGGAGGGGCCGGATGCGCTGCCGCCCGGGCGGGCGCTCGACCTGGGCTGCGGCACCGGCACGAACACCGCCTACCTCGCCCGCCACGGCTGGGACGTGGTGGGCGTGGACCTGATCGACCGCGCCATCGAGCAGGCCAGGACCAAGGCCGACGCCGCCGGCCGGCAGGCGAAGCTGCTCTGCGGCGACGTGACCCGGCTGGACGAACTCGCCGTCGGTGACGGGTTCAGCCTGTTCTTCGACCTGAGCTGCTACTGCGGCATTCCCCACCACCGTCGGGACGCCTACGCCGCCGGGATCACCCGTCGTGCCCTGCCAGGAGCGCGGCTGCTGATGTTCGGGTACGGCCCGGAGGGCTTCGACGACGGCTGGAGCGGTGTCACCGCCGATGAGCTGCGTACGCGCTTCACCGGCTGGGACCTGACCGACGTCACGCCCGGCACCAACGCCGTGCCGACATACTGGTTCACCCTGCACCGCCGGTGACCGACCGCGCGGCACCCGGCCTTCGAGCCCGAGAAGTCGCGGCCCTGGGGAAGGACTTCACCCAGGGCCGCACCCTCACCGTGCGAACACCTCGCGAGGACGCTGCACGCCCTCGGCGGCGAGCGTCGGCTTCACCGGAGGGCCACAGGGGCGAGGCCGAGGCCGGCGAGCGCGGCCTGGCCGCGGGCGGCATGGTCGCCGCCGGCGAGCACCAGGGTCCGCGCCGACTGATAGCGGCAGCCGGCGGCATCGAGCGCGTCCGCCGTGGCGAGCAGCCGCTCCTGGTCGCTGTCGAGCAGCGCCTGGGCCCGCTCCACAAGGGCGGTGGCGACCGGGTTGCCGGCCACGACGGTCCGGGCTTCGGTCACGGCGGCGCCGGCGCCGGAGCTCCCGGCGAGCACGGCGGCTTCGGCGCGCAGGGCGACGTACCAGTGGTGCCAGATCCAGGTGACCCACTTCCACACCTGCCTGGGCTCGGGGGCCATCCGCTCCAGCGCCTGCGGCGCCTGCCCGCGGTGCAGCAGCAGGATCGCGTCGAAGACCGCCCCGTAGCCGTAGGTGTGCTCCGGCGGGGTGCCGAGCCGATCCAGGATGTCCTGCCATTCGCGCCGGGCGTCGTGGTCGTCGCGGAGGCCGTGGATCATCGCCACAGCGGCCACCGCCGGGCAGAGGAGCGACACGGTGGGGCTTCCTGCCCGCCGCCACGCCTCGGAGAAGCGGACGCTGCCGGCGAGCACCTCGCCGACGTGGCCTGCCAGCGCGTCGACCATCAGCAGCCGGCACGTGGCGCGGTGACCGACCTCCGCCAGCGAAGGATGGTCGGCCAGCTGGCGTGCCCAACGGCGGGCGCCTGGCACGTCCCCCGCACCCAGGCCGGCCTCGGTGGCTATACCGAGCGCGTCGATCAGCTCGTGGGTGCCGGCCGGCGAGATCGGCAGGGATGACAGGAGGGCGATCCGGCGCCGGGCCGTGGCCGCGGTGGCGAACGTGTCGCCGGCCCAGCTCTGGGCGCCGGTGAGCGCGTCGAGCGCGGCCGACTCGGCGAGCGGGTCGCCGGTCCGGCGGGCGAGCTCGACCGCCCGCTCCGCGCGCGCGACCGTCTCCGGTACGGCGTTGCCGGGCGGGCCCTGGGCGGCGCCGAACGCGTCGGTGAGCACCGCCGCCTCGGCGAGCGCCACCACGGCCTGCGCGGCCGGATCGTCGCCGGCCGACTCCCGCGCCTCGGCCATCAGCGCGAGCGCCTCCTCCCTGGGCGGGAGACGTACGAACGTGGTCGAGAACCGGAACGCGATGGTCGCGGCGCTCGCCAGGTCGGCGGCGGCGCCGGCGGTGTCACCTGCGCTGCGGGCGGCCTGCGCGGCCTCCCGGCGGAGGCGGTACATGTCGTCACCGGCCGTCCGGCAGCCGGCCACGGCCGCGGCCCGCCGGAGCATCGACGCGCCGGCGGCGGGGTCGGTCGCGAGCGCGGCCGCCTGCTCGTAGCGCCGCTGGGACTCGCCGGTCAGGTTACGGGTGAAGGTGAGCTCCGCCAGGCGCCGGGCAAGGTCGTACGCGTCCGTGCGCTGCTCCGGCCGGTCGGCCGCCCACGCCAGGGCCGCGCGGAGGTCGTCGGCCACCAGATCGAACCGGGCCCGCCAGTCCGCACGTACCTCCGCCAGACCGGCGGCCCCGGCCAGGCACCAGCGCAGGTGCCGGGACCGGGTGTCGACCAGCTCGCCGGCCTCGGCGAGCCGCTCCCAGCCGTACTGGCGGATGGTCTCCAACGCCCGGTACTCGGTCCCGCCCGGCGAGGCCGTCACCACCAGCAGGCTCTGCTCGGCGAGCCGGGCCAGTCCTTCGGCGACAATGCCCTCACGGCTCCCGGCCGCCTCCGCGGCACCTTCGCCCATCTTCTCCGCGGCGTCACCGGCCACCTGCGCGGCCGCCGCGGCGGTGAACGGCGCCACGAACACCGACACCCGGCGCAGCAGCGCCCGATCGACTGGCTCCAGCAGGGCGTGGCTCCAGTCCAGCGCCGCCCGCACCGAACGGTGCCGTTCATCGGCGCGGGAACCACCGGTGAGCATGCGGAGCGGGTGGGACAAGGCGGCGGTGATGCCGTCCAGCCCGAGCGCGGGATACCGGGCGGCGGCCAGCTCGATCGCCAGCGCCATGCCATCCAGCCGCTCGCAGATCGAGGCGATCGACTCGCGCAGCAGAGGATCAGGCGGCCGGCCGACCGCCGCGGCCCGCTCCATGAACAACGTGACCGCATCCGACCCGTCATCGGCGGCCAGCGACAGCGGCGGCACCGGATACACCCTTTCGAAGGGCACCATCAGCCGTGCCCGGCTGGTCGCCAGCACCGTCACTCCGGGGCACGCCGCCAGCAGCCGCTCGAGAAGGAGCGCCACCCCGTCCACCACGTGCTCGCAGTTGTCCAGAACCAGCAGCGCATGACGGTCGGCCAGCGTGGCCAGCACGGACTCGGTGATGTCGCTGCCCGGCTGCTCACCGAGGCCGAGCGCCCCGGCGACCGCAGTGGCGATCATGCTCGGATCGGTGACCGGCACCAGGTCGACGAACCACACCCCGTCGGCGTACTCGCCTGCCGTTTCCGCGGCCACCGCCAGCGCCAGACGGGTCTTGCCCACTCCGCCCGGCCCGGCGGCGGTCACCTGGCGGTGGGCACTGATCATCTCGGCCAGCTCGGTCCGCTCGCGCGCCCGCCCGACGAACGACGTCAGCGGGGCCGGCAGCACCGGCGCGGGGTGCGACGGACCGGCGCCGGTCACCTCGGGCGCACGCTGGGCAAGCGCCCGCCGATCCGGCACCTGCAGCTTGCGCAGCAGCGAGGAGACATGAGTCTCCACGGTACGTACCCCGATGAACAGCCGAGCCCCGATCTCGGCGTTGCTGAGGTGCTCCCCGACCAGCGCCAGCACCTCAGCCTCGCGAGGTGAAATATCCGCTCCTGCGACCACTGCCCCATTCTGCCGTAATCACTTCCCTGCTTCAGGCCTCCGCTTTCCGGCTCCGCTCCTGGCTTCGCGTCGGGCTGCGGGTTCGGCTCCGTGCCCGGACCCGCAGCCGGGTCCGTGGTCGGGCCCCTGGTCGGGCCCCGTGGTCGGGTCCGTGGTCGGGTCCGTGGTCGCCACGGATCCGGGCCGGCCGTGTCGGCGGCCATGCTGTTGCACACACCGGAACCGCGACGACAGGAGTGACCATGACCGGCTCTTCCCCCCAGGCAATCAGGACCGTGCTGCACCCGGTGTCCGACCTGGGCAAGGCCACGGCGGTGTACGCGGCCCTGCTCGGTGTGCCTCCGCAGAACGACTCGCCTTACTACGTCGGTTTCGACGCCGGAGGCCAGCACATCGGGCTGGTGCCGGGAGGTGGACCGCAGGGCATGACCTCGCCGGTGGCCTACTGGCACGTGCCGGACATCGAGGCGAAGGTGGCCGAGGTCATCGCCGCGGGGGCCACCGTGAAGGAGGCCGTGCACGAGGTCGGTGGCGGCCGCCTGGTGGCCACCGTCATCGATCCCGATGGCAACGTCCTCGGGCTGATCCAGGACCGGTGAGCAGCGGACCCGCCCCTCCCGGGTCCGCGGCGTAGCGGCCGCCGACACGACGACGAACCCATCGCGCTCAGAGAAACCCACCTCACTCAAAGGACGTGCCATGACCTCCTTCAGATCCGTCACCCTGGAAGTGCCCGACCCCTCGGCCGCGGACGCCTTCTACCAGGCCTTCGGCCTGGGCTCTTATGTGAACGTACGCGCCTCGGATGCGCCGACGACCGGTTTTCGCGGGTTCGCGCTGTCACTCGTGGTGTCCCAGCCGGGAAACGTCGACGCCTTCATCGCCGCCGCCCTCGACGCCGGCGCGACGATGCTGAAGCCGGCCACGAAGGGTTTCTGGGGCTACGGCGGCGTCGTACGCGCCCCCGACGGGACGATCTGCAAGCTGGCGACCTCGAAGAAGAAGGACACCGGCCCCGCCGCGCGGCACATCGACCAGATCGCGCTCCTGCTGGGAGTGGCGGACGTCAAGGCGAGCAAGCGGTTCTACGTCGACCGCGGCCTGGCCGTGGCCAAGAGCTTCGGCGGCAAGTACGTCGAGTTCGACACCCCATCGGCGCCCGTGACGCTGGCCCTCTACCCTCGCCGGGCCCTCGCCAAGGACACCGGCCTCTCGCAGGAGGGCACCGGATCGCACCGGATCGTGATCGGCAGCGACGCCGGGCCCTTCACCGACCCGGACGGCTTCGTCTGGGAGACCACGTCCGCCTGAAACATCCCGGCCCCGAACATCGAGATCCACAAAAGGGGAGATCCGTCATGAGCAGCACCGGCAAGAGCACGTACGAGGGATTCACGGCCGAGGAGCGGGCCGCGATGAAGGAGCACGCCCAAGAGCAGAAGAAGGCGGCGCGCCGCAGCTCACGCGCCGACAAGGCGGCACAGGATCAGCGGGACGTGCTCGCGAAGATCGCCGAGATGTCGGAATCGGACCGGGTCATGGCCGAACGCCTCCATGCCGTCATCACGGCCGGAGCCCCGGCCCTCGCGCCGAAGCTCTGGTATGGGATGCCCGCCTATGCGAGGGACGGCAAAATCGTCTGCCACTTCCAGCCCGCGGCGAAGTTCGGGACACGTCATGCGACGCTCGGATTCAGCGACCTGGCGAACCTGGACGACGGACCCATGTGGGCGGCCGCCTTCGCCCTGACCGAGGTGACGGCCGAGGTGGAGGCGCGGGTCGGAGCGTTGGTGAAGCAGGCGGTGAGCTAGGGGGCGCTGCGGATGCCGGTCGTCCTGCTGATCCAGCCCTTGTAGGCTGCCGCGTCGGTCCACACCCCGGGCCCGACGCAGCGCGCGGCCCGCGTTCCAGTTCGTCGGCGATGTGGCGATCGCCGTGTTCCTGACGTTCTTCGCCGTGGTGGCCACCATCGAGGAGATACCGCCCGACGGGCAGGTCGAGCCGCTGCCCATCCTCGCCGGAGTTCTCACGGGGCTGCCGCTGGCGGTCCGCCGCCGGTGGCCCGTTCCGGTGCTGGCGGTCGTGACCGGCACCAGCATGCTGGCCGTGGCCATGCAGTGGGTGCTACACCATGCGGCCCTCGTGCCCGACCTGCTCCTCGTCTTCGCGATCTACCGAACTGTGGGCCAGTGCTCCGGCGTTCACGCCGGGGGTGAAGGCCCACGCGGGAGTGCCTGCTAGGGCGCGAGCGTGCTCTGACCTGGCAGCGTGTCCGTGGCCTAACCTCAGACGGGTCGTTTCTGCTGCTCGATGTACTGCTTGAGTACGGTGAGTGGTGCGCCGCCAACGCTCCCAGCGAAGTAGGAGCCGGACCAGAAATGACCGCCCCACAGATACCTCTTGACGTGGGGTGCGTATTCCTTGCGCAGCATCCGCGCTGAGACTCCCTTGAGACTGTTCACCAGCTTGGACAGAGCGACCTTGGGCGGATAGTGAACCAGCAGGTGGACGTGGTCGTGTTCGCCGTTGAACTCGCGCAGTTCGACCTCGAAATCGGCGCAGACCTGGCGCATGAGTTCCTCGCAACGGACCAGCATCTCGTCGGTGAACACCCCGCGCCGGTACTTCGTGACGAACACCAAATGAGCGTGGAGAGTGTAAACAACGTGCCGTCCGGTGCGTACATCAGGATTCGGCTTCCATCGCGGTGACATAAACCAAATAATACGATCAGTGTGTGGAGTTGGTGAAGCAGGCGCGGGCACGCATGGCGCGACTCGACCTCAGCGCGGCCCAGGCTGCCGTGGCCGATGGTCAAGCCCATGCCGCTCGCGCCCTGTGGAACCTGCTGCACGAGTACTTCACCTTCCGCCAAGGCCGCTTCGCCTCGCTGAAGGAATGCGACACCGCGATACGCCAAGCCCGCCACGAGATCGACTGGCTGGCTCGACTCCCC
>NZ_JBVJHP010000043.1:0-44905 GCF_055586745.1 Nonomuraea sp. NPDC049378
CAACCCTTCTACCAGGGGCTCTTCTACTTGTCGATCAAGCTCTTCCGCGCAGCATGCCCGCGACCTGCGGCTTCAGGTTGGAAAACACTCACTGGCCCGGCCTCTCCGGAAGGGCGCACCACCGGACTCACCCCGGAGCAGATCACCGCGATCCGGCAGCAGATCATGAGTCTCATCTGGGTGCCGAAACTCCTTCGCCCATAGGCGGCGAAGGAACTACTCTGCGTGAAATGGATCAGAAGGAGCGTTTTGAGGCCACCCAACAGCGCCGGGCGGAGCAGTTTGCGCTCTGCTCCTATGCGCTGGGACGGGATCCGTTAGCCCGGGGAGCGGAGGCGCTCTTCGACCAGGCACTGACCAATGGGCTGGCCCTGATCGTTGCGCACACGTGGCCAGGAAGGGAATTCGATCGCCGAGGACGCATACTGTCGGCTCGCGACCTGCTGGCTGTCATCAAGGCCGCAGGTATCTCCGCCGAAACTGGAGTGACGCGCGTCCTCCACGACCCCGCCAAGCCGGAGTTCGTCAAATCCCCATGGTTCGAGCCGAGGGACGAAGAACGACTTGTCGCGAACTTCACCGAGGTGAGGACATCGGTCCTGGAGCGCGCGCTTGATATCACTCAAGAGATCCGACACGCCCGCGAAGTCAGAGACAATCCAACCGAAGCCTTGGCGGAAGAACACCTTGAAGCACTTGACGCCCTCGGTGATCATCCAGAGATCTCGCACGCGATCAGCGTTGAAGGTCTGGCAGCCTACGAGACTAAGGTCAGCTCGGACGACGATGCCGAACAAGCCCGCGCTGCACGTTATCTCGAAGCCCTAGGAGAAGACGAGGCCCAGCGGCGCGCTGACGTCGACGACCTGCGGGACCGGTTCGCCCCGGCGCCCGGGGACGTCGACATCACCACTCTCGAAGATTGCCCAGTATGTGGTTACGAGACCTTCGTCGCGCCCTCCCGCGACGGCTACCTCGATGAAGTCGGCGTCGGACACTGCTTTGTCTGCAGTTACGAACGCACGGACCTAGTCGCCGAAGACCTTGCCAACAGGCTTTACATCCAGCGAGCCATCGAGCGAAGCGATTAACCTGAATCGCTCGACGAAGCCAGCCTCGCCACCGGACTTGTCACACCCTCTACGCGACGCCACCGCAATGAACGGGTTGAGCAATTCGAGCAATTCACCTCGGCGACGGCGCCGGGTGGCTGGAATGGGTGCATGGGCTTTCTCCGGCGCTCTCCCCAGTCGTCCGTGCGTCCGCCCGAACTGCGGCCGCCGCGATCCCTGTGGTGGTGGGCTCTTCCCGCGGCGCTGCTGGTCGGCGCGACGGTCTGGGGCGTCAGCGCCTGGCTGCTGCAGGACGTGGGCACATCACTGAGCTCAGCTGAGCGGGTCTCCGCCCGAATCGAGGCTGTCCGAACCGCGCTAGCCGCCGGCGCCGGCGTCGGCGCCGCAGTGACGCTGATACTGGCCATCCGCCGGCAGCGTCATCTGGAACTTGCTGCCGCGCACACTACGCATGACGCGTCCGAACGCCGGGTGACAGAGCTCTACACGAAGGCAGTCGACCAACTCGGCAGCGACCAGGCTCCGGTCCGGCTCGGCGGCCTACACGCCCTGGAACGCCTCGCTCAGGACACCCCGATGCTGCGGCAGACCGTCGTAGACGTGATCTGCTCGTATCTCCGCATGCCTTGGACGTCGCCTGTCGAGCAAGATCGGCACGAGAAGGTTCGCACTGCCCAGCGCGCCGCCCGGGCCCGCAGGCTTGCCCGCCCCGGCACGAGCAGCGGCCGCACTCCGCACGAGGAACGCCAGGTCCGCCGGACGGCGCAGCGCATCCTGACCGCTCACCTCCACTACCAGAACTCCTCGGCCCCACGGCACCGATGGTCCTCCCGCCAGCCCGATAGCAACCCGCGCCACTGGCCGGACATCCGGCTCGACCTCACCGGCGCGGTCCTCATCGACTTCGACCTTCAAGGCTGTCGTCTTGCCTCCGCCTGGTTCGGTGATGCGCATTTTGTTCGCTCCGCCTGGTTCGGTGGGACGACCTTTACGGGCAGTGTCCGGTTCGGCGGGGCGACCTTCTCCAGCGACGTCGAGTTCGACCAGGCGATCTTCATGGGCCGCACGACTTGGTTTGATCAGGTCACCTTCGCCGACTGCGCCCAGTTCGGCGGAACGACCTTCTCCGGCGAGGTCAGATTCGACCAGACCACCTTCGCTGGTGGCGCTCGTTTCAACGGTTCCCAAGGGTTGCAGGTGGCGTCGCTGGCCGGTGTGCGACTGACGCCGGTGGCTGACGAAGTGGTGCGGGAGTGGCCGCCGTGCTGGCGGGCAGAAAAGGGCGCGGACGGCTGGCAGACGCTTCACCTGACTGCCGACGCGGAGGGCACCAGCGCGACCGAGGTCGAGCCGGGCCTGGAGCCGCTGGCATAACGTTCCTAGCGCTCACGTCACGAACATGTGGGTGACGTGAATGGCCAGGTCGGCACGATGTTGACACCAAGGTTGTTGGGAAAAGTCCACGTTGATGACGCCGAAGAAATTGATGTTGTCACTATGGCCGGGCGAGATGTGCGACAGGATCTCGTCGCTCACCTCCCGGCCCTGGGAGCGCAGCTCCAGCACCGCTCTGGAATAATATTCGGTCGTCCATGCGACCACCGAGTTGGTCAGCACGGTCAGGCACCACGCCTGCTCGGTCTACTGCTCCAGATGCGGGCGGGTGATCGTGCCTTGCTGGGCGTAGTGCAGGTCGCGGCGCAGCGCGTGCAGGCTCTCCCCCTTGTTCAGTTGTCTGGAGTTCTTCCGCCTGAACGCCGGGTCCGACAGGTATTTCGCGAGGTGGACGGTCCTCCTCAGCATGCCCCACTCCTTCAGTGCGGCGGCCAGGGTGTTCTGCCGGGAGGCGGCCGACCACTTGCCGACGATCAGCGAGGCGGTGGCCTGGCCGTACTTCAGCGACGCGGCCATCCGCAGCAGATCCGGCCAGCAGGCGGCCACCAGGTCCTCGTTCCAGCGCGCGCCCAGCAGCGGCCCGGCGTGCGGGTAGCGCTTGGCGATCTCGGTCGGGGTCTCATCACGCATGAGAGTAACCCGGGTCAGGTCCCGCAGGCGCGGCGTGAGCGCCTTGCCGACCAGGTCGAACAGGGCAACATTGATGAGCGTGGCACCGTGCGTATCCGTTGCGTGCTCGGTGATCGGAAGGTCGGTGGCATTGCCGAGGAAGTCGTCCAGGACGTAGTGCGCCTCCCGCGCCGTCGGCACGATGATCTTCGTGCCGTACGTCGACCACTGATCGGAGACGTGGGTGTAGGTAGACAGCACCTGACCGCCGTGAATGACCATGTTCCGGCCGGTCACGGTCTTGCCGCGGACGGGGAATCGCTGGCCGTCGGAGGAGCTCATGGTGCCGCCGCCGACGTGGCCCGCGAGTAGGAGCGGTACGGCGAGCCGGGGTTACTGTCACATTCGTTGACAGTGGGGGTCTGAGCAGGCGAGTCTTGCCCGATGGCGGAGTTTGAGGGCGTGGCATTCATCCGGGCGGATGTCGAGCGGTTCTGCGCGGAACTGGTGGAGGTGGCGCCTGCGATCAGGTTGGCCAGGCTGGCGGAGTTGCGGGTGGTGCTGGAGGATGTGGTGGCGACGGCCTCGGCACAGGCGATGGCCGATGCACGGGATGAAGGGTGGGGGCTACGTCGGATCGGCCGACAGATAGGGATGTCGCACGAGCAGGTACGGCGGACGCTGGCCGAGCCGTCGCCCGCTCCGGGGCACGCCTGACCTCGCTGGGCCGAGCATGAATGCCTCGCCCTGCCAAGGCCCGGAGGCGAACATCTTGTTTCATGATCAATATCGCGGATTCGCCCCTGACCGGGCATCTCGAAGATCATCTCGATGCCACACTTTCGGCTGATGGCGGGCCGGTGACCCGCCCGGCCCACGAGCGTCCGGGAGTCTGTGATGCCGGTCAACTGCCTCACCGAGGACCAGCGCAGCAGGTGGGGCAGGTTCAACGAGGTGCCCGACCTCACTCAGCTGGGCGGGTTCTTCCATCTGGAGGCCGCTGACCGGCGGCGGGCGATGGCGGCCAACGGCGCTCGCAACCAGCTCGGCTACGCAGTCCAGCTCGGGACGGCCCGGTTCTTGAACTGCTTCCTGCCCGATCCGGAGGACGTGCCGGTCGCGGTGGTCGACTACGTCGCCGAGCAGCTCGGCCTGGACTCCTCCTCGCTGAAGGGGTACGGGGCGAAGGAGGCGCGCTGGGATCATCAAAGGCAGATCCGTGAGGCCTACGGCTTTGAGGTGTTCGAGGAGCACGCGTTCGCGCTGGCGTGCTGGATTTACCGGCGGGCCTGGTCGAACAACGAACGGCCGATCGTGCTGCTGGACCTGGTCACTCACCGTTTGGTCGAGGCGAAGATCTTGCTGCCCGGCGTCACCACCATGGAGCGGATGATTTCGGAGATCCGTGAGCGGGTCGCGTTACGCCAGTACAAGATCCTCGCCGCCGCGCCCAGCCCGGGTCAGAAGAGCGCGCTGGAGGAACTGGTCAAGGTGACCGGGGGGCGGCGGATCTCGGGGCTGGACCGGCTGCGTAAGAGTCCCACCGACGTGTCCGGCGCGGGAGTGGTCAAGGCGTTGGAGCGGCATGTGGAGCTGCGCGGCCTGGGCCCGGCGGCGTGGGATCTGTCGGCTGTCCCGGCTGGGAAGGTGGCCGCGCTGGCCCGCTTCGCCAAGGCGGCCCGGGCCAAGGCGGTCGCGGAGCTGGCCGGGGATCGCAAGCTGGCCACGTTGGTTGCCTTCGCCGCGGTGATGGAGCCGGTCTCGGCCGATGAGGCCATCGAGGTGTTCGATCTGGCGATGGGGGATCTGGTGCGCACCTCGGCGTTCAAGGCGGGCAAGGAGCGGCTTCGTACGCTCAAGGACCTGGACACCGCCGCGATCGTGTTGCGTGAGGTGTGGCTGGCGATCCGGGATGTGGCCGCCGACCCCGACGGCGACGTGCGGGCCGCGCTGGACGGCATGGACCTGCCAGCCATCCACGCCGCGGCCGACACGATCGGCGAGCTCGCGCAGGAACCCGATGAGGATTTCCAGGACCAGCTGCTGCAGCGCTATGCCACCATCCGCCGGTTTCTGTCCAAGCTGCTGAAGGTCATCGACTTCCACGCCGGCGCGGCTGAGGCCGAGCGTTCCGGCGCAGGGCAGGGTGCGCGGCGTGGCTTTGAGCTGCTGGAGGCGATCGACTTTCTCAAGAGCCTGGAGCGGCGCCGCAGCCCTGTACGCCCGGAGGAGGTGCCGGCGGCGCACCTGACCTCCGCCTGGCACCGGCGGGTCTTCCCCAAGCGGGGAGAGAACGCGGGCGGGGTCAACACGCTGGCCTACACGGTGGCCACCGTCGAGCGGCTGCGCGAGTGCCTGCGCCGCCACGAGGTGTTCGTGCCTGGCCTGCCCAAGTGGGGCGACCCCACCGCCGGGTTGCTGGCCGGGCCGGCGTGGGACAAGGCCCGCGCCAAGGTGTGCCGCGATCTGGGCCTGTCGGCCGAGCCGGGCGCCGACACGCAGCGCTGGGCGCGCACCCTGGACTACGCCTACAAGCAGCTGGCCGCGGGCCTATCCGGGGAGGAGGGTGTCCGCAACGAGTGGCTGCGCATCGAAAAGTCCCCCGAGGGCAAGGACCACCTGGTCCTGACCGGCCTGGAGGCGCTGGACGAACCCGCCACACTGACCACGTTGCGCGCCGACGTCGAGGCCCGCATGCCCATCGTCGACCTGCCCGAGGTGCTGCTGGAAGTGCATTCGTGGACCGGCTGCCTGGATGCCTTCACCCACGTGTCCGGCGAGGTGCCTTCCAGACGAGAGGACATGGTCAAGTCGGTCGCCGCCGTTTTGGTCGCCCAGGCTATGAACGTGGGGATGCGGCCCATGGCCAGCGAGCACGAGCCCGCGCTCGCTCTGGACCGGCTGTTTTGGGCCGAGCAGAACTACATCCATGCCGCCACGCTGACGGCCGCCAACGCCACCTTGGTTGACTACCACGCCCAGCAGGAAATCGTGCAGACCTGGGGCGGCGGCGAGCTGGCCTCGGCCGACGGGCTGCGGTTCGTCGTCCCGGTCAAGACCATCAACGCCGGGCCGAACACCAAGTACTTCGGCAAGGGCAAGGGCGCGCGTGGGGTCACCTTCTACAACTTCGCCTCTGATCAGTTCACCGGTTTTCACGGCATCGTCATCCCCGGCACTCCCAAGGACTGGTACTACATCCTCGAAGGCCTGCTGGAGCAGGAGACCTCGCTACGGCCCACCGAGATCGTCTCCGACACCGCCGGCGCCTCCGAGCTGGCCTTCGGCATCTTCCGGCTGCTGGGCTGGCAGTTCTCCCCGCGCCTGGCCGACGTCGGCAGCGCCACCCTGTACCGGGCCGATCCAGCCGCCTTCTACGGCCGTCTCAACACCATGATCAAAACCCGGGTGAACATCGGCCTCATCAACGACCACTGGGACGACCTGCTGCGCGTGGCCGGCTCCCTGAGCACCGGCAAGGTGCGCCCGGCCGAGCTGTTTCGCTACCTGACCGGCGGCGGCACCCCCACCCCGATCGGCAGCGCCCTGATGGAGTTGGGCAAGCTCGATCGCTCGGTCTACCTGGCCTCCTACTTCAACGACGAACTGCTGCGCCGCCGGGTCAACACCCAGCTGAACCGGCAAGAAGCCCGCCACACCCTGGCCCGCAAGATCTTTCACGGGCAGAAGGGCGAGCTGCGGCAGAAGTACAAGGAAGGCCAGGAAGATCAACTAGGGGCTTTGGGCTTGATGACCAATGTCTGCATTTTGTGGAACACGGTCTACACGGCCCGGGCGTTGGAGCAGATCCGTGCCGAGGGCAAGAAGATCGCCACCGCCGACATCGCCCGCTTGTCCCCGCTCGGCTTTGAGTGGCTCAACTTCCTGGGCCGCTACAACTTCTCCCTGCCCGAGACGGTCCGCGAGGGCAACTTCCGGCCGCTGCGTACCCCCGGCCAGCAGTAACCCGGTTCAGGTGAGCGGCGCTGACGCGGCGGTCACATGATTTCGATCACGAGGTTTCGCGGGGAAGCGCTCCTCGGCAAGGAATCAGACCCAGAAATGAACACCGAGAACTGGAGCCGTAGAGTCGGCCCGAGGCGCGGTGCCGGGATTGCTCCCGGTCCGTTTCCTCGGACCGCTCTCCGAACCCGGCGTGCCCATTTCTGAGCACCGGGCTCTCCACGGCGTCTGCCATCAGGCGTGGTTCAGCAGCGTCTGTGTCCAGGGATTGGGAATCGTGTTGCCTCGATACCGGTAACGGGTCACCGTCACGGTCTCCAGGTTGAACAGCTCGATCCCGTCCGCCGTGATCGGTTTCCACCTGCCGTCTGGCAGGGTGAAGTGTCGGCGGACGTCCTCCCACCCCCAGCGGTGTAGGGTCCTGAGCCACCGGACGACTCGCCACCAGACGAAATTCGCCAAGTTGCCCAGGGTGTGCTTGCACACCGCGTGCTTGAAGTAGTTGGCCCAGCCGCGCATGATCTGATTGAGCCTGATCAGCACGGTCCTGCGGTCCTGCTGTGACGTCCTGTGCGTCAGGGTACGGATCTTCGCCTTCAACGACCGGATAGGCCGGTCGGCGATGAAGGTGTAGACGTACCACTTGTTCGTGCCCATCTTCCGCTTCCACCGGATGTGAAAGCCCAGGAAGTCGAATCCGTCGCTCATCTGCACGATCCGGGTTTTGGCTGGTGACAGCCTCAACCCAAGCTGTGCAAGCACTTGAGCGATCTGTTCGCGGAGGGCTTCGACGTCGTTGCGGGTGCCATGCACGAGGATGACGAAATCGTCGCAGTAACGGACGATCCGCCAGTTCGGCAGGCCCTTGTGGCGACGCCGGGCACGTTGCGAGCTGGTCGCCATCGCCCCGCCGGTCTGCCATGGCCGATGTAGATGCTCATCGAGCGCCGTCATCGCCACGTTGAAGATCAACGGTGAGAGGATGCCGCCTTGCGGCGTGCCGGTGTGGGTGTCCTGGTATTCGCCGAGTTCCGTGAGGATCCCGGCCTTGAGGAACGCTTTCACCAGCGCCAGCACACGCTTGTCCTTGATTCTCCGCCGGATCCGGTCCATCAGGGCCGAATGCGAGACCGAATCGAAGGCCGCTTCGACGTCCGCGTCCAGCACCCAGCGGTAGCCGTGGGTGCCGAACTGGTGGATCTCAGCGATCGCATCGTGTGCCCGCCGCTTGGGCCGAAACCCGTAGGAGACCGGCAGAAAGTCGGCCTCGAAAATGGGTTCCAGCACCAGCTTGAGTGCCGCCTGGACGACGCGGTCGGCCACGACAGGAATGCCGAGGCCTCTGACCTTTCCCGATCCGCCCGGCTTAGGGATCTTGCGTTCCTGTACCGGGAGCGGCCCGAACGTGCCCGTCTTGAGCTGGGTACGAAGGTCGTCCAAGAATCCGGGAACACCGATCTGCTCTTCGACGTCGGCGACCGTCAGGCCGTCCACGCCCGCAGTGCGTGCCCCGGTGTTGCCCGCGACCCGGTCGAACGCCACGATCAGCGTCGCCGGGTCGTGCACGAGGTTGAACAGGTCGTCGAACCTGCGGCCGGGATCGGCCGCCGCCCAACGGTGAAGCTTGGCCTGCATCTCCGATACCTTCCGCAGCGGCCCCATCGGGACCTGCTCCGGCCAGGCGCCGATATTCACCGGCGCATCTTTCGGCATTACAGCATCCGCCTTTCTCGATACCGCTGCCGCCCTTGGCCATGTGTCCGGCTCTCCCGGACTCGGACTACTACGGCGGCTCCGCCCCGTCCCAGCCCGTTCGGCCGACGATGAGCTCAGCCCGCCCGCGCGCCGGATGCACGCGTGACGGGCAGAACCGAGACGGTTCCCGTGTTCACTGCGATTCGCTCGACGAAGGAGGAGTCCAGCTCTACCCCTGCGGCATCGCCATGAGTACGCCGCAGACCTTCCTCATGGCCTCCCCGACCGACATCCACGTGGCGGCCGAGAAGTTCCTGACCCGGTGGCACGGGCCATGGACGCACCGCACCCGGCGCCTATCTGCCAGATTCGAGCCGGTGAGCCTTTAAGGGACGTAATCACGCTGGTTCCTCGCGTACTCCTTTCCGTCGCACTCGCCGGACCCACGCCATCTGGCAGTACCGGCCCGTCCCGGCTTTGTCGGGGCTGCTCCCGCCCTCCCCGGCACCTCCCGGATCAGGCTGCCCCCAGTTACACCGCCCTGCTGCGACAGGGGCAGCGGCGAAGGTCTCTCACCTCCACTCGAATCGTCAGCGCCTCACGGCGCACGTGGATCCAAGCTCAGAAGCGTGCTGCGCGTTCTAGGAGGCTTGCCAGAGCGGCAGGTTCCTGAACGGCTGATACTGGCGGGGCTCCGTCAATGACGAGCGTAGGCACGCCTCGGATTCCCCTCTGGGCGGCGCGGCGTTCATCGGCTCGGACTTCACTGGTGAACGCGTCGCCGGTCAAGAGTTCACCTATGTGGGCGAGATCAAGTCCGGCCTCGACGCCGAGCGCTTGGAGAACGTCCGGATCGGCGATGTTACGGCCTTCGGTGTGGTAACCGTGAAGGAGACGTTCCAGGACGGCGTCGGCCGGGCCGCAGGTGGCGGCCAGGTGGATCAGGCGGTGTGCGTCGAAAGAGTTGACCGGCCGGGCCTGGTGCAGGTTGAGTTCGAGTCCCTCGGCTGCCCCAAGCGCTTGGATGTGGGCCACCCGGGCGCTCGCTCGGGCTGGGTTGTTCTGGTACGTGGCGATCACCTGCGCTGCTGTCGGGCCGGGAATCCGGCTTCCGTCCGGATCCAGTTCGAAACTGCGCCAGACAACGATCGCATCGCTTCGGGCCTTCAGGGCGGCGGCCAGTCGTCTCTTGCCGATGTAGCACCAGGGACACAGAACGTCGAAGTAGACCTCGACTTGCATGAGCGCTCGGTCCTTTCAGTCGAAGGCCGGGGTGGGCGTCGTGGCCTGTTCGGGCTGGCTCGGTGATTGTGGCGGGGTCGTGCGCCACAGGATCAGGGTCAGTAGGGCGAGCGCGATGAGCAGGGGAATCGTGATGAGCGCGTGCACGTGAAGGCTGTGGGCGAACGCGTCCCTGGCGGTCTGGGCCAAAGGGACGCCGAGGCTTTCGGGGAGTCGCCGGGCTGCCTGGAGTGCGGCGGGCAACGTCTCCCGGGCGGCTTCGGCGACCTGGGAAGGGACACCGGGAAGCGCATGGCCGAGCATGTAGCTGCCGTAGACGCCGGTGGCGATGCTGCCGAGCACGGCGATGCCGAGCGCGCCGCCGAGTTCGGCGCCGGTCTCGGAGATCGCTGAGGCGGCCCCCGCGCGTTCGGGGGGTGCCGCGCCGACAACCAGGTTGGTTCCCAGCGCCAAGAACGGGGTCAGCCCGGCGAAGAGAAGGACGGAGCCGGACACCAGGATGACGGGGTTGGTGTCCACCTGGGTGAGCAGGATGGGACCGATGACGGCGAACGCGGCGCCGGCACTCATGAGGACGGCTGGACGGATTCGGCCGGTGAGACCGGAGACCACCAAGGCCACGACGGTACCGGCGACCGCGGTGGGCAGCTGCCACAGACCGGCCTCCAACGGAGACAAGCCGAGCACCATCTGCAGGTATTGCGAGGTCAACAGGCTGGTCCCGAACAGCACGATCCCGACCAGCACCATGCCCGTGACGGATACGGCGAAGGCGGGGATACCGAACAATCCCAGGTCCAAGAGCGGGTTGGGCAGCCGTCGCTGGCGGCGTACGAAGACCGCGCCGATCATCAGGCCCGCGACCAGGACACCGACGGACGGCAGGGCAAGGCCGTGGACGGCGAGATCCTTGATGCCGAATACGATCGTCAAAGGAGTCAGTAGCGACAGGACCACACTGACCGCGTCCAGCCGCCCGGAAGCCGAAGCGCGAGATTCAGGGATCAGGAAAGGGCCGGTGACCAGCAGCAGCGCCATAGCCGGAAGGGCGAGCAGGAACACCGCGCCCCACCAGAAGTACTGCAGCAGCACACCGCCGACCAGTGGGCCGAGCGCACCGCCGCCCATGAACGCCATCATCCAGATCGTGATGGCCAGGGTGCGCTGCCGGACATCGAGGAACAGGGCGCGGATCAGGGCCAGCGAGGTCGGCGCCAGCGCGGCGGCGGCGATTCCCTGGACGGTCCGTGCCGCGATGAGCGGGCCGGCGCCGGGGGCGTAGGCGGCGATGACGGACGCGCAGGTGAAGGCGACGGCGCCGCCCAGCAGGATCCGGCGGTGCCCGAGACGGTCGCCGAGCGTACCCATCGTGACCAGCGATCCGGCGACCATGAAGCCATAGATGTCGGTGATCCACAGCAGCTGGGGGCCGTCGGGTTCCAGATCGGCGCTCAGGCTTGGCAGCGCCAGATAGAGCACTGACATGTTCATCATGACCAACACGGCGGGAATGCCCAGGACCGCCAAGGCGACCCACTCCCGGGCTCCGGCTCTGGCAGAGGGTTGGGGGGACATGGGGGTTCCGATCTCAGCCGCGCGCATCGCCGGCGGGGATGAGCAAGGTCTTGCCAGTGGTGGTCCGCGTCTCGATCGCTCGATGCGCGGCGGCTGCCGACTCGAGCGGGAAGGTCTGGCCGATGACCGGCCGCAATTTCCCGGCGGCCGCGAGGTGCAGCGCGTCGACGATGAGCGCGCGCGTCTGGGCCGGGCTCGGCGCGGCGGTGAGGCCGATGACGCCGATGGAGCGTGCCCGGAGCCGGTCTTCGTCGAGCTCGGCGTCGGCGCCGCTGGCCATTCCGTAGATGCTCACGCGTCCGCCTTCACGTAGCGCCCCGATCGCCTCGGTGCCGATCCGGCCGCCAACCCCGTCAAAGACGAGATCGAGTCCGGCGCCGCCGGTCGCCTCCATCACCCGATCCAGCCAGTCAGGCCGGGAGTAGTCGACATAGGAGGCCGCGCCCAGCGAGGTGACCAACTCGGCCTTGCCGGCGCCGCGGGCGGCGCCGATCACGTGGGCATCCGCGCCGGCGGCGAGTTGCACCAGCAGGCTGCCGACACCTCCTCCCGCAGCCTCCACGAGAACCCGCTCCGATGGCTTGATCTCCGCCTGCCGGTACAGCAGCAGCGCCGTACGCCCATCGGCCAGCAGCGCAACCGCATCCTTCAGCTCCAGACCCGCGGGAACCAGGACCGCATCCTGTGCCCGAGCCAGCGCCAGCTCGGCGTAGCCGCCCTCGCCGCCGGTGGTGGTGACCACGACCGTCCCCATCAGGGCCGGGTCCACGTCCGGTCCGGCAGCGACGATGCGACCGCCCACGCCATTGCCGGGTATGCGGGGTAGCGCGGGCCTGCCGAACGGCCCGTTGCCCGAGCGCACCTGCGTCTCAACGAACGTGATACTCGTGTACGCCACCGCGACGAGCACCTGCCCTGGCCCTGGCACGGGATCTTCGACCTGCCGGATCCGCAAGACCTGCGGCCCTCCGAACTCTTCCATCACCACAGCTCGCATGACTCTCCTTCAAACGGATAAATTCGCTTCGTTTGAGAAAGCTATAACGGAGTGAATCGCTTCGCAAGGCGACTACAGTGAGCGCATGGCCCGCAAAGCTCCCCGGCACGCAGAAGCAGAACGCAACGACCACGCCCTTCTCGCGGCCGCCAAGAAGGTCCTGGCCGTGGACGGAGCGCATGCGTCGGTGGCGACGATCGCCGCACGCGCCGGAGTCGGCATCGCCAGCCTCTATCGCCGCTACCGTTCCAAGGACGAGCTCTTCCAGCACCTGTGCGCGCTATCCCTCGACCAGTGGATTTCGGCCGCCGAACGCGGCCTGCAGCATGACGACCCCTGGGAGGGGCTCGCTCACTACATCGGCGCCTGCGTGGAGTTCAGCGGCGGCTCCCTCGGGCCGCTGGCTGGCACGATCGCCGTCACCGACGAGATGGCCGCCAAGTTCACCAGGTCCGACGAGCTGATGCGAGACCTGGTGGCCCGCGCGCACACTGCTGGAGTGCTCAGACCGGACGCCACGGCCATGGACATCTCGCTACTGATCGAACAACTCGGCAAGTCCCCCCTGATCGAACAGCTCGACCGGCAGGGCCGCGCCGACCTGATCGAGGCGGCCCACAACGCCCGAAAGCGTACGATCGCCATCGCTCTCGACGGCCTGCGCCCCCGCCACCCCCGACTGCCCGGGACCGCGCCCTCGCCCGCCCTCCTCGCCGAACGTTGGGAGCACGCCCCCGCAGACTCGACGAGGCCGCCAGGACGGTCGTAGATCAAGAGGGCCGGTCGACACAAAGGCGCCCACAATCTCATAAACGATCCATTCCCAGAGCAAGATCAAACCCTCCGGCGGAGGACCGCCCGAACCGCCGATCCACTCTCACAACTCGTTCTCACGTAAAACGCTGAATCGGCCGCTTCTGGGAAATGTTTGTGAGAACATCCGGGGCATGGCAGACTCCCGCCCGTCCCCGCACAGCACCACCGGTGCCGAGTCCGGCTCGCCGACCGTCAGCGACGCCGATGAGGTCGAGCGGCATCCATGCCCGCGGTGCACGGCCGAACCCGGCTCGCCGTGCCGCGCACGCTCCGGCGCGGTCGCCGGCACCTACCACACCGGCCGCTTCACCCAAGTGCCCCGCCTGGCCAAGCTCCTGCGCGTGCCGACCCCCGCCGACCGCCGGCCCGGCCAGCCATGGCGCCCCGGCACGCCGGTCCCGCTCGCCCTTGCGCCGGACACCCCGACCGCTGACATCCGCATCGGGTACGCACGGTGCAGCTCGCTCACTCAGGAGCTGCAATCGCAACTGGACGCGCTGTCCGCGCACGGCATCGGCCGCGAGAAGATCTTCTCCGAGAAGATCAGCACCCGGGTGCGCGTCCGGCCCCAGTTCGAGGCCGCGCTCGCACTGGCCCGCCAGATCAAGGCCCACGCCCCGCACTGCCGGGTCATCTTCACCGTGTATGAGATGAAGCGCCTGGGCCGCGACGCCGCCGAACTCACCGCCCTGGCCGACCACCTCACCGCCCACGGCCTGGTCCTGGAGATGCTCGCCGGCCCCCTGCCCGGGATGTATGACCCCAGCGGGCCCGGCCGTCTGCTGTTCGCGTTCTTCGCCGCGATGGCCGAGACCGAGCGGGAGAACATCCGCGAGTCGACTCTCGAAGGACTCGACGCGGCGGCCCGCAAAGGCAAACACGGCGGCCGCCCGCCCGTCATCACCGACGACATGCTGTACACCGTGCTCCGCCGCCGCGCGAACGGTGAGTCGGTCGAGCAGATCCAACCCGATCTGATCATCGCAACCGGCAAGCGCAAGGGCCAGGCCCCCAGCGTCGCGAGCATCTACCGCGCGCTCGCCGAGCACGCCAAGCAGGAGACCTACCCCGAGGCCGTCGCCCAGGCGCACACCGACTTCGCCGACCTCCACGACGCCGCCGACATCCCCCGCCCCCGCCGAGCCCGCATCCGACGCCCAGACGATCCGCCCACGCCCGAGCAAGCCGAGCTCCGACAGCGTCTGCAGGACCAGATCCTGCAGCCCGCTCATCAGGACAACCCGGGCGCAGGCTCCGCAACTACCGCGCAAGCGCGGTGAGCAGCCGCTCGCGCTGCGCCTGCCCCAGCCCGCCGACCCGTCGCTGCACCTCCACCCCGCAGATCGCCATCAACGCGGCGACCTGCGCCGGACCATAACCAGGCATCGCTCGCAGCACCTGAACGACCCTCGTCTTCTTGACGAGAGCCTCTTCCTCCGCCCGGGCGAACACCTCCGCCACCGTGACGGTCCCGGCTCGGACCCCGGCCAGCAACTCACTGCGGGCCTTGCGCGCCTCGGCGGCCTTGACCACGGCCACGGCCCGCTGCTCAGGAGTCAACGTCGGTACCGCCATGGATGGCCTCCTCGCACATCGGCTATCCCTTGCCACGCCCCGTGGCCAGCGAGGGTGTCGGCCTCCATCATGGAGCACTGTCAACGGATGTGACAGTAACCCCGACTCGCCGTACCGCTCCTACTCGCACGCCGACGTCCTCGGCCGACAGCGGCGGCACCACCAGATGCTCGTCCTCATCCAGCCGCACCATGCCGGTGTCATCCGGTGCGGCGCCGGCCAGCGTCATCTCCAGCTCCTCCAGCGCAGCGTGGAGTTCCTCCTTGCCCTGCTCCAGCGCCTCGGCCGCGCTCGGCGGCTTGCCGACCAGGCGGCAGAACTCGCCGCGCCGGGGCGCCCACTGCTCGGGCGTGTACAGGTAGGTGGCCGGGTCGGCGTAGCGGCGCGAGCCCGGCACGAAGACGTCCCCCGAGCGCAGACCGTCACGCAAGCACAAGATCACGCATGCCGATCCGCTCGCGCAGCATCCCGCCCACCTCATCGTCGGCGATCGACGGGTCGGCCAGCACCGGCAGGATCACGTCCATCACCAGCTGCCGGGCCTCGCCCTTCTTGGCCCGCTCGACCAGCGCCTCGTCCGTCTTGGACTTCGCCCGCGACTCCCGCGCGCTGACGGCATGATCGAATAAGGCCACCACCTCATCGAGCTGGTCGACCGCGGCCTGGGCGACGAACGCCAGCAGAATCGGGAACTTCCGCTCCTTGCGCCGCTCCAGCCCCTGATTGGTCGAGCGGCGCGCCACCTGCGCCAGAAACCGGCGCCGCTCGTTCGGCAGCACCGACACATCCATCTGGTGGGCGTCGATCGCGCGCAGCCAGGTTAGCTTGTCGATCGCCGTCTTCACCGACGTCGCTGAGGCGTCCCGGGCCCGGCTGACCAGCCACTCCAGCCGGGTCATCCCCAGCCCCGCATCACCGCGGTCACCAACAAGGTCGAAGGCTTCAACGGCTTCTCCGCCTGGCTGCGCTTCGGCAACGACGGCGTCATCGCCGACAACGACCCGGCCGAGCAGGAGAAGATGATCAAATTCAACTCCCTGCTGGCCAACTGCGTGATCTTCCATACCGCGCTAGACATGATGGAGGTGATGCGTCAGCTTCTGTCGGAGGGCTGGGAGATCGGCGCCGAGGACGTCGCACAACTGTCGCCCTACCTGACCGCGCACATCAGCCGGTTCGGCCTGTACGCGACCGACGTGCTACGTCTGCGTCCGGACGACTTCGACCCCGACCTGCCCGAGATCGACTTCACCACCCTGTCCGAGGCGGCGTAGCGGTGGGCCTGTTACGGCTGTTGTATGGCTGTCAAAGGCGCAGCCCGAGGGGCGCCGCTGCCACGAGGCCACCGTCGATGACGAGGTCCTGACCAGTGATGTACGACGCGTCGTCCGAGGCCAGGAAGGCGACGGCAGCGGCGACATCGTCCGGGTGGCCGAGCGAGCCGAGCGGCACCTCCGCCGTGATGCGGGTCTCCGCGTCGGGGTCGATGGCGGACCGGTACATCTCGGTCTCGATGTAGCCGGGGCTGATGGAGTTGACGCGGATGCCACGCGCCGCGAGGTCGGTGCCGAGCGTGCGGGCGAGATTGTGCACGGCAGCCTTGCTGGCGGCGTAGATCGAGGCCGCCGGGAGGCCTCGGTGCAGGGTCCAGGAGGCGTTGATGACGACAGCGCCTCCGTCGCCCATCAGCGGCAGCGCCGTCTGGATCGTGAAGAACACGCCCTTGAAGTTGATTCCGACGGTGTGGTCGAAGTCCTTCGGGGTGAACTCTGGCCTGAAGTCCGCAATTCCGGCATTGGCGAAGACCGCATCGAGGGCACCACGCCAGGTCTCGATGCGTCGCACGAGGAGATCGCGGTCGGCGTCAACGCTGACGTCCGCGCGGACGGGCAGGACCCGCTCAGGGCCCAGGCGTTCTGCTGCGGCGTCGAGGCGGGTCTGGTCGCGGCCGGTGATGATGACGTACGCGCCCTCGTCGAGAAGCCTGCGCGCGGTCGCGAAGCCGATGCCGCTGGTGCCGCCAGTGATCAAAACTGTTTTGTTCGTGAATCGCTTCATGCCGACAATCCTCGAGCGGCCCGAGCCTACGCGGCAGTGTTGGCTGAACCTGGGTCTGACACCACCACCAAGCGCTCCAGCAGGGCCCCCGTTCCCGTCCCGGGCGCGGGGGTGTGCAGCAACAGGCGGTGGCCGGGCAGTTCGGGCAGCGGCAGCGTGGTGGCTTCGAAGGTCAGCGTCCCCAGGCCGGGAATCTCCAGGGCCTTGGTGCCGTGAGTGGGGCCGCCCACGGGGAGTTCCGCCCAGATCTCGGCGAAGACGGGGCTAGCGGCGCACATGTCCGCGGCCAGGCGGCCGAATTCGGGATCGTCCGGGTAGCGGGCGGCGTCCGCCCGGAACAGGCCGATCATCGCTCGCGCCGCGTCGTGCCAGTCCACGACTGCCACACGGTAGCGGGCGTTGGTGAAAAAGCTGACCAGGCAGTTGTGGTCGTACTCGTTGCACTGGAACACGATCTCCGTCGCGCGGTTGACCGCAAGGACGTTCCAGTGCCGGTCGATGACGTACGCGGGCCGCGGCAGCCAGCCCTCCAGCAGTCGCCGCACGGCATCGGGGACCCGTCCATCGGACGGCGCCGCCTGCGGCGGATTGAGGCCGGCGAGGAGGTACAGGTGCTCGCGCTCTGCGGGCTCCAGGCGCAGCACCTTGGCGATGGCGTCCAGGACGTCGGCGGAGACGTTGATGTCGCGTCCCTGCTCGAGCCAGGTGTACCAGGACACTCCTACGCCGGCGAGCACCGCCACCTCCTCCCGCCGCAGCCCGGGCGTACGGCGGCCCTCGCCTGCCGGCATGCCCACGTCAGCGGGCATCACCCGGGCCCGCCGCGACCGGAGGAACGCGCGCATCTCGGAACTGCGCCGCTGCCGCGCATCTGTGGAGAGCCGGGAAATGCCCATCAGGTCATGATATGTCGTGTTCAACAGACCTCGTCTGTACGGCACCCATGCGTGTTGCTGTCCAAGGGTGCTGCCGACCGGGCCGCCTCGTGTGCGAGCACACGGTGCCGCAGCGTTTTCTGGATAGAGGTTTCTGGACGGTGTCGCGCCTGGTCGCTAAGGTGTCCGGAAAAGTACACGTTTCTGGACACCGCCGGGATGATGGCGGATGACCATCTGGGCGTACGCACGAGTCTCGACGCGTGATCAGAACCCGCAGCTCCAGCTCGACGCTCTGGCGGCCAGCGGCTACGACGAACTGGTCATGGAAAGGGAGTCGGGCAAGCGTGGTGTCGCGCGACCGGAGTGGGAGGCGCTTCTGGCGCTGCCGCAGGCGGGGGACACGCTGAAGTTCTGGAAGTCCGACCGGTGGGGCCGTTCGGCGGGGCACGTGCTGACCACGGTCAACGAGCTGCGCGACCGCGGCATCACGGTGGTGTCGCTGACGGAGAACTTCGATCTGGGCACCAAGGAGGGTCGGTTCATGTTCGCGGTCCTGGCCGCAGCCGCCGAGTACGAGCTGGAGCTGCGAGCCGAGCGTCAGACCGAGGGGATCGCCGCCGCCAAGCGCCGCGAGGCCACCGGTGCCATGCTGCCCGGCACGAAGAAGACCGGTCGGCCGCGGGTCATCGGCCCCGCCGAGCTGGCCACGCTACGCCGCCTGGTCGACGACGGCGTCTCGGTCACAGAAGCGGCCCGCACTCTCAAAATCGGCCGCTCCACCGCCTACGAAGCACTCGCGCGACGCTGACCAGTAGTTTCTCCCACCCTGCATCCCGTTCTGCCAGTTGGTCCCTAGCAAGATCGTTCTCAGCGCCGGTAGCTGTCCACCAATAGAGATCCACTCAAGATCATCTCAATGTGGGTTTTGGGCTTATGTGGGTTGCCCTCCTGCTGGGAACCCCTGGCCGACGGGCCACGCCAGCACGGCGCCCCCGCGCATCGCGCGGCCGTCGAGATCGCTGAGAACGCCTCCTGGAAGGACGTTCCGTGGGAGGCGACCGACCCATGGGTGGTCAAGGAAGAGGAGATGGGCCGCTCATCGCGGATCGTGCTGCAGCACGATCTGGCCCGGGGCAAGGTCCAGCGGGTCAGCAGGTGGGAGTACCTGACCGGCATCACCGACCCCGAACGCGAACAGATGCGCGCCGAGCGGATAGCCCGCGACGAGCCCTACGACCATGACCTGACCGACGACTCCGAGCCGGACGTCGAGTCGGAGCCGGTCGACGCCGCTCGCGACCAGGACCCGGACGCCGTGTCGCACCACGCCGGCCGAGGCGAAGGCGAGGCGCCCGACGTCGACGCCGCTGGCATCGAGGCCCTGTCCGCGACGGAGATCACAGCAGTCCTCAAGGAAACCGAGCCAGACATCGACACCGAGTACGACGCCGATCGGCCCCGTCTCACCCTGCTGGTCAGCGACAGGTCCGGACCCGGGGACGCGGGCGAGCCCGCTGCCCCGCCGGCAGTTGAGTCCACCGTCGCGGCCGGTACCGTCCAACAGCTCAAGGTGGTCTTGCGGGACGTCCAGCCGCCGGTCTGGCGGCGCATCCAGGTGCCGTCGGCCGCCCGCCTGTGGGACCTGCACAACGTGATCCAGATCGCGATGGGCTGGCAGAACTTCCACCTGCACGCGTTCGCCAAGGACTGGGTCGAGTACGGCGACAACCACAACAGCGAGTACGACGTGACCCTGGCCGGCCTGCTGCCCGAGCCCGGCGAGTGGCTGGCCTACCGCTACGACTTCGGCGACTGCTGGGACCACGACCTGGTGGTGGAGAAGATCCACCGGGCCGCGCCCAAGGCGCTCTACCCGCGCTGCAGCGCCGGCGGCCGCGCCTGCCCGCCCGAAGACAGCGGCGGCCCCGAGGGGTTCGCCGACCTGCTGCGCGCGCTGCGGCACAAGAAGGGCTGGAAGTACCGCCACGCGCGCGACGTGCTGGGCACCAGCCACTGGGACGGCGCAGCCTGGAACCGCCAGGAGGTCAACGACCAACTCACCGAGCTCGGCAAGCAGTGGACATGGTGGCCGCCCAGCAAAAGCACGACGACCCCGTAACAGCGCTTGCCGGCGAAGCCTGACCGCTGCCCCTCGTGCACGTGCACCGCGTGTACGACTTCCCTTCCCTACGCGTGCAGGCCCGCGCGAAACCGTGTACATCCACGACGGGGAGCGAGCGGCCGAGACGGCCGACGATGGCCAGGAGCCCACGAGCGAGACGGCTGCCGAGGACGACGACTTCGACGTGCTGGCGTTCATTAAGCCCGCGGTGGGCAACGTGAGTTTGGAGTCGATGGTGACCGAGATCCGCAAGCTCGCGGCGGTCCGCGCGATCGAGCTGCCGCCCGGGTCCGAGGGCCGCCGTGGAGCTTTCCGCCCTTACCCGCCCTGTTCGGCCGTGTTCAGGGACGTTCGGAGGCGTTCGGCCGCGTTCTAAGGTGCTCGGGCCCTTGTCTCCTGTGGCAATCGCACGGGCAGAATGAGTCATCAAGGACAGAAACACAACCGGTTGGAACTGCGTTGGTCTGTCACACAGTCCTTGCAAGCTTGCGGGACACCTTTGATGTCGAGCTGTCTGGGCAGGCAGGAGATATCGAAGACTCCGAGGGGTCCGCCGTTGCAACCGGCGGACCCCTCAACCAAAACTGTTTTGCGTAGGGCGTTGCACGGTCCGTCGAGGCGGATTGCTCACCGTCACCCCCGGCAACAGCACCCGATGCCGCCGCAACCACGCCACCGACTGGTCGAACAACGCCGTCGGCCCCTCCGCATGCGTCCACGCCCGCCCGTGCAGGAACGCCAAGAACCGCTTGGCCAACTGCCGCCCCTCCCAGCTCTCCCGGTGTACTTCTTGACCTGCGACGGGCTTGCCGACACCCCAAGAGGCGCGCCGGGCCGGCGGATCGGACGGTAGGCCAGAGCGCATGGACACCGCCTGGCCTGGCAGACGACGGCCGCGTGCGCTTCGCCGAACTCCGCCTGAAGCTGACGTTGCCGCAGTGCCTGCGCGCCGTCACCGCCGCGGTCACCCCGAACGCGCCGCCGGACGCCTTCCTCGACGCCACCCCCGCCGACATGCTGCAACACCTGGCCGACTTCGAGCACACCTCGGCAACGATCGTCCAGCTGCGTCGATGGTTATCTTGGTTCTTGGCCCTTTCTCGCAGGTCAGAGCGAGATAATCTTGTCGGGCATGTTAGGCAAGTGGGGCTGATCAGACGGAGCTCCTCGCCAGCATGGTCGGCCCTCCGCTCCCGAACGTGTCCTGGGCCGTCAGGTAGCGGAACGTGATCGGGGCGGGGCGGCCGACCGAGTCAGCGATGCCAGCCAGATAATGAGCGGCATGCCACAGATCACCGTCGAGTACTCCGCTGCGCTCACCGACGCGTTCGACCGCCACGGGTTCGCACTGGCGTTGCATCCCACCGCGGCCGAGCTGATCGGTAGCGCTCTTCCAGATTTCAAAACCCGCTTCCATTCGATCACCGAGGCGGTCATCGGCAACGGCGAGGTCACCGAGGCGATGATCCATGTGGACCTGGCGATCCTGCCTGGCCGTGACGCGGAACTCAAGACCCATCTGGGCGATCTGACCCTGGCGATGCTGTGCGAGCACATAAAGCCGGGAACGGGGCTGAACATCCAGGTCACCGTAGAGGTTCGGGACATCGCCAGTTACCACAAAAGATGGCTGCCTTGACGCGAGGGCGGTCCTGGTCAGCCTGGGGCTGGTTCGGTGAGCCGGGCTTCGAGGTCGGCGATCATCTGGGTGAGCAGGCTGGGTACAAGCACCAGCATGAGGGTGAGGAGGCTCGCTCGTTGTCGGGCCGGAGCGGGCGCGGCTGCGGGAGCTGGAGCGGGAGAACAAGGAGCTGCGCGAGAAGGTGCAGTTCTTGAAAAAAAGCGGCCGCCTTCTTCGCGGGCGAGACTCGGTGAGAGCTCGCTTCGAGCTCATCGACGCGGAGAAGGCCGACCACACCGTCGCGGCGATGTGCGCATGGCTGGGGGTGTCCCGGTCGGGCTACTACGAATGGCGCGGCCGGCCCGCCTCGGCGACCGCTCGCCGGCGTGAGCACCTCAAGCAGCTCATCACTGCCGTCTTCGAGGCCTCGCGTGAGACCTACGGTTACCGGCGGGTGCGCCGCGCGCTGGCCCGGTGCGGCGAGGAATGCTCGGCCGAGCTGGTCCGGCTGCTCATGCGTGAGCTCGGCCTGGTCCCGGTGCAGGCACGAGCCTTCACGCCGACCACGACCGAGCAGGGCGACTTCCTCGGGGGCGACCAGAGCGAGCAGGATCGGGTGGCGGCGTTCTCCTCGCCGCTCCAGGCCCTGAACCGTCGAGCGGCGTGCCACCGTGGCCAGGAACCGGCGCCGCTCCCTCGGCAGCATCGACATATCAAGCTGGTGGGCGTCCATCGCCCGCAGGTACAGCAGCTTGTCGACCGACACTCCGATCGCCGGAACGCTCGCCTCGACCGCCGGCGTGGTCAACCACCGAAGCCGGGACATCCCGATCTCCGCGTCCTCCACCAGCAGCGGATCCAGATCCGCCCGCATCAGCCGCGTCAGCAGATGCGCGACCTTCTGGCTGGTCAGCTTCCCCGCCGCAGTCCGCGCAGCGGTCACCAGTTCCATGAGCGTGACCGCGCCCGGCCGCACTACTTGCGCAGCCTGCAGATGCTCCACCGCCTGCTGGAACAACAGCGATGGGGTGTCGTGCTCCATCGCCCGGTCCGGGAGGAACTGCTCCAGCTCCTTCCACTGGATGCTGCCCGGCGTGGCGTTCTTCCACGTCAGATACTTCATAACCAGCTTCAAATGATCGCTGCGCGTCTGCGGCCGCTTCCGCGTCGACCGGTCGTACTGCTCGAGCATCCCGGGAAACACCGCCATCTGGGTCGCCAACCGCTGCACCGCCGCCTGCGGAACCTGCAGCAGTTCATCAGGGACGAAGCCGAGCCACGGCAACGTGCACAGCTGAACGGCCAACCCCAGCCGGGCATCGGGACCGCGGCCAGGCACTGCCTGTCCAGTCCCGGTGAGGATCTCAACGCCGGTCGCCGGTACAGCTTCACCGCCTCCCAGCCCGCCGACGGGCTGCGGCCCCTGCGCGATCCAGCCCGAGCCGAGCCCGACGACATCGACGAGTAGGTCCCCGAGGGGACACGTGAGTCCATTAGCTGTCTGTTCTGCTCGAAGAAGGCCTCCCGGCCGAGGCTCTGACCCGGGGTCGTTGAGCCGGATCAGTGTCGCGGCGACCAGCGGCGGCTCTCGCGACGATTGATCAATCCGGCGGCCTCCAACCCGCCGCTGAGCCCTCGATCACACCAGCGCCGTCATGGACGGCGACACGGTTTTCTCCACCTGTGCTCCGGCCAGACGGCCCGCATCCAGCCGGTCAGTGGTGCCGAACTGGCCGGACTCCGCCGCGGTGATGGTGCCGAGCAGGGCCGCCGATCGCGACGTCGCGGATGAACCTGCCGTCCATCGCGGTGACGTCGTCATGGAGCTCGGCCCGCAGGATTGGGATGTCGTCCTCGTGCCCGGCCTTGTTACTCCTTGGCATCCCAACCTCCTGACGTCACAACGCCACGCACGGTGAGTGCGTACGAGCAACCTCCCAGCCAGGGCCGACAGATCCCGTTGAAGACCCGAAGTCAGTCAGGGCTGAGTCAGACCCGGTGGGAGGTGCTCACCGACATCATCTCTGTCAGGGTTCGAGGTCGGTCACTCCCTGGCCGCTCGTGATGTCGAACGGAACGGAGACCTGGTCGTGCGTGATCAGCCAGGTGCCGGCGATTTCTCGGAAGCAGTATGTGCCTCGGACCCACATCCCGTCCGTCGAGGTCCCGTCTTTCAAGGTGCCGGTGAGTCGGGCGAAGCAGTGCCCGAACGCCACACCCTCGCCCACGGTGAGCTTCAGGTCGCGAACCTCAAAGGTCACTTCCTCGAAGACCGCGAACACGTTCGCCCAGTTCTTCAGCTTTGCGTCTATCCCTACATGCTGGAGTGGCGGCTCGACGTCGAAGGAGACGATGTCCGTGGCGTAGAGCTGCTTCAAGCCTGCGATGTCTTTGTTTCGGAGGCCTTCGGCCAGCTTGTCGATGTGATTTCTGAGTTCGGTTTCGCTCACTTCTCCTGGTTCCCTTCATTCGTTGTGGGTCAGATGACCTCAGGATTGGCCATCATTCCCATGTCCTCGTGTTCGGCGTTGTGGCAGTGAAAGAGGTCGCGGCCGCGGTAGCCGTCGAAGCGAGTGATGATCTCGGCTGCTTCGCCTGGCCGTAGCGAGATGGTGTCCTTGAGACCCGCATCGTGGGGCAGCGGGGCCTTGCCGCCGCGTGAGAGCACCCGGAAGCCGACCAGGTGCAGGTGGACGGGGTGGTGGATGTCGGCGATCAGCCGCCAGACCTCGATGTCGCCGAGGCGGGTGGTGACGTCGGTGCCGGCGGGGTCGAACGCCTTCCCGCCGATGAGCCAGCCGTGACGTCCGTTCTGGCCGGCGCGGAAGGAGAGGTCGCGCGTCCGGACGGCGCCCGAGCGGCGCCAGCTCGGCAGATCGGACGAGAGCTTTCTGGGGGTACGGCTGTCGTCGGTGGCCTTGCGCGCCACGCGGAAGGCCATCACGTCGCGAGTGCGGCTTGTGCCCAGCCGGCTGATGATGCGGACGCGGCCGCCGACCGGGATCTTCTGCGGCTACCCATCGTGCGCACCGTGAGGACCAGCTGGGCCGAGCCACGTCGTGAGGGCGGTCCGGAGAGCGTCAAGGTCTGGCTGCTCGCCGGCGCGGGTGACCCAGGCGACGTGTCCGTCGGGACGGATGAGTACGGCGTCCGCGCCGAGGTCGGAGCCCTTCGCAGGATGGGCGCGGACGAGATCGACTCGGTCCGCCCAGCCGATCACGACGGCGTCGAGCGGCGGGAGACCGCCGAGATCCAGCAGAACCGCGCGAGCGCGGTGCAGCAGTTCGTAGACGCGACCGTGTTCGAGGTCGAGATCCGGCATCCGCATGCCGAGGAGGTCGTCCGTCCCCGCCATCGGATACCTGATGTCGGTCGCCGTGATCATCCCGGCCAGGCGCAGCCGTACCTCGTCGATGCCGATGAGATCACCCAGCACCTCGCGCAGAGCGGAGGTGTGATCGTCCACCCGCCAGAGGGCGGTCTGGGCGCGGGTGTTCTGCAGGACGCGGGCGGCGACCGGGTGGCGTTCTGCCTGGTAGGTGTCGAGCAACAGGGCCGGGGCCTGGCCGCGGACGACGGCGGCGAGCTTCCAGCCGAGGTTGACCGCGTCCTGCACGCCGGTGTTCAGGCCCTGCCCGCCTGCCGGGAAGTGGATGTGCGCGGCGTCGCCGGCCAGGAGGACGCGGCCTTCGCGGTAGCGGTCGGCCTGGCGTGCCGCGTCGCCGTGCCGGGAGAGCCAGCGCGGCGAGTGCATCCCGTAATCCGTCCCGGCGATCTTGAGCAGGGTCTTGCGGAGGGTCTCCAGGGTCACCGGTTCGTCCCGGCCAGCCACGTGATCGAACTCGTTGGTCAGCACCCGGTACCAGTCCGGACCGTAGGACAGCACCGAGAATCTGCCGTGCTCGCGTCCCTCCTGGAAGATGTCGGCGGCGGGCGGCTCGGCGAGCTCGACGTCGCCGAGCATCGCGGTCATCGTGGCCGGCGTGCCGGGGAAGGCGATGCCGGCGAGCGCGCGCACCGTGCTGCGGCCCCCGTCGCAGCCGACAAGGTAGTCCGCCCGGACGCGCGACCCGTCCGCGAGCTCCACCGTGGCGCCCGTCTCGTCCTGGCTGAACCCCGTCACCTCGGCGTCGCGGCTCAGCCGTACCCCCAACTGCGCCGCGCGCTCCTCCAGCAGCCGTTCCACCTCGGCCTGCAAGATGAGCAGAGCGTACGGATATCGCGTCGCCATATCGGATAGGTCGAGACCGAGTCCGGAGAAATGCACCTCCTGTCGCGGCCGTCCGCGCTCGAGGAACCCGTCGAGCAGACCCCGCTGGTCGAGCACCTCCATCGTGCGGATGTGCAGGGCTCCGGCCCGCGATTCCACCGTTCGAGGCTCCGCGGCCCGCTCGAGGACGAGCACATCGATCCCTGCGAGCCCCAGCTCGCACGCGAGCATCAGCCCGGTCGGCCCTGCTCCGGCGATCACTACCTGGGTATCGGTCATGGTCAACTCCTTGGTCATCTTTCAGTCGAATGGGTCAACACGCGCAGAGGAGACGGAGAGGCGTTCGTCGATCGCCTGCCGCCCCGCTTCTGCGGCGGCACCTTCGCTCGCGCCAGACATGCGCGATCGCGACTTACTGCGCTGCGGCTGCCGACTCCTACCGGCTGATCTGACGCGGAACCGTCAGTGCGAGGAGTTTGTCCGGGTTGCGGATGGAGTAGAGGTGGGTGATCTTCCCGTCGACGACATCGGCCAGGACGACACCCTCCAGGTGGTCGCCGCTGTAGGCGGCCATCGCGGGCGCGTTGTTGCAGTTGACGATCTCGATACGCAATTCAGGCAACCGCCCCGGGCGGACCAGTTCCATGACGAGCGCGGCCACTTTCTCCGCGCCCACCACCGGCTGGCGCGTCGCGGTGACCTTGCCGCCGCTGTCGGCGGTATACGTGGCGTCCGGCGCGAGCAGCGAGAGTAGCTCTCCCATGTCACCGGTCGCCGCCGCGGACATGAACTGCTCGGTGATCCGCGTGCACGTCCCGGCGTCGACGGGGTCGAAACGCCTGCGCCGCGCCTGTACGTGCCCGCGGGCGCGGTGCGCCATCTGGCGCACCGTCACCACGGATCTGTCCACCACTGCGGCGATAGCGTCGTAGTCGAACTCGAACACCTCGCGCAGCACGAACACCGCGCGCTCGTCGGGGGTGAGCGTTTCGAGCAGCACCAGCATCGCCATCGACACCGACTCGGCGAGCACCACATCGGCCGACGCGTCGTCCTCGCTGAGCAGCAGCGGCTCGGGCAGCCAGGAGCCGACGTACTCCTCGCGGCGGCGCTTACTCGCCCGCAGGGCGTTGAGCGCCTGACGGGTCACCAGCCGCGCCAGATACGACTTGGTGTCGCGCACCGCCGCGAGATCCACCTTGGCCCACCGCAGATAGCTGTCCTGCAGCACGTCGTCGGATTCTGTCGCCGAACCGAGGATCTCGTAGACGATCGTGAACAGCAGTGGCCGCAGTACGGTGAACCGCTCGGCATGCTCGTCGGTGGTCAGCGGGCGGCCGCCACCTGCGCGAGCCGCGGTCCCGGCTTGGACCACACGATGGTGCCCGGGTTGCGGCCTTCCATGCCGATGCCCATCATCGTCTGGCGGCACTGCTCCTCCTTCATCTGCGCGCCCTCCTGCCCGTCGAAGTAGGTGTCCAAGGGAGTGTCGTCCGCGCGGACGAGCTGCTTTATACCGGCATGCCTGCCCAGGCTGATGCACACCCCCTTGAAACCCTGATCGATCACCGCCGGCGCGGTTCCCGCGATGCGGCTCAGCACGGCGTCGGCGGCCTGCACTCCGAGCGGTATCGCGGCCTGGCAGCTCATCCGCAGCGGCTGCCCCGACGGTGAACCGGCGTCACCCGCCGCGACAATACGGTCGTCATCGACGCTGACCAGCGTTTCGTCCGTGAGCAGCCGACCCAGCTCGTCCACGCGCAACCCGCTGGCCGCCGCCAAGCCCGGCACGCCGAAGCCCGCCGTCCAGATGGTGAGGGCGCTCTGCCGTACCGCTCCATCGGTGAGGACGACCGCGTCCCGCCGGACCTCAGCCACCGCGCTGCCCTCCAGCACCGTGACACCGTTCTCGGACAGCCACGTCGCGACGGATCGGCGGCCAGGAGCGCTGAGGGTGGGGGCCAGGGTTCTCCCTTCGACCAGAGTGACCTTGCGCCCTTGTTCGGCGAGCTCCGCGGCGGTCTCGATGCCGGTCAGCCCGCCGCCGACCACGGTGATCGCGGCCTCGGCCGGCAGCTCCGCCAGCCTGGCGCGCAGCCGCTGGGCAAATTCGAGCTCGGCGATGGAGTAGGCGAATTCGGCCGCGCCCGGCACGGAGGAGGGGACTGCGCCGGTGCTGCCGACCGCGTAGATGACGTAGTCGTAGTCCAGCGCAGCGCCCGACGCCAGCCCCACCGTGCGGGAGGCGGTGTCGATACGGGTGGCGTTGTCGACCACCAGCTTGATGCCGTCGCCAAGCAGGGTGCCGTAGTCGACCGAGGGGTCGTAATCGCCGGCGACGAACTGGTGCAGCCGGATCCGTTCGACGAACGTCGGGCGGGAGTTGACCAGGGTGATGTCGACGTCGTCGCGCAACTGGAGGTGGTTGGCCGCGACTGTTCCCGCGTATCCGCCGCCGATGACCACGATCTTGTGTGAAGTGTTGTGTACAGTCACGCCCTCAAGACACCGGGGACCGCAGCGACGTGACCGGAGGCGACGTGACGTGCGTCACTCCACGCATAGGCGCGGAACACGTGCTCGCGGCAGAGCCTTCGGCCCATCCCAGACTGTGACACAGACTATCTATTATCTGTCACACTGACCCTCGCGGCCGGGACCACGCCCAGCTCGCGGCGAGCCGGCCGGGACGCGACTCGGCCACATGACGTGTCACATCGACGTGCAGGAGCTGCAGTGACGGTCGTCTCCTTCCTCGCGCCGAGCGCCGATGCTCCGGCAGGCGGGCAGAGTGTCGCGGCCGCGGTCGGCCGCTTCCTCGACCAGGTGCAGGCCGCCACTACCCGCGCCGGCCGCTACCTGGAACCGGCACCTGTCCGCGCTGGTCTCCTTCACCGCCTGGGCCCAGCGCCAGGAACTGCTGGCCGCCAACCCTGCCCGCCGCCTGCAGCGCCGCAAGAGCGCCCGCCGCGGCGACCGCGCCATCCCGCGCACGCGACTGGAGGCCCTGTTCACCGACCCCAAGAGCGCCCTGCGCGAGCGCCTGCTGTGGCGGATGCTGTATGAGACGGCCGCCCGCGCCGAGGAGATCCTCACCTTGAACATCGAGGATCTGGACCTGGAGTTCCGCCGCGCCCGCGTGGTCTCCGTGGGCGGCGCGATCGAGTACGTGCACTGGGGCACCGGCACCGCCCGGCTCCTGCCCCGCCTGCTCAAAGGCCGCACCGCCGGCCCGCTCTTCCTGGCCGACCGACGCGCCCCCGCCTCCGGCTCCCGGGCGCCCGCGGCCGCCGACATCTGCCCGGCCACCGGACGCGGCCGACTGTCCTACCCGCGCGCCGAATACCTGTTCAAGCAGGCCAGCGCCAAGCTCGGCCCGCACCAGAAAGGCTGGACGCTCCTCCAACTGCGCCACAGCGCCCTGCAGCACCTGGCCGAGGCCGGCCGCAGCGCGCCCGAACTCCAGGCCAAGTCGCGCCACCAGCACCTGGCCAGCCTCGGCCGCTACGTCCGCCTCGGCGAGGAGACCTCCGCCCGCCTCACCGCCGAAGCCGACCCGGCCGCCCGCCGCAAAAGCCGCTGAACTGCGTCAAACGCCCCATGAATTGATTACGGAGAGTTGCTTTTCCTCTGGTGGCATCAACCCGAGCGGTGGGCCTATGACGGCGCTGATCGTGCAGGCCCAGCGGGAGGGCCGGACCATCCACCACGACCTTCAGCACCTGGTCACCCTCGGCTGGTCGTCACCGACTTCCAGGAGCGGCAGGCCCGCCGCGTACCGCCGGAAGAAGCCGGCGGTCGGGGTGTCCGCCGTCGCGACGGCGTCCGGGGTACCCGCCGCGACCACCGCGCCCCCGTCCGGTCCGGATCCCGGCCCCAGGTCGATCACCCAGTCCGCGGACGCGGCGACGGGGATGTCATGTTCGGCCACGACGACCGTGTTGCCCGAGTCGAGCAACACGTCGAGCGCGTCCACCACCTGCTGGACGTCGGACGGGTGCAGGCCCGAGACGGGTTCGTCGAGAACGACGAGGCCGGCCTTGCGGGACGCGGCGCCGCGCTGGATCGCGGACGCCAGCTTCAACCGCTGCGCCTCGCCGCCGGACAACTCCGTGGCGCTCTGGCCGAGCTGGAGATAACCAAGCCCGACCTGGTTCAGGGCTGCCAGGGTTTCCGCGAGCTGCCGGGGTTCGGAGAACCGCTCCACCGCCTCGGCGACGGTCAGGTCCAGCACCTGATCGATGGCCAGCCCCTGATATCTGATCTCCAAGGCCTCCGGCTTGTAGCGCCGGCCCTCGCACGCGTCGCAGACCACCCACACATCGGGCAGGAAGTGCATGTCGACCAGCTTGCGGCCATAACCGGTGCAGGTTTCGCAGCGGCCGCCGCCCGCGGTGTTGAAGCTGAACCAGGAGGCGTTGACCCCGCGTCCGCGCGCCAGGCCGGTCTCGGCGAACAGCTTGCGGACGATGTCGAAGGCCTTGCTGTAGGTGGCCGGATTGGACCGTGGCGTGCGCCCGAGTGGTTCCTGGTCGACGACGGCGACCCAGTCGAACCCCTCCGGACCGGTGACCTGTCGCACCGTGTCTGTCGTCGTCCCGTTCAGGGCGGCCGCCACGCTCGCCGCGAGCGCGCCGAGCAGGCTGCTCTTGCCGCTGCCGCTTACCCCGGTCAGGCAGGTGAGCCGACCGGCGGGGAAACGTACCAGATCCGCGGTCACGTTGTGCGCGCGCAGGCCGTGCAGCTCCACCCATCCGGTGTCACCCCCGATCGGACGGCGGGTCCGGCGCAGCCGCGGCCCCTCACCGGCCAGATAGCGTCCGGTCAGCGACATCGGGTGGGCGGCCGCGTCGGAGGGAGGGCCCGACACCAGGATCTCACCGCCGAGGCGGCCCGCGCCGGGGCCCATGTCGATCACCCAGTCGGCCCGGGCGATCAGTTCGGGGTCGTGCTCGACCAGGAGCACCGTGTTGCCGGCCCCACGTAGCTCCAGGGCGATGTCGAGCAGGTGCGCCTTGTCCGCCGGATGCAGCCCCGTCCCGGGCTCGTCCAGGACGAAGACTATGCCGCTCAGCTCGGTGCTGAGCTGCGCGGCGAGCCGGGTCCGCTGCAACTCGCCCCCGGACAACGTCGCCGCCCTCCGGGACAACTGGAGATGGGCCAGGCCGAGCCGGTTGATGATCCCGAGCCGGCGGCCCAGGTCCTGGAGCAGCGGCTCACCCACCTCGCGCTGCCGGGCGTCCAGGCCGCCGGCCACACGTTCCGCCCAGCTGCGCACATCCCGTACGTCCACCTCGAGCAGGTCGGGATAGGTCAGCCCGCCGAGCCGCACGGACCGGGCCACCTGGTCGTACCCGCTGCCGCCGCAGGTGCCGCACGGCAGCTTACGCATGTACGGCAGGTAGCGCTGCTTGGCGCTGGAGGTCTGGGCGTTCACGAACACCCGCTCCACCTCGGCGAGCGCGCCCCGAAGCGGCTGGCTCGAGGTGTAGGTCACCGAGACCGTCTCGTTCTTGTTCGACATGTCGACGGTCGCCTCGACCTTCTCCTCACCCGTGCCGTACAGCACGCAGTGGCGGAACTCCTCCGGCAGCGACCGCCACGGCCGGCCGAGGTCCACGCCGCGCTTCTCGGCGAGCGCCGGTACGAACGCGTGCTCCCCCGACCGCCACTTGGCGTACCAGGGCGAGGCCCCCTCGAAGAGCGGAAGCTCCGGATGGGTGATGACCAGGTCCTCCTGCGCCTGCCAGTGCCCTCCCACCCCGTGGCAGTCCGCACAGCTCCCTTCCGGCGTGTTGCGGTCGAAATGAGCGGTCGTCAGATGCCCGTCCCCGCTTTCCGCCGCCGGGTCCGCGCCGATCCCCGGCAGGCGCGAGTACAGCAGCCCCAGATGCCCGTCGATGCCGGTGATCGTCGCGACCGTGGACCGAGGATTGCGGTTCAGGCGGCGCTGATCGACCGCGAGCGTCGCGCCGAGTCCCAGGATGCGGTCGACCTTCGGCCGATTGCGCTGGGTGATGTACTGCCGCACGAACGGCGAAAGCCCCTCCAAGTAGCGCAGCTGGGCCTCGTTGTGCAGGGTGTCGATGGCCAGCGAGGTCTTGCCGCTGCCGCTCACCCCGGTGAAGGCGGTGAGCCGCCCCTTGGGGATGCTCACCGACACGTTTCGTAGATTGTTGGTACCTGCCCCCACCACCTCGATGGCCTCACAGCCCATGCTCACGACATCCCGTACAAACGCGGTCAACCTTCCTCCACCCCTCTCGCGACACAGCAGAACATGGGCGGGCGGACGGCCCGCCCATGCCGAATGAATCGATCACGCCACTACGCGGTGGGCGTGGTGAGCTTGTCGATGTCGGGGGCGTAGACGGTCATCCAGTGCGGATGCAGCCGGTAGTAGACCACGTCGTTGTCCCAGTCGAAGGAGTCGTCACCGTAGAAGTCCTTGAGGTGGGCGAGGACGTCCGGCCAGTCTGCGGCCGGCTCGCCGTGCCGCGGGTTGAGGATCTCCACCGTGCCGTGCGTGAAGACGCCCAGGTCCTCGCCGCGCATGTGCGCGGCGCTGACGGCGGGGCGGGCGGCGAGGTGGCGTGCCTTGGCGGCGCCGCGCGCCGTGCCGAAGCACCACTTCCCGTGCAGGAAGTGCCCGTCCACACCGCTGATCCGCGGCTCTCCCTTCGCCGTCACGGTGGACAGGGCGAGGGTGCACATGCCGGTCAAGATCCGGGTGACCTGCTCCGCGGTCAGCGTGTTCTCGGTGACGATCGAGCGGAGGTGCGAGGTGGAGCGGGAAAGGGAGGCTTCGAGGAGGGCCTGGAGCTCCTCGAGCTCCTCGGGCGTTTCGCGCATGGAGATCCTTGTCTATCCGTGATGCGTCGGTCCACACCCACGTCGGTGCCGACCGGTGAACCCATGCTCGATCTAAAACCCGACGTCTTGTGTCATGTTTTTTCATCCGTCCTGAGGACGCCGCCGAGCCGCCGGGCCAGCGTCCTTCGCCTGGGCTTGTTCGTGCACGCGAGATCGATGACAATGAGGGAAACCGGCCTGGTGCGCATCGTACGGCGCGGCACTGGCTCGGAGGTGACCTGGCGGCGAGCGCAGATGGTGCTGCTGTCGGCTCAGGGCATGACCATCAGGCAGATCACCAAAGTGGCCTTCACCAGCGAAGACCGGGTCCGTGATGTGATTTACAACTTCAACGCCGATGGATTCGACTCGCTCTCCCCAAGTACAAGGGCGGCCGGAAGCCGGTGTTCACGCTCCCGGGAGCGTGTGGATATCAAGAAGATCGCCAAGTCTCGTCCTGCCGAGCGCGGGTTGCCGTTCTCCCGGTGGAGCCGGGCCAAGCTGGCCGATTTCCTGGTCGCCGAGGGGGTGGTCGAGGACATCAGCCATGAGGGCCTGCGCGAGCTTCTACGTGCGAAAAATGTCTCCTTTCAAGCCATGAAGACCTGGAAGCGGTGCGCACGGCACCTGCACACACTGCGCAAGACCCATCGCGAGAGCCTGTCCAGTGACGACAACCGGACAATCAAGGCCCTGCTCAGGCGAGCCAGTACCAGCTAACCAACCCGCCTTCCGCGCCGGTGATGACGCGCGCTCGCATGAATGTGACCAGGGCGGGACACCATGGCCCGCGCAACTGCGAGTTGTACGGGCTATGACAACGCCAACGTCGCCGTAGCCTCCACTGCCTCACCCTGTGAAACACGGCCTGCCCGAACACGGGCCAGCCGAGCTGAGCACAGACCCCGGCCTACGGAGCAGTCCTTAAGGAGGACGTGCGCTGCCTCGGCGACATCATGACCCGCGTGCGCGACCACATGCGCGCGCAGCCGCCCCGCTCGGCGGCCCCGCGCAAGCGCCGTACCCGGTCAGAGGCCTAGCACGGCCTCGAGGTCGTCGATGGCCGCCAAGGGCTGGGCGAGCTGCTCGCGTTCTGCCTCGGTCAGGGTGAGGGCGCGCGCCCGGGCCAGGGCGTGCCCGGCGGCGGCGTGGTCCTTGGCGCGGACGGCGAGCTCGGCCCGGTAGGCCAGCGCCTCCAGCAGCTCGGCCGCCGACGCGGTGTCCTTGTCCCGCTCCAGGGCGCCGTCCAGGATCTCGGCCGCCCGCTCGTGCTTGCCGTGGGAGTCGCCCATCACGACCGCCCGGTTCAGCGAGGCGGTGAGCCTGCTCGTGGTCTCCTCCTTCTCCGGCAGGGGGCGGGCGGCCATGAAGCGGATCCAGTTGCCGCCGGGGTCGATGACAGCGAAGCCGGAGTGGTTGCCGTCGTTCTTCCGCCTGCGCGGCCGGGTCATCCGGGGGATGCCGGAGATCAGGAGCTTCCCGTGCGCCGCGCGCATGCCTGCGGCGAACGCCTCGAACAGCTCTCCGGTGTCCGGCACGACGATCACGCAGGTCCCGTAGGAGTCTTCGGGTTTGAACGCCTCCGGCATGCCGAAGAAGCCCAGCTGGAGATCCTCGCGCTTGAGCAACACGTACGGGTTCGGCCGGGCCTGGTAGTAGATCCGGCGGAAACCGAGCATCGTGTAGAAGTCGACCATCTCGTCGATGGAGCGGCAGGGAAGCAGCGGTATGGCGATCTCGTCGGCCATCGGGAAAACTCCTATTCGCCGGCCATGGTGAACGCGCCCTCTTCCAGGCGGCGGATCAGTCGGTCGGTCCACTGGGCGCCGGCGTCGGCGGTGCCCAGCCACAGGGACAGCACCTCGCCCACCGGGCCCCAGGTCGCCAGATCCGTGCCCTCGGGCAGGTACGCGGTGATGCTCGCGCGCCACTCGCGCATAGCGCGGGCCCGCTCGCGCAGCAACTCCAGGGCCCGCTCCCGGGGAAGGTCCTCGATGAGGCCGACAGCGGCGCCCAGCACGTCCAGGCTCGGCTCGCGGTCGGCCAGCGCCTGACCCAGCAGGTCGAGGTATTCCCGTTCGCCCTCCTGGGTCAGCTCGTACTCGATCCGCGGCGGCCCCCCGGCCTCAGAGGTGACCGTCTCGTGCGTCACCAGCAGGCCCTGACGGGCCATGCTCTTGAGCGCGTGATAGACCGAGCCCGAGGTGGCGGTCGACCACTCGTGCGCGCCCCACGACTCGAGATCCGCGCGGATCTGGTAGCCGTGGGCGCGCCCGCGCCTGCGCAGCGCGCCCAGGACCAGCAGCCGTACCGGCTTCATCGAACCCTCCCGAGCTTCGCTAGCCAAATTTGGCTAGCTGCTACCGGGAGCTTACCGCACCCACGCGGAGGAATTCGGCATAGCGGCCGCCGCGGCGTACCAGCTCCTCGTGATCACCCTCCTCGACGACCCGGCCACCGTCCCAAAAGGCGATGCGATCGGCGCGCTGGACCGTCCGCATCCGGTGGGCCACCATCACCACCGTCCGGCCGGCCATCAGGCGCTCGATCCGCCCTACCTGGGTGGTTAGTGCTGATCCCGCGCCGTCATGTCGGTTCCATCGCTGATCTAACAGATGCTGAGATGCGTGACCTTGGCTCGTGGCAGGTACTGCTCTCGCGCGCGCTGCGGGACGTCACCAGGTGCGAGAAGACCTACGTGATGCAGTTCGCCGAGATGGAGGGCTTCAGCCACGTCCACTTCCACATCGTCCCGCGGGCCTCGGATCTGGGCGCCGACCTTCGCGGCCCTCGGGTGTTCGGGCTCATGGGCGGCGACCATCCCAACGTCTTGACTCCCGATGAGATGGACGTGATCTCCACGAAGCTCAGTCAGGCGCTATCCGATGTACGGCAGAGCCATCCCGGCTAGGTAGTGCTCGATCCCCATTCGCATCTTCGCCGACCGGCTCGGCGTCAGCCGCGCCACCATCTACCGCCACCTCGACCCCGACAACCCGTACCCGGCGTCGAGGAGAACTGCGGCGCTGCCCCACCCCGGAGAAGCGAACGATCACCCTCGCTCCTCCGGGGTGGGAGTGAGTACAAGATGCGGGAGACACGGGGCAGGAAACACCCATTCCCCTCGGGCTGTAAGAACGGGCGCGGTTCGCTCACTTCCCTGGTGATGGCGCATCTAGAGGAAGGAGGGACGCATGACCGAACCTGATCCTAGGGACCGGTTCACCGCCCTATACAGCTCTTGCTATTCGAGCGTGTACGCGTACGCGGTCAGCCGCGCAGGTCGGCAAATTAGCGGAGGAGGCGGCGAGTGAGACATTCAGTGTCGCGTGGCGGCGGATCGACGATGTGCCAGACGGGCATTTGCTCCGCGGCTCCCAAACCGAGACGAACCTCATTCGGAAACCCCTGAAACGACAAGATCCCGCCTGATCTCGATGATCAGACGGTCCAGCCGTCTCATGAACGGCCCAGCAGGGGCATGGGTGGATTCCAGAGGCGCTCGTGGGAGTCGTAGGAGATCAGCTTGGAATCGCCGACCATCAGCACCTGGTGGCCCAGGTGCTGATTGCGGGACCGGGCGGCGGCCAGGCTTTCGTGGGTGCCTTCCACAAGCTCGCGGATGAACTCGGCGAGCGCGGCGAAGACGTGGAAGACGGGTTGGCCGCTGGTGGTGGTGTCCAGCGCCAGCAGGCTGCCCGTCGCGCACGTCGGCGAACAACTTCCGTCGACCGGCGGGACGGGTTAACGCTCGGGCGTCCATCGGCTCCTTCTTCACAGCCGAGGAATTCGGGACTGTCGAGAAAGGGGACAGCCATGAGCCTGATGGTCGCCGGGATGTTGGCGAGCGTGGCGGGCAGCCTGCTGGCGCTGGTCACGACCTGGGTACGCGAACGGTACAGGCAGCGAAGGCTAGCTGAGGTCATCGCGCGCCTGCCGAGGGGCAGCGTGTACGTCGACCGGGCGGACGGCGTACGCGTCCACGTTGGTTCCGCCGAATCGGCGGCCCTGGCGGAGGCCGGTGATGGATGATGTGGACGACACCTCGCAAGGCAGGAGCAGACCACCGTGACGCCGCCTCCCCGGCCTCCAGCCGAAGACGACGGCACCGAGTTCGCGCAGTGGTACCGCCGGGAGTTCCCCGACCTGCTGCTGTTCGCGCACCGGCTGGGCGCGCGCTGGCACGAGGCGTTCGACTTGGCGCAGGAGGCGTGCGCCAAGGCCTTTCCGCGCTGGCCGGAGATCGGCAAGCCCCGGGCCTACGTGCGGGTCGCGATCAGGAATGCCTACTTCAAGAAGGGACAGGGTGTCAGGGAAAGCGAGCTCGGCGAGGCGGGGACGGACACCGTCTCGCCCGGGGACCAGGAGTTGCTGCGGGTCGAGTTCCAGGATCAGGAGCGCGCGATCTTCGCGGCGATCCGGCACCTTCCGCCCGTCCAGCGGGAGATCATGGCGTGGACGATCGACGGGTACACTCCGGCCGAGATCGCCGAGCTGCTCGACAAGAGTCCGCCGGCCGTACGCGTCAATCTCTTCAAGGCCCGCGCGACGCTCCGGATCGCACTGGCTGGCATGGGAGGCGAGGATGGCTGAGGTGAACCCCCGGCGCTCACTCGACGGGCGCCGACTTGACCGGCTGCTCGCCGAGTCGCAGCGGCGGGCCAGGTCGGCGGTCGAGCAGGCGGTGGACACCGAGGCGGGCCTACAGGAGATCGCCAGGCCGCGGCCGACCGTGCTCGTGGTCGAGGACGACCCCTCCATGTCGGAGGCCCTCGCCCTCATCCTGGCCAGGTCCGGGTTCGAGGTCGTGGGCGTCGCGATCGAGGGCGGGGAGGCGGTGGCCGCGGTGCGGCGGACGCGTCCTGACCTGGTGACGATGGATCTCATGTTGCCCGGGATGGACGGATGGGTCGCTACCGAGATCATCGCCAGGGAGCACCCCTCGACGCGAGTGGTTTGCGTCACCGCGAAGGACGAGCGGGCGGACCTGCTGCGCGGGCTGGCCGCCGGCGCGGTGGGGTTCCTGACCAAGCCGTTCAGCGTGGACGAGCTGGTGGCGACGCTGCGCGAGGTGCTGCGCGGCGGCTATCCCATCGCCGCGGCGATCATGGCGTCGCTGCCGCCGCCGGGCACGGCGCGGACCGCGCCGGTTCCCGCGATCAGCCTGTTCACCGAACTGGAGGCCACAGTGCTCCGGCACCTGGCCGACAACTTGTCCACCCCGCAGATCGCGGCGGCCACCGGCTTCACCGTCCAGGAGGTCACTGAGCTCCAGGCGCTCATCGCGGAGAAGATCAAGCTGCGCACCGCCCTGCAGGACAGGAGACACCGGCTCGGCTCCTGACAGACGCGGCCGGGCCCTGGCCGCCGCCGTCGAGGCCGGGCGCACCAGCGCGGAGGTCCGTCGCTGGCGGTCCGACATGAAGGAGATATGGATCACCAGGACCACGTTGGCCATTGAGGCCGAGCGTGCCCGCGGCACCGCGCCGCCCGGACCGCGCGCCCGCGATCTCGCCATCGCGCTGAACGCCATGAACGACTCGGTGTTCTATGCGACCTTGACCGGCGACGAGCCCGCGGTGCCGGCATCCGACGTCGTGGAGACACTGCTTTACATCTGGCTCACCACCATCTACCAGGCCGCGCGCCCCGCCTCGACCGCCTGATCACGGCTGGTGAGCAGATCACCGCGGTCCTGACCCGGCCGATGGCTCCTTCGCCGCGCCGGCTGGACGCGCTCCCGCGGGATGCGGGCGCCGGAGGAGGTCGCGGTGGCGGGCTTCGACGATGTCGCGAGGGCACGCTTCGCGACGCCCCCGCTGACCTCGGTCTCCGCTGACGGGTAGGCGCCGGCTTCCGATGCCGTCGCGACGGCTCCACGAGCAGATCGCTGGCAAGCCCGGTGGACGCGGGCCGCGCATCACGGTGGATTTCGAGCTGAACGTGCGCGAGCCGAGTCAGTGAGGCTGGACCTCGAAGAGAGCCCGACGTGTCTGATCACCACGGGTCAGCCCGGAGCGCTGCGTGCTCACGTCCAGCCGTCCATGTGCCGACCGGGCGCGCGTCCCGGCGTATCCCGTCACGTGTCGAGCAGTTCCGCGTCGTCCGGGTGCAGGGCGGCGCCCAGCTCGAACTCGGCTTCGAAGCCCGCTTCTCCGAGTGCCGCGCGTAGCGCGGCGGCGATCCGGTCCACGTCACCGCGTTCGGCAGCGGGCAGCGGCGCGTCCACCGAGGCTCGGGCCGCGGAGGCCACACCGAGCAGGCGGGTGGCCCGCAGGGGGTGACCGGCGAGTGCCCACGCCCCGGCGAGCCCCTCAAAGGCCAGGGCGATCGCCCTCGGATCGCCGGTGTTCCGGGCCGCGGCCAGCCCTTCCCGATGCAGCTCCAGTGCCGTCTTCGCCTCCCCGCGCAGCTCCGCGACGAAGCCGAGCTCGGCCAGGATCAGCGCCGCCCCGTACTCCGCGTCGAACTGCCGGTTCCACTCCAGCCACCGGCGCAGATACGACTCCGCGCGGTCGAGCCTGCCCTGCCGGCGCGCCCCCAGGGCGAGCCCGAGCTCGGCGTACTCCTCGGCCGGTTGGTCTGCCTGCTCAATGGCGAGGAGCCTGGCCCGCTCGTGGAATTCCTCGGCCCCGGCGTGGTCGCCGGTCAGCAGGGTGATCCTGCCGAGCTCGGACCAGCGCATCGAGGCGTCGGTCCACAGCCCGAGCTCCTCCGCCATCCGCGCCCCCTCCCGGTGTAGCCGGGCGGCCCGCGGGTAGTCGCCCTCGATCTCCGCCAGCCGTCCCAGCACGGCCGTGGCCTGCAGTTGCCCCCATCGGTCACCGGCCTCGTGGAAGAGCTCGAGACTCTCCTCGCCGTCGCGCCGGGAAGCACGCAGATCGCCGCAGACGTACGTCTGCATGCCTCGGGTGCTGAGCCCCGCGGCGAGGGCCCAGCGATCGTCGAGCGCACGGGACTCGGTGAGCATCCGGTTCAGCAGTTCCGTGCCCACCGCGGAGTCGCCGAACCTGGTGACCGCGTAAGCGAGCAGCCAGCCCGCCCTGACCCGTTCATGGGGGTCGCGGATGCCGTCGTACACGTCGAGGACGGCCTGACTGCGGCGTGCCGGTCCGTCCGGGGCGCCGGACAGCAGGCTCATCCCGGTGTGCCAGGCCACGGTGCCCGACCGGTCCGGTACCCGGCCGGCCGCAGGGTCCGCCTCTCCCCCACCGCCGCCGGAGGCATCGCCGGGCAGGGCGAGGGCCATGGCGAGGTAGCGCCTGGCCTCGCTGAGACGGCCGCGCAGGAACCAGTACCAGGCCATCGCGTGGACGAGCCGGCGCATCAGGTGGCCGTCGCCGTCCGCGGCGGCGCTGTCGAGCGCGCTGCGGATGTTGGCGGTCTCGGCGTCCAGAAGCCGCAGCCGGCGCTGCTGCTCGGCGCCGCGCAGGAAGGGATCCGTCCGTTCGGCGAACGCCACGTAGTAGGACGCGTGAGCGCGCCGTACCCGCTCATGCTCGGATTCCCGCAGCCGCTCCAGGAGGTACGCCGACACCGACTCGAGCAGCCGGTACCGGGTGCCGTCCGCATCGTGGGAGACCAGCACAAGAGAACGGTCGACCAGACGGGTCAGCAGGTCCAGGACCTCGGCGGGCTTCACACCGGCACCGGCGCAGACGGCCTCGGCGGCCTCCAGCGTGCAGCCGTCGGAGTGGACGGCGAGCCGGCGCAGCACCGCCTGCTCGGCCGCGGTGAGCAGTTCCCAGCTCCAATCGATCATCGCGCGCAAGGTCCGCTGCCGTGCGGGGGCGCCCCGACGGCCGCCGGTGAGCAGGCGGAACCGGTCGTCCAGACGCTTGGCCAGCTCACGCACCCCGAGGACGCGGACCCGGGTCGACGCCAGCTCCAGGGCCAGCGGAATGCCGTCGAGCCGGCGGCAGATGGAGGCGATCGCGCGGGCGTTGCCGTCGGTGAGGGCGAAACCGGGCGAGGCCGCCGCGGCGCGGTCGACGAACAACCGCACCGCGCTCGACGCGCGCAGTACCGCCTGATCACCCGAGTCCGGGGGCGGATCGAGCGGGGGCACCGGCCAGACCTGCTCGCCCGAGATGCTCAGCGGTTCCTGGCTCGTGGCGAGGATTCGTACGTCCGGGGCGTCCCGCAGCAGCGCCTGGGCCAGGCCGGCGGCGGCCTCGATGACGTGCTCGCAGTTGTCGAGGACCAGCAGCAGGCGCTGGGTGCGGAGCGCGTCGGACAATCGGTCGAGCAGCGTGCGCGGCACCGGGCCGGAGCGGCCGGCGTCGTCCCGGACCCCCAGCGTCGCGGCCACGACCTCGGCCAGTTCGTCACCCGTGGTGGCGCCGGACTCGGTGGAGAAGGTAGGGGCGGCCAACTCCACCAGCCAGACACCGTCCGGGTGCGAACCGGTCAGGGCGGACGCCACCTCTACCGCCAGCCGCGTCTTGCCGACTCCGCCGGGCCCGGTCAACGTCACCAGGCGGCCCGCCGCGACCAGGGCGCGAATCTCTGGCACACAGTCCTCCCGCCCGACCAGGGCGGTGGCCGGGACAGGCAGGTTGGTGTGGCGGCGCGGCCCGGACATGGGTGCCGGGACGGCCCGCAGGGTCGGGTCCTGCCGCAGGATCTCCTGGTGCAGGGCGGCCAGTTCGGTACCCGGATCGAGGCCCAGTTCGTCCTTCAGGCGGCGGCGTAGGTCCTGGTAGCTGTCAAGGGCCTCGCTCGCCCGGCCCGCGCCGTACAGGGCTCGCATATGGGCCGCGCGCAGCCGCTCCCGGAGCGGGTGGCGGCGGGTCAGGTCGCCGAGCTCCCCGGCGAGAAGACCGTGCTCGCCCAGTTCGAGGCGGGCCTCGGCCTGTTCCTCCAGGGCCAGCAGGCGCTGCTCCTCCAAGCGCGTGACGGCCGGGCGCGCGAACTCCTCGTCGGCGAAGTCGGCGAAGGCGGGGCCGCGCCACAACGCCAGAGCCGCGGTGAGCAGTTCGGCGCGTTCGCGGGGGTCCGTGGCGGTACGGGCCCGTGTGGTGAGTGCGGTGAACCGGCCCGCGTCCACGGCGTCGTCCGCCACGTCGAGGACGTAGCCGAGGGCCCGGTGCACCAGCAGGCCCTGACCCCCGGCACGGCCGAGCACCCGCCGCAACCGCGACACCAGGGTCTGCAGAGCACCCGTTGGGTTCGCCGGCGGCGCCTCGCCCCACAGTTCGTCCACGAGCCGATCGGCGGAGACCACCTGCCCCGGGGCCGTCAGCAGAGCAGCGAGCAGTGAGCGCACCTTCGTCTCCGGCACCACCACGGCATCACCGTCCGCCGACCAGACGGCCAGCGGACCCAACACCCCGAAACGCATGCATTCACCGTACGGCCACGCGGTCGTCCGCCGGCGTGTCAGCGCACCGCAAGCAGACCGACAGAAAACCGCGAGCCCAGGCCCGCACTGTCTGTGGTGCACCGGCCGGGAGCCGGCGCACCACATCTTGTAGGAGTCAACGATGAGCAAGTTCGCAGGTAAGAAGGCTGTCGTCACGGGCGGTACCCACGGAATGGGCCTGGCCATCGTCGAAGCGCTTCTGGACGGCGGGGCCGAGGTCGTCCTCACGGGCCGCAATGAGACGAAGATCGAGGAGGCACGTACCGGGCTGAAGCCGCACCCCGCGCACGTCGTACGCTCCGACGCGGCGAGCATGGCCGACATCCGAGCCCTCACCGGCACCGTGCGGGACAGGCTCGGCCGGATCGACTACCTGTTCGTCAACCACGGCATCGCCGAGGTCCAGACGCTCGAGGAGGTCACCGAGGGCTCCTGGGACCGGCACTTCGCCGTGAACGCCAAGGGCGCCTTCTTCACGGTGCAGAGCCTGTCGCCGCTGATCAACGAGGGCGGGGCGATCGTCTTCACCACCGTCGCCAACGATCTGATCTTCCCCGGCCTGAGCGCCTACTCCGGCTCCAAAGAGGCGGTACGGGCGATCTCCCACGTCCTCGCGGCCGAGTTCCTGCCTCGCAGGATCCGCGTCAACGCCGTGGCCCCCGGCTACATCACGACCCCGACCATGGGTGTCGCCGGGCTGACCGAGGAGGAACGCCGCGAGTTCGAGCGGCAGGGCAGCGAGACCACTCCGCTCAAGCGCAACGGCACCGTCGAGGAGGTCGCGGCGGCCGCGCTCTTCCTGGCCGCCGACGCGACCTTCACCACCAACGCCGAGTTCCCCGTCGACGGAGGGTTCGCCCAGGGCCTCAGCAGCGCGCACTGAGGCAGGCCCCGCTTCCACCGCTGCCCCGCCCATGTGCGGGACAGCGGCCCATGAACGAGTACCGAAAGGTCAGATCCATGACGTCGAGGAGTGCCGTCGGCAGCACGGCATCAGGGCGTGAGCTCGCGGCCGATACGGGGTTCGCCCAGGGTATTACGGCGGGAGACCGGTGATGTGGGACGACGCCGCCGACAGCCCCGACCGCTCGGTCGCCGAACATGTCCGCCGCTACCTGGCCACGGACGGCCGTGACGGTTACCTGGAAGGAGGGATGACCAACCTCGTCCTCACCGTCAAGGGCAGGAAGTCGGGCCGGTGGCTGCGCACGGGGCTGTTCTTCGGGGAGGACGACGGCCGCTACATCCTGGTCGCGTCCGGCTCAGCCGTCACGCAGACGCATCCCGCGTGGTATCTCAACATCATGGCCAACCCGGAGGTCGGCGTGCAGATCCTCGGCGAGCGTTTCACCGCCCGCGCGCGTACCGCTGAGGGGCCGGAACGGGAGCGGCTCTGGCGCATGATGACCGCGCTCGCGCCGGTCTACCACACCTACGAGGCCAGGAGCCGCAGGCAGATCCCCGTGGTCGTCCTGGAGCACATCCGACCGAGGCAGTGAGCACGATCTTTCCGGCGGTGCGGTTGGTCTCGCCGAGCTCATGTGCCTGGGCCGCCTGCTCGAACGGCAGGACAGTGCCGACCTCGACGCCCAGCTTTCCCGCCTCCACCAGCTCGGCGATCGTCGCTGCCGCCGGATCGCACGGGCCACGGCGTCAGGCGCGGGAACCGAACATCTGAACGTACGTCAGAGCCGGGGAAGCGCGGATCCAGCGGCCGGATCCGCGCTTCCCCAGGCGGCCCCGGTGTACAGCACCCTGAAGGCGGGGCTGAGGACGTGGTCGCGGTGGATCTTGCTGTCCATCCACGCTGAGACGGCCGCGCGAGGAGTGACATAGCCGCGTCCCCACCCGACGTAGGTGTTCTCGGCAACGGAGAAGGAGGTGCAGCGGCGGCCGTAACCCACCGCTCGGGCACGGCTGGGGCGGGGTCGAGCGGGTCTGTGGATTGATGTGCGAGCTGGGGCAGACGTGGTTCGACACGGCCGAACCGGCCGGCGATCCGGGCAGCTCGTTGAAGATGACCGTCCAGCCGTCAGGGTCTACGCTGTGGCTCGCGGCCACCGCATGGTCTTTTGTTGTCTTCGCAAACTCCGAATGATCGCGCGGTGGCTCCGCGGGCACGGCCCCGTCCGCCGGGGAGCTCACATCCATCAACATCCGTTGCGGATTTTTCCACACACCGAATCCTTATTCATGCACAGAACAATCAGCGACGCGCTGACAGCATGTCGAGCCAGCAAGCGAATCACCCACAGCGGGGGACGGGCCGGGTGAGGCCGTCAAATACAGGCCCGCCGCTGGAACATGGCAACAAACTCCACTGCCTGGACCAGGAAAATCGTTATGGCAGGAGCCGGGGCAGCACTCGCGGGCGGCCTCATGGTCACGGCGCAAGGCCCGGCCGCCGCCCAGGAAACATCGGCGGTCGCGCTCAGCACGGCCGCGCAGGCCGGTGCCGCGACCGCGACCGCGACCACCGCACGCTACCCGGTCCGCTGCTCCGTCTTCGGAAACTGCACGATCTACTTCCCGAAGAGCGTCACCCGCACACTCAACCGCTTGATGCAGTCCTATGGGCGTGACGCGCAAGGGTTGATCGAGGCCGCGTGCGGTGACCTGCAGAGCGGCCAGAGCATCTGCAAGTGGGGCGCGAAGCACCTGCCTCGGTCCACCTTCACGCACCTCCAGCTCGCGGTGAAGGAGGGCGGGTGCTACGTCGGCCGCATCTACCCCGCCGCAGCGACATTGGGCGCTGGCTTCCGATCCGACCGGGTCGGGGGCGGGCGCGAGGTACTCGGCGACGGCCCGGCGGCACCAGGCGGTCACGTTGGGGGGCCCGCTCCGCTTCGATCTCGGTGTC
>NZ_JBVJHP010000044.1:0-44114 GCF_055586745.1 Nonomuraea sp. NPDC049378
CCTCCTACTTCATGAAGTCACCACCCGAGCAGTACTCCGACGACCAGGCCCGCGACTACGTCGAGAAATTCATCCGCGGAGAGGTCGAACGCTGATCGTCACCGCCGCCCGGAACCCGGGCGGCCCCGGTATGTCCCCTCAGCCGGTCACCGGTTCAAGAGCGAATGACTGCCGGTTCGTCCGGGCCCTGCGGATCGCCCATGACTGCGCGCGGCTGGACAGCAGAACGCCGAGCTCGAGGCGGCTTCGCGCGCCCACGAGGGTCATGGTGCGGGATACGTGCCGCTGGACAGTGCGCGAGGAGATGTCCAGCTTGTTGCCGACGGCCTCATCGGTCCATCCGGCGGCGAGCAGCAGGATGACCTCCTGCTGTTTCCTGCTGATCAGTCCACCACGCATGCAGGCGTTGAGCCATTCAACCAATGCGTACACGTGTCTCCTCTCGAATGCAGACCTCGAACAGCTGGGCCGAGACATACGGACGGCTCACGTCGCTGGCTGGACTTACTGGCCTTCGCCGCTGGATCGCCCGGGCGCACGGGGCGCAACACCTGGAGTAAATGCTTTCTAACAGCCCCCGGTATAACGCAGGTATCTTTCTAGCGGCCCCTGGTATAAAGCGGGTATGCGGTAACACGACCGCTCAGGAGGCCCGGCTCCGGTCCGACGGCATGCGTCGCCGCGATCGCGCGGGGCCGTGCTCCGGGTCCGCGCGGCAGGCCTGGGCGGAAGGCCGTCTCCCTAGCGCAGGTTCTCCGCGACGGTCACCCAGCGCAGGGTCTCCGAGAGGGGGATGCGAAGGTCCGCGGCTCCCCTGACCACCGCGGTGAAGTGCTCCACCTGGGTCCGGAACTGGTTGGCCGCCGCGGGGGTCCACGTCCGGTCGCCGTGAGCGGTCGCGAGGCGGATGGAGCCCGCTCCGGACGCCAGGAAGGGCAGCTCCAGATCGAGGACACCGGCGGTGCCCACCAGCAGGAGCCGTTCGGCGAACGTGCCGGTGAACCCCCAGGACGCCGTGCCCGTCGCGCCTGACGCGAAGCGCAGCGACGCGGAACCCGCGACGTCCGGACGGCCGGTGAACGTGCCGTGGGCCTCCGCCACGTCACCGAGCAGCCACATCAGAGCGTGAACGCAGTAGCAACCGAGGTCCCAGAACGCTCCGCCGCCCAGCTCGGCGGAGAGGCGGAAGTCGTCCGGCTCTCCGAGCGGAACGGAGAAGTGCGCGTGCGCGGTGGTGATCTCGCCGATTTCGGCGAGGAGCGTCGTGAAGGCGGGGGCGTCGTACTGGGGGTGGAAGCGGTACATGAACCCCTCCATCACCACCCGACGGCCCCGACCGGCAGCGGCGGCGGCGATCTCCTTCACCTCGGCCGACGATCTGGCCATCGGCTTCTCGCAGAGCACGTGCTTGCCGGCCTCCAGCGCGCGCACGGTCCACTCGGCGTGCAGGGAGTTGGGCAGCGCCACGTAGATCGCGTCGACGGCCGGGTCGGACAGGACCTCGTCATAGGAGCCGTACGCCCGGGCGCCGGGATGGCCTTCGACCATCTCCGCGGCCCTGCCGAGATCGCGGGCGCCGACGGCGGCGAGGCGCGCCACGGAGGAGGCCGCCACCGCCGGCAGGAAGTCCGAGCGAGCGATGCGGGCCGCCCCCAGCACTCCCCAGCCGAGCGCCGTCATGCCGGAAGCCCCGCCCAAGGCATGGGTGTCACGGGCTCGAACGCGGACTCGATCTTCGTTGTGCCGCACTCCGTCATGGCGAGGATGATCTCCAGTACGTGCAGGGCCTGGCGGGCTGACACGCGGGCCCTGCGGCGCTCGATGACGGCGTCGGCCACTTCGGCCACCCCCCGCGCGAAGTCCATGTCGTGCATGTCCTCGCCGGGCTCCCGGTAGCGGTGGGGGTAGTCGGCCGGCCGGACCAAGGGGAAGGTGACCGGCGGCTCGAGATAGTGATCGCACGTCTCCCGCCGCTCGGCGGGCACCACCGCCCGCAGGGTGACACCGGCACCGTAGTCCCAGCACTCGGTGACGCTCAGCACGCCGTCGTCGCCGATGATCCGCAGCGCGCGGTCCTCGGGGGCCAGCGTGGAGCAGGTCAGCCTGGCGATCACACCCGAGGCGAAGCGCAGGGTCGCGGTCGTGAAGTCGGGCGCGAAGTCACAGCCGGTCATGCCGGGCACCTTGCCGGGGACCACCAGCGCCGAGAACGACGTGACCTCCGTGACCGGGCCGAAGAAGGCGGTCAGCCAGTTCAGGTAGTACGCCGCGTGTTCCAGGGCCGGACCCACGCGGAACTCGTCCAGGTAGGGCCACGGCGCACCGGACTCGCTGACCCAGGTCCAGTACGGCATCTGATGGATGGCCCCGTCGTCGAGTTCGGCGTAGACCAGCCTGGGGCGCCCCACGACGCCGTCGCGCAGCGCACGCCACAAGGTCTGCGCCGTCTCCCCGAGCAGGGTGCACGGGCCGGCGCCGAGGGTCAGGCCGCGGGACTCGGCCAGTTCCACGAGCTCGCGCGCCTCGGCGAGAGAAAGGGCGAGAGGCTTTTCCGAATAAACGTGCCGGCCCGCCTCGAGAGCAGACCTGGTCACGTCCGCATGGCTTCGCGGATTGGTGAGGTTGACCACGATGCGGACGGATTCGTCGGCCAGCAGGTCGGCCATGGACGCGAAAACAGGAATGCCGTGGTGGCGGCTGAAATCCGCGGCCCGCTCCGGAACGGCGTCATGGACGCCGACGGCTCTGAGCTGCGGGTGGTTGGGGAGAGTGGTCGCATAGTAGTCGGCGACATATCCACATCCCACTATCGCGATGCCCATTGGTTCCTGCATGCCCAGCACCTTAACCCGTTCCCTATTACGGTAATAGGACCCTGAACGGGCATAGCCGTTCAGTCAGCTGGTCGCCCTTCTCCGCCATGGCTATGGTTGCCGAAATGCAGCGTGTTTTGCATTCACCCGGAAGGGGAAATCGTGGCGCAGGTCGTTCGTCCACCTGAGTCCGTGCCGTGGGCGGGCCGCCTCGAGATCGCCCGCCTGGCTTTTCCGATCCTGTACGGCGAGATCGTGGGTGTCGTCACGCCGCTCATCATCCTGGCCATCATGGGCCGCGTGGACGAGGAGGCGCTCTACCTCAGGTCGCTCTACATGCCGCTCGCCTTCCTCTTCATCGCCTTGCAGATGGGCCTGGACATCAGCAACCAGGTCGCCGCCGCGTTGAGCCGCGGCCGGGGACGACCCCAGGACGTGCCGCCCTCGGCGGCGAGCATGGCCGTCGTGGGCGGCGCGGTGTGGGGGGTCGTCGCTCTCGCCGTCATCGCGGGCGCACCCTGGATCGCCTCGCTGCTCGACGTGCCGCCCGGTTCCACGGCGAACTTCGTGTCCTTCGTGCGCTGGATCTGCTGTGCCAACCTGTTGTGGTTGCCGGTGTCCTTGTGCTCGTCCAGCCTCAGGGGCTACGGCCACGCGCGCAGCGCGGCAGGTGTGGTCCTGCTGGGCGCCGGTGCGGAGATCGCCACGGTGGCCGTCCTCGGGTTCGGCACCGGCCTCGGCATGTACGCGCTGCCGATCGCCATGGCTACCGGAGCCGTCGCCGCGCTCTCCTACGCCGTCGTCGCGCTGGCCAGGACCGACGTATGGCGATCGAGGGGGACGTTCGGCTGGCGGCCGGAGGCGATCGGCCACCTGGCCGGCGCCGGCGGGCCTATCACGATCTCGTTCCTGGTGATCGCGGCGAGCAACTTCGGCCTGATGTGGGTGGTGGCGCCGTTCGGTCCCGACGTCGTCTCAGGGTTCTCGGTAGCCGTGGCCCTGGAGACGCTCATCCTGGTCCCGTCCACCGCCATCGGCTCCGCGACGGCGATCACGATCAACCGGTTGCGCGGAGCCGGCCGGCCCGATCTGGTGCTGCCGGTCATGAAGGCGGGCATGGGGCTGGCGTGGCTGACCTACGCGGTGCTGGCCCTCGCGGTGTGGCTGCCTCGCGCTCCGCTGGCCTCGCTGGTCGCTGGGACGCCCGACGTCGCCGCGCAGACCGAGCTCTTCCTCGGCATCGTCGGGCTCACGTACGGGTGCATGGGGATCACGGTCACCGCCATCGTGGTCGTCGAGCAGATCGGTGGCGGGGTCCTCGCGCTCCTGCTGAACATCCCGTATTTCCTGGGAGGCGTCGTCGTGGGAGCGCTGCTCGCGCGGGAGGTCGGCGTCCAGGGCTTCTACTGGACGCTCGCCGCCCTGAACACCGTGGGCGTGCTGGTCGCGCCCCTGCTCACGCGCGGATTCGTCCGCCGCCGCTTCCCCGAGGGGGACCGATGAAGGTCAGCGTCGCCATCATGCATCATCCGGCCCGCGCCCACCTGGTGGACGCCCTGGTCAGAGCCTGCCTGCCGCTGGTGGCCCGGGTGGTGACCGATCCGGACCCGTCGGGCGTCCGCAGCCCGCTGCGCACGGCCAAACGCGCGTGGGCCGCCGTGGCCGAGGGCGCCACCCACCACCTGGTCATCCAGGACGACGCGCTGCTCTGCGACGGTTTCGCCGCGCAGGTCATGGCCGCCGTCGCGGCCAGGCCGCGGCACGTGGTGGCCCTCTACTCCGACTGGAACAGCCCGCAGAACTCCTATCTCGTACGCCGGGCCGCGGCGGCGGGCGCCGCGTGGGCCCCGCTCTCCCGCACCGACTGGGCGCCCGCCGTCGCCCTCATGATGCCCGCCGACCAGGCCCGCGCGCTGGCCCGCTATCTCGCGCCGATTCCCGACGAGGTGATCGACGACGACGAGATGATCGCCCGGTTCTGCCGCGAGCGGCGCTCGCCGATGCTGGCCACCATCCCGCACCTCGTGGAGAAGGGGAAGGTCGAATCCCTCACCGCGCACGAGGACCTGTATCACGCGACCGTGTTCGCCGGCCGGACCCCGCCGCCGGCGGCTCACTGGGCGCGCGATCCGGCGCAGGACGCCGCGCTGGCGGCCAGGTTCGAGCGGGCGGATCCCTGGGAGCACGTGGTCGAGCTCCGCGGCTCGCGCTGCTACCTCCGCTTCACCCGCCCGCACACGGAGGAGCCGGCCGGACACGAGTACGGCTGGTACTGGCACGACTGGGCGCCGCTCGTCGGCATGGATCCGGGCGCGGTCCCTGGGCAGGGCGTGCGGGCCGAGGTCTGGGCGGCGGGATACCTGCTCGGCGCGGACACGCCCGCGTTCGGTCCCGCGAACTGGCTCCGGCCGGCCCTGGCCACGTGGGTCGAGTCCGGCCTGCGGCCCGCCGACCGGTCGCGGCTCGGCCGTGAAGAGCGCGCCGCGCTGACGGAGGCGTGCCTGGAAGGCTTCTCGGTCAGGAGGACCGCCGATGTCGCCGGCTGAGGACCTGCGGGCTGTGGCGGAGCGGATGGCCCGCAGGGAGGCGCGGCTGAACCGCCTCATCGCCCCCGACCAGCCACCGGGTGTCATCCGCCCGCCCGCTCCCGACGTGGTGATGCGGGTGGTGCCGTGCCCGGTCTGCGGTGCCGCGGGCGCCGATCCGCCGTTCGACCACTGGAGCGTGAGCGGCGAGGAGAGCGAGCTGCCCACGCTCGCCGTGCTCGGTTGCGAATGGCTGACCCCGCGGGCGGTGTTGCCCATGGCCGTCGCGATCGAGCATGGGACAGGGCCGCTCGCGTACCGGACGCGGGCCGTGGCGCGGCTGGGCCTTCAGGACCTGCGGGCCGTCGACCGGAGCGAGACCTGGGCGGACGCCCTCGCGGACGGGCGCGGCGCCGCGGGCGACGACGGCGAGGCGACGTTGCCCGCCGTGACCAGGGCGCGGGACGGCGACCTCCGGCCGATGTTCACCGGCCCGCACGCGCCGGAGTCCGAGACGCGGCTCAACGCCATGTATCTGGAAGTCCGGCTGACGACCATGACCGAGGAAAGCATATGAAAGACGTGACCTGGCACAAGGTCCCCTTCACCGGGAACCGCGCGGAAACAGGGCCCGCCACGTGGGGCCAGCGGCAGGTCTGGCGTGACCTGCGCCAGATGCCGGGCGGCACGCCGTACAACGTCGCCTGCCCGCTGACCGTCGCCGAGGGCATCGGCCTGGACGACGTGCTGGAGTTGACGGCCGAGCTGGTCGGGCGGCACGAGTCCCTCCGCACGGTCTTCACCGACGAGGGCGGGCTCACGCAGCGGGTGCTCGCCTCCGGCGAGATCCTGGTCGGCGTCCTGGACGAGCGGGGAACAGGCCAGGACGAGGTGGACGCGCTGGCGGAGCGGCTGCGTGAAGAGGATTTCGACCACGCCGCCGACGCGCCCTTCCGCGCGGCCGTGGCGGCGCGCGACGGCGTGCCGTACGCGGTCGTCGTGTGCGCCACCCACATGGCGACGGATCTGCAGAGCATCCGGCTGCTCGCCGCGGAGCTGGAGCGCATGCTCGGCAGCCGGGCGGAGGGAGGCCCGCTGCCCGAGCCCGTGCCGGCCGCCCAGCCGCTCGATGTGGCGGCCGCGGAGCAGTCCGACTCCGGGCGGCGGATGGAGTCGGCCGCGCTGGCCAACGTCCGCTCCACGCTGAGCGCCTTCCCGCGCGCCAACTTCTCGCGGCCGGCCGGGCCCGCTCAGACGCCCCGCTACCGGCAGGCGGGCCTGAGCTCGTACGTGGCCGCCGCCGCGCTGGACACGCTGGCCGCCCGTCACCGGGTCGGCAGCTCGACCGTGGCCCTGGCCGCCGCGGCCGCGATGCTCGGCACGGTCACCGGCCGTGACGAGGTGGGCCTGCTGCTCGTGGCGGGCAACCGCATCCCGGCCGAGTTGCGGCATGCCGTGGGCACCCTCACGCAGGACGTCCCGGCGCTGATCGAGGTGGCCGGCCCGGCGTTCTCCGACGTGATCCGGGCGACCTGGAAATCGTCGATCCGCGCCTACCGCCACGGCAGGTTCGATCCGGACAAGGCCTGGGACGTCATCGCCGACCTCGGCGAGGAGAGGGGCGGGCATCCGGAGCTGCGCTCCTTCTTCAACGACTACAGGACGCCCTCCGCGCCGGTGATCCGCCCCGGCGCCCCGGCCGCCTCCGAGCTCGGCTGGGCGGACAGCACCGACGAGGACGGCATCACCGTTTTCGTGCAGGTGGGAGACATGCCCGGGCATCCCGGCGCGGTCCTGCTGTCGCTGTGCGCCGACACCACGTACATGCCTCCCGACGCCATCGAACGGTACCTGTGGGGCGTCGAACGGCTGCTGGTCGACCAGCTCTCCCACGACGTGCAGGTGGCTCGGCTCGGAGAGTACGCGTGATCCCGCGGCTGGACCCCGGCACGCGGGTCCTGGGGCAGGGACGCGTCCTGGTGGGCGGCCATCCCCGCCGGGTGATGCACCTCGATCGGGCCCAGGCCGGCGAGGTCGCCCGCTGGCGGGCCGGGCGGCCGGTGTCCGGCCCGCATCGCGCACTCGCCCGCCTGCTGGTGGAGGCGGGGCTGCTGCGGCCGGAGCCGGGAGCGGGGGGACCGGCGGAGGCGGAGGTGACCGTCGTCGTCCCCGTGCACGGGCGCGCGCGGGAGCTGGCCGCGTGCCTGGCCGGGCTGCGCGGGCTCGCGGTGATCGTGGTGGACGACGGTTCTCCGGACGACGAGGCCGTGTCGAAGGTCGTCTCCGATGCCGGGGCCGCCTACGTGCGCCGGGACACGCGAGGCGGCCCGGCCGCCGCCAGGAACACCGGGCTGGCCGCTGTGACCACGCCCTACGTGGCGTTCGTGGACTCCGACTGCGTCCTGGAACCCGGCTGGCTGGACCGGCTGCTGCCGCACTTCGCCGACCGGGAGGTGGCGGCGGTCGCCCCGCGGATCGTGTCGTACGGAGTGGAACGCGGCTGGTTGTCGCGTTACGAGGCCACCCGTTCCGCGCTCGACATGGGTGACACCGCCGCGGTGGTGAGGCCCGACGGCCCGGTGCCGTACGTGCCGACGGCGGCGCTCGTGGTCCGGCGGTCGGCGGCGGGCACCGGTTTCGACGAGCGGCTCCCGCTGGGGGAGGACGTCGACTTCGTCTGGCGGCTGGTCGGTTCGGGGTGGCAGGTCCGCTACGAGCCCGGCGCCGAGGTCGCTCACCGTCACAGGGTCCGGCCGGGCAACTGGCTGGCCCGCCGCGTCGAGTACGGCACCTCGGTGGCGGCGCTGGAGCGCAGGCACCCCGGCGCCGTCCCGGCGCTCGACGCGTCCGCGTGGGGCGTCCTGGCCTGGGCCGCCGCGGTGTGCGCCCCTGGCCGGGCGGCCCGCGCGGGCCTGGCGGCCGCCTGCGTGGCCGTCCACGCGGCCGGCCTGGCCAGGGAACTGCCCGGCGAGCCGGCGCGGGCGGCCGCGCTGGCCGCCGCCGACACGCTGACGGCGGGCCGCCTGGCCGGAACGTCGGTGGCGCAGGTGTGGTGGCCGCTGGCGCTGCCCGCCGCGATCGCCGTCCCCCGGCTGCGCCTCCCGCTCGTCGCCGCGCTGGTGCTGCCCGCGCTGGCCGAGTGGGTGGAGCGCCGCCCGCCGCTCGACCCGGTCAGATACGTCGCCGCGCACGTGCTGGACGACGTCGTGGGCGCGGTCGGGGTGTGGAAGGGGATGGTGCGCGAGCGGATGTTCCGGCCGCTGTTGCCGCGTCTCAGGCGTACTCGATCAGGCGGGCCTTGATCGCCGTGACGACCGCCGCGGTCCTGTTGGGCGAGTCCAGCTTCAGCAGCACGCTGGCCACCAGCCTTTTCGCGCCGTGCTCCGAGATCGACAGGCGACGCGCGATCTGCCTGTTGCTGAGGCCGTCGGCGAGCAGGGACAGCGTCACGCTTTCCCGTGCGGTGAGGCTGACCGGCGGACGGCGCTGTGGCGCGTCCGCCGTGGACGGCGGGCCTGACGCGCGCGTGAGCAACTCCCGGGCCAGCCGGTCGGGAATGGCGAGCTCGCCCGCGACCACCCGGTGCAGGGCGTCGCGCAGATGATTCGCCGTGATCTCCTCCTGGATGAGGTAACCGTCGAACTGCGAGGAGAGGGTGAACTCGGGGCGGGTCACCTGGGCCTCGTCGAGCAGGAGAATGGTCTTGACGTCGTTTTCGCGCGTGCCGGGCAGCGCTTCCGTGGTGATCAGGACATCACAGGCGTCGCCGTCGACCGTGAGGTTCACCATGGGGACCTGCCGCAGAACGGTCTCCAGACCTCGATGAAGCAGCTCGCTGCCGACGAGAATCGCGACGTTGATCGGTGCGGTATCTGTGCCTTCAGGAAAGGTCGGCGTCATGACTCGCATCAAATACGGTCGTTGTTGGGCAGGGCCAGGCATTTGACGAGTTCCGGACAGCGAGCTCCGCGAATTCCGCGAGGCGGTCCGACAGGCGCCTCCCGTGCGCGGCGAAGAGCGGACCCCAGGCCACGAAACCGGACCGGCGCCCCGTTCCCGGCTCCCCGGGCACTCCCGCGAAACCCCCTCCCGCCGCCCTGACCAGTGACCGCCCGGCGGCCACGTCCCAGACGAACACGTCCGCGTTCACGGCCAGGTCGGCCCGGCCCGCGGCCACGTAGGCGAGCGCCAGCGCCGAGGACCCGATCCTGCGCACGTCCGCCGTCTCCACCAGCTCCGCGTGCAACCGGGCCTCTGCGGGGTCCCGGACGCCCGGCGTCGGGATGTCGGTCAGGACGACGGGCAGCGGATCGGGCTCCACGACGCGCGGGGGCGCCGGACGGCCGTCGATGCGGAGAACGCCGCCGGCCGCGGTGAACAACTCGCCGCGCGTCGGCTCGTAGACGGCTCCGCCGACCGGCTCGCCGCGCACCGACACCCCGATCGACACCGCGTACAGCCCGAGACCGCGCGCGAAGTTGTGCGTGCCGTCGATGGGATCGACGTACCACTCGACCTCGCCCGCTCCGCTCGAGCCCGTCTCCTCACCGACGATCACGCTGTCGGGGCAGGACGCCGACAACATGGAGCGGATCAGCGACTCGGCCTGCCCGTCCGCCTCCGTCACCACGTCATGCCGGCCGCTCTTGGCCCGGGTCTCGACGCCGGGGCCGTAACGGGTGACGAGGAGCGAGCCGGCTTCGACGGCGGCCGCGGCGGCGAGGGCGACCAGCCCGACGTGATCCATCTCCTCACCCTAGGCGGGTGAGGGGCCCGCGGCACCGGCTCGTTCGGGTATGCCCTCTCGCCCGGCCGATCGCCACTTATGTCCCGTCCGGACCGGTCGGCACGCTGGAGCACACACACCTGGAAGGGCCTGAAAAATGGCAATGGGACTGACGTCCGAGCGCAGCAGGTCGGACGCTCACTGGGCCGCGGAGCAGCGGGTCATCGGGCCCGGTCTGCAAGCCGTGATGTTGTGGTCGAAGCTCTGCGTCGAGCATGCGGAAGGCGCCATGCTCACGGACGCCGACGGGCACGAGATCGTGGACTTTCAGGGCGCCGGCGGCGTCAACTCGATCGGACACTCCCACCCCCGATACGTCGCGGCGCTGGCCGCCCAGCTCACCGGCACCCCCGCGGGCGCGTTCGGCTCGCCCGCCCGACTCGACATGGTGAACGCCCTGAGCCGCGTGCTCAGCGCGCCCCTCGACCGCATCCAGCTCTACAGCGGCGGCACCGAAGCCGTGGAGGCGGCCCTGCGACTGGCCAAGTCGGTCACCGGGAAACACGAGTTCCTGTCCTTCTGGGGCGGCTTCCACGGCAAGACGATGGGCAGCCTGGCGCTCACGTCAGGAGCCAGGGCCGGGCTGGGCCCGCTGCCCGCGGGAAACTTCAGCGCACCCTACGCCAACTGCTACCGCTGCCCGCTGAAGCTGAAGAGCCCCTCCTGCGGATTCGCGTGCGTGGACCTGGCGCGGGACGTCATCAAACGCGAATCGACGGGGGCGCTCGCCGCCATCGTGGTCGAGCCCGTGCAGGGCCGGTCGGGCAACGTCGTCCCGCCCGACGGCTACCTCGCGGCGCTCAAGGAGGTGGCCGAGGAGTTCGACGCCCTGCTCATCGCCGACGAGATGATGACCGGCTTCGGCCGTACGGGAGCGCCGATGGCCTACCGGCACGAGGACGTCACCCCGGACATCGTGACAGTGGGTAAGGGAATGGGCGGGGGGTACCCGGTCACCGGGGTGATCTCCACCTCCGACCACATGTCCGCCGCGCCCTTCTCCGACCCGAGCGCCAGCTCCTCCAGCTTCGGCGCGTTCCCCATGGCCTGCCGGGCGGTGGCCGCCACCACGGACGTGCTCGTCGAGGAGGACCTCGCGGAACACGCGCGCAAGCTCGGGGCCGAGCTGCTGGAACTGCTGCGCCCGCTGGCCGACGAGGCGCCGCTGGTGGGAGACGTACGCGGGCTGGGCCTGGCCATCGGCATCGAGCTGGTGGCCGACAAGGCCACCAAGGAACCCGTGTCCGGCCAGGTGTTACGCGAGACGTTCCGCGCCCTGCTGGAGGCGGGCGTCCTGGTCATGACGGGCGGCAACACGTTACGGCTCTACCCGCCGCTCAACGTCGACGACGACCTCGCCCGGGAAGCCGCCGGCGTGATCCGCGCGACTCTGGCAGGAGGCGCCCGATGAAGGTGGCGATCGCGGGCTTCGGCGTCGCCGGCGCGGCCCGGCTGTCGGCCTACCGCCGCCTGGCGGGCGTGGACGTGGTCGCGGTCGTCGACCCGTCGCCGGCCAGGCAGGAGACGGCCAGGCAGGCCGGCATCCGCGCGTACGCCGAGCTCTCCGAGCTGAGCGCCGAACACGCGCCCGACGTCGTGGACGTGTGCGCCCCGCCCGGTCACCACCGCGGCCTGGCCCTGGCCGCGCTAGGATCCGGCAGCCACGTGATCTGCGAGAAGCCCGTCGCCTTCCGCGCGGCCGACGCGCTCGACCTGACCGAAGCGTCGAGGCGGGCCGGACGGCTGCTCTACCCGGCGCACAACTACCTGTTCTCGCCGATGATGCGGCTGCTGGAGGAGTGCGCGGCCGGCGCCGGGACACCGCGGACGTTGTGCTTCCGCATCGAGCGGCAGACCCACGCCAGGGGCAACGACTCCTACCGGCCTGACTGGCGGCGTGACCCGGAGATCGCCGGCGGCGGCATCCTGCTGGACCACGGCTCGCACTGCGTCTACATGGCCGCCCGCCTCTTCGGGGAACGACCCGCCAAGGTCTCCGCCGTGGCCCGCTGGCAGAGCGAAGGCCTCGACGAGGCCATCGAGGTGCGGCTGCACTTCCCCTCGGGCATCGCCGACATCGAGCTGAGCTGGGTCGGCGACCGGCGTACGAACCTCTACACCCTGGCGGGCCCCGCCTCCTCGGTGACCATCACGGACGGCACCGCCGTGCTGACCGGGCCCGGCGGTGACGAGGAACGATCGCTGGAGTCGCCCACGCGGAGCTCCACCCACGAGGAATGGTTCGCTGACCTCTTCGCCGACTTCACCGACCGGCTGGCGCGACCCGCGTCGTGGGCGGAGCCCCTCCACGACGTCGTCTCGACCGCCGAGGTCATCGAGGCGGCGTACACGTCGGCCCGGCGGGACGGCCAGCCCGTCCAGCTCCGGCAGGGCTGACCGATGTGGTACGCGGGCATCGGATGGGAGAAGGACGCGTACGAGCTGGCCGTCCTGGATCACGCGGGAGCCCACGTCGTGCCCCCGCTCCGCCTCGAGACCGTGGGGGTGGAGGACGTCGTGGCCCGCCTCCTCCGGCTGGCCGGACGCGAACCGCTGATGTGCGTCATCGACGCCACCAACGGGGTCGTCGACGGTCATCTGACGGCCGCGGGACTCGACGTCTACCGCGCCGACGGCGACGTCGCACCGCTGAGGCGGGCGTTCGGCTCGCCGGACGCGGCCGTCCTGGCGGAGCTGGGGCGTACCGACAGGTCACGCCTGACCAGGATCGTCCTCGACTCGGGCACGCTCACCGGGCTCGACCAGCGGATCGAGGAGGACCTGGAGTCGGCCGCGCTCGTCGAGGCCGAGCAGGTCGCCTCGGGCCGGTGCCTGCCGCACGGCAGCCGCGTGCACCCGAAGGTCGCGCTCACCTTCGACGACGGCCCCCACCCCGACCACACGCCGCGCGTGCTCGACCTGCTCCGCCACTACCGCGTTCCCGCCACCTTCTTCTGCCTCGGGCTGCACGCCGCGGCCCATCCCCACCTGGTGGCGCGGATCGCGGAGGAAGGCCACAGCGTGGGCAACCACACGTGGTCACATCCCTACCTGCCCGACCTCACCAGGCAGGAGGTCCTCGCCCAGGTGGACAGGACGGCCGAGGTGCTGGCCGGGATCACCGGGCAGGTCACGACGTTGTTCCGGCCGCCCTTCGGCGGCCGCGACGCCGACGTGCTCGGGTGGCTGGCCCGGCACGGACAGACCACCGTGCTCTGGGACGTCGAGGCCGCGGACTGGGCGCTGCCCGGCGCTTCGGCGATCGCCCACCAGGTGATCGGCGACACGGACTTCGGATCCGTCGTGCTCCTGCACGACGGCGGCGGCGACCGTTCGCAGACGATCGAGGCGCTCCCGCTGATCCTGGAGACCCTCATGGTGAGCGGGTGCAGATTCGTGCCCGTCGAGGACCTGATCGACGCCGACGAGCAGAAAGAGCGCGTGGGATCTTCATGGACATCCGCATAAGCGTCGCGATCATGCATCATCCGCGCCGGGCCGACCGGGTCACCTCGCTGCTCGCCTCGTGTGCCCCGCTCGACGCGCGGGTGATCGTGGATCCGGACCCGTCGGGAACCCCCAGCCCGCTGCGTACGGCAAAGCGCGCCTGGGCGGCCGTGCCCGACGACGCCACCCACCATCTCGTCCTGCAGGACGACGTACGGCTGAGCGCCGGATTCGCCGCCCACCTGGCCGATGCCGTCCGCGCGCGGCCGCGGCACGCCGTCGCCCTCTACTCCAACTGGAACAGCCCGCAGAACTCGTACTTCGTCAGGCGGGCCGCGGCGGCCGGCTCCGCGTGGGCGCCGCTGTCGCAGGAGGAGTGGATCCCGACCCAGGGGCTCGTGCTCCCGGCCGAGCGCGCCAGGGAGCTGGCCGCGTACCTCGCTCCCATCAGCGACGACATCCGCGACGACGACGAGATGGTCGCGCTCTTCTGCGCCGAGCGCGGACTGCCCGTGCTCGCCGCGGTGCCGCATCTGCTCGACCATGAGGACACGCCCAGCCTGGCCGGACATCCCGGTTCCTTCCACGCGACCGTCTACGCGGGCGACACGCACCTCGCCCCCGGACACTGGCGCACGTGGGACGACCGGGAGCGGGGGACGTTCGCGGTCGAGCTCATCGACTCCCGGTGCTTCCTGCGGCTGTTTCGTGCGGGAGAGCCCGTGGAGCATCCCTTCGGCTGGTACTGGGCGGACTGGTCGGCCCTGATCGGCCTGGATCCGCGGCGGATCCTCGCCGCCCTGCCGCGCCGGGACGTCCCCGCGTACGCGCGGGAGTTGTGGGCAGCCGCGTACATCCTCGGGGCGGACGCGGGTGAACGCGCGGGCCCCGGCGCGGACTGGATGCTCCACCGGGCGATCGCCTCGTGGGTCGCCTCGGGGCTCGGCGCCGCCGACCGTGCCCGCCTGGACGAGCGTTCGTCCGCGGCTCTGGCCGGGCTCGGCGTCGAGGCCGTCGAACGCGGTCGGGCGGCGGCCCGGCCGCGTCTGGAGGAGCTCGTCCGTGCGTGAGGCAGCGACCATCACCGAGCGGATGGCCCGGCGGGAGGCACGGGCGCTGCTGCTCATCCCGCCCTCGATCCCCGCGCCGCCAGGGGTGCTCGATCCCCAGGTCAGCCTGCGTTCCGTCACCTGTCCCCTGTGCGGCGCCCGGCCCGAGCAGGCGCTCGCCGAGCGGCCGGACGACCGGCCGGTCGTGACGACCCTGGCCTGCGAGACGCTCGCCGACCGGGCCCTGCTCGCGGTGCTCGCCGCCGGCTCCGGGCGCTACCTGTCGCGGGGGGTGTTCGTGGCCAGGCGACCGTCGTCCGCGAACGTGACCGAGTTGCTGACCGCCCTGGACGCCGCCGAGAGCTGGGCGGATCCGGGCAGGAGCGGCCCGGGCGCCGACGCGGTGGTGCCCGCCTCGACCCGGGTGGCGAACGAGGTGCCTTCGCACTTCCTCTCGCCCCACGCCGAACTCGACGACCTGAACACCCTCTACACGCGGGTCCGGTACGCGGCCGTCCGGGCGGGGCTGTGAAGCCGATCAGGCATAGCCCTTGGGCCGCCCGAACGCGGCTGTCGCCTCCGAGAACCGGACGAAATCATCCCATCAAGTTCCCATCAGGGAGGGTTGCATGCCTGACCACGACACCTTGACGGCGCTCCTGCGGGACTGGGCCGTCGTCCGCGGCGATCAGGAAGCGGTCGTTTTCGCGACGGACCCGACGGACGCCGCCGGAGACCAGTGCCTCACCTACGCCGAGCTGGATCGAGCCGCGCGCCGCGTGGCCGCGCTGCTCCACCTGCACGCCGACCCGGGCGATCGGGTCCTGCTGCTCAACGAGCCGGGCCTCGGCTTCGTCACGGCCTTCTTCGGCTGCGTCTACGCGGGCATGATCGCGGTTCCGGCGCCGCCGCCCGGCGGTCACCGCAGCCACCAGGCCCGCCTGGCGGGCATCGCCAGAGACGCGGGCGTCAAGGTGGCGCTGGCCGAGCAGGCAGGGCTGGACGGCGTACAGGAGTGGGCCGCCGACGCCGCTCTGGAGACGATGACCTGCCTGGCCGTCGACGGAGCGCTCCCGCCGGCCGAGCAGTGGGCCGACCCGGGGACGACCGGCGCGCAGAGCCTGGTCTTCCTGCAGTACACGTCCGGTTCCACCGGAGACCCCAAGGGCGTCATGGTCGACCACGGCAACGTCCGGGCGAACACCGAGCTCTTCTGCCGGCTGACCGGTGCCACATCAAGGACGCGCTTCGGCGGCTGGCTGCCGACCTTCCATGACTTCGGGCTGATCGGCCTGCTGCTGACCCCCCTGTGCCTGGGCGCCACGACGGTGCTGATGTCCCCCCTGGCCTTCGTGAAACGGCCGCACGCCTGGCTGCGGCTGCTCGACCGGCACCGCGTCAACCTCACCGCCGCCCCCAACTTCGCCTTCGACCTCTGCGTGCGAGCGGTCACCGAGACGCAGGCGGCCGGGATCGACCTCTCCTCGGTCACCCAGGTGCTGAACGGATCGGAGCCGATCCGCGCCGCGACCCAGCAGGCCTTCATCGAGCGCTTCCAGCCTCATGGGCTCGATCCCGTGGCCATGCTCCCCGCCTACGGCCTGGCCGAGGCGACCCTGGCGGTGAGCTGCTCCGACCATCGGCGCGGCCCGGTGACCACCGGCGCGGACGCCTTCCAACTCGCCCTCGGCCACTTCGTGCCCGCCCTGCCGGCGGGTACGGAGGAGCACACCCGGCACCTGGTCTCCAGCGGGCCCGCCCGCGACGAGATCGTCATCGTGGACCCCGTGAACGGCGAGATCCTGCCGGACGGGCAGATCGGCGAGATCTGGGTGCGCGGTCCCCAGGTGGCGCGCGGCTACTGGAACCGTCCTGACGCGACGAGGGCCGTCTTCGGAGCGACCACCGGCCGGGGCGGCGGCGACTACCTGCGCACCGGCGACCTCGGGACGATCCACGACGGTCAGTTCTACGTGACGGGCCGGATCAAGGAAGTGCTGATCGTCCACGGGCAGAACCTCTACCCCCAGGATCTGGAGGCGACGGTGCGCGCGGCGCACCCGGCGCTCGCTCGCGGGGTCGGCGCGGTCTTCACGGTGCCCACCCCGGACGAGGAGATCGTGATCGTCCAGGAGTGCCGCGCGCACGCCCTGGAGGACATGACGCCGTCCGGCCTCGCCGCGCAGATCCGCAGCGCCATCCGGCGTGACTTCGGCGTCGCGGTCGGCGGCGTGGTCCTGGTCAGGCCGTCCCAGGTCCGGCGGACCACCAGCGGGAAGATCCAGCGCGGGCTGACGCGCGACCTGTTCACCAAGGACGAGCTCAAGGCCGTGCACGAGGAGCTCACGCCCGCCGTGCGCGCTCGCTACCGGGTGACATGAACGAAGGAGACGTCCGTGGACGATCTGCGTAGCTGGCTGACCCAGCGGGTCGCGTCCTACCTCGGCAGGGATCCGTCGGAGATCAGTCCTTCGGTGTCGCTGGCGACGTACGGGCTTGACTCGGTCTACACGTTCGCGATGTGCGGCGACATCGAGGACCATCTGGATCTGCGGATAGAGCCGACCGTGGCCTGGGACTACGAGACCATCGACGCGCTGGCCGAGCACTTGAGCACGCTGGTGGAACAGCGATGACCGACCTGCGGGAAGTCGCCGTCCACCTTCCGCCGCAACGCGTGGCGATCGCCTCGCTCCAGGACGAGCTGGGGCTGACGGACGCGCAGCTCAGGGCGTTCGAACGGTTCTTCGGTCTCTCGCACGTCCGCCGCGAGCCCGGCGGCACCGGCTACGACCTCATGCTCGCCGCCGCCGGCAAGCTCAGCGAACTGCACGGCCAGGAGGACCGCGTTCGCTACGTGATCCAGGCACGGAGCATGCCGGTCGCGACCGTCTACCCGAGGAGCGACGTTCACGAGGTGAGGCGGGCGCTCGGGCTGCGCCGGGCGCAGGCGTTCGCCATCGTCCACCAGGTGTGCGCGTCGGGGCTGCTCGCGGTCGACCTCGCCGGCCGGCTGCTGGCGGCCGACGGCGATCCCGACGCCCTCGCCCTGATCCTGACCGGCGAGAAGACCTTCACCACCATGGCGAGAACGGTGCCCGGCGCGGCCGTGAACGGTGAAGGGGCGGCGGCGCTCCTGGTCGGCGTCGGCGGCGGGCACGATCGGGTGCTCGGATACGCGACGCGCACGTACGGCAGGTTCCACTCCGGTTACGTGCTCCCTGACGAGTTGAACGCCGACTTCCAGCAGGTCTATCCGAACGCGGTGGCCGACGTCCTGACGGCCGCCGTGGACCGGGCCGGGATCTCCCTCGACGACGTGGCCCTGATCCTGCCGCACAACGTCAACCGCGTCTCCTGGGTGCGGGTGTGCCGGCTCATGGGTTTCCCGCTGGAACGAGTCCTGCTGGACAACGTCCCGGAGACCGGCCACTGCTTCTGCGCCGACTCCTTCATCAATCTCCGTACGGCTCAGGAACTCGGCCGGTTACGGCCGGGCGACCGGTACGTGATGGCCGCCGTGGGCTTGGGCGGGTTCTTCTCCGCCATGGTGTTCGAACACTGAAAAGGCATGCTCATGTTTCTCCAACGCGTCAAGTCGGCGCTGACGGGTTCGCCGGACACGCCGCTGGCCTTCGTCGGCAATTTCGAGGTCGAGGACCAGTGGGCGGTGGGGGAGAAGGGTCTTCCCCGCCCGGGATTCTCCGCCGGAGCCGCCGTCGTCAACCGGATGGACGAGTTCACCCTGCTCCTGGCGGGCCCTCACGACCACGTGATCCTCAAGGAGGCTCCCGACGAGGACTACGTCGCCCATCTCGCCGAGCTGGGCGTCGACCTGCCCCGGATCCACACGGTCGCGCGCAACGACCCGGAACGCACCGTGACGCTCGACGCGCTCGACGACCCTGACCTTGTGGCGACCCTGTCGGCGCTGGAAGGCGTCCGGCTGGCCCCGCACGGCACCTCGATCCTGGAGGAGCGGCTGTCCGCGGCGACCGGGTTGCCCCTGGTCACGCCGCGGGCCGACGTGTGCAAGGTGGTGAACAGCAAGATCTACAGTCGCCGGGCCGCCGACGACGCCGGCCTGCGCCAGGTGGCCGGGCGGACGGCCGAGACCATGGCCGAGCTGGAGGCCGCGCTGGACGAGGCGCTGCCCCTGCTCGACCAGGGCAGGAGCCTGGTGATCAAGGACGCCTTCGGCGTCTCGGGCAAGGGCATCGTGGTGGTCGAGGACCGGCGGAGACTGGAGCGCCTGCACGCGATGATCCGGCGCCGGGCCGCCAAGTCCGGCGACGACACGGTCGCGCTGGTCATCGAGGAGTGGGTGGCCAAGTCCGCCGACCTCAACTACCAGTTCACCGTCGGCCCGGACGCGAACGCGCACTTCGACTTCGTCAAGGAGGCCATCACCGAGAACGGCGTGCACAAGGGGCACCGCATCCCGGCGACGATCACGGCCGCTCAGGTGGCCGAGCTGGAGGAATCCTCCCAGCGGCTGGCGAAGATCCTCGCACGGGACGGCTTCCACGGCGTGGTCGGCGTGGACGCCATGGTGGACACGAGCGGGCGGCTGTATCCCGTGGTCGAGATCAACGCGCGCCACAACATGTCGACCTACCAGCTGCCCCTTCAGGAGCGCTTCATGGCGCCGGGGCAGGTCGCGCTGGCCAGGCAGTACCCGCTACGGCTCAGCGAGCGCCTGCCGTACCGGGTTCTGCGCGGGAAGCTGGCAGGGCTGCTGCTGGAGGGCCCGGGCGGCGCCGGCCTGCTCGTCAACAATTTCGCCACGGTGAACGCCGCCGCACGGGAGAGCTCCTCCTTCGACGGGCGCCTGTACGGCCTGCTGATCGCCGACGACCACGATGCGCGGACCGCCCTCGACCACGAGATCGTGAGGAGACTGACATGACGGCGTACCAGGTCCAGGGGATCGGGATCGGTGAGCTGGCCGGCCAGTACGGCACACCGCTCTACCTGTACGACGGTGACGCCCTGCGAGACCAGTACGAGAGGTTGCGCGCCCGCCTGCACGCACGGCTCGAGCTCTTCTTCTCGCTCAAGTCGAACCCGAACCTGTCCATCTGCGCCCTGCTCGGTTCGTACGGCGCGCGGGCCGAGGTCTCCTCCCTGGCCGAGCTGACCACCGCCGTGCGGGCCGGCATCGCGCCCGCGAACATCATCTTCCTCGGCCCGGGCAAGAGCGAGGCGGAACTGCGCGCCTGTCTCGACACGCCGGTGCGCGCCATCGTGTGCGAGTCCTTCGGCGAGCTGGACCTGATCGACCGCCTCGCCGCCGAACGAGGCCAGACCGCGGCCGTGGTGCTCCGCGTCAATCCCGCCTTCTCCGTCAAGGGCTCGAAGCTGACGATGGGAGGCAAGCCCCGCCAGTTCGGCATCGACGAGGAGCAGCTCCTGGGAGCGCCGGACCTCGTGGGCGGACATGCGAACGTGCGGATCGTCGGTGTCCAGGCGTACATGGGGACCCGCATCCTCAGCGAGGACGTCGTCGCGCAGAACACGGCGCTCATCCTCGACATGGCGGAACGGCTGTCGGAGAAGCTCGGCTTTCCCCTCGACATCGTCGACGTCGGCGGCGGGCTCGGCGTGGCCTACTTCGACGGCGAGCGGGACCTCGACGTGGACGTCCTGGCCGGCCTGCTCAACCCGGTCATCGAGGGGTTCGCCGCACACCATCCCGGGACCCGGATGATCATGGAGCTGGGCCGCTACCTCACCGCGCCGGCCGGTGTCTACGTCGTACGCGTGCGGTACGTGAAGTCCTCGATGGGGGAGCGGTTCGCGATCGCCGACGGCGGCACCAACCACCACATGGCGGCTGTGGGCATCGGGTCGTTCGTCAAGCGCAACTTCCCGATGCGGCTGCTCAACCGGACCGACCCGCCATCGGGACCCTGGAACGTCACCGGCCCGTTGTGCACGCCCAACGACACGATCGGCAAGGCGGTCGAGCTGCCAGAACTGCGTCCCGGCGACCTGCTCGGGGTGTTCAACTCCGGCGCGTACGGCCCCAGCGCGTCACCGGTGCTCTTCCTCAGCCACGGGCATCCCGCGGAGGTCCTGGTGGTCGACGGTGTGGCCCACCTCGTCCGCGACCGCGACCGTGTCGGCGACCTGCTGGACAGGCAGCGACTCATCCCACGTAAGGAGACCAGCTCATGAGCAGAACCCAGGAGATCGAGCGTTCCGCGATCACCGGCGCCATCGCGGGCGCCCTCGCCGCCATGCTCGGCAGGGAAAGCTCGGAAATCCACGAGCCGACCCGCCTGTTCGACGACCTCGGACTCGATTCGACGAGCGTGCTGGAGCTGCTGATGCGGCTGGAGGACGACCTGCGGATCGAGTTCGACACCGACACTCTGGAGCAGCGGCATTTCGAGACGGTCGGCTCGCTCGCCGACTACGTCATCGAGCAGGGCTAGCGTGCGGCTGCATCGCATCGAAACCCGGATGTTCGACGAGGGACGGCCGTTCCCCCCCGGCCGGGCCCACGCGCTGATGGACAGCTACGTCCAGGACGTCACCGGCCTGTACGGCCTGCCTCCGCGCCCCGGCTACCTGTCCACCCGGCTCAACAGTTACGCGGAGATGGCAGCGGCCGTGGTCCCGGAGCTGGGGCCGTTGCCGGTGCCGGTCGACGTGTTCGCCCTGGCGACCGCCGTGCCCGACACCGATCTGATCCGGTCGCCGACCTCGCTCCTCGCGGACCTGCTCCCCGGAGAGCCCTTCCCGCTCGGGGTGACGGATCAGGGGGTGGTCGCGCCTTTCACCGCCCTGAAGATCCTTCGCACGTACGGGGCGCCGGCCTGCGTGCTGATGGTGATGGACCAGCGGAGCCTGCCTTATGACGTGGCAGGGACGGAAGAGGTCGTGCCGCTGCGGGACTGCGCCGCGGGCCTGGTGTTCACCGGCGGCGGCGAACTGGCGGAGGGCTTCGAGGTGCGTCAATGGACCGAGATTCCCCCCGGGCGGGTGGCCGGCCTGCTCGCCGCGGAGCTGGGAGGGCATACGGCGCTGGTCGCGGGACGGGGCCTGGCGGCGACGCTCCCGAACGAGTTCGAGGACATCAGGGTCGCGCCGCCCGGATTGCCCTGCACCGGGGTCTGGGTGGCGCTGGCCGCCGCGTTGCCCGGGTGGCGCCGCCGGCGAGTCGCCGTCGCCGACTACGACCGCACGATGGGCAACCTCAGCATCTGCACACTCGACACCCAAGGCGAGGCGTGATGACTTCCCACGACGAATCCCCCTACGCGACCATCCGCGACACCGCCAGGACGGAAGGGCTGGTCGCCGCGGCTCTCCTGCTGCACGCGGGGCCGGCGGCGGGCAGGGTCGTCTACGGTCCTGCCGGTCACGCCCTCGTCCCGTGCGAGGTGGCGGGCGCGCAGGCCACGGCCACCAGCCTCGGCGAGGTGGCGCTGCACGGGCGGTCACTGGTGGCCCTGCGCGAGCCGGCGAGGGCGGAGGCGAACGCCGCATGGACCCTGGGGCTGGCCTGGCTGCGCTACGGCCTGTCCGAAGGGCTCCTCGAACACTGCCGTTCCTATCTGGGCGGCCGCACGTCTGACGGGTCGCCGCTGCTGCTGCTCCAACTGGTCAAGGCCCAGCTGGCCGAGGCGGTGATCGAGCAGTTGGAGGTCCTCACGGTGCTCGAGGGAGCGCAGCCCGGCGATCTCGACCACGACCATCTGACGGCGCTCCACCAGCGGATCACGCTGGCGGACCGCATGCTGCTGAGGTTGCTCGGCGGCAGCGGCTTCCGCGCCGACGGCCCCGGCCAGAGCGCCCACGTCTCCGAACTCCTGGCCGACGCCTACACCGGAAAGGCAGCGCGATGATCGAGCTGAACGAGCGGCAGTCGGTGCTGCGTGCCCATGCCCGCGAGTGGGCGCAGGACCTCGCGAAGTGGGCGCTCGACCTGGAACGCACTCCCGGCCTGGTGCACGAGCTCCTCGATCTGCCCGCCATGCGGTTCCTCGCCAGGTTTCCGGTTCCCGAGGAGTACGACGACGATCCGATCGTGCTCGACGGCCACCCCTTCCGCGGAAGCGGGATGGAGCGGGTCACGCTCTGCGAGGAGTTGGCAGCCGCCGACGCGGGCATGATGCTGGCCGCACCAGGCCCCTCGATGTCCGGGGTGCTCGTCAGCCACCTCGGCAGCAGGGCGCAGCAGGAGCTCTTCTTCGGGCGCATCACCGAACGTCCCACCTGGACCTTCTTCGCGCTCACCGAGCCCGAACGCGGATCGGACGCGGGCGCGCTGCAGACCACGCTCACCCAGGACGGCGATCGCCTGCTGCTCGACGGCGCCAAACGCTTCATCGGCAACGCCGCCCGCGCCGACCTCGGCGTGATCTTCGCCCGGGTCAAGCCGGGACCGCTCGGCATCGTCGCGGTGCTCGCCGACACGGGCCACCCCGGCTTCACCGCCACGCCGATTCCCACGGTGGGGCTGCGCGGCAACCAGGTCACCGATGTGCGCCTCACCTCCGTCGAGATCCCGGCCGGCCGGCTGCTCGGAGCGCACCTGTCCCCGTCCAGGCGCGGGCTGCTCGGCGCCGTCCGCGCGCTGAACCAGCTGCGACCCGTTGTGGCCGCCCTCGGACTGGGGATCGCCCGCGGCGCCCACGACTACGTACGCGCGCACCGGCGTGAGCTCACCGCATGGGAACGCGCCGAGCTCGACGGCATCGGCCTGCGCATCGAAGGCGTGCGGCAGCTCGTCCGCCGGGCCGCCCTCGCGTCGGACCAGGATGGTCCGGGTGTGGGCCCGCTCGCCTCCGCGGCGAAGTCGCGCGCGGCCCGCCTGGCGGAGGACGTGACCCTGCGCACGCTCGACTTCTTCGGGCCCGGTGCGCGCCTGGAGCATCCGCTGCTCGACAAGTTCGCACGCGACGCGCGCGGCATCGAGTACATGGAGGGCACGCGGAACGTCCACCATCTCAACGTGTTCCAGGGCATCTCCCAAGGCACGCTCCTCCGCGGCTGACGCGATCGCCGGTGGAAGCGTTGACCTTGTGGCGGGGCGTGGAGATCTGGCGGATCTCCACCGCCCGGACGGCGGACCTGGACGAACTGTCGAGCCGGCTCGACGAGCACGAGCAGGCCAGGGCGGCGGACCTCACCGACGCGGACGCCAGGCGGCGCTTCATCGTCTCCCACGTGGTCGTGAGACGGGTGCTCGGCCGGCGCATGGGCGTTCGCCCCGACGAGGTGCGGATCGCCGCCGGCAGGCACGGCAAGCCGTACGTGCCGGCCAGGCCCGACGTGCAGTGGAACCTGTCGCACTCGGGGGACCTGGCCTTGCTGGTCGTGGCGTACGGGCGCAGCGTGGGCGTCGACGTGGAGCGGCTGCGTCCCGAGCTCGACCGGGCGGCGTTCGCCCGCAGGTTCTTCCCAGCGGGGGAGGCCGAGTTCGTCGACGGGTCGCCGGAGCGTTTCGCGTGGCTCTGGACGCGGCGCGAGGCCTGCGTCAAGGCGGCCGGCGGGCGGCTGGCTCAGGGTCTGCGGCTACCGGTCAACGGGCCGTCACCCGTGCTCGTCCGGGACCCGGCCGGCAGCCTGCCGGGAACGTGGCTGGTGCTGGACGTACCGGTGCCGCCCGGATTCCGGGCGGCAGCGGCGATCAGCGCTCGAACTCTTCCGACCTGGCCGAATTCCACCATTTAGGACCCATGCGTACCTTTTTGAGGGTCTGGGAAGCCGGCCACAGGTCTTTTGATTCGACTTTCGATCCCTTTCGCGGAGAACGATGTTCGGGGCGAAAAAATATGGCAACGCTCCGAACCTTCCTTCCTCGGGCGCATCTAACCCATATGTACGGCGACCATAAAGAAAAAGAGACCCGGAAGGGCATTCACAGATGCGATCGAAGCTGGCCACCCTTTTCCTCGCCACGCTCACCGCCGGCGGCTGCGTGCTCGCCGGCGCCTCACCCGCCTCGGCCACGTCGTACTACGGCAAGAGCAAATGGATCAGCGCCGAGAAGGGCTGGCAGCACGCGGGCGTGTACGTCGAGCCCGGTGACATGATCCGGACCCGCTACGCCGGCGGCCGGTGGACGGTCGACCACCGCGAGTTCCCCTACGTGTCCTCGGCCGGCTACCCCAGGCACATCGACCGCAGGATCTACCAGCCATGCAAGATCCTCAGCAGGCACCCGCACGGCTCGATGATCGCGAAGATCAACGGAGACCTCTACAGGGTCGGCAGCAGGGGCTTGATCCGGGCCCGCGAAGCGGGCTTCCTCCAGCTGCGCGTCAACGACGCCGACGGTTGCCTCCGCGACAACGACGGCTCCGTCCGCATGAAGATCACGGTCTCCGATCACTGAGAGCCGCCGACGGCGATGAGGTGATACGCCTCCCGCAGAAGAGCGCGCAGGGCTCCATCTGACTGCGCCAGACACATCGAACAGGCACCGGTTCCGGCCGGTGCCTGTTCGCTTTCTGCCGGTCTGGCGCTGCCGAGCCGGGGGGACGTGGTCGGAGCGCGTCAGCGGGCGGCGTCCTCCAGAAGTTTCAGGGCGTACTTCTGCAGGTCAGGTCCTGCCTTCTCCGGGCTGCCGGTGTCGAAGGGCGGCTCCGGGTCGTACTCCACGGCCAGTTGGAGCGCCTGCGCCGTCCTGTCGTCGGTGAGTTTGGACGCCAGATGCAGGGCCATGTCGATGCCGGCGGACACTCCACCGGCCGTGATGATCTTGCCGGACTCGACGAAGCGGCCAGGCGCGGGCAGGGCGCCGAACGTGGTCTCCAGGTAGTCCCGTGACGCCCAGTACGTGGTGGCGGGCACGCCGCGCAGCAACCCGGCGGCGCCCAGGATCAACGCGCCCGTGCACACGGAAACCGTCCAGGTCGTGCCCTTGTGCAGGCGGCGTACCCAGTCAACGGTCTCCTCGTCCTCCATCGCGGCGATGACCCCGCGGTTGCCGGCGCCCGGCACGAGCAGCACGTCCGCCTGCCGCACCTGGCGCAGCGTGCGGTCGGCGACCAGGCCGAGCACGCCGGTGTCGGTGCGCACCGCGCCCTTTCGTTTGGCCACGGTCACCACCGAGGTGTCCGGCACCCGGCACAACACCTCGTACGGGCCCACCGCGTCCAGCGCGGTGATGCCGTCGTACAGCAGGATCGCCACCCGCCGGCCGTGCGGCGGCGCTGCGGCCGCCGCCGGTGCGGGCGCCTGCAGGCCCAGCAGCCCGACGCCGCCGACGGCCGCCGCTTTCAGAGCGGTTCTTCTGTTCATGGTTCATCTCTTCCTGGGAGCTGTGATGTGTCAGGAGGCGCGCACGCCAAAGACGGCCGCGACGGCGGCCGGGTGCGGCGGCGGGAGGACCCGCGGACAACACGAATGATCACGGCGAGGACGCGCCGGGGCAGCGGAGTGCCGCTGACGCTCAGAACGTCGGCGCGGTCGTACGGCTGAGCCTGTTCGGCAGGCTCGCCATCACCGGATCACGCGGTCGTCGCCGGCCGGGTCCGGTCTCCAGGGGGTCCCCTGAGCACGAGAACGTGGCGCAGGAACAGCCGGATGCGCGCGCTCTCGTCCGGGCGCGCCCGCGTGATCGTTCGCGGCGCGCCGGACACGCATCCGGCCGTCAGGAAGTACAGGACCAGCAGCGGGCGCAGCACCCATCCGGTCAGCTGTCGCACCAGGGAGCACAGCACCCCCTCCAGCCATCGCAGCCACACGGAGGTGAGCAGCACGCTCGCCGCGTGCACGAGCAGCATCCCGAACCCGGGGAACGCGCCGGGATGCGCATGGACCATGCCGTCCATCCCTGCATGATGGGCCGCCGCATGCCGCTGCGCGCTCTGCGTGAGGAGCGTGTGCAGGATCACCTGCGAGGCGGCCGTCGCGGGCAGGATGGAGGCGAGTGTGCGTTCGCGTCCGGTCAGGGCCAGCGCGGGCGGCAGGAGGAGCAGGAAACCGCCCAGCGCCGCCGCCGAGTCGAAGGAGCCTCCGCCGGCCAGGTGTCCGAGCGTGGCCAGGACGGCGCACGTGGCAGCGAAACTCGCCGCGCGCACCCACCGCACCACGGAGAACGGACCCATCGTGGCCAAATCCTTCCACATGGTCGCCGCGCTCCCGGATCAGGGCCGACGTACATTGGCCGGGCCCGCCGGCGGCACGACCGCTCCCGATGGGCGGGAAGAGTTCGGGTCCGGTGGTAATCGAGGGACGGCTGGCGGGACTACTGGGTGTGGACGATCCCCAAGAGCGATTCACCATGCTGTACGACCGGCACTACCGGAATGTGCTGGGCTATGTGCTGCTCCGAGTCGAGCAGAACGTGGCCGAGGACGTGTGCAGCGAGACATTCCTCGTGGCCTGGCGCCGGCTCGACGAACTGCCCGAGCAGGTGCTGCCGTGGTTGCTCGGTGTTGCCCGCAACAAACTCGCCAAGCAGCGCGAGGTGCGGTACCGGCGCAACAACCTGGTCGAGCGGATTGCCGTGCTGACCAGTGAGCGGGAGCACGTCGCCTGGGATGTCGCCGAGCACGTGGTGGACCGGGAGCAGGCCATCTCCGCCTTGCGCGCCCTTCCCGAGAAGGACGTGGAGGCGATGATCCTGGCCACCTGGTACGGCCTGACGCCCGATCAGGCCGCGACGGTCATGGGCTGCTCGGCGCGAGCGTTCAACGTCCGGCTGCACCGGGCGCGCAAGCGGCTCAACGGCAGGCTGCGCCAGGAGGTGGAGGCCGCGCGACGACCGGTGCGACCGGCCCGCAGCCGCTTCGCCGAGGAGAGCTGACGTCCGCAGGATCCACCCGTAGGGGGAAGACATGACCGATCGTATGTTCGCTCGGCTCAGGCCCGATGAGCTGGACGAAAGTGCCGAGGCGAGCTACCGCCGGCGCCGCCGCGAGGACCTCGCCAGAACGTTTCGCAGCACCAGGAACCCGACACCCACGTGGAGAGCGATCATGGCTCGCCGTCCCATGTTCCTCCTGGCCACCGGCGCGGTCGCCGCGGTCGCCGCCGGAGCGGTCGTCGTCTCCACAGGCGTGCTGCCCGGCGCGCCCGCCGGTGACACCCCGCCGGTCGCGGCGGACCCTTCGCGCACCCCGCGGAGCACGGCCGGCGACACAGGGGCGTCGCCGGCCACCCGGATCGACGCCCGGTCCTTCCTGCTCGCCGCCGCGGACACCGCGCTGCGTGAGACCGCCACGTCCGGCGACTACTGGTACGTCCGCCGGCGGACGACGCATCCCACCTTCCACTGGCCCGAGAAGTTCTGGGCCGGGGCGGAGAAGCTCCGGCACCAGGAGCAGGCGGAGGTCGACAGGACCGGCGCGGAGGACAACGAGCTGGTGGCGATCAACGAGAAGTACAACAAGAAGGTGGAGCAGCTGCGGAAGAGCATCTACCCCGACGGGCCGCCGTACAAGGCGTACATCGTCGAGACCGAGGAGCGGTGGCGGCCGAAGCGGACGGGCGGCACCCACCGCGTGAAGAGAGCGGACCGCGAGGTCGTCTTCCCCTCGCCGCAGGACGAGGCCGAGTGGAGGGAGCAGGGTTCGCCGAAGCTGCTGGAGGACAGACCCAAGAGCGTCGACGACAACCTGCCGCGGCCGCTGTCGATCCCCAACATGGACATCACCATGCAGAACGTCGGCGAACTGCCCACGTCGAAGAAGGCGCTGGCCGGCCGCCTGCGTGCCCAGTTCGCGAAGCTGCCGGACCCGGACAAGGAGTTCGACCTCCACCTGTGGCAGACCACCGTCGATCTCATGACCGCCCCCACCACTCCCGGCACCCGGGCGGCCCTCTTCCAGATCCTCGCCGACCAGCCCGACATCACCTCGAACGGCGAGGTCGAGGACGCCGCCGGGCGTGAGGGGGTCAGCCTGGCGGTCAAGAGCGACGACGGGTACGAGTTCCAGCTGATCGTCAACAAGGACACGGCGGAGCTGCTGGAGTACGCGGTGACCGAGAAGAGCGAGGACACGACGCGGGTGACCTTCGAGGAGTTCGGCTGGACCGACAAGCTGGGCCGCCGCCCGCAACGCTGACCGGCTCCGCGCGGGCCGACGAAGATGGCCGAAGATGACGCGGTGACCGGAACGGCGGGAAGGCCTTGCCGGGTCGTAGGCGGCCTCCGCCGCCCACGAGTTCAGGAGCGGCACGCTGTTCCGGACCTGAACTCGCGCGGCGACACGCCATAGGCCGTGCGGAAGGCCCGGCTGAAGTCCCCTGGCTGGCCGAACCCCCAGCGGGCAGCGATCTCGTAGATCGGCACGTCGGCCATCGCGGCGTCGGCGAGGTCACGGCGTATGCGCCCGAGGCGCTGGTCGCGGATCCACGCCGAGACCGTGTCGCCCTGCTCCTGGAACAGTCGGTGGAGGTAGCTGACCGAGATGTAGTTCGCCGCCGCGACCGTCCGCGGGCTGAGCTCGGGGTCATGCAGATGGCGCTGCATGTAGGCGCGTAGGCGCAGGCTCAGGGCCTCCCGTTGAGAGCTCGACCGTGGGTTATGTTCGGATTCGAGTGGTCCGGACAGACACGCGGCCACGAGATCCACCAGCACCACCCCGAGCCGTCGCCGGTCCGCCGGGCTGAGCGACAGTTTCTCGTCGGACAGGTCGTCGATGAACTGTTTGAGCAGCCCAGCCATTCCGCCGTCGGTGGACACGCCGTGCCCAAGGAGAGCAGCCATCGCGTCCCCGCGCAGTGGCAGCAGCGGCTTCGGGACGGCGAGCATGACCAACTCCAGATGGTCACGTCCGTCGGCCTGCAGGTTCATCTCCTCCAACCCGGCGAGGTCGAGCGCGTAGATATCACCGACGGTCACGGTGTGGCGCAGCCCCGACCAGGTCGCGTTCACGGTGCCGTGCTGCGGCACGATGAGATGGACCACGTCGTCATGCTCGGTGCCCGCCCGGCACGGCTCGCCTTGAGCCGTCACCGGATGAAACCTCTTCACCTCCAGCACGGTCACGCCGAGATCGAGCATGCGTGCGCCGGCGCAGAGATCCCCTCTGTCGATCTCACGACTCATGACCGCGCCGGCGCCCCAGTCTCTCAAGGTCGTCACACGCGAACGAGACATTTGCTCTCCGTTCCCCCGTATCCTCATTTCCCAAGGCAGGGCAGAAGTCAGCGTTACCGGCGTATTCCAGGATGTCCAGCGCAGAGAATCGCCGAGATCTCAGCGCAGCATCCACAATTTCGATCGCGAGGTTCCTCCCAGTTGTGAGATCAGTGGATCGGGACGTTCGCTTTCGCGGCGGCCGCGACGTGGGCCGGATGGGTGATGTCGGCTGAGACGACGGTGAGTGCGTGGTCGCCGACGTCGTGTTCGCGGAGCCACGTGCGCAGGGTGTCCCCGCGGGCAGGTCCGCCACGGACGGCCGCAGCGACGTCGTAACGGCAGTAGGGCCAGAGATTTCCAGGCTCAGGTGGTGGGCATGTCGCGTCGGGTGAATCCGGCCAGGCCGACCGCGACGAGGGCCGCCGCGACGACGGTCATGACGATGAGTGGCGTGGCTGTCATGACCCCGCCGGGAAGTTTCGGTACGTGCTCGAAGACCGACAGGTTGATGACCCACTGGTCGAGCTGCAACTCCAGGCCGACCCAGCCGAACAGCAGGCTCACCATGGCCACCGCGAACGTGCCGGCGACCCGCCGGGGCAGCAGCCCGAACAGGGCGAGCGCGACCCCGGTGAACACCCATACGACAGGGAGTTGCACGAGAGCGGCGGCGAGGAGGCGGGACAGCTCGCGGGCGACGTTGCCCGTGTTGAGGCCGTGCGCCAGACCGGCGGCCGTCCCGAAGGCGATCAACCCGAGCGCCGGGCCGAGCAGTATGAACACGAAGTGGCTGCCCGCCCAGCGCAGCCGACGCACCGGGGTGGCCAGCAAGGGCTCGGCCCGCCCGTCGCGCTCCTCGTCTCTGAGCAGCAGCGCGGCCTGGATGGCGAAGCCGACGCTGACCAGGCAGAGCATGGTCATCATGGGGGCGAGGAACTGGTCGACGAGCGTGCCGGGACCGCCGAGCCGGGCCAGCGCCTCTCGGGCCGCGGCGCCGCTGTTGTCCATCAGCGTCCCGAGGCTCGCCGACATCGCGCCCCCCACGAGCCCGACCACGGCGAGTCCGGCGATCCTGCTGATCAGCGGGCCGCGGTGCAGCCGCCAGGCCAGCGCCAGCGGGCTGCCCAGGCGAGGTCCGGCGGCGGCCGGGCCCCGGCGGGCGTGGAACATGCCGGCGCCGAGGTCGCGCCGCTCCGACAGTGCCACGCCCAGCACGATCAGGGTCACCACGGCGCCGGCCGCGAGCGCGAGGATCCACCAGCGCTCCCCGGAGTAGGGCCGCAGCGCCTCCGCCCAGCCGAGCGGTGTCAGCCACGACACCCACGCGGGCCCGCCACCGGACTGCGCGGCGGCGCGGTTTCCTGCTCGAACTGATCAACTTTCAAGCGGCCCACTGGATCATGAGCGAACAGCTCGAAGGCCTGCAGGTCCCCTTGACCACCTTGCGGCGCGCCGAACTCCGCAACACGTTGCACGACCTGATCGGCCGGGCGCAGGATGCCGGAGCGATCAGAGCCGACCTTCACCCGGCCGTCACCACGGTGTTGCTGGGCGAGGCGGCCTACGCGATCGCACGCTCGAACGAGAGCTCCCCGGAACTGGCCGCCGGCTTCGTCACGGTCATGATGGACGGCCTGCGCCCACAACCTTCGGCACCTCATGCCCCATGACCAGGGAATCCTCGTTGCTCGCGTTCCAGATGCGGGCCGCTTCCCTCATGGCGTCGCACCTCCTCGTGAACCGCGGTCAGAAGGTGGCGATCGGGTTGACCGGGCTCCCGGACGTACCGGCGAAGCGGACCGGCGCGACTGCGAGGTGGAAGTCCCACTGGCCGAGCTCGGCGGCCGTCGCCGCGCACGTCTCCAGGTCGCAGTTGTCGAGCATCCACAGACCCATCGCGACGAGGCTCACCGCGTGAACCGGCATCAACACGTCTTCGTACCCCGATGGCTGGACGTCCTGGGGGGTGTCGGCGCCGATCAGCGCGACCTCCCGTTCATGCAGCCACGGCAGGCAGGACGCGTGCCACCCGGCCTGCGTGAAACCGCTGACCGCGCCGGTCTCGTGCCGGACGCGGCCGTAGCCGGTCCGCAGGAGCACCGCATCGCCGGATCGTACCCGCACACCCTGGCGACGCTCGGCCTCCTCGAGATCGTCGGGAAACACACCCTGCCCCGGTTCCAGCCACGGCACATCCCGCACGCTCGCAACGTCCAGCAGGACACCACGCGTGATGATGCCGTTCGCCGCCGCCGTGACGGACGCCCACGCCGATCCCGTCGCGGCGTCGACCAGCGAGTGCGACCGCCCGTTGTACATCGTGCCGTCCCAGAAGATGTGGCACGGCGAGTCGATGTGGGTGAGGGTGTTGCCGTGGAACGTGACGCCGATCCGCTCGGACGAGAAGCCCCACCGCCGGTCGGCGTGGAATGCGGCCACCGGCATGTTCTCGGCCCCCGGCATGTCGGCGGCGCACGGGCACGTCGTCGTCGACCGCTCCATCTCCTCCGGTACGGCAACCTCCCATGCGCACGACACGCTCCTGCCGTGGCGCACGGCCCGCGCCGCCGCCAGCCGGACGTCGTCGGTGATGTGGTTCAGGGTGCCGAGCTCGTCGTCGTCGCCCCACCGTCCCCAGTTCGACAGCGTGTCGAAGTAGCCGAGCACGTCGTCCTGTGTGGGCATCGGTCGCTCTGCCGTCATCCCAGCATCGACTCCTCCGGTCACGTGGTTCGAGGCGCCGCAGGCAGGGTATCCCGCCCTCTCCTTTGACACGACCTCGCCACGGCCGTCGACAACACCGAACCTCACGCGACAAGCACGTGGCCGGGCCGAAGGACGATCAGGAGGGATGCCGCAGGTCGTAGGCGATGTGCCTGACCGCGTTGTGCAGGACCCGCACGCGCAGCTCGTCGGCGCGGGGCAGCGACAGGTTCACGGCCACCGCGGTCGCCGCCTCGCCTGCGTCGGCAGCCCGCCGTCCAGGCCGATCTGGGACAGCAGGGGGTCGAGCGCGTGCGGGTCGTCGCCGGTGCGCTCGCCCGGGTTCACGAGATCGAACGTGGTCAGCATCCGCCCGCCGGCGGCATAGGCGACGGCGCTGTCCATCTCGGCGTTCCAGTAGACGCTCAAGGCCCGCCCCGAGCGTGACAGGCGCGTCAGCACCTCTTTCCTGCTGCCTTCGAACCCCCGCGGTTCGAGCGCGACCACCCACCCCCCCAGGTCGTTCCCCTGGCACCAGGTCAGGCAGAGCTCCCTCGGCAGCCCGCCTTCAGCAGCAAGGCGAAGTGCTCATCAACGGGATCCACACGCCGCTCCTCGAAGTCGCGCCACGATGATGCCGGATCACAACGTGTTCGCCAGTATCGCGCTCCGGAGCGGGCCGGCATGAGCCCGGAAGTCAGGACCCCTGCGGCGGGAGCGGTGCGGAAGCTAGGGGCGCCGGCGGCTGGTCAGGGGTCTCCTCCAGCCGCTGATACGCGGCTTCGATCACATCGTCGGCGTCGATGGACGCCTCCAGCAGCGTCATGCCCCGGTCGGTGCGTCTGGTCACGGCCCGCCGCCAGCGATCAAGGTTCTCCCTGCTGAGTTCGAGGAACCGGCGGGCCGGTATCGACAGCGGGGAGGTCGAGGTGATGGCGTAGATCGCCCGTACGGCCAGCGGTTCGATCATGCGCAGGCTCGCTCCCCTGCGTCGAGCGTCCAGGGCCTGGCGCATCGGCAGGACAGCGGCTCCTGCGCCGGCGATGATCAGTGGCACCAGTCCGGCGGGTTCGCTGACGTCGACGACGACGGTGGGCTCGACGCCGATGGAGTCGAGGTAGGCACGCCCGAACCCCCGATCGACGATCATGGGCAGGCCGTCGAGCAGGGCGGCCGGGATCGGGTCGGGGAACTCGGCGCGCCAACTGGGCGGCAGGGCCAGCACGACCTCGCCCTCCCCGATGCGGAAGCAGTCGATTCCCTGCCGGGACACGGGCGCGACCGCGTAGGCGAGTTCGGCCTCGCCCGACCTGATCAGGTGCACGATCTCGTCGGTGTCGCCGTCGTGCTGCTTGAGCCGGACCGTGAACCCGGGATGTTGGCGGCGGAAGTGACCTACCCACGCGGCCAGGAAGTTGGACGTGAGGGAGGTGGAGATCGCCAGGTCGACCCGTCCGCGTTCGAGCCCCCGGTAACCCTCGGCGACCTGGCGGGCATGGTGCAGGTCACGGACGACCTGGCGGGCCGGCCCGACAAGCGCCTCACCGGCCGGGGCGAGCACCAGTCCGCGCCCGACCCGGCGGAACAGTTCCACGCCGAGGTCGCTCTCCAGGCGGCGGATGATCTGCGACAGGGACGGCTGTGCCAGGTAGAGCGCGGAGGCGGCCCGGGTGATGCTGCCCTGGTCGACGACGGCGAGGAAGCATTCGAGCTCGCGGACGTTCATGGTGCGATCCAATGTGCGCCCTGCTCACCAGGTCAAGCGCCGCGCCAGCCGGGCCCGCCCGAGTCGGCCCCGGCGTGGGGCACCGTCTTGTCCGCCTCGACGGTGACTCCGTCGAGGGTGAAGGGCAGTGATGGAACGGTGTAGCGGTCACCGTCCGGCCCGACCCCCGTGGTCAGGACTCCGCAGGCAAGCACGTCCGGCGCCTCGGCCACGTCGTGGTAGGTGCGCACCTCCGCGGCGACGATGCCGTGGTCGGCCAGCATCGCGAGGCACTCCTCCGTTCGCAGGACGCCGATGGCCTGCGAGATCTCCGCCAGGAGCGCCTCCCGATTGGCGACCCGGGCGGGGTTGTCGGCGAAGCGCGGGTCGTCGAGCATCCACTTCCTGTCGATGAGCCGGCACAGCCGCGCGAAGTGGTCGGCGGTGTAGGCCGACAACACGATGGTCCCGTCGGCGGTGCGTACGAGGTCGGCGGCGGGAGCGACGGTCGCCTGGCCGTTTCCCTTGCGCCGCGGCTCCTGGCCGGAGGCGTGCCATTCGCCCCACATCGCCGACTGAAGGTGGATCGCGGCATCCAGCAGCGAGACCTCGGCGACCCCGCCCTCGCCGGTGCGCTCCCGGCGGAGGAGCGCGGCGAGGACGACCTGGACGACCGCGTAGCTGGCGGCGACGTCGGCGATGGGGAAGCCGACCCGGAGCGGATCACCGTCGAGCTCGCCGTTGATCGACATCAGTCCGCTCTCGGCCTGCGCGGCGATGTCGAGGCCGGCCCGGTTCGCCGAGGGGCCTCGGGAGCTGAAACCGCGGATCGAGACGTAGATGAGCCTGGGGTTGGCCGGCCGCAGGTCGTCGGGGCCGAGACCGAGGCGGGCCAGTGCGTCGGCCCGCAGGTTCTGCACGACGACGTCCGCCTCCGCGATCAGGCCCAGGGCGGTCTCCCTGTCGCCGGCCTGCTTGAGGTCGAGCACGATCGAGCGCTTGCCGCGGTTGTAGGCCAGGACGATGCCCTCGCCGTAGGCGCCGATGCCGCGTGCCTGGTCGCCGGCGGGCGGCTCGATCTTGATGACCTCGGCGCCGAGGTCGGACAGCATCTGCGTCGCCGCGGGTGCGGCGATGTAGTGGCCGAACTCGACGACGCGAACTCCCGCGAGAGGGGGGATCATGCCACTCCTACTCTCCGGTGAACACCGGTCTGCGCTTTTCCAGGAAGGCTTGGGCGGCCCGCCGCGCATCGCCGCTGCGGGCACAGTCGACCATACGGGGCACCTCCCGCCGCAGGTATGCGGGCAGCGTGGCCGTTCCGGCGTCCGCCAGGTTCTGCTTGGCGTAGCGCATCGCCTTCGGTGCCTGCGCGGCGAGCTTGCCGGCCAGCGACCCGATCCGTGCCGCCAGATCGGTTGTGGTCTCGGTCACGAGTCCCAGGTCGGCCGCCTCGGCGGCGGTGAGCTTGACCGGGTCGAGCAGCAGCGCCCGCGCGCGGGCGCCGCCCACCGCGCGGGTCAGCAGCCAGGCGCTGCCCAGATCACCGGACACCGCGGCGCTGATGAACGCGGTGTTGAACACCGCCTCCCGCGCCGCGAGCCGGAAGTCGGCGGCCAGCGCGAGGCAGAGCCCCGCACCGGCGCAGGCGCCGTTGACGGCGGCGATCGTCGGCGAGGGGAAGTGCACGAGCGTCTCCACGATGGCCGAGGCCCGGCTCAGCCGTTCGCGGTCGTCGGCCACCGAACGTCCGCGCAGCGTGCGCGTCTCCTGGTCCTGGACACTGTCCGACCCGACCCGCGCGAGGTCGGCGCCGACGCAGAAGTCGTCGCCCGCACCCGTGAGGACGAGGACGCGCAGGTCCTGTTCGGAACCGGCCCGCTCGATGGCGGCGAGCAGGTCCTGCACGAGGTGCCAGGAGATCGCGTTGCGGCGCTCCGGCCGGTTGAGGGTCACCGTGCCGACCCCGTCGCGCAGCTGGAACAGCACGGTTCCCGAGCCGATCGCCGTCCCGCTCACCGGGGGAGGCCCAGCAGGTCGCGGGCGATGATCGTGCGCTGGATCTGCGCGGTGCCGCCGGCGATCCGCTGGCCGCGTACGTGCAGGTGGCGCCAGCGGAGATGGCTGAGATGCCCGCCGTCGGCGCTCAGCTGGCCGTCCGCACCGAGGACGTCGGCGCCCAGATCGGCGATCGCCAACCTGGTCCGTGACCACAGCAGCTTGGTGACCGAGGCGCCGGCGCCCAGGTCCTGACCCCGCGCCACGCGGGTCATCGCGTCGTAGCCGCGAACGCGGAGCAGCTCCAGGTCGGCCCGGCAGCGTGCGATCCGTGTCCGGATCGCAGGGTGTTCGATGGCCGGGCGGCCGTCTTTCCTGGTGTGCCGGGCCGCGGCGATCACGTCGTCGAGCTCGTGGCTGAACTCCACGTACTGGCTGATCGGCGAGGCGTTCCGCTCGACCGAGAGCAGGTAGCGGGCCACGGCCCAGCCGTCGTCGATCCGGCCGACCACGTTGCCGTCGACGGGCACGCGTACCTCGTCGAAGAACTCCTCCCCGAACTCGTGCGAGCCGGACATCTGACGGATCGGGCGTACGTGCACCCCCGGCAGCGTCAAGTCGATCAGCAGAAAGGTGATGCCGCGACGTCGTTCCGCCTTCGGATCGGTGCGGACGAGGGCGAACATCGCATCGGCGTGGCGCGCCAGCGAGGTCCAGGTCTTCTGGCCGGAGACCACCAGGACGTCGCCGTCACGCCGGGCGGTGGTCGAGAGGCCGGCGAGGTCACTGCCGCTCTCCGGTTCGGAGAACCCCTGGCACCAGATCGTGTCGCCGGACAGGATCCGCGGCAGGATCGTGCGTTTCTGCCCGTCGCTGCCGTAGCGCAGCAGCGTGGGGCCGAGCAGCGCGGTGCCGAGGTAGGTCAGGCCGAGGAAGGGGCCGATCGGCGCGCGGGCCCGCGCCATCTCCTCGTCGTGCACCGCCCGGATCTCGTGATCGGCTCCGCGCCCGCCGTGCTCGACGGGCCAGTCGACGCCGGCGAAGCCGTTGTCGAACCGGTCCTTCTCCCAACGGCGCCGCAGCTCCAGGGACTCCTCACTCCCGTCCCGGTCGATCCAGAAACGCGGCTGGCGCCACCTCGCCGGCACGGACTCCTCCAGCCACCGGCGGATCTCCCGCCGGAACCTCTCCGCCGCCGACGAGTATCGAAGATCCATGCCGTGCACCACTCCTTGTCCGATCCGGCCCTGCGCGCACGCCCATCCTGAGCACCGCCGTCCTGGAGCGTCAAAGAGCAAAACCCATGACCGACTCATTGGGAAATGCAATGAGTCGGGTTGATTTCACGTCTTTGACGTACTTCACACATGCACTGTGGACTGTGTGCCATTCGCGTAAGTGGACCGGTGACATGGACTTTGGGCTCAGTGAAGAGCAGGTGGCGATGGGCGACGCCGTACGGCGCTGGCTCGATCGCCACCTGAACCTGGCGCGCGTGGCGCAGCACGCCGACACGCCCTCCGCCGGGCTCGACGCCGGCCTGCGACGTGCGGCGGCAGACCTCAACTGGCTCGGGGTGACGGCCGCGCCGTCGGACGGCGGTCTCGGACTCGGGCTGCTCGACCTCGCCGTGGTCGCCGAGGCGCTGGGGGCCGGCCTCGCGCCGGCGGGCGTCGGAACGGCCATGGCAGCCTGCGACGTCCTCGCGACCTCGACCGACCCGGAGCAGCGGCGCCGCTGGCTCGCGCCGATGGTCGCGGGCGAGCTCGTCGGAGCGACCGCCCTGCGCGCTCCGGGCGGCTCGTGGGACCGCGACGGCATCGCCGTCACCGCCACCGCCGACGGCATGCTCAACGGCGACGCCGGAATCGTCGGCCATGCGGAGGACGCCGACATCATGCTGGTCGCCGCCATGTCGGCGAGCGGCCCCGCTGTGTTCGTCGTGGCGGCCGGACATCCCGGGGTGTCGATCCGCGCGGTCGAGCCCGTCGACCGGACCATGCGAGCGGCCCGGGTGACCGTGGCCGATGTGCCCGCCGAGCCGCTGAGCTGGGCGCACGACGACGTCTTCGAGCGCATCGTCCAGCGGCTGACCGTGCTGGTGAGCGCGGACCTCGTCGGCGCCGCGGGCACGGCGATGCGGATCACTCTTGATCACCTTCGCGGGCGGCGGCAGTTCGGCCGGGCGATCGGCGGCTTCCAGGCGATCCAGCACGAGCTGGCCGAGCTGCACGTCGCATGGACGACGATCACCGACGCGTTGTGGTACACCGCCCACGCCCACGACACCGGGCGCGACGACGCCGCGCTGATGACGTCGGTGGTCAAGAGCCGCGCCGCCGACCTGGCCCGCCGGATGTCGGCCGCGATGGTGCAGTTCCATGGCGCGATCGGCTTCACCTGGGAGCACAGCGCGCACCTGTTCTTCAAACGGCTCCACCGAGACGCCCACGACTTCGGCGACGACGGCTGGCACGACTCGATCGTCGCCACGGCCACCATCGGGCCGGGAACCCATCCTCCCCTGCCCCCTCCAGGAGGTGCCCCATGAGTATTCGTCCGGTCGGCAGGCGCGGCCGTGCGCCCGCGCTCCTCGCGGCCGTCGTACTCGTCGCCGCGGCATGCGGTGCGCCCGCGTCCCAGGGAGGCTATCCGACACGGGACATCCAGCTCATCGTGCCCTATCCAGCCGGAAGCGCCATCGACGCCACATCCCGTTCGCTGGTCGAGGTCGTCAACGACGAGGGCAAGCTCGGCCGGCGCGTCCAGGTGGTGAACAGGGAGGGCGGCGCGGGCTCGGTCGGCACCACGGCGACGCTGCGCGCCAAACCGGACGGGCACACGATCGGCCTCGTGCCGGACGGCCCGCTGACCTTGCTCCCGCGTACCGAGGAGGTCTCCTACGACCCGGTGGCGATCTCGGTGATCAGCGAGGTCACCACGTCGCCGGTGCTGTTCGTGGTTCCCGGCGACTCGCCGTACAAGAGCATCGGCGATCTGGTCGCAGCCGCCAAGGCCCGCCCAGGGGCCATCACGATCGCCGAGGGTCCGCTCAATTACGCCATCCCGGCCGGGAAGTTCGAGCAGCTGACGGGGACGCGGTTCAAGCACGTCAAGTTCGACGGCGACCAGGCGACCGTCACGGCCCTGCTCGGCGACAACGTCGAGGTGGGCGTCATGCAACTGGCCGGCGGGATGGCGCAGTTGAAGGCCGGGAAGCTCCGCGCGCTTGGGATCGCCTCCGCCGAGTCCGTCGAGCTCGCCCCCGAGATCCACACCTTCGCCCAGCAGGACGTCGCCCTGGAGTGGGAGGCGTACAACGTGTTGATCGCGCCGCAGGGACTGCCCGGCGACGTCCAGCGGAAACTGAGCGAGGTGTTCGGCTCGGCCGTCAAGAGCCAGAAGTTCGCCGAGGCGGCGCGGAAGCTGGGGCTGGTCGTCAGCGGGGCCGACGGTGAGACGGCCAAGGCGCGGCTGGCCGAGAAGACCGCGGAGGCGGCGAACCTGATCGCGCCGAAATGAGGGGAACGGGTCCTGTGCGAGGGATCGCCAAGCCGGATGCGATCGCCGCCGGGGCGCTGCTGGTGCTGGGCCTGCTGTACGGCGCGCTGGCCCTCGATGAGGGCCTGGGGACGTTGGCGGACAGCGGGGCGGGCTTCTTTCCCTTCGTCGTCGCGCTGGTGCTGGTCGCCGCCAGTGGCGTCGTCCTTCTACAGAGCCGCCGACGGACGCCGAGCGGCGTCACCCCACCGGAGGACGACGCGGAAGGCCAGGGCGACGGCGAGGTGCGCTGGTGGCGGATCGCCGGCGTGCTGGCCGCCGCCCTGCTGGTGCCGGCGGTGGGCGACACCGTGGGGATGATCGTGACGTTGGCGATCTCCCTGGTCCTGATGGCCAAGGTCATGGGGGTCTCGCGATGGAGCAGCGCCGTGATCTTCGGCTTCGCCTTCGGCGCGGCCACCTGGTTGATCTTCGTGCGCTGGCTGTCGGTCCCCCTGCCGGGCGGCACGCTCGGCCTGTTCTGAACGGAAGGACGCCCCGTGGGCGACGCGATCGACAACCTCGGCGCGGGCTTCGCCGCCTTCGCCGATCCGGCCTACGTCATCCTCGCGCTGGTCGGCGTGGTCCTCGGCACGATGGTCGGCGTGCTGCCCGGGATCGGGCCGATCGGCGCGATGTCGGTCCTGCTCGGGATGACCACGCAGTTGGGCCCGACAGGATCGCTGATCCTTTTCGCCGGCATCTATTTCGGCTCCACGTACGGTGGGTCGACGACCTCGATCCTGCTCAACGTACCCGGTGAGGCGTCGTCGGTGGTCACAGCGCTCGACGGCCACGAGATGACAAAACGGGGCAGAGCGGGGCCCGCGCTGACCATCGCGGCGCTCTCGTCGTTCCTGGCAGGCACCATCGCCATCTTCGGTCTCATGATGTCGGCGCCGTGGCTGAGCGGGCTGGCGGTCAAGCTCGGTCCGCCCGAATACCTGGCACTGTGCGTCGCGGGACTCCTGCTGCTGGCGGCGCTCGCCGACGGCTCCGTCGCGAAAGCGATCGTCATGATCTGCGCCGGCCTGGCGATCGGCACGGTCGGAATCGACCCGGCCGGCGGTGACCTGAGGTTCACCATGGGATCCGACACCCTGGCCGAGGGCTTCAGCTTCATCGCCCTGGTCATGGGGGCCTTCGGCGTGGCGGAAGCGCTCACGATGGTCGGCCGGCGCCGGCGCCCGAAGCCCGTCAAGGCCCCACGGCTCAGGGAACTCCTGCCCAGCGGGCAGGAGGCCCGCCAGGCGGCTCCGGCGGCGGTGCGAGGCTCGGTGATCGGCTTCCTGCTGGGACTGGTGCCCGGCCCCGCCGCCGTGCTGTCGACGTTCGCCTCCTACGTCGTCGAGCGGAAGATCTCCAGGAACCCTGACAAGTTCGGCAAGGGCGCTGTCGAGGGGGTGTCCGGCCCTGAGGCGGCCAACAACGCCGCGGCCGGCGCGGCGTTCGTTCCGCTGCTGGCGCTCGGGATCCCGTTCGCGCCGACCATGGCACTCGTACTCGCAGCCCTGCTGCTCAACGGCATCGTTCCCGGCCCGACGTTCGTCGAGGACCAGCCCGACCTGTTCTGGACCGTGATCGCCGCGATGTACATCGCCAACCTGATGCTGCTGGTGCTCAACCTTCCGCTGGTGGGACTCTTCACCCGCCTGCTGTCCATCCCGCCGCAGACGTTGATGCCGCTCGTGATCGGCCTGTGCGTCGTTGGCGTGTACGCCGAGAACAACTCGATGTTCGACGTCGTGGTCATGCTGGTCGCGGGACTGCTCGGATTCATGCTGCGCCGGGCAGGGTTCAGCATGGCGCCCTTCGTGCTGGCAGTCGTCCTCCAGCCCACGCTCGAAGTCTCGCTGCGCCAGACCCTGGCCTACTCCGACGGAAACCCCGGATACGTCCTCGGACGGCCCGTCACGATGGTGATCCTCGGCCTCGTCGTCCTGGCCGTGATCGTGTCGGCGCGGCGAGCGCTCCTCGCGCGAAGGGACACGGGGCAACGCCCCGCTCCGGTCACGGACCAGCGCACGCCCACACCCGGCGGGTGACCGTTGACCCCGCTCTGCCATGGACGTCGTCGTTCCCAAGCGTGCGCCGCACAGGTGCCCAGGAACAACTCGGCTCAGTCCGGATCCTCCCATATCAGCCGGCGGTGCCGGCGGTTCAGCCAGTCGCTGTCGAGACGCTCACCTGTCATCCGCGCGCAAACTGCGAGAGCAGACGCTTTCACAAGAAGATCGTTTTCGGTGAACTCCAGGCCGTCGACATATGGATCCAGCTCGCTGCTCTCGATGGCCGACCTGTGCGAATAATCCCAGAGTCGAAGGTCTGCGACCATCTGGGAGCGTACGACGTAGCTCAGATTGTACGTTCCGTGACCGCATAACACGCTGATCGCTCGGTCGAACCGTGACAGGCGCTGCAACACGTGCCAGAGATTTCCCTTGTAGCCGTCGGGCTCCACGGTTACTACCCACTCGCCCAGTTCGCCCACGATGGCCGCGCATCCGATGCCGGCGGCCTCGAACGCCTCGTAGCTCTCCTCAACCGCTTCGGGGTAAGTGAGGTAGCGGCCGGTGTCGAGGTCGTCGAAGGCTGTGGCCACCTCGTCGATGCTGATGCCATGGGAGAAAGTGATGCTCATGGATTCGGTGAACCACTCCGACACAATGTCGCGATAATCAGTATCGATGTCATGCATCGCGACTTCGATCCGTCCGAGCGGTGCCGCCAGATCCAGAAGCTGGTCCTGATTGTTTCGTCATCGCGGTGTGGTGACGATCGCTCCTTCGGCCAGTTTCCGCAAGACGCTCGACGCCGGCCGCTTTCGCACAGGCATCAAGCAACTCGGCTAGCTGTTCACGAGCCGTGCCGGACACGGCATCCCCCTTTTTCTTGCCGCGGAAGTAGCAGCTCCGCCCCGGCCGGCCCGCGACCACGAGACACGGCCAGGCCACGCCGCAGCCATGCTCACCTCGACGGACGATCGCGGTTCCGGACCATGCTGGACGCGTAACCCAGCAGAGGAAGGAAGACTTCGTCGGTGACCGCGGCCAGGTCGGCGTCGGATGGCCGGATTCCGAAGACCACGAAGTCGTCCCGCAGCAGGCTGATCGGCAGGGTTATCACGCGTCGCGGCCAGGGGCCGGGTGGGATCTGACCGCGCTCGGCCGCGCGTTCCAGCACCGTGGACATGGCGTCCGACAGGGTCGAGCCGGCGATGAGGTCCCGCAATCGCTGCGCCAGCTGCGGGTCGTGAACCGTGTCCGCGATCAGTCCGGAGACCGTGTCGCGGCGGGTGTCGGCGAGGTTCGCCTGCGCCTGGCGCAACAGGGCCAGCACGTCGTCGCGCAGGTCGCCGGTGTCGGGGACCGGCACGTTGGCGAACCGGCTCCCCAGCGTGTCCAGCACCAGCTCGGGCAGGCTGCTCCAGCGGCGGTACAACACGGGTTTGCTGGTGCCGGCCCGGTTGGCGATGCCGCTCATGGTGGACTTCGCGTAACCCAGTTCGGCCAGTTCCTCGCGAGCCGCGTCCAGGATGGCGTTCTCGAGCTCGGCTCCCCGGCGGCGCGACATGGTCTCGACTGCGGACGGGTCCGTCCTCGGTGTGTTCGGCATCACAGCTCCCAAGAAACCTTGCGTTTCCTGATCGCCGAGCCTATCTTGTGAACAAGAAACCAATGGTTTCTTATTTCGAGAGGTGACATCATGACAATCTCCGCCGCTCAGACTCCTCCGGCGTTCCCGATGCCCCGCTCCTGCCCGTTCGGTCCGCCGCCGCAGTACGCGCAGGTCAGACAGGAGGCACCGATTTCGCGGGTGACCCTGCAGGACGGCACGCAAGCGTGGCTGATCACCGGGCACGCCTTCGCGCGGGAGTTCCTGTCCAGCAACAAGATCAGCTCGAACCGCGCGAACCCCGGCTTCCCGCAACTCGTTCCAGGGGTGGCCTCGGTGCCGCTGAAGGGCACGATCGTCGCCATGGACCCGCCGGAGCATTCCCAGCACCGGCGCATGATCACCAACGAGTTCACCGTCAGGCGGGTCAAGCAGATGCGGCCGGAGATCCAGCGGATCACCGACCGATCCATCGACGAGATGCTGGCCGGACCGCGGCCGGCCGACCTCGTGGAAGCCTTGTCGCTGCCGGTGCCGTCGCTGGTGATCTGCGAGCTGCTGGGAGTGCCCTACGTCGACCGCGGCCAATTCCAGAGCAGAACCAAGATCATTCTCAGTCGCAACTCGACAGGCGACCAGCGACGTGACACCGCACTGTGGTTGCGCCAGTACATCAACGACCTGGTCGCGGGCAAGGAGGCCGAGCCGGGCGAGGACCTGCTGAGCCGGCTCATCGACAAGTACCGCGACATCGACGCCTATGACCGCGAGACCATGACGGGAATCGGGCTGCTGCTGCTGGTCGGCGGTCACGAGACCACCGCCAACATGATCTCGCTGAGCGTGGCCTCGCTTCTGGACGATCCGAAACTGCTGGCCGGGTT
>NZ_JBVJHP010000045.1:0-43528 GCF_055586745.1 Nonomuraea sp. NPDC049378
TGGACATGATCGTGTTCTCCCCCGAGATGGTGAATGATCGTTGCAGACTTCGGTCTACGTTTGGTGATCATTTCCACACCTAGAGTGATACCCCCTCGTCGGTCAGCAGATGCAGCATGGCTACCAGGAGGAACGCGGTTGGCTGGGAGAAGTCGATGTGCGCACGCAGGCCGGGGTGGTCCAGGATGTTCTTCGGGTCACGCAGGTCAGCCTCGATCGCGATCACGTCAGACCTGATGCTGGCCAACAGGGCGCGGGCATGGACCAGCACGATCGGATCGTTATCGACGTACGCCACGTGCGCGTCTGGGATGGTCCGCTGCGCGACCTCATGCACGTTCGGCGATGTGGGGACGCCTGTGCCCAGATCGACGAATTGCCGGATGCCGGCTTCGACGACCGCTTCCGTTGCCCGAACCAGGAAGGTTCGATTCGCACGTGCTGTGGTGCGAGCGTTCGGAGCCACTTTCAGAACCTGCTCGGCCAGCTCCCGGTCGGCGGCGAAATTGTCCTTGCCGTCAAGGAAGTAGTCATACACCCGGGCGATGCTGGGCGTGTTCGGGTTCACACCTGACGAGGGCGATGGGGTGCGGTCATCGGTCATCGAGGGTCTCGTGCGTTTGTGTCGGTTGCGAGGGTGCCGTTCTTCTCGTCTGCCAGAAGGATGTCCTGATCTGCGGCGGTCCGTCGTGCTCGGTCATGATGACCTCCTGATCGAGGGCGAGCGTGGTAGTGCGGTTGTTGAACTGGTCGGCGAGCTGGTGCGGAAGAGGTGCACGATCGACTGCTGGCGGGCCAGGGCGGACGACAGTGCGTAGGCGTCCGGCCCTCGTATGAACGCGGCCACCCCGGCCTGTCGCATGGGCTCGGTCGTGGCGATCCGCAACCGTGCCTCCCAGCATTCGCAGCCGGACCCGTCTCTTCCGCGGACGATCTCCCATCCGGGTACGTGCGTCGCAGCGCGGACATATTGCCGGTGCGCGAGGATGGTCGCGTTCATGTGGGGATCTCCCGCATCAGCATGGGTGAGGACCTGCCTTTCTGATCAAGGGGCACACCGGGGGCCTGCTCGGCGGGGATTGCGCGTTCCGGTGTTGGCTACGGCGACTTGCTTTGCTCCTGCTCTATGAGGAGGTCGACGAGGCCCATGGCGGTGGTGGCGCGGAGATAGGACGCCAGGCTGGTGTTCCGTTCGGCGCCGGTGGGGTAGGAGCGGCGCGCGGCCCACCAGAGGCCGGTGTCGCTTCTCCACACGCCCCACGCGGGGAACTTCTGTTCGAGCTCGGTGGCGACCGCATCGTCACCGAGCGCTACTGTTCGGTCGCCGAACTCAGCCTGTGTCACGCTAGACAGAGTCATACTGGAGAGCGAGACGAGCTTTCAAAGGGTCTGAAAGCGGGTGTGGGCGTGACCGAGACGATCGGAGTCCGGGTCGCCGGGCTGCGCAAGCTACGCGGATACAGCCAACGTGGCCTCGCCACACGCGCGCACGTCTCCTACAGCCTGCTCACGAAGGTGGAATCCGGGCATGCGCCCGCGAGCCCGGCGTTCATCGGTGCCGTGGCGCGGGCACTGAAGGTAGATGTTCCCCGCATTACCGGTCAGCCTTATCAGGAGCCGGTGAGCCAGGGGCAGCGGCTCCAGGCCGTCGTCGAGCCGTTGCGTCGGGCCCTGCTCACTCAGGATCTTCCGCCGGAGGAGGCGCCGGAGCCGCGGTCCTTGGCGGAGCTTCGCAAGGACGTCGAGGAGGCTTCGCAGTTGGGCCGGCAGGCTCGTTACCTGCGGCTCGGGGAGATGCTGCCTTCCCTGCTGGAAGAGCTGTCCATCGCCGTCCACCACAGCGACGATCCCCGTCTGCATGCGCTGATGGCCGAGGCGTATGGGGGCGTGTCCGCGCTCGCCCACATGCTCGGATACCAGGACATGCGCGGCATCGTGCTGGAGCGGATCGAGCGTGAGGCGCAGCTGAGCCGTGATCCGCTGCGGGTCGCGCGTACGCGCTGGTCGCGTGGAGTGTCTCTGCTCGCGGTCGCCGCCTACGAGCAGGGGCTGCGGCTGATGGAGCAGACGCGGCGCGGCCTCGGCGACGACCCCGAGCGGATGGAGCCTGCCGCTGCGGCGCTGTACGGGTCGTTGCATCTGAGATCGTCCGTGCTGGCGGCGCGCTCCGGTGACGCGGACCTGTCGGATGAGCATCTACGGCTGGCCGGCCATGCCGCGCAGTCGCTGGCCGGTGATTCGACGAACTACTATGGGCTGGAGTTCAGGCCGTCCAATGTCGCGCTGCACGCGGTGTCGGCGGCCGTGGAACTGGAGGACGGGGCCAAGGCGATCGAGCGGGCGTTGCCGCTGTACAAGGCTTTCCCGGTGGACCTGCCGCCGGTGCGTGCCGGGCATCACTGGATCGACGTGGCCCGTGGCTGGTACTACCACGGCGATCGGGGGCAGGCGTTCGACGCGTTGCGGCGGGCTCGTTCGGCCGCACCGCAGCAGGTGCGGAACCATCCGATGGTCCGGGAGCTTGTGCAGACGATGGCGAGCACGGGAGCGCGGCCAAGCGAGGACCTACGGCGCTTCGCGGCCTGGCTAGGCCTGGTCTGAACACACGTCGGTACTGGCCCAGGAGCTGATAACTCGGCCACTCGGATGACCAGTCGTAGGCCAATGGGCGGCCGCTTGAGAGTGGCTGGCCAGGGGGTTGGTACAGCCCCAGCCCACAGGGGCGCAGAGTCGGCCAGTCGCCACCCCGACTCATGTGGACGTAGCCCTTCTCTTCAGAAGGCGGGTGGGGCGCCGATTACGTGGTGAATCACTCAGCAATTCTTTGAATCATATTCCCCCGCCTAGTGATTAACTCTCTCTCTTGAAGTCCACACTGATAGTTCTTGTTGAATTCCCCCTGCTCGGCGATGGTGGCTCGCCATTTATTGTGCCAGGAATAATGGTAAAGACTTGCTGGATGTCGTTGATCGGGGCTCCGTTTCGAGATGTAATTGAAGAGTTCGAAGGCAGTCGCGCAACAGTGCGCAGCAGAAACGGGGGCAAGAAATGTCGTACACAGCTTCTGGAAAGAGCGTTCCGGCCAACATTCCCGGGGAGAGCCTCGTGCCGGAGGATATGGCGCGAGTGACGCCAGGGGACTGGGCGGAAATCCAGCGGCGCGCGGTTACTGCCGTACGGTGGACGCCACGCGATCCCGTAAGCGCATGGACGGCAGCGCCACGATCGTCAAGCAGGGGCACGCGCCGTATGGGACGGACGACGTCTCCGACGACGTCACCCAAGATGCGGTGCTGCTCTTCGCCCAGAAACTTCGCGACATCTCCGCGTCGTGCCGCAAGGCTTCCGACAGCACGACGGATGCCCCCGCGTGGGTCTACGTCCGGCGCGACGGGGGCGAGATTACGGTCTCGCGTACGACGCTGCACCGGTGGGCCGTCCGGGATGCCGCCGCGCGGAACGGCTACCGGGTTGATGTGCCTCCGACCGAGGTCGACGCCACGCCCGGCGCACAGCTCATGCGACCGGTGCCGCACGTGGAGAGTGCCACACGGGCGGCTGAGGCGTTCTGCCTGGCTCAGAACAGTGCCGTCATTTTCCGGCAGGCGTTCGGAGATGGCGGTGACTTCCCGACCCTGCGAGCGATGATGAAGATCGCTGGGCAAGCCGATGATCTGGGGCGGGCGGGGGTTCTGGGCAAGGTCGCTCAGGAACGATACGGCGGTGCTTACGGTTCCCGCCGGGCTGTGATCCGGACGCGTGACACCGCACGGGCCGAGTGGCAGGAACTGTCCGAGCGCATTGACGATGCCAGGGACACGCTCAGGTACGAGGGCGAAATGACGCAGGAGTAACCCGAAGGCCATAAGAAGAGGGCTCCAGAGATACTCTGGGGCCCTCTTCTTATGCTCTTGCTAACTGTGGTGTCCTGAGCGAAAGATTCCCCGAAAGGAGCCGAGTAGCGGACGGTTGGGCGGGCGCGGTAGCCGTATTTGAGTGAGGGGAGATTCGCCGGTACGCGCCTAACACGATCGGTGTTTCTCGACCATACGGTTCCTGGGCAAACGCCTGCCGTTCTGCTTGGCGCCACGCGAAAGGAAATCATCGAGCGCGGACGGTTGAGCCGTTTCGTCAACCGTATTTAAGTGAGAGCAACTTCGCGACATTGCAGCGTCGCGAGCGTGTCAGAGATGCTCGGCAATCTCGCTTACCCGTCTCTTCACGCGCGCGCGGCAGCGTCCACATCGCGCTGCGCTTACGTCCGATCCGCCCGGCCATCTGCCGGGCTTTCTCATGCCTGGAGGCTTTTCCATGAGCGCTGCATCCGAGCTCACCAACACCGTCACGATCAAGAAGCTGGCCGACGTGGTCGCCACCGTGCCGTACCTGCTCGGCTTCCACCCCTCACAGAGTCTCGTGGCGGTGGGTATCGACGACGCGAAGGTGAAGGGCGTCGTACGCCTGGACCTGACGCAGGACCCTACCGAGATGGCAGCGCGGACGAGCCATCTGGCGAACGTGCTGGCAGGTAACGGTCTCCGCCATGCGCTGCTGGTCGGCTACGGAGCCGGTCCGCAGGTCACTCCCATGATGGATGCCGCCATGGAAGCCCTGCCCGGGAACGGGGTCGCCCTCAGTGAGGCGATACGCGTTGATGAGGGGCGTTACTGGTCCTACATCTGCTCGGATGTCAGGTGCTGCCCTCCGGAGGGGGTACCGGTCGATCCCTCCAGTAGCGCGCCTGCCGCTGCTGCCGTGGTGGCTGGGATGCGCGCGTTTCCCGACAAGGCGGCCCTTGCTGCAACCCTGGAGCCGCCCCAGAACTTCGACCAGGACCGTGCCGAGAAGATCACGCGGGAGGTCTGCGCCCAGGCCAAGAAGGAGAGCAGTCCGGGCGATGACTGGTTCGGCGACGGCGTGAAGCGGGTCGTGGCTGCGCTGGATCAGGTCCAGGCCGGAGGGCACCTTGACGCCGAGACGGTGGCCTGGCTCGGCGTGTGCCTGACCGCCAAGCCCGTACGCGACATGGCGATGACGTACGTGGTGGAGTACGACACAGAGACGCATGTGCGCTTGTGGACCGGGGTCGTCCGCAAGGTTCAGCCCGCGTTCGCCGCCGCTCCCGCGACGCTGCTGGCGTTCGCCGCGATATGCCGGGGGGACGGGCCGCTGGCGAACGTCGCGCTCGACCGGGCTCTGTCGGTCACGTCTCACTACACGCTCGCGCTCCTGCTCGTCGAGGCGCTCATGGTGGGTCTGTCGCCGTCCGAGGTGCTCGGACGTGACTGGAGCCAGATGGCCGACGACATCATCGCGCAGGTACGAGAGCGGCCCTCGGCTGCCTGGCCGCTGCTCCCCGAGGGCTGGTGATCGCCCGGTCGGCGATCTGAACCGCCTTCCCGACGCGATACCCCACACAGCCAACCCGCCGCCGTGCCCCGGAAAGGGCGCGGCGGCGTGCCTCTTCACGATCAACCGAACGCTGCCCTGACGTGCCGGAACGAAAGGATTCCCGATGGACGGCTGCGACGTGAACGACCTCGTACCCGAGATCGCCAGGCATCTGCACGGCTACAGCCCAGAGACCCTCTGGGGGACGCCGTACCTGATGGGACCGGACGGCGCGCGCCTGGCCGTACACCAGCTGATGGGCCGGACAGAGTGGATCGTGGTCACGGGACTCTACCCCGTCGAGTCCTCTGACCTGCGGCGCCATTCGATCATCGTGGTGGCCACACGCGGACCGAAACACATCGCCAAGAAGATCAGCCGCCGGCTCCTGCCGAAATACGTGCGCGATCTCAAGCAGCAGCAGGCCAGAACCGCCAAACACACCGCGCGAACCGATCTGGTGGAGACTTTGCTCGCCCTGCTGCCCGGGCACGCCGTCACCGCTGCCGAGCAGGAAACAGCCATCCGGTGGCGACTCGGCTCCATGTACGGAGTCTTCGAGGTCCGCGACCACGCCACCAGCATCGAGATCCGCAACGCGGACCGCGAGCTCGCCGAACGCGTCGCGTACGCGATCAACCAGCGCGCCACCTGAGCGCCCCAAACACATCCGACGGGCACCGGTTCCGGCCGGTGCCTTTGCGTTTCTCCTGATCAGAGAGGAAGCACGTCATGTCCCGTGAATCCCTGGAGTGGCTGAACACCAACACGCTGATCGGCCACACCGACAAACGCGGCAGCGCCTGGCACTACCGGGCCAGCATGCAAGGGGAGGAGCCCAACCACTACCCGGGCCCCATCCCGGTCGACGACGTCAAACGGCGCCTTTTCGGCTGGCAGGCGCTGTCGAGCCCGGTGTACGTGGAGGATCCGCGCGGAGGGCTCGCCCAGGTCCCCGGACGGCAGGCGATCCTGCGCAGCGACAACGGCCACGTCATGGGGATTTTCTCCGATGGTTATGAGCCGCATCCGTACGTGGAGTGGCTCGTCGGCAACATCTCCCGCCTGCTGGACGCGGACCTGTCGATCGGGTCGGCCGGACTGCTCAAGGGCGGCGCGGTCGCCTGGGTGTCGGTCGAGGTGCCCGACAACATCCACACGCCTGAGGGGGTGGAGTTCCGCCCGCACCTATTCGGGGCGACGTCCTTCGACGGGTCTCTGTCCACGACCTTCAAACGCGCGATCACGAACATAGTGTGCGACAACACGATGGCCGCCGGGCTCGCCGAACGCGGCCAGCAGATCAAGATCAAGCACTCACGGCACTCGAAGTTCCGGCTGACCGAGGCGCGCCAGGCTCTGAACATCGTCTACACCCTGGCCGACGAGTTCTCACGCGCCGTCGCAGACCTGTGCCGGATCCCGGTCAGCCGGTGGCAGTGGAATACCTTCCTGGACGCCCACGTCCCGATGCCCGCCTCACCGGGACGCAGCCGGACCATGGCCGAGAACAAGCGCGACTCTCTGACCAGGCTCTGGAACCACGACCTTCGGGTGTCGCCCTGGCAGGGGACGGCCTGGGGTGTGGTCCAGGCGGTCAACACCTACACCCACCACGAGCAGCACGTACGCGGCGCCGACCGTGCCGAACGCAACATGCTGCGCGCGGTGACCGGAGGCGTAGACGACCTCGACCGCGACACTCTGCGCACCCTGTCCACAGCCTTGGACCGGCCGCTCACCTTCGCCGGTTGATGACACCCGACCTGGTAGGGCTCCTGCACTCGATATCCCCGGGGTGGGAGCCGTACCGGCTGAGAGGGGAACACCTGGTGGTGCTGACGACTGATGGCCGGGAACGCGGGCGTGCCGCTCGCGTCCAGCGTGGCAGGCCGCGACCGAGGGAGAGACGGCTGAGAAGCACAGAAAAGCGCGCACTCCGCATTCGGCGAACCCGGTCCCGGGCGGATGGCACGATACGGGCTGTCGGCGAGCATCCGTAGGATTCGGCGCGCGATCTCTCGGTGCCTGCCTACGCCCAACCCAGCCGACCAGCCTTCGCGCCTGAATAGCGCCACGCCGGAACCTTTCGGACGTTCTGAAGCCCTTCTCCGCTCACAACGACCTGTACTGTGTCGGCGGACGTGAAACGGGCCAGCACTGCAACTGGCGGATAGACACCCCGACACCTGGAGGAAGACGGACGGCGGGACGACCGACAACATCGTTGTCGGGAAACGATCAGGCGACTGTGTGGAGGGCGGCGACTCGGGTGGGCCGGTCTACACCTTCCGCAGTGATGGATCGGTGGTGGCCAAGGGCGCTGGCCGCAGGGAGCAGCCCTGTGATCGGCGATTGCGTGATGGCATTCACTGATATCACTACCATCCGCGAGGCGTACGGTGGCGACGTGTTGAAGCGCAAGTAAGGCAGGCTCTCTCCTTCCATGGTGACTTCTCGACCCCTGATGCTCGCGCTCGCGTGCACAACTGTGATCACAACAGGATGTGCCGCGTCCACGTGGCAGGACGTACGCGTCGCGACCCTGTCGCCGGACGGTAGAACGTTGACCGTCGAGCTGACCTTCGGTGCGCCCGACGAGACCGGTCGGCCGTGCGAGCGGGTGACGGACACTGAGGTGGCTGAATCGCCTTCTCATGTCGTCGTCGGGGTTGAAGTGGATGCTTCCTGCCGCCGTAGCTGGCCCTGGGAGGAGGAGATGACCAACATGGTCGGACGGGCTCATTACGTGGAGCTAAAACTGACGGAGCCGCTGGGCGAACGGACCGTCGTCAACACGAGCAATGAGCCCGTCACGGTCAGCCAGGAGCGGTGAGACGGGTCACCTACGTCTCACCCTCCATGGCGCTTTCTCGCCCGGAGTAGCAGCGCCGTACTTCCCCCGCGTAACGAGGTTGGGTCATGCCCAAGAAATGTGCAGCCCTTCGCTCGAAGCGCTGCAGTTCAATGTGCGACCCGGAGAAACACTTGGATGTGTTGACGACCCCCGTCGCTGCCTGCTCTTCATCTGGCTCGGCTTCTTCGGCATCGGCTGGTACGGTCCCCGGGTCGCCCTACGCCGCCGAATCGGTGCCGCTGACGGCGCCCCAGTCTGGCTATGGCCGTCAACCAGATGCCGGTCATCCTGGCGCCACCCGTGCCCGGCCCGCTCACAAACCTGACCGGCAGCTTCGCGCCCGCCTGGGCGCTGCTCGCCACGCTGACCGCTGTCACCCTGACGACGACACAGCTCAGCCATACTCGTGAACGCCCCGGAAACGCTGGTTCAGTAGGGGTGCCATGAGTGAGCAGGGCCGGAGGGGACATGAACGAGGCGACCGCGCATCTGCTGTTCGATGTGGTGGAGCGCATGGAGAAGAACATCATGGCGCGGGAGTGCCCGGCGATCGTCGCCATGCAGGGCGCGACCAAGCTCGTCCTGAGTGATTACGACTACCTGCGTGACACCGAGACGGCGGAGGCGTTCGAGGCCAGGGCGGCAGAGAAGGCTCAGGAGATCGACGCCGTTCGCTGGGTGCTGGCTGTTCCGCAGGTGTGGCTCTTCGAGCCCCCAGACACGGTCACCACCCGGGCCGTCTCCAACCATCCGTTGCGGGAGGGGGAGCAGGAGGCGATTACGTGGATGAGCTTCGATCGGGGTGACGGTGTGGACTACGGGCGAGTGGCGTACGTACGCCGCCCGAGCGGGGAGCCCGTCTTCGAAGAGCCGGAGATGTTCGAAGTGGGTGTCAGGCCGGAGGAGACCATGCCGGGCTTCGTTCTGCTGCAGCGGTGCCTGGCCGATGAGTGAGGGTCGACTCCGAGGAGTCGACCCTCGACCGACTCGAATCTGTTGTTCGAAGGCAGACTGAAACGGTCACGGAGAGCTTATCGCCTGTCACTGGGGCTGTCCGGCTTCACGCAGAGGCATGCCATGGATTGGCTCGGACCCTTCCTCAGGCGACCGCCAACCGGAGCTGGGACATCTGGCGGGTGCTTGGCCCTCGCCGCGCTGGTCGTACCGGTCATAGGGCGGGCCGTACGACTCCGATGAATTCTCGTTCGCGGTAGGGGTCGCCTGCCCAGGTGTCGATGCGTACGGTGCTGCCGGTGGAAGGGGCGTGCACCATGCGGGTGCCGTCGACGGCGATGCCGACGTGGTGGATCGTGGCCGGACGGGCGGGGTCGCGGGCGAAGAAGATCAGGTCTCCTGGGCGGATCTGGCTTCTGGGTATGCGGGCGCCGGCGTTCCACTGTGGGGCGGTGTGGCCGCCGATCCGGGCTCCTGCCTTGGCCCAGGCGTATTCGGCCAGGCCGGAGCAGTCGAATCCGCGGATGTGGGCTCCGTGTTGGATGCCGAAGCTGGGGCCGTCGGGGCCACCGCCGCCCCAGGAGTACGGGACGCCGCGCATGTTCAGGGCGGCCTGCATGGCGATCAGCCCGCGTCCGGCGCCGGCCAGTCCTTCGACAGGCATCACGTCGGGGAACTGTTCGCACGGCCCCGGATCGCACGTCGCCGTGCTTGTGGTGGCTGTGAGGTAGGCCCCTCCCGCGAGTCCGGCGAGCAGGACGACGCCGCCCATCAGACCGGCGGCTGCGGCGATGATCGAGGCCAGACCGGTTTCTGCGATCAACCGCGCGCCCCTGCTTGCGGCCAGTGGTTGGAGAGTTCTGCCAGGCGTAGACGCTGGTTCCGGGCGTCGTGGGGAAGCCAGACGGGACCGTGCGGGCTGGGACCGGCGACAGCGGTGGCGCATGGCACGCCGGTCTGGATGGCCCGCAGCTGGAGCCGGTCGTGCAGGGTGCTCTCCCTGCGCGTGGAGCTGGTCAGGAACAGGACGGGCGTGGTGATGCCGGTGGCGGCGGTGAGGGCGGCGTAGCCGTCCAGTTTGGCCACGACGCGGCCGATGGTTTCGGTGCCGGTGTCGTATTCGAGGAAGAAGTCGATGGTGTGGCCGTTCTCGGTCCAGCGGCCGTAGGCGTCGGGGCGGACGTGGGTGCCCCACTGGCTGGCGCAGCGCCGTTCCGTCCACCAGGTGTGCAGGTGGCATCCGCTGGTACGGCGTGCGGTGCCGTACAGGTGGGCGAAGACGTCGTTGGTGCCGACGGTGTGGGCGAGGCGCTGGCTGTAGGCGATGGACAGGACTCGATCGCGGCGGTAGCCGAACTCGGCCGGTTCGGTGCCGTCCTCGGCGGCCAGTACGACGGCGCCGCTCTCGCCGAGCACGTAGTGCCAGGGCGCGGAGCCGGTCGGCGGCCTGGGGCGGAAGCGGTCGAGGACGCCGATGTGGTGCAGTTTGACGAGGCGGTGGCGTGCGGTGGTCGGGTCGTTGAAGGCGATGCGGGCGAGCTGGTGGCTGGTCAGGACCTTGTGGGTCCAGACCAGGCGGAGTAGGTGCCGGTCGCGGCTGGTGAGCCGGCTGGCGAGTGAGGCCATGACGGCGGGTGTGTAGTGCTCGTTCATCCGTGGACGTCTCCTCCTGTGCTGGGCTGCTGCCGCGGGTCGTCCTGCGGCAGGGCTTCGGGACGGCCCGGGGTTCGGCCGTGTGCTCGGGCGGCGGCAGCCCGGACGCGTTGGGCGAGGTCGGCGTCGGGGGTGGGGAGGGGATGGGTGCGCAGGGTGAAGGGCGGGGTTTCCGCGGAGCGGACGATGAGGCGGGCGGCGGCTTGGTAGGCGCCGAGGTTGGCCAGGTCATGGCGAGTGAGGTACGGGCTGAAGTGGTGCTCAGTGTCGCGGGCGTCCTCGGGGGAGAGGGTGAAGTAGATCTTGTTACGGGCGTCTGAGCTGATGGCCTGGTGGAGGTCGCGGGGGAGCTGGGCCAGGTGCTGGTGGGCGAGCACGATCGACAGGCCGTAGGCGCGGGCTTCGGCGAGCATGTCGGACAGGGCGCGGGGGAGGTTGAGGAAGTTCTGGGTCTCGTCGACGTACAGGGCCGAGGGGGCGCGGGTGTGGCCGAGGCGGGCGCGGTGGGAGGCGGCCTGCCAGACCTGGGCGAGCAGGAGTGAGCCGAGCAGGCGGACGGTGTCGTCGCCGAGGACGCCTTTGGGCAGGCGGGCGAGCAGGATCTTGCCGTCCAGGACGTCGCCGACGTCGAAGGTGGACTGGGCGGAGCCGAGGATGTCGCGGACGAACGGGCGGAGCAGGAACGCGCGGAGCTTGTTCATGATGGGCGCGGTGACGTGGGATTGGGCCTGCTCGGACAGGCGTTCGTACCAGGTCCAGAACCCGGCGAGGAACGGGTCGTTCATTTGCGCGGTGACCTGGTGGCGGTAGGCGGGGTCGGTGAGCAGGGCGGGGATGTCGGCGAGGGTGCCGCCGCTGCGTGACAGGGTGAGGGCGCAGCCGCGCATGATGTCGTCGCTGCGTGGCCCCCAGGAGTCGGCGTAGATCTTGTGGAAGATGCCGACGAGGTTGTCGGTGAGGGTGTCGGGGTTCGGGCCTGCCAGGACGTTGAGCGCGGGCCGGGAATGGGGGTCGTCGGGGTCGATGAGCGCGATGCGCTTGCCGGCGTCTTCAGGGATGAGGCCGAGGAGGTCGGCGACGAGGTCGCCTTTGGCATCGATGACGGTGACGCCGCGCCTTGCCTGGATGTCGGACAGGATCATGTGGGCGAGCAGGGTGCTCTTGCCGGTGCCGTTCGGGCCGAGGATGTGCGTGTGGTGGCAGGAGTCGGGTACGCGCAGCGCGACCGGGCGTTGGTGGCCGGCGTCGGCGGTGCCGAGCACCTTGCCGTGCTGGGCGACCTGCGGCGTGGGGGCGACGGTGTTGGCTCCGGCCCGTTGCAGGCCGGGGACGGCGGGATCGGTCGGCAGGTGCGCGAGCGCGGCCAGTTCGGGGATCGACAGCAGGAAGCCGCGCCCGAGGCGGCGGGCGGCCAGCGCATGGCCTGGCCGGATCAGTCGGCGTCGTTCGAGCCGGTTGTGGCCGGAGTACAGGGCGAAGGCGGCGGCGATCGCGTGAGCCCGCCCGCGGATGGCTTGGCGTCGTAGCGAGGCTGTGCCGCCGTCGTCTGCTTGGACGGTGTAGCGGATGGCCACTTCGTAGCGGGGCTGGAGGGCTTTGTCGCGGATGGCGCGGGCTTCGGCGTAGTGCTCCAGCCGTACGGCGTGATCGGGCTCGCGGTGCGGGCGGGAACGGTCGGGAACGGCGAGGTCGAGGGCGGCGCGCAGCAGCGCGACGGGGAGGCCCGGACGGGACAGGCGACCGCCGGTGGCGGGACGGGCCAGGACCTGTACGGCGGCGTGCTGCCAGGCAGGCATGCCCACGCCGGCGCCGAGCAGCGCTCGGAGGGCATCGTGGTCGTGGTCGTCGCGGATCGGCAGGCGCTCCTCGCGGGCGATCACGAACTGCCCGCCGGTGGTCCGCCCGCTCAGCGGCACCGGCGGATCCGCTTCCACCACGGTGGTGCGCGCGGAGGGCCAGGCGGCTTCGACCGCGTGGTCCACCAGATGCTGGGGGACGGTGCCGGGGACCCACATGAGGATCCGCACTCCACCTGCACTGAAGTGGTATTCGAAGGTCAGGTGCGGCTGACCGAACAGGAAACGCTTCCACGCCGGACGTAGCAGCCCGAGCAGGTTGCCCCACAACGCCTCGGCTCCGGGCAGGTCCGCGGCCGGTGGAGCCAAGATCTCCAGACAGCGCATCCCTCGAACCGCCGCGCGGTGACGTAGCCGCAAGAGCACGAACCGGCCCAGACTCACCGTGAACACGCTGGACGGAACCAGGATCGCAAGGGACGTGCCGTACCCGTGCAGCCACGTCAGGACGACGTCCAGCAGGACATCCGGGTCGAGATCATGGAAGGTCACAGATCCTCCTCGTCGTACTGGGCGAGTTCCTGCGGGGAGGAGGTGACCAGGCGGTGTTCACCGGCGCTGGCCAGGACGTGGAAGGCGACCCGGGAGGCGCCGGAGTCGACGGCCAGCAGGCCGGTGCCGCGTTCGGCGGACAGCAGGAGCTGGCGTTCGCCCTCGGACAGGTTGAAGGCGTCGCTGACCGCGTCGATGGCCTGCGGTGCCTGCCGGAGCAGGATCTGGGTGGCGGAGTTGGCGATGATCGCCTGCCCAGCGGGGGAGCCGAGCAGGTCGGCGGCATCCTGGGTGACCACCGAGAGCCCGGCCCAGTGCTTGCGGGCCGCCTTCGCCATCCGGAGCAGGAACTTGGCTCCTTCGGGGTCCTTCATGAGCAGCCACGCCTCGTCGACCACGACCAGCCGGGGACGCCGCTGGTCCGGGTTGGACACGCGCCGCCAGACGGCGTCCAGGGTGAGCAGCGTGCCGACCGCCTTGAGCTCCTCGGGAAGGTCCCGCAGGGAGAACACGATCAGGTGGGAGTCGGGCCGGGTGGTGGTGGGCCCGTCGAAGAGGCGTCGGTGGCTGCCTGTCACGTACGGCGCGAGCCCGGCGGCGATCTCGCCTGCCCGGGGATCCGCGTCATCGGTAAGAGCGGTTACCAGATCGCGCATCAGCGGTGCCGGACGGTCCCAGGTGCCCGGATCGAAGGTGATCCCGGCCTGCTTGTACGTGGCGAGAATTGCCCGGTCGAGAGCGGCCTTGCCGGTCTTGTCGAGTGGTTCGCCGAGCATGACCGCGACGAGGGTGTGCAGGAACAGCACCCTGCGGGTCAGCGCGTCCCGTCCGTCGCCGGGCAGGTCGAAGGGGTTGAGCCTGACGTCCGGCGCGCCCAGGTGCAGGTAGGCGCCGCCGACCGCCTCGCACAGCCGGGCGTACTCGTCCTCGGGGTCGATGACCGCGACCTCGACCCCGGTGTACAGCGAGCGGAGTGCTTCGAGCTTGGCCAGGTACGACTTGCCGGCTCCGCTGCTGGCGATGATGGCCGAGTTGTGATTGGGCTGCGCGAACCGGTCCCAGGTCACCAGGGAGGCGCTGGCCGCGTTCGCCCCGTACAGCACGGCGGTCGGTCCCGTTTCGGTGGTGAGGTCGGGGCTGGTGAACGGGAACGCGGCGGCCAGGGCCGGGGTGTCGAACGTACGGGTGGCTCCCAGATTGTCGAAGGCCACCGGCAGCGACGACACCCAGCCCTGCAGCTGGCGGAAGGCGACCTGGCGGGCGTCCAGGAGCAGGGAGGCGGCCAGCGCGCGCACCTGGGCACACGCCTCGTCCAGCTCGTTCTGGCTGGTCGCGTGGACGGTCAGGTAGATCGATACCCGGAACAGCCGGGCCTGCCCGCGCGCGATGCGCGAGGCGAGGTCCTGGGCGTCCTCGGCGGCCACCTCCGCGCTCGGGTCGAGGAGCCGTCCGTGCTGCTGATCGCTGCGCAGCCCGGACTCCAGCCGCGCCAGCTGCTTGCGCAGCCGGTCGGCGGCGACCAGGGACGGCACCGGATCCACGTGCAGCGACACGTCCAGACGGCCGGGGTAGGTCAGCAGCGGCTCCAGCCACCCGGAGTGGACCTCCCGCGGATACCCGCTGACGGCCAGCGTCGCGCACAGCCCACCGCCCACCCGCAGATGGGACGGCCGGACCAGCACCGCCTCCGGCCCCAGCCCTTCGCGACTTGACCGTGTACGTCGGAGTTTCACCGGTGCTCTCCCTTCGTGATGACCTCTGTGGGCTCGGCGAGCTGATCGCGGGGCAGGGGCGGCGCGGCCGGGTCGAAGCAGGACGCCAGTACGGCGCTCGTGGCCTCGGCGTTCAGCAGCCTGACCGTGATTCCACAGCCCGGCAGCAGGCGCGTGGACTCCTCCACCCGCCGCAGCGCACGCGCCGCCGCCGCGTCCCGCCCGCCGTCGCAGGGCTCGCGGACGATCAGCAGGACCTGGCGGCGGAGAAGGTCGTGCCGGGCGGACAGGTCAGCCAGGAATGAGGCGTGCTCGTGCGCGGCGGCCGTCAACGCCGGATGATCCAGAGCACCGGCGCCCTCCACCAGCTGGTTGATCGCCGGAGCGAGGTCCACCCGCTGGGCGCGCAGCAAAATCTGCGCCGGACCGGACAGCGAGTTCAGCCAGCGCCCGAACGTCGCCACGAGCGCGTCCTGCTCCTCGGGCGTGCGCAGCGCGAAGCTGACCGTGGACACTTCCGCCACCGCGGCGACGCCGTCCGGGCCGAGATCGATCAGCCCGTCCCCGATCACCCCGCGAGCAGGCAGCCGCAGCGGAGCCGAACGGGCAGCGGTGCGAGCAGCCACCCACCCGGGAGCCGCCGGAGTCCGGTCGAGCAAGGAGGTCAGAGCCTTCGGCGCGAACAGGTGGCGCAGCGCGGCCAATAGATAACGGTCCAGCGGGACACCGTCACGCCGCCCGACGGCCAGCAGCAACCCCGCCACCGCGACCGGCAGAGCTCCGGCGGCGAATACCAGCAGCCCGATGCGTTCCCCGGCGATCAGGTACGCGCCGTACAGCAGGGCCGCGGTGCCGCCGAGAATGGCCACCTGACGGGCGGTGAACCCGCCGACGATCCGGTCGTCCTGCTCCACGTCGGCGGGAATCGTTACAGCAAACTGCTCATACGACGGAACGTTCGCAGGGCTCACTGGTGGTCACGCATCCCTTCCATCCGTGGCGGGGCAAGCGGCTGCGGGTGCTGGCCGCGCGGTGGCACAAGGGCCGGTTGACGTTCTTCTGCGACGCTGAGGGCGTGCGAATCTCACTGCCTCAGGAGTGGACGGACCGGGGGCCCGAGCCGTCGGATCAGCCGGTGTCGGTGGAGTCGCTGACCGCGCTGCGGGCGCTGGTGGACGCTTTGGAGTCCAGCGAGTCGGCGCGTCGCTCCACCATTTCCACCGAATCCACCGAAAGTCCCGGCACATCCACCGGAAAAGGTGGATTGTGATGGTGTGGTCACGGTTAGTGGTGGCCGTGTCAGTGGGGCCGGAGAGCAGGTGCCATGGACGGATCCGCCCGCCTCGAAGTGGTGATGGTGGTTGCGAACATGGTCGAGTCCGTGCTGGCCGGCGCCCTGCCGATGGGCGGCCTGCCGGTGGGTGGTCTGCCGGCCGGGGATGGTGACGGTGTACGGCGAAGCGAAGATCACCTCGGCGCATCGGGCGCGGACCGCGCTGGTCTACATCCGCCAGTCGACGCTTGTGCAGGTGCGCGACAACGTCGAGTCCACCGCCCGCCAGTACGATCTGGCCCGCCGCGCGGTCGAGCTGGGCTGGGCCCCGGCCGACGTGGTGGTGGTCGATGCCGATCTGGGCACCTCCGGCGGATTCGGTTCGGCACGCAGCGGGTTTCGGGAACTGGTCGCGCGGGTGTGCCTGGGCGGCGTGGGCGCGGTGCTGGGGCTGGAGGTGTCCCGGCTGGCCCGTTCCTCGGCGGAGTTCGCGCGCCTGCTGGAGCTGGCCCGCCTCACCGACACCCTGGTGATCGACGGCGATGGGGTCTACGACCTGGCCGATGTCAACGACCGGCTGCTGCTGGGGTTGAAGGGCACGCTGTCCGAAGCCGAGCTCCACCTGATCGCCGGCCGCCTTCACGGCGCGAAGCTCGCCGCCGCAGGCCGCGGCGAGCTGCGCTTCCCGCTGCCGATCGGCTACGTCTACGACGCCGACCAGCAGATCGTGCAAGACCCCGACGAACAGGTCCGCGCCGCGGTGAATGACCTGTTCGCGGCGTTCGCGCAGACCGGGTCGGCCTACGGGGTGGTCCAGCAGTTCGCCGGACGGACCTTTCCCTCGCGCAAGTACGGCGGGGTGTTCGCCGGGCAGCTGCGGATGCGCCCGCTCACGCACGCCCGGGTGCTGCAGATCCTGGCCAACCCGATCTATGCCGGCGCGTACTGCTACGGGCGGCGCCGGGTAGTACGCCGGGTCGAGGCGGACGGCACCGTCCGCCTCGGCTCGCGCAAGACCGCGCGCTCCGAGTGGCTGGTGCTCATCCCGGACCACCACGATGGCTACATCAGCTGGCAGCAGTTCCTGGACATCGAGACCAAACGGGCGGCCAACCACACCCGCAGCGGCGCCCGCCCGGTGCGGGAGGGGCCACCGCTGTGTCAGGGGATCATCGGCTGCGGCGTGTGCGGCGGCCGGATGGGCACCATGTATCGGTTCGACCGGTACTGCTTCTACGACTGCTTCGCCCGCACCGACCAGGCCCAGCAGCCGCTCTGCCGGGGCATCTCGGCCCGCACTGTCGATGCGGCGGTCGAACAACGCCTCTTGCAGGTCGTCACTCCCGAGCAGATCACCCTGGCGCTGCAGACGGCTGAGGAGGTGGTCGAGCGGCACACGCGCAGCCACCGCGCTGCGGAGCTGGCGGTGGCGCGGGCCCGCTATGAGGCCGAGCGGGCCGAGCGCGCCTTCAGCCAGGTCGAGCCGGAAAACCGGCTGGTCGCCCGCACCCTGGAGGACCGCTGGGAAGCCAAACTGCAGGCGCTGGCCGAGGCCGAACTCGCCCTGCAGACGGCTCGCGCGGCTAAACCACCGCTGCCCGAACGCGACCAGCTGCTGGCCCTGGCCGGCGACCTGCCCCGGCTCTGGCACGCGCCGACCACCACCGCCCGGGACCGCAAACGGCTGCTGCGGGCCCTGATCGCCGACATCACCCTGCTGCCCGGCGCCGACGCCGAGCACGCCGTCATCGGCCTGCGCTGGCACAGCGGCGCGAGCGAGCAACTGACCGTTCGCCGCTACGGCCCTGGCCGCACCAGCCCCGAAGCCTTGGACATCATCCGCGAGCGGGCCGCCACCACCGGCGACGCCGAGCTGGCCGACCAGCTGAACGCGGCCGGTCTGGCCACCGGACGCGGCCGTGCCTGGGACGCCGCGGCGGTGCACCGGGCGCGCAACGCCCACGGCATCCGCGGCCGGTGGAGCAGCGGAGCCTGCGCCGGCGAGCTGACCATCCGCCAGCTGTGTGAACGGCTCGGCGTCACCAGCTCCGCGGTCGCCGACTGGATCAAGGCGGGCAAGCTGGCCGCCCACCGCACCCCCGTCGGCCGCTGGCACATCCCCTTCGACGAGAGTGTCGAGGCACGCTGCCGCGACATGATCGCCGCATCGGCCCATCTCGGCCACAAGCACCGCACCCCTGCCTCGGCGTGCGAGGGCGAGATCACCGTCGCCGAGCTGGCCGCCAAGCTTGGTATCACTACCACTGCGGTGCTGGGCTGGATCCGCTCCGGGAAGATCGCCGCGCATCGGACCCGCGTGACACGCCACTGGCACATCCGCTGGGACGACAGCGTGGAGGCGCACTGCCGCGACATGATCGCCACATCCGTGCGTCTCGGCGTCCGCCAGCACGGCGGAGCAGTGGCCTGTGAGGGCGAGCTCACCATCCGCCAGCTGCGGGACAAGCTCGGCATCGGCCGAGGCACGGTGCTGGGCTGGATCGCTAACGGCAAGATCGCCGCCCACCAGACCACGCAGGGTTACTGGCACATCCCCTTCGATGAGGCCATCGAGGCTCACTGCCGCGAACTCATCGCCACCTCCCGCCACCTGGGCAGAAAGCCTCGAACCCAGCAAACAGACGAAGGAGGCGCAGTATGAAACACCCATCGGGATCGTCGCGACCAGCCGTTCGTTATTTGCGTGTCGCACGACGTTCTGCCTTTCTTCGAGGACGGGGCACGTCGAGCCGCACCGTGACCTGTGACTGACCGCGTTGCGCGCGGCGTGCGGCGGACGCTTGCGGCAGGCGTGTGGCGTTCGGTTGCTGGTTGCTGCGGACGGGCGGTCGGCCACGACGGCCCGGCTGCGGGCGGGGATGGGTTACCGGGCCTGGCTGCTTTCTGACAGGGCTGTCCGGCGTGTCAGGGCGCGTTGGGTGGTCATGACGGGATGGGCGATTCGTACGTCCCACACGGGCGTTTCCGTTGCCGCAGCCCGTGGTGGGCCGCCGGGACGGACGGGGGCGGCGCTGGATCCCGCCGCTCGGCCCGCCCGAGCTCGGATTCCGCCCACCAGGGCCCCCACCGCCGGGACCCCCACCGTAGGGCGGGCCGCCGCCGGGAGGACCGCCGCTGGGCGGGCCGTTGGGCCCGTTGCCGGTGGGCGGGTTCGGAGGCCCGGAACGCGGTACCGCGCGTGACGCACCGGCGCGCTTGCCGAGCAGGAAGTTCAGCCCGCGATAGATGATCAGGGACTGCACCAGGCGCGAGAGCGTCCGGGGCCGGTTGGCCTGCCAGATCGTTCTTGCGACCCATCCTGGGATCTTGAACAGGACGAACAGCAGGCACACGGTCATGAGCAGGTCGGCCAGGTCCGCCGTGGTGGGGACCCAGAATGCGGCGGTGTCCTCGGCCGGGTTGTCGGAGAAGATGAGCTTGAGCGCTGTGACGAGCACGAGCGACTGGCATATCTGGATCGTCAGCAGCCCGATGAACGACCGCCACCACAGCCGTGCCAGCCCGTCCGTCATCGGCAGCGCGTGAAAGATCAAAGCGAGGGGTGCTGCCGCGATCACGACCATGGTGAGCGCGATTCGTACGAGGTAGGTGAACACGACTCCGACCGCCAGGACGACCGCGACCAGTGCCACGAGTGCGAAGAACACGCCGTGAGTGGCGATCCCCGCCAGGATCGTCGTCTTGATGGCGTTGAACACTGATTCCGGATCGATCCGGTCGGCACCGTCGGCCAGGAACGCGTGGCTCAGCCCGTTGACCAGGGTGATCGCGTACCCGATCGCGACCAGGCTCAGGTTCGCGGCCAGGAACGCCCACACCAGCCGGGGTAGCAGTTCGCGCGCCGAGCTCTCACCCGGGAGCGCCTGCCCGACCATGAGCATCACTCCCGCGGCTGTCACCAGCAGCACGAAGCAGGTGTTCGCGATGGTCCTGGAGATTTCCCACAGCTGCTTGGCTCGGGCCATCGCTGGGGAGTCCAGCTCTGGCGTCGCCAGCACGGTCGACCCGAGCATCTCGAACACCGGCTTGGAGGCCGTCTCCACGAGGTGCGTGAACCACTCGTTGACCGCCTGGCGGGCCTCGCAGGCCACGCTGATGAACCCGCAGTCCTGTGCCGGCGCCACGGCCGAAGTCGAGGGCGTCGCGCTTGGGGCGCGCGTCGGTGTCGCTGTCGGAGAGGCGGCGAGCGCGCGTCCGCTGATCAGCGCCAAGGCGAGCGCGGCACCGACTAGCAGGAGGACGAGCAGCCCGGCCGCTTTTCGGCGAGTACCGGTCACGTCAGGCCCCCACGATCCGCTGCAGGATCTCCACCAGGACGGGCGCGAGCACCGCCACCCCGTAGCCGAGCGCTCCGTACCGCAGCGTCTTCTTGGCGGCCTCGACTTCTCCGGGGTCTCCGCCGGCCAGGATGTAGCGGACTCCGCCGATGGTGAAGAACAGCGTGGCCAGCCCGATGAGCAGCCCGACCACCACGTTGCGCAGGTTGGTGATGACCTGGTCGAGCGAGGCGGAGGCCAGCGCGGTCATGGCCTCGGCGACCCCCGGCAAGGTCAGCGCGGCGACAGTGCAGCCGCCGGTCCACACCAGCGACGCGACACCACGCCGCACCAAGCTCACCTTCGCCGGAACCCGGATGACGAACAACGGACAAGGCCGAGATGGCTTCATGACATGGCCCCCAAGGACGAGAGGTCTTGACCTGGCGTCCAGCCGTGATCACAGGCCCGGAACGGTCCGGGATGGGTGTCCTCCTTCGAAGGACGAGGGACGATGGACTCGATGGGAACGGGCAACCGCCCCCCGAAACTCCGCCCCGAGCCGTGATCACGGCTGACATGGATGAACCACCGATTCAGCAGGCGAGATTGGAGACCGGCCCGTCACCGCTGACCGAGACTTGACCCTCCTCGATCGCCCGCGCCAGCCGCGTCTCCGCCGTTCGCCGGCGCTTGTACAGCCGATCCGCCGGCACCCCGAGCCGCCCCGCGTACGCCCGCAGCGCTTGCCCCTCCAAGCGCGTCGCATTGATCAACTTCGCCTCGTCGGGAGTGATGACCCGGCACCGCACAGCCTCGGCGAGCACCATGAACGGCTCGCTGTCCAGGGCCGCCTGCTCCGGTATGTCGGCGCAAATTTCGATGGAGGCGAGTTCACGCGCTCGAACCTGAAGCGCGCCCTTCTTCGCCCACAGCAGCAGCCGAGGCAGGATGTTCGGCCGGTCGAGGTCGATCCGGCGGAGCTGCGCGACGAAGTTCGTCACCATCTCAGAGACGATGTCGTCGACCACATGCTTGGGGCAGCCGTGCGTGGTGCGCGATGCCAGATTCTTCAGTCCCGGCATCGCCACCCCTACACACCCGATCACCCACGCTGGGCCGTCGGACCGCGAACGCCGCACGAGGTGCGCCCAGACGGCATCCTTCAGCTCGTCGCTGGCCTGAGGCGTGAGTAGCAGATCCTTCAGCTCACCGAGATCGAGCAGGCGCTGGGGCATTCCATGACCGATGGAGTGGCCCTCTAGTGAGAGCGGGCGCGGACCGGTGATCAGGAGCGTGAACGCCTTCTCTGCCGCACTCATAGCGTTCTCGTTGTAGTACTTCGTGGTCGTGCTGTCCTGCAGATCGATGGCCATGGTGTCTCCCTGTGGGATGCGCCGGATTGGTCGATCCAGGTCTCGACCAGCGGGTGGGGAGAACTCGGAGCACTAACGGAAGAAGCGCAGACACCATGGACTTGCTGTGACGCTCTCATCCACCGTCTGACCAGTGGCAATAGACCGGACTCGAAAGCACGATCAAGGTCACGCCAGGGACGTCATCTAGCAGCTGACCTGCTCGTATGTTCGCTGCTGAGCGAACCGGCAAAGTTCTTGCCAAGCTGTCTCGCGTTACACGAACGACGCTGGTGGGCCATAGCGGTTCACTCTGCCGTCAGCGCTGCCTTTGCCTTGTACGCGTCCATCTGCAGAAAGCACCGCAACCGCGTCAGCCATCATCAACGGCGGGCTCGCGTCCTCGCTGTGGCGCGGGTCAGGCTACAAAAACGCGGCGCTCAACGCTGACCTTCAAACCCACGAGGACGACGTAAAGGTTGTGGAACCGAGACTAGTGCTGAGCATGGACTTGTCTCGCTCAAGCTGCCGAGTCACCATCGAGCGTGGAGGGGCCACCATGCATCGTACGAGTGGCCTTGGTGATCATGGCGGTAAGTGGTCCCGGTCACGACATGGAAGCCGGGCTCGGCGCGCTTGGCGAGCACATCTGGCCAGTGCATCGGACTCGGCTCCTGCGTGAACTGCGCGCGCGATACGGAGATTTGCTGCGGGCTCCCGACGTCTCTTCGGACAGGGAGCGAAGTGCATTGGTGGCAGCGCATGAGTTGCTCAATCGGGTGGCCGATGTTGTTGACGGTCCCGACATTGCGGTTGCGCTGGGTAGGCTGCACTGGTTACTGAGCGAGCGCCTGCCGTGGCCGCAGGGCAGCAAGCACCTTCAGTCCGCACTGACGATGTTCCGTTATGCGACCGAAACGACTGCCCCCAGCAGCCCTCATTACCCCACCAGGCTGAGCGACCTAGCCGTCGCGCTGATCGCAGTCTTTGAGCGGCACGGTGACCTGACCTCCCTCAAAGAGGCGGTCCGCGCTGGACGGACGGCCGCCTCGCATGCATATGCCGGCGAAAGCAGCCATACGACACTCACTAATCTGGCCCTGGCCCTGCTCCTGCTGTATGAGCAGGAATCGGACCCCCTGCTGGTCGCTGAAGCCGTGAACGTCGGCCGCCGAGGTGTCGCCGACACCTCGCCGACGGATTCTCTGCGTCCGTACGTGTTGAGCGTGCTCAGCGTCTCGCTCCGCATGCTCCACGAGATTGAGGGGGAGGCAGCCGTCCTTGAGGAAGCTGTGGACATGGCCCGTGAGGCAGTCGCGGCCGCCGGTCCGGGCCACTACGCATTAGCCGGCTGGTTGAGCTCCTTGGGGACATCCCTGCGGGACTTGTCCAGATTGTGGGGTGATGGGTCAGTGCTGGAGGAAGCGGTCCGTATCGGTAGGAGAGCCGTCGCAGCTGCTCAACCCGGCAGTCGAGCGCAGCCAGAGATCGCTAGTGAGCTCGGTGTGTCCCTACGGACACTGTCTATCTGGCGGGGTGACGTTGGCCTGTTGGAAGAGGCAGTGGAGATTGGCGGGAGAGCTGTCGCAGCCGCGCCCGCCTTTGGCAGTGCCCGGCCCGACATCGTCGGCGAGCTCGGTATCTCCTTGCGGGCTTTGTACGAGGTGCGAGGTGAGGCGGCCCTATTGGAAGAGGCCGTACCACTTCTTCAGGAGGCGCTCGCCGTCCTTCCCAGCACTCATGTCGCCCGGGCGAAACTGGCGTACGAGCTCGACTGCGCCCAGGATGCCCTCGCCACTATGCGCGAGCGCACCGTGGCAGAACTTCTCGGGCCTCGTATGGAGCTGGCCAATCCGGCGCATGATGAGGAAAGACCGCCTCGCGCGTCCACCGGTGGCCGTGTAGGTCCACCAACTCCAGCGCCCGCTGACGCGGATGCTCGTAAGTCAAGGGGAGGCCGGTCAACCTTCTGGAGAGCCTTCGTCGATGGGCTGAGTCGAGCACTAACTCCATTTCCGGCACCCAGGCGACCCCTGGGGAGCTTTGGGAATCTCCCCGCCGAGGACCGGATCTTCTATCAGCTGCTTGAGGCGTACTCAGCCCTTGGGAGGGTTCCCGCTCGTACCGAAGAACCAGAGGACCCGCAATGACCGCCAGCGAGCCCGAGACCACCTCTGCCGAAGGATCCAGCGGAAACGGTCGAGCTACGCGTTGGATTGACCTGTTGCAGGTAACCAATGCGGAGGCGTGGGAGAAGGTCCAACCAGGCACCTTAGATCGGATCATCGGGATGATCGAGCAGGCGGAGCGTCGTGACAACCAGCGGTACTGGGCGGAGTACTGGCTGCGAGTGGCCGGTACGGTGTGCGGCCTGGCGTATGTAATCGCCTTGTGCTTGTTGGCCATGTATTTCGTCGACAAAGGTGCCGCGACGCAGGCGGCGTCGCTCTTCGGGGTTGGCGCCGCCTCGATCGTCGGAGCATTCGTCACTCAGCGGCTTCGAGGCGGCTCTCAGAACTGACGTGTCGCACATTGGCGACCCGCAGCAGCAGCCCTCTCGTGTAGCCGCCGAAGGCCGGATGGGCGTCGACCATGATCAGCGAGCAGTTGAGACGTCAGTGAGCTGGAACTCGCAGAGCGCAGCTTGCGCAGCGTCGATGTGGTGATGCTGGAGCCTGTTCTCGGACGCCCGCTGCCCTCCAATCGATGGCTGGACGTAGTCGTACAGAACCGATGCACAACGAAGGTTGAGATGCCATGTGCTTGGGCCGGAAGAGTTTATGGCCTCAAGACATCGGATCTGTGGCTGCTGGAGGACTTGAAGGACGCGGACGGTTCCAATCAGCACTGGCCAGTGAGTGTTTCAGTACATGGGAGCGGGTGACCGTCATGGGTCACCGTAGATGAGCGAGAACGAGAAACCGCAGTCGAAGCGGTCGCGGACTGCTGAGAGGCGGTTGGTGCCGCTTTCGGTGTGGCTGTGTCCCGACGCCACCCCCGGAGAGCCCGGCATCAAGGAGCATCCGCGCGTTACCGAGACGGTATGCGGTCGGCATCGCCAGGCCGTAGGGCGGGAACTGTCCCGGCACTTGATCGGCGCCTGCTCCCGTCCGGGTGGCGTCGTAGCGGATGTCTTCCCGACGAGTGAGACGGTGCTTGTCACAGCGGCAGGCATGGAGCGGCTGGGCGTCGGATGTGTTCCGCGTCTCCCGGATGCGCAGCAGCTCGCCGGCCGTCTGCGGCAGGAACTCGCGGCGGATCAGCGGGCGGCGGTGAGGCTACGTCCCTACGGGCCACATCAACTCCGCGAGGCACTGCTTGGTCTCCAAGGTCGGGTTGAGCTGTTGATCGCGGCGCTTCCCCCTTACCCGGAGGCCGGACGACCGGCCGGTCCGGCGTCGGCGTCGTGTCCTTCGTGCAAGGCGGAGCAACCGATGCTTGCGATGCCGCAGCTTGGTCGGTTCCTGGAGGATGCGCGGCATGTTCTCGCGCCTGGCGGTTACTTGGCGGTGATCACGACGGCGCGGCATGAGCGGGGGAGGCTGGTGGACCTGGCGCCGGGGATCATCCGGCGAGCGGGCGCGGCCGGGTTGGCCTACGTGCAGCATGTCATCGCGGTGCGCGTCCCGGTGGAGGGTGATGCGCTGGTTGTCCAGGCTGATCCGGCGGAGTTGGGACAGCTTCGACGTGCCCAGTCGGCGGAGTTGCCGCCGGTGGTGTCGGTGCACGCGGATGTCTGTCTGTTCGCTCGTAGCGCCGGAGGTGCTCGATGAACGAGAGTGTTCTGCCGTCGGTCCTGGCTACGGGTCAGTTGCAGTCGAGGGTGCAGCGGCGTGGTCGGTATGTCGCGGAGTCGATGAGGCATCCGGGCAAGATGCTCCCGTCGATCGCCGCCCAGGTGATCTCGGTGTTCACTGAGCCGGGTGAGCTGGTGGTGGATCCGATGTGCGGGATCGGGACCACGCTGGTGGAGGCGACGCATCTGGGGCGGCACGCGGCGGGGATGGAGTACGAGGCGGACTTCGCCGGTCTCACTGCTGCCAATGTTCAGCACGCTCGTTCGCAAGGGGCGACGGGATTCGCCCGGGTGGCTTGCGGCGACGCGCGGAACATCGCGGCCGTCTTCGCGAACCTGCGAGGTACGGCCGCGCTGGTGCTGACCTCTCCGCCCTATGGGGTGCGGACGCACGGGCATGTCCGCTGCGGGAGCCGGGAGGGTGGCGGGCCGGTGGAGAAGTCCAACCACCGGTACTCCAAGGACAAGGGGAACCTCGCTCACCGGCCGTTGCCTCAGCTGATGGAGGGCTTCGGGCGGATACTCGCCGGATGCGGAGAGCTGCTGCGGCCCGGCGGAGTCGTCGCCATCACCGTTCGGCCGATCCGGGTCAGCGGGCGGCTCGTTGACCTTCCCGGCCAGGTCATCGAGACCGCGGAGGCGGCTGGTCTGGTCCTCACTCACCGCTTGGCAGCCTTGCTGTGCGGGCTACGTGATGGCCGGTTGGTGCCCCGGGCGTCGTTCTTCCAGATGCTGGAGGCCTGGAGGGGGCAAGAGAATGGGCAGCCGGTGTGCGCTGCAGCGCATGAGGATCTTCTCATTCTGCGCAAGCGGGGTGATGAGGGTTGAGGGCGGCTCCCTCTCGTAGCTCGGCGGCCCTCACAGGGAGTGTGCCATCGTCATCCACAGGCTGTGCACGACCGTCCGGGTCTCGCCGGATGAGAAGTCGTGTCCAGGTGGTCGTTGACATCGATCGTCGAGGCGAGCGGTCATGTAGGGCCGCCGGGGGTGGGCGGGCCCGTAGGGCCCGATCCGGTCGCCGGTGGACGCGGGGACCCGTTCCGAACCGGGACGGGTCGTGAGCGGCGCGGATAACAGGCTGCGGCTGGTCGTGCCGGTGGAGGAGCTCAGGCTCACCCCCGGCACGGCCGGCGTGCTGCTGCGGATCCTGCTCAAGGCCGCCGCCCGCGTGAAGCAGCCGCAGACTGCGAAGGAGCAGCAGAGATGACGATCAGGTTCGGCTTCTACGGCCGGGTGTCGACCGAGGACAACCAGGATCCGGAGGCGTCACGGGCCTGGCAGTTGCATCGGGCGCGGGCGCTGATCGAGTCGCGGGGCGGGGAGATCGTCGCGGAGTTCTTCGACGTCGACAAGTCCCGCTCCATCCCCTGGCAGCTCCGGCCGCACGCGGCGGCGCTGATCGAGGAGCTGAAGGACCCTCGGCGGGGCTTCGACGCGGTCGTGATCGGGGAGCCGCAGCGGGCCTTCTACGGCAACCAGTACAGCCTGACGTTCCCGTTGTTCGAGCACTTCGGTGTGCCGTTGTGGGTGCCCGAGGTGGGCGGGCCGATCGATCCGGCGAACGAGGCCCACGACATGATCATGGGCGTCTTCGGCGGGCTGTCGAAAGGCGAGCGAAACCGGATCAAGATCCGGGTACGTGCCGCGATGGCGGCGATCACCGCGACCGAAGGCCGATTTCTGGGCGGGCGTCCGCCGTACGGGTACAGCCTCCAAGACGCCGGTCCGCATCCGAACCCCGGTAAGGCGGCCGACGGGCGGAGGCTGCGGCGGCTGGTGGCCGATCCGGTCACCTCACGGGTGGTGCGGTGGATCTACAGCGAGTTCCTCAAAGGCAGGGGCTACCTGGACATCGCCGAGGACCTGACGCTGCAGGGCATCCTGTCACCCTCGGCCAGCGATCCCGGCCGGAACAAGCACCGCAATCAGCGGGCATGGTCGAAGTACGCCGTACGGGTCATCCTCACCAACCCGCGCTACACCGGCCACCAGGTGTGGAACAAGCAGCGCAAAGACGAGATCCTCCTGGACGTGGAGAACGTCGCGCTGGGGACGACGACCAAGCAGCGGTGGAACACCAAGGACCAGTGGATCTGGTCGGAGCATCCCGTGCATGACGCGATCGTGAGCGTCGAGGAGTATCAGCGGGTCCAGGAGATTCTCGCCACACGTGCCAGGGGCACATTCAGCCAGCGTCCTCACCCTACGCGGCGTCCGTACGCCTTCCGGGGTGTGCTGTTCTGCGGTTACTGCGAGCGCCGGATGCAGGGGAACTGGAACAACCGGCAGGCGTATTACCGGTGCCGGTTCCCTGCCCAGTACGCCATCACCAACCACCTCGACCATCCCAAGGTCGTCTATCTGCGGGAGGCGGAGATCCTCAATGAGGTCGATGGCTGGCTGGGGACCTCGTTCGGCCCGGACAGATTGGAGCACACGATCGCGGCGATGGCCGAGCAAGTGATCGACCCGAACGAGGCGGCTCTGATCGACCTGCGCAAACGGCTGTCGAAGTGTGACCGCAAGCTCAGCCAATATCGCTCCGCGCTCGACGCGGGAGGCGACCCGATCGAGATCTCCTCGTGGATCAACGAGGCGAAGAGCGAACGCGCCCGCCTGGAAGGCGAACTCAAGGCGGCACCGGCCGCGCAGCGGATCAGCGTCGCGGAGATCAGGTCGATGATCGAGGAGGTCGGCGACCTGGTGCGGCTGGTCGGTGAAGCGGACCCGGACGATAAGGCCGCGCTCTACACCCAGCTCGGGTTGAAGCTCACGTACTACCCAGAAAAGCAATATGTGGAGGCCCGGATCGAACCGGAACCCCCACATGTGCGAGCGGTGTGTGTCCGAGGGGGGACTTGAACCCCCATGCCCATCACTGGGCACTAGCACCTCAAGCTAGCGCGTCTGCCTATTCCGCCACCCGGACTTGGTGCCTGCACGCGGGACCGTCATCCCGCGTCGGCTCAGTAAGGCTAGCAAACTCTGAGGGGTGCGTCATACCGAGAATCCGGCCTCCTGCCGAAAGGTGGCTCCGGGGGCGCGGGAATGCCGGGTGATGGCCCGTCGGGGGGTCGCTGATGGGCCGCTCATGACGTACGCCAGAGCGCATTGGCCCAGTTGGGGATGGTTTGGGCTGTGTGGCGTTGGTGAATTTCTGGGGTCGCGGTGAAAAGGCCTTGCGACAACCTTGGGTACTGCTACGGTTACGGACCGTTGAGGGGTGAGAGTCCACGGACCGGCTCCATCCACACTGGGCCGGTTCTGGACAGCGGGAGGTCACGTGGCGCGCGCGGCGATGCATCAGCCGAGGGAGAAGTCCCTCGTTGTGCGTCGCCTGCCCGTGACCTCCCAGGGGCAGGACACGGCCACCGATCGGGTCGACCGGATGGCGCGGTTCGCGGCCGGTGCCCGTCGGCTCGTCATGCGGGCAACCGCGGTCGGCTTCCTGGTAGCCGCCGGGTGGTTGCTCGCTGTTCTGTTCGGCATGCTCACCGCCGCTCCGGCGGCCGCGGACTCCACCGCGGCGACGGGAGCGTCCGCAACAACAGCCGCGGGGCTTCCCGCGTCTGCAACGGCGGCCGCGGATCTTTCCGCGTCCGCGAAATCGGCCGCGGGGCTTCCCGTGACCGAAACGGCCGCGGTCCCCTCCGCGGTCACAGAAGTCGGCGCGTCGGCCGCCTCCCTCGACCCTGACCACGTCTCGGCGTCCGACAACGCCGAAGCCATGGCGGGGCGCACGGTCGACGGCCTCAACAGCCAGCAGGATCCTGGCCTGCCGACACCGTCCACCGCCGGCCAGATCCTGGACACCAACGGCTTGGTGCCCAACGGCGGTGGCAGCGGCCCCTTCGGGTCCGCCACCGGGGATGACGCGAGGTCAGGGTTCGACCCGCGGCTCGAGGCGCGGCGCGCACCTCTGGCGTACGTGCTTCCCCCCGTCGTCCGCACAGCGGCGGACGACCCTTCTTTCTCACCTGACTGATCCCCGCCCGGGCACCGGCCGGTCACGCGCGACGGAAGACGTCGCGGGCAAGGCGACGCCGGGCCCTTCTCCAAGTAATCGCGGCGGAGCGCGGCTCTGATCCCCTCCGCCGGCGGGTGAACACGTCAGTTCAGCTGGTTCGCGAATCCGAGGTCTCCGCTGTGCGCGAAACCTCGCACGGCCTCGGGCTGTCCGCGAGCTGTTCAGGTAATCCCCCCAAGAACCACAAGGAGCATCGATATGCGTACGTGGGCGAAGGCATCGACCCCTGCGGCCCTTCTCGCGGTGGCCGTCATGTCGTTCGGCGGCAGCGGCACCGCGCTGGCCGACACCTCGGGCGACGCGTCCATCGGCGGCGGCAACCAGGTCGACCTGCCGATCTCGCTGCCCATCGACATCAGCGGCAACTCCGTCGCGGCGGTCGGCTCGTCGCAGGCCTCTTCGCAGGGCGGCGCCGAGGTCGTGAACAACCGCGGCGGTGGCGGCATCCCCAACCGCACGTCGGGTAACGCGAGCATTCTCGGCGGCAACCAGGTCGACGCGCCGATCAGCGCCCCGATCAACGCCTGCGGCAACGCCGTCTCGCTGATCGGCAGGTCCGACGCGGGCTGCAAGGGTGGCGCTGAGGTGCGCAACCAGGGCAGGGGCGGTACGGGCGGCAACCGTACGTCGGGCGATGCGAGCATCCTCGGCGGCAACCAGGTCACCGCGCCCATCAGCGCCCCGATCAACGCCTGCGGAAACGCGGTCGCGATCTTCGGCGACGCGACGGCGGGCTGCAAGGGCGGCGCCACGGTGAAGAACTCCGGCAAGGGCGGCCCGGGCGGCAACCGCACCTCGGGGCGGGCGAGCATTCTCGGCGGCAACCAGGTCGTCGCGCCGATCAGCGCCCCGATCAACATCTGCGGCAACTCGGTCGCGGTCGTCGGGCGGGCGTTCTCGGGCTGCAAGGGCGGGTCGTCGGTCACCAACGGCGGCCCCAAGCGCGGCTACCACCACAAGGGCCGTCACGTGGGCTCGCGGGGCAACGACACCGACGGCCGGTTCGGGGTCGGCAGCGGCAACCAGGTGGTGGCGCCGATCACCCTGCCCATCAACGTCTGCGGCAACGCCGTGGGCAATGCCACGGCCGGATGCGCGGGAGGGGCGACCGTACACAACTCCGGCAGGGGCACGGGCGGCAACCGCACCTCGGGGCGGGCGAGCATCCTCGGCGGCAATCAGGTGATCGCGCCGATCACCGCGCCGGTCAACGTCTGCGGCAACGCCGTGGCGCTGGTCGGCCGCGCGTTCGCCGGCTGCAAGGGCGGCGCCCACGTGAAGGAGCCCGGCAGGGGCACGGGCGGCAACCGCACCTCGGGCAACGCGAGCATCCTCGGCGGCAACCAGGTCATCGCCCCGATCACCGCGCCGATCAACGTCTGCGGCAACGCGGTGGCCGTCCTGGGCGATGCCGCGGCCGGATGCCTCGGCGGGGCGCACGTCGGCAAGCCGGGGCACGGAGGACTCAGCGGCCACCAGCGCTTCGCCCGCACCACCGCCAAGACCGCGGCGGCCAAGGGCGGCGTGCTGCCCGTGATCCCGGGCATGCCGGCCCTGGGCGGGACGCCGGACTTCGGCGGCGTCGGCGACGTCGCCAAGCTGCAGGGCGGCGGCCTGACCTCACTGCCCCTCCTCGATGACGCCTCCCGCACGCTCGGCCTGCCGAGCGTGCCCGGCCTGCCCGGGCTGCCCGCCCAGGCGAAGACCCCGGCCGCGCCCAAGCGGACCGTCGTGACGCCGGCCGAGCCGAAGAAGCGGACCGCGGTTACCCCGGCCAAGCCGAAGAAGCGGACCGCGGCCCCGGCCGACAGGTCCGGTCACGCCCGGCCTTCCGGCGCCGCCGCCTCCCCGCTCGCTCCGGCGACGTCGCTGGTGGCCTCGACCCCGGCCGGCGGCGTGGTGACCTCCGCCACCCGTAACCTGCCTGTCGGAAACCTGGGCCTGATGAGCGCCGAGCAGCCGGCCGGTGTGACGGGGATGAACTCCAGCTCGCTGCTCGCCCTCATGCTCGGTGGGCTGTTCGCCGCCTCGGCCACCCTGTTCGCGACCGCCCGCCGGTTCCGTCCGGGGCGCAGGCACTGAGCAGGACACCGCAGGCGCTGCGCAGGGCACAGCAGGTGCGTAACAGCGCCTGACCAGATCGGCTGACGCTCGCGTCCGGCGAGCGGTCAGCGAGAGATGCTTTGCCCGTTCCGGGGGCGCGGCCCGGGGCGGGCAAAGCCATGTCCGCGTGCAACATGTCGGGGTGCAACATGTCACCCTTCAAAACGTGCGCCGGACTCGCATGACCTTCCGGCGCAGGCGTACGTGCCGGCTGCCGTCGGGGTGCACGCGTACGCGCGCGAGCTCCCACTGGCCGTACTCTGCGTGTTCGGTCAGCAGTTGACGTGCGGCTTCGCGAGTGAGGTCGCGCGGAATGAAGATATCCATGTAGGAGTAGTCGAGCACAACGATTAGTCTCCAGAGTGAGTCAGGGCGCCATGCCGCTCGATGAGCCTTATTCTGCGTGCTTGTGGGTGGACCCGGAAGCCAGTGGGTAGCCCGGGGGGAAGGAAATTTCCGCGAGTCGGGTTACCTTTCAGTCTGTGCCGACTCCCGGCAGGGGGATAGCTAGCGAACAGCGAGGTAGGAAGCAGCGTGCCAGCCAAGAACGGCAGCGCCGGCGGAACACGCCTGGTGATAGTCGAGTCGCCCGCCAAGGCGAAGACCATCGCGGGCTACCTCGGGCGCGGCTACATCGTCGAATCGAGCATCGGCCACATCCGCGATCTGCCGGAGAAGGCCGACGACATTCCCGAGAAGTTCAAGGGTGCGCCTTGGGCCCGCCTCGGGGTGAATGTCGAGCACGAGTTCGAGCCGCTGTACGTCGTCAACCCAGACAAGCGATCGCAGGTCAACAAGCTGCGGCAGCTGCTGAAGGATGCCGACGAGCTCTATCTGGCCACTGACGAGGACCGCGAGGGCGAGGCGATCGCCTGGCACCTGCGCGAGGTGCTCAAGCCCAAGGTCCCGGTGCACCGCATGGTCTTCCACGAGATCACCCAGCAGGCGATCCAGGACGCCGTGGCCAACCCGCGCGACCTCAACCTGCGCCTTGTCGACGCCCAGGAGACCCGGCGCATCCTCGACCGGCTCTACGGCTACGAAGTCAGCCCCGTCCTGTGGAAGAAGGTCAAGCCGCGCCTGTCGGCGGGCCGCGTGCAGTCGGTGGCGACCCGGCTGGTGGTGGAGCGCGAGCGCGACCGTATGGCGTTCACGTCCGCCCACTACTGGGATCTGCAGGCGCTGTTCGACACCGGCAAGGCGGAGGAGCGGCCGCGCGACTTCACCGCGACGCTGACCGTGGTCGACGGCAAGCGGGTGGCGCAGGGGCGCGATTTCACCAGCACGGGCCGGCTGAAGAACGCCGACGTGCTCCACCTGTCCGAGGCCGCCGCGGGAGAGCTGGCGGGCCGGCTGCGGGGTTCGTCGTTCGGGGTCAAGTCGGTCGAGCGCAAGCCGTACACCCGCAAGCCCTACGCGCCGTTCAGGACGACCACGCTGCAGCAGGAGGCCAGCAGGAAGCTGGGGTTCTCCGCGAAATACACCATGCAGGTGGCGCAACGGCTCTACGAGAACGGCTTCATCACCTACATGCGTACCGACAGCATCACGCTGTCGGAGACGGCGGTGGCGGCCGCGCGCTCACAGGCGATCAAGCTGTACGGCGCCGCGTACGTCCCCGACAAGCCCCGCGTCTACGCCAGCAAGGTGAAGAGCGCGCAGGAGGCGCACGAGGCGATCAGGCCGTCGGGCGAGGAGTTCCGCACGCCGGGCGAGACCGGGTTGTCGGGCGACATGTTCCGGCTGTACGAGCTGATCTGGCAGCGTACGGTGTCCTCGCAGATGAAGGACGCGGTCGGCGAGTCGATCACGGTGAAGGTGGCCGGCCGGTCGTCGGGGGGCGAGGACGTCGAGTTCAGCGCCTCGGGGCGGACGATCACGTTCTACGGGTTCCTCAAGGCGTACGTCGAGGGGTCAGATGATCCGTCGACCGACCGCGACGACTCGGAGAAGCGGCTGCCCAACCTGGCCGAGGGCGACGCGCTCACCGTCACCCGGCTCGACGTGGCCGGCCACTCGACCAAGCCGCCCGCCCGCTACACCGAGGCGTCGCTGGTCAAGGAGCTGGAGGATCGCGAGATCGGGCGGCCGTCGACGTACGCCTCGATCATCGGCACGATCCTCGACCGCGGCTACGTGTTCAAGAAGGGCACGGCCCTGGTGCCGTCGTTCCTGGCGTTCGCGGTGGTCAACCTGCTCGAGCAACATTTCGGCAACCTGGTCGACTACGACTTCACGGCCGAGATGGAGAAGGTGCTCGACGACATCGCCAACGACCGGGCGGAGCGGGTGCCGGAGCTGCAGCGCTTCTATTACGGTGTCGACGGCGACGAGGGCCTGAAGGAGATGGTCACCGACCTCGGCGACATCGACGCCAAGGAGATCAGCTCGTTCCCGGTGAAGGGCACCGACATCGTGCTGCGGGTCGGGCGTTACGGCCCCTATCTCGACCGTGACGGCTCGCGGGTCAACGTGCCCGAGGACATGACGCCCGACGAGCTGACGGCGGAGAAGGCGGAGGAGCTGTTCTCGCGGCCGACGGGTGACAGGGAGCTGGGGAAGGACCCGGCGACCGGCCACACGGTCGTGGCGAAGGACGGCCGTTACGGGCCTTACGTGACGGAGGTCCTGCCGGAGCCGGCCGAGGACGAAGCTCCCAAGAAGCGCAAGAAGGCGGATGCACCGAAGCCGCGTACGAGTTCGTTGTTCAAGTCGATGTCGCTCGACACGATCACGCTCGAGGACGCGCTCAAGCTGCTGTCCATCCCCAGGCCTGTGGGCGAGCTCGACGGCGAGGAGGTCGTGGCCTACAACGGCAAGTTCGGCCCCTACCTGAAGAAGGGCACCGACTCCCGTTCGCTGGCCTCCGAGGAAGACCTGCTGACGGTCACCATCGAGCAGGCCAAGGAGTTGTTCGCGCAGCCGAAGCAGCGCGGCCGGCGGGCCGCGGCCGCGGCGCCGCTGCGGGAGCTGGGCGACGACCCCAACTCCAAGAAGCCGGTCGTGGTGAAGGAGGGCAGGTTCGGCCCTTACGTCACCGACGGCGAGACGAACGCGTCGCTGCGCAAGGGCGACACGGTCGAGGACATCACGATCGAGCGGGCGGCGGAGCTGCTGGCCGAGCGTCGTGAGCGGGCTCCCGCGCCGAAGAAGTCGTCGAGGAAGGCTCCGGCGAAAAAGGCCACCGCGAAGAAGCAGGCGACCAAGTCGTAAGTAACATCAGTATGTGTTGTTCGTCCTGATGTTTCTGGGCGTCGTCGCGCTCGCGCATTTCTATCTGTGGCATCGGATGGTGCGTTCGACGACGGGCCCCGGGCGGTTGCGCAAGGCGCTGACCTGGGGCCTGGTGGGCATGGTGCTGCTCGTGGCCGCGGCTTTCGCGGGCTCGCGGGTGGAGTGGGGGCACTGGCTCGCCTGGCCGGGCTACCTGTGGGTGGCCGTGATGTTCTACCTGGTCGTCTTCCTGGTCGTGCTGGAGATCCCGCGGGCCGTGGTGGCGCTGCTGTCGCGCCGGGCCGCTCCGCGGAGCGCGACGCCCGAGCCAGAGCCGGTGCCGGTGCTCGCCGGAGCCGGCGGCCCCGCCGAGGAGGAGCCGGTCGCGCCTCCCGCGGCGGAGGCGGCTCCGATGAGCAGGCGGCTCTTCCTGGGGCGGGCCACCGCCGCGGTCGCCGGCGTGGGTGCGCTGGGCACGGTCGGGTACGGCGTGACGACCGCTCTGGGCGACCCCGTGACCGAACGGGTCGCGGTCACGCTGCCCAAGCTGGATCCCCGGCTCAGCGGCCTGCGGTTCGCCGTGGTGAGCGACGTACACCTGGGGCCGCTGACAGGGCTGCGGCACACCGAGCGCATCGTCCGCATGATCAACGGCCTGGAGGCCGACGTGGTGGCGATCGTGGGCGACCTGGTGGATGGGCCGGTCGCCGAGCTGGGGCCGCTGGCCCGGCCGCTCAAGAGCCTGGAGTCCCGCTACGGGGCCTATTTCGTGACCGGTAACCACGAGTACTACGTGTCCGGAGGCCCCGGCGAGTGGATCGAGGAACTCGCGGAGCTCGGCGTACGTTCTCTGCGCAACGAACGCGTGGAGATCCGGCACCAGGGCGCCGTGCTCGACCTGGCCGGCGTCAACGACGTCGGCGGGGCGGACGCGGGCGACCCTCCGGACTTCGACAGGGCTCTCGGCGGGCGCGCGGCGGGCAGGAGCACCGTGCTGCTCGCCCACCAGCCCATCCAGGTCGCCGAGGCCGCCCGTCACGGCGTCGACCTGCAGCTGTCGGGGCACACGCACGGCGGCCAGCTCGCGCCGTTCAACCTGGTGGTGGGGCTGCAGCAGCCGGTGGTGTCGGGGCTGGCCACGGTCGACGGCGTGCCGGTCTATGTGACCAGGGGCGCCGGGTTCTGGGGGCCGCCGGTGCGCGTGGGGGCTCCGCCCGAGATCACGATGCTCGAGTTGCGCGTCTGACTTTCCGCAATCCGCTGGTCACCTAGGGCCATGATGGCGTACAGTATCCGACCGGATACGAGTCGGAGGTGCGCCGTGGGTTCGTCGCCGGTGGAGCGGGTGCTGCGGCAGGAGGTCGCGCTCTGGGCCGAGCGCGGCGGCCTGCTGTTCAAGCAGGCCAGGCATGCCGCGAGCCTCAACCAGAAGGCCCTGGCCAGCGTGAGCGGCACCTCGCGCACGACGCTGTCGGCCTACGAGCACGGCAGGAAGTCGCCGACGCTGGAGACGGCCGGGCGCATTCTCGACGCCGCCGGGTTCCGGCTGGTGCTGGAGGCGAAGGTCGAGTTCGCCCCGCGCGTGCGCGGCGACGGGCGCACGTTCCACGTGCCGAGCCGGCTGCGGCGGTTGCCGGTCGCGGCGGCGCTGGGCGTCGTGCGGCTGCGCGGTCACGCCCACGACCTGGCCGACCGCGACCAGCGGCGGGTCGCCTACACCACGCTGTTGTGCGAGGGCGGGCCGCAGGAGCTGCTCGACCACGTCGACGGCGTGCTGCTGGTCGAGCTGTTCGACGAGCTGGAGCTGCCGCCCGACATCCGCGCCGAATGGCGGCCATTGGTGGAGGCGGCGCGACATGAGGCCGGAGCTGTCAATTGATGATGGATTTGGGGCCCCTTTCGAGGTGCGAAACCTGCGCACCAGCCCGCGGACGTAATACCCTCAGCCACGAGCAGCCGGGCATTTCCGGCTTCTCTCCCGACTGCCCGCTTCCGGTCAACACCTGGATACGCTGAAATCATGACTGCCCCTGGCCGACGCCGCCCGGCTCACGTGCTGGCCAATGCGCCATTCCGGCGGCTGTGGACCGCCATGTCGGTGTGCAGTCTCGGCGACTGGCTCAACATCCTGGCGCTGACCGCGCTGGCCGGAAACCTGATGCAGGACGACTACCGCGTGCAGTCGCTGGCCATCGGCGGCGTGTTCGTGGCCAAGATGTTGCCCGCCATCCTGCTCGGGCCGCTCGCGGGGGTGTTCGCCGACAGGTTCGACCGGCGGCTGACGATGTTCGCGGCCGACCTCGCCCGGTTCGCCATCGTGTTGTCGATCCCGTTCGTGCACAGCTACCAGTGGGTGATCATCGCGACCCTCCTGGTCGAGTGCATCAACCTGTTCTGGGTCCCGGCCAAGGACGCCACCGTCCCCAACCTGGTGCCCAAGGAGCAGCTCGAGTCGGCCAACCAGCTCAACCTGCTGGTCACCTACGGCACCGCGCCGATCGCCGCCATGCTCTTCGCCGCGCTGTCCGTGGTGGGCGACGTGGTCACGAGCACGGTGCCGTTCCTGTCCGGCCGCGACGCCACAGGGCTGGCGCTCATCGTCAACGCCTGCGCCTACCTCGTGTCGGCCTTCCTGATCTTCACGCTGCGCGGCATTCCCAAGCGTGACGGCGCCATCTCCACGCCGTCCGTGCTCAAGCAGGTCATCGAGGGCTGGCGGTTCGTCGGCGGCCACCGGATGGTGCGCGGCCTCATCATCGGCATGCTGGGCGCGTTCGCCGCCGGCGGGGCCGTGGTCGGCGTCGCCAAGATCTACGTCGGTGCGCTCGGCGGCGGCGACGCGGCCTACGGCGTCGTGTTCGGCGCGGTCTTCGTCGGCATGGCGCTGGGCATGTTCTTCGGGCCCAGGCTGCTGCGCCAGTTGTCGCGCAGGCGGCTGTTCGGCCTGGCCATCACCGTGGCGGGGCTGGTGCTCGTCACGATCGCGCTGGTGCACAACCTGCCGATCGTGGTCATGCTGACCGTCGTGCTCGGCGCGTGCGCGGGCATCGCCTGGATCATCGGCTACACGCTGATCGGGCTCGAGGTCGAAGACGGGCTGCGCGGCCGTACGTTCGCGTTCCTGCAGTCCACCGCGCGCGTGACGCTCCTGCTCGTGGTCGCCGTGGCCAACCCGGTGGCGGCGATCTTCGGCGTGCACGTGCTCGACCTGGGCGAGTTCGCCTACCAGTTCGACGGGTCCAACCTGGTGCTGCTGATCGGCGGCGTGCTCGCGACCGCCGTCGGCCTCCTCGCGCTGCGCCACATGGACGACAGGAAGGGCGTGCCCCTCACCGCCGACCTGATCGCCGCGGTGCGGGGCGAGCGGCTGGGCACCGAGCGGGCCGAGCACGTGCCGGGCCTGTTCGTGGCGTTCGAGGGCGGCGAAGGGTCGGGCAAGACCACCCAGTCGCGGCTGATCGCCATCTGGCTGCGCGACCAGGGCTACGACGTCGTGCAGACGCGCGAGCCCGGCTCCACCAAGGTCGGCATGCGGCTGCGCGCCATCCTGCTCGACGCGGCCGAGCGCGGCCTGTCGGCCCGTGCCGAGGCCCTGCTCTACGCCGCCGACCGGGCCGAGCACGTGGAGAAGGTGATCAGGCCCGCCCTCTACCGCGGCTCGCTCGTGGTCACCGACCGCTACGTCGACTCCTCGCTGGCCTACCAGGGCGCCGGCCGGGCGCTCGACCCCGAGGACGTGTCCAAGATCAACGCTTGGGCGACCGGCGGGCTGGTGCCGCACCTGACCGTCCTCATCGACACGCCGCCCCAGGTGGGGCTCACCCGGCTGGGCGGCGCGGCCGACCGCATCGAGGCGGAGCCGCTGGAGTTCCACGAGCGGGTGCGCAAGGAGTTCCGCAAGCTGGCCGCCGCGGCGCCCGAGCGCTACCTCGTGGTCGACGGCACCCTGCCGGCCGAGGTGCTCACCCGCCAGATCCAGGACCGTATCCACGAGATCCTGCCCGACCCGGTGCCGAGGGAGTCAGAAGACGCCACCGGCACGATGCCCGCCATCCGCGACTAGCCTTGCCTCGTGACGGTTTTCGCTGACCTGGTCGGTCAGGACCAAGCCACCGCCGTGCTCTCGCGGGCCGCGGCGGCGGCCGGCGAGGTCATCGGGGGCGGGCGCGGCGCGGGCATGACGCACGCCTGGCTGTTCACCGGCCCGCCCGGATCGGGCAGGGAAGAGGCCGCCCGCGCCTTCGCCGCGGCGCTGCTGTGCCCCGACGCCGGCTGCGGCCACTGCGACCAGTGCCACCAGGTGCTGATCGGCTCGCATCCCGACCTGGAGTCCGTACGCCCGGAAGGCCTGTCCTACAGCGTCAAGCAGACCCGCGAGCTCATCCTGCGCGCGGCCGGGGCGCCCACGCAGGGCCGGTGGCGGGTCATCCTGTTCGAAGACGCCGACCGGGCCACGGAGTCGGCCGCCAACGCCCTGCTCAAGGCCATCGAGGAGCCGCCGCCTCGCACGGTGTGGCTGTTGTGCTCCCCCGCCCCCGACGACCTGATGATCACCATCAGGTCCCGCTGCCGGCTGGTCACCCTCACCACACCCGCCACGGAGGCCGTCGCCCACGTGCTGGCCACCCGTGACAGCGTGCCGCACGACATCGCCGGGTTCGCCGCCAGAGCCGCCCAGGGGCACGTCAGCAGGGCGCGGGCACTGGCCCTCGACGAGGGAGCCAGGGCACGCCGCGAGGCGGTGCTGAGCATTCCACGCGCGCTGACGGGGGTCGGCGAGTGCGTGGCCGCGGCCGAGCGGCTGGTGAAGACGGCCGAGGAAGAGGCCGCCGCCGCCACGGCCGCCCTCAACGACAACGAGACCGCCGAGCTGCGCAAGATCTACGGCGAGGGCTCCACGGGCAAAGGGCTCAACCGGGGGCTCGTACGCGGCGGCGCGGGCGCGCTGAAGGAGCTGGAGGACCGGCAGAAGTCCCGGGCCACCCGCATCAAACGCGATTCGCTGGACTCGGCGTTGCTGGAGCTGGTGTCCTACTACCGCGACGTGCTGGCCATGCAGTTCGGCGCCGCCATCGAGCTGGCCAACGACGACATCCGCTTCGACCTCGACCAGCTGGCCAAGGCGTCCACCCCCGAGGAGACGCTGCGGCGGATCGACGCGATCATGCAGTGCCGGGAACGCCTGGCCGCCAACGTCAACCCCCAGATCGCGATCGAGGCCATGATGCTGGCGCTCCGCCCATGAGATGACCGGGTGACAGAAGCAGCAGACGAGGCCGCCAGGCGTCTCTGTTACGTGGAAGTCGAACTGCTCACCCAACAGGAAGCCCTCGCCCGGCAGCGCGTGGACGTGGCGTCGATCTTCGCCGAGCACCACGTCGGCCTCGTACGGCTGGCCCTGATCATGCTCGGTGACCAGGCCAGCGCCGAGGACGTCGTGCAGGAGGCGTTCGCCCGCACCCACGCCGGCCGGGGCAGGCTGCGCGACGCCGACAAGGCGCTGGCCTACGTACGTTCCGCGGTGCTCAACGGGTGCCGGTCGGTGCTGCGCAGGCGGGTGACCGCGTTCCGGCGCGCGGTGCCGTACGAACCGCCTGTCTGGTCGGCGGAGAGCGCCGCGATGCTCGGGGAGGAACGGCGCGAGGTGCTGCTGGCGCTGCGCGAGCTGCCGCGCCGGCAGCGCGAGGCCCTCACCCTGCGCTACTACTTCGACCTCACCGACCAGGAGGTCGCCGACACCATGCGGATCAGCGCCGGCACGGCCCGATCCACCATCGCGCGGGGGCTCGCCGCACTCGGCCGGGCACTCGGGGAGGAATCATGAACCACAGCCCGACCGAAGACCGGCTGCGCGAGGCGCTCACGGAGGCGGGCGCCACGCTCGACCCCAGCACGCTCAGGCCGCTGCGGGCGCCGGATCGTCGCTTCCGGCTGAACCACCGGCTGGTGACGGCGGCCGCGGCGGTCGTGCTCGCGGGGACGGCGGCCGCGGTGGGGCTGGGCGGACCGGGCGACGTCAACCGCGCGGTGGCCACGAACCCGGAGTCCCTCCCTATCGACCAGGCCGACATGGTCGTCCAGCTCTGCACGAAGAAGACGTGTGACGGCAACGAGGCTACGCCTGAGCAGATACAGGCGATCGAGGAGGCGGTACGGCAACTGCCGGAGGTCGAGGTCGCGCTCTTCGAGGGCCAGGCGCTCGCCTACAACCGCTTCCGACAGGAATTCGCGAACGATCAGGAGCTGCTGGATAAGGCCGATCCGGCTGATTTTCCGCCGATGTTCCGGCTCAAGCTCAAGAAGGGGACCGCTCCGAGCCAGGTGTCGGCGGCACTTCACAAATTGCCCGGCCTCTACGGTGTAGTCGACAGGCCGGGCTACCGTGATCTCGTCGAAAAGGTGGAGAGCGATCCCAACCGGCTTGTGGACCTCAGCGTCTTCCTGTGCGGACGGGGGTCGTCCTGGCCTGCGTGCGGCGCGGAGCGCACCTACTCCGGTGAGCAGGACTTCGAGGTCAAGAAGAAGGGCAAGGGAGCGACGGGGGCGCAGAAGACGGCGCTCCGGACGCTGATCGAGGAAATGCCCGAGGTCGAATCGTTCGTCTTCGAGGATCAGAAGGCGGCGTACGAGAACTTCCTCAAGTCGCACAAGGGCAACAAGAATCTGATCAACCAGACCGAAGTGAAGGACATGAACGAATCCTTCAGGGTGAAGCTCCGACCGGAGACCGATGTGGACAAAGTCGTCAGCCTGCTCAGAGGGCAGCCAGGGGTCTCCTCCGTAGGTAACAACAAGTGCATGCGGGATAACGTTCAGATGATCTACGACTACGGTCTGTCAACAGCAGCCTTCTGCCCCTCGGACAACTGATTGGACGCCCTCCTGACTCCTGGTGCGGGCGGCACGTAATGTGGCAAGGGAAGGCCGCAAGGACCCCCGATGCCGGTCAAGGAGGCGAGCTCGAGCCCATGGGAATGATCATGGCCGTGAGCTTCACCCGCTACGGAAGGCTCTACTACCTCGACCCGGGCGGGCACAGCCCCAAGGTGGGCGACAAAGTGCTCGTACCCACCGACTCGGGTCCAGAGGTGGCGGAGTGCGTGTGGGCGCCCCAATGGAGCAGCGAGGACATCGACGGACTGCCGGTGTGCGCCGGGCCGGCGGAGGAGGAACACCTCGCCCGCGACGAAACCAACAAACGCCGCAGGGCCGAAGCCCGCAGCGTGGCCAAACGCCTCATCAAACGGCACACCCTGCCCATGAAGGTCGTCGGCGTCGACTATCTCGACGAGGACAACGTCTTCACCGTCTACTTCTCTGCGCCCCACCGGGTCGACTTCCGCGCCCTCGTCCGCGACCTGGCCCGCAACCTGCGGGCCAGGGTCGAACTCCGGCAGATCGGCCCCAGGGACGAGGCGCGCCTCCAGGGCGGCATCGGCCCCTGCGGGCGCGACCTGTGCTGCGCGACGTTCCTCAAGGACTTCGAGCCGGTGTCCGTCCGCATGGCCAAAGACCAGGACCTCCCGGTCAACCCGCTGCGGATCGCGGGGGCCTGCGGGCGGCTCATGTGCTGCCTCAAGTACGAACACCCCCTCTACCAGGAGTTCCGCGCCTCGGCGCCCCGAGTGGGGACGAACGTGGAAACCCCGGAAGGCCCCGGGACCGTGGTGGGGCACAACGTACCGTCCGACTCGGTGGTGGTGCGGCTCAACGACGGGGGGCGACGGTGCGCCTGCTCGAAGGCGAGCGTGTGCGGGCCGCGGAAGGCGTACGACTCGACGTACGGGGAGCCGGGGCAATAGGTGGGAGCGAGAACCCTTCGGGCTCCTGTAGACTCTGTCACGCCGTACGGCACGCCGCCTTAGCTCAGTCGGCCAGAGCACTTCACTCGTAATGAAGGGGTCTGGGGTTCGAATCCCCAAGGCGGCTCCAGGTCAGAAACCCCTCAAGGGATCTTGAGGGGTTTCTGGGTGTCTAAGTGAGTGACTAAACCAGATCCTCCGAGCGTCCGAGCATCTCCGGCGGGAGACGGGCATCCGTCCGATGTGACGTTGGCAGGGCATGGGCACACCTGGAGTGGCGCTCACCAACTGCCGTTTGGCCGACTGAGGCATGCGGTCCCGACCTATTGGTCCGGGAGTCCCAGCACCAGCTCATCTACCTCATCCGCCTCAGGGGCCGTGGGCAGAGCCTTGCGGACGGTGCGACGCAATCCCACGAAGTTGGCGCCCTCGTCGAGTCCCAGGCCAGCCACAAATTCGGCCTGACGGGCTCCCAGTTCAGCAAGACGTGCATGGACCTGGTTCTCTGCTTTATAGAGCGGGATCGGTAACTTCCACACGTGCTTGTCGATGTGCCGCTCGTCCTTCCCGTACGACATCAAGGGGCGGACAAACTCCGTCAACTCTGGGCTGTTGAGAATGGCACACAAGTAGTAGCCCTCGTGGCGGCTGTTGACCGTCCCCCAGTACAAGGAATGCTTTTCATCCAGCCTCACGGAGCTGAAGGACGAGGATCGCTTTGACGAGCTGACCTGCGAGAAGTGGGCAGCAGCGGAGTTTGCGCAGGA
>NZ_JBVJHP010000046.1:0-22602 GCF_055586745.1 Nonomuraea sp. NPDC049378
GCGCAAACTCCGCTGCTGCCCACTTCTCGCAGGTCAGCTCGTCAAAGCGATCCTCGTCCTTCAGCTCCGTGAGGCTGGATGAAAAGCATTCAATGTCTGGCGCTTTCCTCCGTATAGTCGCCGAAATAGTGCACATAGTTCGGAATCCAGTCCAGCAACTGCTTTACCACGGTTGATGTGTCGCGCTGCTGAGCGTACTCGGCCAGAGTTATCGCGGAATGGTGAAGAAACCGTCGTCCTGGCAGTCGGTCACACAGCCGCTGATACTCTCCCGTCTCGGAGATCAACTCGTGCCAGACCTCATCGACTTCTTTGCTCAACGGAAAAAAGTTCTCCTGCATGACCGACGTAATTGTCAGAAACTTCAGGCACTCATCGATCTGGAGCTCAAGTTCCGCAGCCGTCCTGTCTGAGAGCTTTTCCGTGAGGACGTTCCGCATCTGCTCCGTGAGCATGGCCGGCGTAGCGCCTCTGGCAAGGTCCATGCGCTGTATCAGGCCTCGGTCATGGACATGCAACGCACCGTGTACGCGCAGAGCACGTCGAACTTTTCCTCGACTTGGACGGCCAACTGCTCGAGAGTCATTTCTGAATCTCCTTTCGGTGTCTCCTGGCGGTTTCCAACGATCCGGCTCTGTCGCCGATACGATCGGTGATCACTATGACGACGGCGTCGGCCGTCCTTGTGACTACGGCCCATTGAAGCAGTCGACGGGCTTCAAGCCGGCTTCATCAGTCGCCACGACGGGGGCCCCGGCAAAGTCAGCAGGGGGCGAACAGCCACTTAACCGGTGAACACTGCCAGGTGCTGGACGAGGCCATTCCTGATGACCGTGATCCGCCGGCGGCCGGTCGGACCCACGAGCGGGCAACCCGCCCACGGCGCGACGGCAACACCGACCTGGTAAACCGCGACCGGCCCGCCCTTCACTGCCGGCCCGCCTCCGCGATGGGCCTCGTGACGAGCCGGGAAAGGCCGGCCCGCGGACCTGGCCGGGCACTCGCCGTACCACTGTGAGATTCGGGGCCCGCGGCGGTCGCGACGCCTGACATCAGGGGGACCGGGGTGCGGCCATGGTGCTCGTGACCCAGCTCCAGTAGTAGGCGGTGGACGTGAAGACCTCGTCGGTGGCCAGGCACGAATCGCCGCCGCTACGGCTGTCGACGCCGACGATTCGCCATTCGCCTCTGACGTTCTGCAGCAGTGGGCTTCCTGAGTCACCGTTGCACGCACCGGCGGCACCGTCGTTCCCTCGCTCGACGCACAGGTCGCCGGGGGTGATCGAGAATTCGTCACCGAAGTCGCACGCTGGGGTGGGCAGTAGCTTCGTATCGAGTTGCAGGAGTTCGCGCGGCATCGACGCGGGATCGTCGGCCACCGTCCTGCCCCAGCCGATCAGGCGTGCCGGGGTGCCGGCGTCCGGCTCCCGGACAGCCTTGATCGGCCGGGCCCGCGACGGTGTCGCCAGCTTGATCAGCGCGATGTCACCTGTGTTCTTCACGGTCGTGTCGTCCCAGTACGGGTGCGCCACGAACGCGGCCGCATCGACGATCTTGCCGCCCAGGTAGTCGTTGGAGCCCACGTTCACCTTGAAGTCGGCGGGATTCCGGCCGGCGACACAGTGCGCCGCGGTGATGACCCACTCGGGGGCGATCAACGCGCCTCCGCACCGGACGGGGGTCGGCCGCTCACCCTGGTCCTTGTACAGCAGCGTCGCGGCGAATTCATACTGCTCGGTGGCCGGGCTCCCGCCAATGAGCTGAGGGTTGTAGCCGGGGTCGTCCGCGAAGGCCTTCGCCTGCCCGCCCAAGGTGACCATTGTCGCTGCCGCGAACACGAGAATACGGCCGAACATTCTTTGTTTCATTTCTTCCTGTCCAAGTCGGACGCCACCGAGTCTGGCGCGCTGGGGGAGCATCATAGGAAGAAGTCGGTTTCACCCCGGCTTCATGGACGGCATTACCGAATGCCACGCACAGGACGCACGCTTCGCAGCCGGGGAAATACGACCTCCGGTGGCACCCACATTGACCTGGCGTCTTCTCTGGAGATATCGCGCGCTGACGAACCCTCCTCAGCCGATCACGGGCGGGCGGGTTGACCCAGAAGCGCCGTCAGTTACGTCGCTCGGTGTAGTCGGCGATGCCTCGCCTGCTGGATGTCCCAGGCCCCGGTGAGCGGAACTCTTGGTTCATCGCCTCATTCGGAACGGAGTCCTCATGTTGCATCTACTCATGGCAGGCGTTCTGGCCGCCACGCCTGTCACCGACCCTCAGGTGATCGACTGGATCGAGCAGAACTCGCGGCAGGAGATCACCAAGGAGTCGATCGGTGGGGCCACCATCGTCGGCCTGGGCGAGTCCACCCACAGCACTCACGAGGAGGCCGTGGTCAAGTTCGGCCTCCTGAAATACCTGGTGGAGGAGATGGGATTCCGCTCGATCGCGTGGGAGGAGGACTGGACGACAAGCGTGCGGGTCAACCGCTATGTCCTCACCGGCGAGGGCGACCTCGACGCGCTCATGGGCGAGCTGACGACGACGTGGCGGACCCGCGAGGTACGTGACGTGCTGGCCTGGCTGCGGTCCTACAACGCGGGCCACCCCGACCGTAAGGTGAAGTTCGTCGGGGTTGAGTACTACGCCACCCGCTCCATGGCGCACGACGCCGTCTCCTCGTACGTGGCCAAGGCCGCGCCGCATCGGCTGCGCGAGGTGCGGCGCCACCTGAAGTTCATCGCACCCCGCCACGAGAACACCCAGGCCAACCTGACCTGGTACCGCGGCGTGACGAACAAGCGGCCCTTCATCAGCCACGCCCGCGCCGTGTACAGACTGGTCGAACGGCTGCCCAAGAACGACGACCAGCAACTGGCCCTGCACAACGCCCGCCAGATTCTGTCCTGGTACGAGGCTTTCAACCTGCCGTTCGAGGACATCTACGCCTATCGCGACGCCCGCGCCGCCGAGAACCTGCGCTGGTGGCAGCACCGCACCGGCGACAAGGTCGCCTACTGGGCGTCGACCGCGCACACCGCCGCCGCCCCGGGCCTGCGGCTGACGCTCGGCGGCCCGCCACTCGTCTTCGACAACGCCGGCTCCTACCTGCGCCGCTGGTACGGCGACCGCTATCGGTCGATCGGCGTGCAGTTCGACCACGGCACGCTTGGCACCGGCTCCGCCTGCGGCGTCGCTCCCGCACTGGTGCCGCGCCCGGACCCGGGCTTCGCCAACCGCGTCTTCGGCGACGCCTTCGCCGGCAACGGTCCCGCCGAGTACGTCGTGGACCTGCGGGGCGAGGCACCGGAGGCCGTGCGTGAGTGGTTGCGCGCCCCAGCCAAGGTACGCGGCTATGCCGGCTACAACCCGGAGTTCGCGCAGAAGTCGTACATGGAGGGCGGCTCGCTGGCGCAGTGGTTCGACGTGATCGTCCACCGGCAGGTGATCACCCCCTGCCAGCCGCTCTAGGATCGGCGCCGAGCGGTCGCATCGTCTCGGCCCCATGCGGCGGCGCGGGACGCCCGCCCCGCCGAAGCCGCTACCAGCGGCGCCGACGTGACCATGCGGAAGGCGTTCGCTGTTCCCGTCGGCCACAAAACGATTTGCGTTTTAAAGGGGATTGTTGCCGCAAGGTGGTGACGCTGGTCTGAAGTCGCCGGAACGGTATGCTCGGGCGGCCGAAGTTCGAGAGCTTGGAGAATGCGTCCGTTCCGCTGTGCGGATCATGGTCCGCCACTCCTGCCCGCCTCCAAGCGGATCGCGATGAAATGTCCGGAAATTGTCCGGTCTGTGCCCTTTTCCGGGTGGAGCCGAAGGCCCATACTCTCAAGAAAGCTCCAGCGGCCGGAGGAAAGCGTTCATGAGCACGAGATCAGCGGTGTCGCGTCGTCAGGGCAGCGTCGCTGAGGACAATCTCCGCGCCGGAAGCGTCAGGGCTGATCGCCTCTGATGATCAGAAGGCCTTTTCCGGCTCCGTGACGATCTCTTCCGGAGCGTTACGGCCCGCGATCAGGACGTGTGGTGCGTGACGAAGACTTCCGCACCCAGAAAGTGAATATACGCCCGGCGTCGCGGTTGCCCCAGCCGCGGGGCGATGCCGTGGAGCACGTCGATCGCCTCCGCTGAGGGCAATCGACCGAGCCGAAGTTTCTGCACTGTTTCATGCCGAGGAATATCCAGGGAGTTGGACATGACCGCCATCAATGGCACCACTCGTTCGGCCGACGGGACCGAGATCGCGTTCACCTCGGTCGGCTCCGGGCCGGGGATCGTGATCGTCAACGGTGCCATGGACTATCGGAACACCCAGCCCACCGAGGGTGACATCGCCCGGGGGCTGTCCGGCCATCACACCGTGATCACCTATGACCGGCGCGGGCGGGGGGAGAGCGGTCCCACCGATCCGGCGCTGGCTTCGGAGGCGGCGATCCGGGCGGAGGTCGGCGACATCGCCGCGCTGATCGGCCAGGTCGGTGGTACGGCCGCCGTGCTCGGGTTCTCCTCGGGCGGGGTGCTGGCCCTGCACGCCGTGCTGGCGGGTTTGCCGATCACCGCGCTCGCGCTGTGGGAGCCGCCCTTCGTCGTCACCGACGCCCGCCCGCCGCTCGCGCCCGGCTACCGGGAGCGGGTCCAGCGGGAGCTGGCCGGCGGACGCCCCGGTGCCGCGGTCACCCTGTTCTTCGTCGAAGCCTGCGCGTTCCCCGCGGAGTCCGTCGAGGGGATGCGTGCCGAGCCCTTCTGGGCGGATCTGGAGCGGATCGCGTCTTCGCTTCCCAACGACGCCGCCGCCATGGGCGACACCATGAGCGGCGACCCCGCGGCCCTCGGGCGGTTCGCGGGGATCGGGCTGCCGACGCTGGTGGCGTACGGCGACGGCGCCTTCCCGGGGTTCGCGGAGGCGGCCCACGCCCTGGTCGGCGTCCTGCCGGACGCCACGGCTCGCGAACTCCCCGGCGAGAACCACGGCGTGTCCCCGGAGCACTTGGCCGCTGCGCTCATCGAGTGGCTGAAGCAGCCCTGACGAGGCTCGATCGCCCGTTCATACGACCCACCACCGCCAGTGCCGCCCGCGCTTCCGCACGGCACCCCATAGGGAGGCATCACCTTGGGAAAGATCCTGGTCCACGAGTTCATCACCGCCGACGGCGTGATCGACGATCCGAGCTGGTCGGCCGGCTATACCTTCACCGACGCGATGAACGAGACCGTTGCCGGCATCACGCGGCGTTGCCGCGCCATCGTGTTCGGCCGAGTCACCTATGAGGCATTCGAGGAGCCGTGGTCCACGCGCTCCAGCGCTGACGACCCGCACGCGTCCTTCTTCAACGACACGCCCAAGCACATCGTCACCTCCACCCTGAGCGAGCTGACCTGGCGAAACTCCACCATCCTGGGCCCGTACGACCCCGACGTCATCCGGAAGCTCAAGGACGAGGCCGAGGGCGACATCTTCATCAGCGCCAGCGGCACCCTGGTGCGGGCCCTGCTCGCCGATGGCCTGGTGGACGAGCTCAACCTCTTCGTCTACCCGCTGACCCTCGGCCAGGGAAGCCGTCTCTTCCCGCCCGACGCCCCGCCCCTGACCATGAGCCTGAAGGCCCACCAGGAGTTCGGGAACGGCGTCCTCCACCTGACCTACCAGCCGCTCACCTGACCGGCACTCCCGGGCAGGCGGCCTGCCTGCCCGGGGCGCCCTGTCAGCTCCAGATTCGCGCTCGTCAGGGTGCCCGGGTCTCTTCGGGCGGCGCGCCGGCGGGGGCCAGGGAGGCGCGGATGGCGGTCAGGCCATCGTCGGTGGCGACGATGATCAGACCGGTCGCCGTCACCAGGAGATCGTTGATGGTCCCGAGCCCGTCGATGGTGGCGCACCGGTGGCGTTGGGTCAGATCCCACAGGGTGACCACACCATCGTTGTGGCCGGCGGCCAGGATCGGAACGTCGCCGAGGTTGCCGATGCAGATCACCTTCGGCTTTCCCACGTCGGCCACGGGCAGGCTGCCGATCGGTGCGTTGTCCGGCAGCCGCCGCAACCGGATCCTGTCGTCGGGCGCGTACAAGGCCATCACCGGCACCCCGGACACGAGTCCCGCGGTTACCACCGTGCTCCGGCCGTCGTACGGCACGCGCCACGATTGACCGATCAGGTCGCCGGTGCGCACGTCCCAGACCGACACCAGCAGCACATCCTCCTCGTCCTCGTCGTCGTTCGTTACGGTGACGATCGCGGGAGTCCCGTCGATCATCACGGGAAGCAGCGCGTCGGTGTACATGTCGGAGTCCATCTCAAGGGTGAAGCGCCGATGCTCGCGCCGGGTCCGCAAACTCCATGCCACGGCCTGGGAGCCCCACTCACGCCGGGGGGGACGAAGTGCTGGATCGGTGTGCCCGTGTCGGCATCCCAGAGCCGGGCCGAATACATGTCGGTCGAGGCCAGCATGGATTGTCCCGTCGGCCCGTGCAGCGGTTTCCCGGCCAGGGTCGCCGCGGTCATCGTCCAGACGGGGTGGTTGTGGCCGACCGGGTGGCCCGCGGCGAGGAACGGATCCCACAGGCACACCTGCCGGCCGAATCCGGCCGCGATCAGGGTGCGCTCGCCGGGCAGCCGTACGGTGGTCATCGCGCTAGCGATGCCGGCGCCATCGACGATCACGCCGCCCAGGTCGGCCCCGGTCGCGGGATCCCATAACCGGATGGCGCCGTCCTCTGTCCCGGCCGAAGCGATCATGTGCCGTCCGTCAGGCCAGGGCATTGCGGTCATCGCGCTGACGGCCGCGGTGCCGTCCCTCCGGGCGTGGTGACCGTGTGCGGAGACGCCGGCGCTTTTGCCGGTGACCGGGTCCCACAGCCGTACCTGGCCATCCCGCCCCCAGGAGGCCAGCACGGTGCGGCCGTCCTTGAGCGGGAGCCCGGCCAGCGCATGGACGCCGCCAGGGTGGCCGGTCAGCGGCGCTCCGATCTGCTCGGCGGCGAGCGGATCCCACAACCGGATCACACCGTCGTCGCAGCCGGAGGCCATGATCACTCGGCCATCGGGCACCGGGAGTGCCACCATCGCGTTGATGGAGGCCCGGTGGCCGGTGAGGCGGGTCAGTGAGCCGATGGTGCGGTGGTTCGCCCATCGCGGCCACCACGTGGTCTCCGATCCGGGGGTGTCCGCCGGGGTGGCGTTGGCCTTTCTGGCGCCGAGCACTCGCAGCATGCGCCGCTCGGCCGGGGCCGCCTCAGCCAGCGCCTCCTGGCTCATGAGCAGGCCGGCCGCGGTCGCGGGCCGGTCCGCGCGACCCGCGTAGTGTCTGGTCACCTCATCCGCCAGGTGGTCCGGGTGGAGGTGGTCCAAGGCGTCGTTGTCGGCCAGCAGCTCGTCCATCGCGTCGCCGGCCGCGGCATGGGCCGCGAGCCGGGTCTGGATGTAGCGGTCGGCGTCGGGCCAGCCGCGTCTCGCGGCCAGATCCCGTAGGGCGGCGGCGATCCGCCGGTGCCCTGCCGCTCGTGACGCGGGTGCGGCGCCCTGGCCGCATTCGGCGGCGAGGTCGTGGTGACGGAGCCGGATCAGGCCCGGCGCATCGGCGATGACCAGCTCCTCGGCGAGCCGTAACACCTGTGCCGTTTCGGCCTCGGTGGGGCGTGCGCCGTCGTGGTGAATCGCCGCCGCCATCGCAAACCTCACCTCGGACCGGCATGCCACCGCCGAGCGCGTACCCGAGCGCGTGCAGCAGCGCGGGGGCATGGGGCGCCCGATCGGCGAGCCCTCGCAGGAGTTCCCGCCATGACCGGACCACGGCGTCGTCGTCGGTCGCGGGCAGGTGGAGGATCGTGGCCGGCCCGAGGGCCGCCACCAGGTCGGCGTTGCCGGTGGTACGCGGCCGGGTGCCGACCAGCACCCGCGCCCCGGGCTCGGCCGCCAGCCGGCGTGCCACGGTGCCGGCCACCCCAAGCGGGTCGCGGGCGGCCTCCAGCCCGTCCATGATCACCGTCACGGTGCCGCTGTCGCGGTCGGCCAGCGCGTCCGCAAGGTCGGCCATGCGATGTGCGGGCCTCGTAGGGGTCAGCGCGCCGGCCAGCCGGCGCACGCAGTCGCGTACGGACATGCCGACCAGCCCCAGCGCCACTCCGACCCCGTCCGCGATCGGGAACGTCGGCTGGTCCGGCACCTCACGGACTTCATCGAGCACCCGGCTCAGCAGCTCGGATGCTGCCGCCCCGCCGGTGACGACGTGCAGGCCGGATCCCGCGTCAGACAGCCATCGCCGGATCCGCACGCCGGGAGGACTGTTCCGCCATGGTGGACGTGGGCCCATTCTGGTCCTCCTTAGCGCTCACGTGAAATCGCCCTGCTGAGCGCAGCGGTAGTCGCTCGCCTCTCGCAGGGTCTGCATCTCGCGCCAGACGTCGGTGGCCTTGGCATCGCGGACTCTGGAGAAGATGGCCAGCGACTCCCGCCAGGCGGCTTCGGCGTCCGCGAGCCTTCCCTGGGAACGGTAGGCGCTGCCCAGGTTGAAGATCGTCATGGCCTCTCCCCGGGGGCTTGCGATGGCCCGGCACACGGAGATCGCCTCCAGGTGGTGCTTGATCGCGTTGTCGTGGTCTCCCAGGGCGGAGTAGGCGCGGCCCAGGTTCGTGATGTTGGTCGCCTGTACGAAGAGCGCGCCGCTGCGGCGATTGATCTCCAGTGCCTGCGACCAGCATTCGATCGCCGAGGCGATGTCCCCAAGGCCGAAATGGGCCTCGCCGAGGGTGTCCAGGGTGTGCGCATGGCCACGCTCGTATCCTGAGTCGGCCACCACGGCGAGTGCCTGCTCACATCGCTCTCGTGCCGTCGCGTAGTCGCGGACGTCGATGGCGTTCATGGCGAGGTTCCCGAGGACCTTGGCCTCACCACGGCGATCTTCGCTGTCCCGGATCACCGCCAGCGCCCGGAGGAGATACCGGGACGCGTCCTCCAGCCGGACGAGTTCGGACGACGCGTTGCCCATCGCGCTGAGCAGGTGTCCCTCCAGCCGCCGGTCTCCGATCTCCCGCACCGCTCTCAGGGCGACCCGGTGGCCGGCGAGCAGATCGTGGTGGTACCCGTAGTGAAAGAGGTACACCTGCAGCAGGTAGGCGATCTGACAGGCGGCGAGGTGCTCGCCGTTGTCGTGGGCCCAGGCGGGCAACGCCGTAAGCGTCTGGTGTTCCAGGTCGCACCAGGCCAGGGCCGCGGACACGTCGGCGAACACCAAGGGCTCCATCGTTTCGCCGAGCGCTTCCAGCTCGCCCAGAGGCTCTCGCATGCGACCGGGCGTGAAAGTGACGTCGGCGGCGTACATGGAGTGGATGAACCAGGTCAGCAGTCGTGAGACAGCCGCGGCGCGCGTCGAGGGCGAATCGTGCCGGCGGCTCTCCTCGGCAGCGTACGCGCGTACCAGGTCGTGCAGCGAGTAGCGGTCACCGTGTTGTTCCACGAGGTGCGTGGAGACGAGCCGATCCAGGTGCCTGCGCGCCTGCTTGACCGAGAACCCCGACAGGGCGCCGGCCGCCGCCAGGCTGAAGTCGGAGCCCGGATAGAGTGCGCTCACCCCGCGCAACATCCACGCCGCGTCCCGGTCGAGCCGCTGATAGGACCAGGAAAGGACCGTACGCAGGTCCGAAAGGGCGTCGTCGCCGCTGTAGAAGACCTCGAACCGTTCGTGGCCGTTGGCGATCTCGTTGACGATCTCGGGCAGAGTGACGTCGGGCTGCCGCGCGAGGCGTTCGCCGATGATCCGCAGCGCGAGAGGCGAGCTGTCACACAGGTTCGTGAGCGTACGGACGGTCGGATCGTCGTACGAGATCATGGTGCGCCCGGACACCCGGTTGAGCAACTCCACGCAATCTCGCGGTCCGAGCGGCGGGATGTGGATGCGGGCGGTGGCCTCGCAGGCGGCCAGGCTGCGTAGCTGGTCACGGCTGGTGACGACGACGGCGCAGCCATGTCCGGGCAGCAGAGGGCGAACCTGCTCGCTGTCCAGCGCGTTGTCGAGGAGGAGCAGCAGCCGGCTGTTCGCCGTAAGGCTACGGAACAGCGCGGACGCGACCGCCAGGTCATCGGGGATCTCTTCGGGGGCCACGCCCAGACTTCGCAGCAGCACGGCCAGGGCGTTCAACGGCTCGACGGGACTCAGCGTGCCGAAACCTCTGAGATTGACGTACAACTGCCCGTCCGGGAAGTCGTCCGCGACCGCCGAGCACCACTGGAGCGCGAGCGTCGTCTTGCCCATTCCGGCACCACCGACGATCAGCACTGACAGATGTGTCCCGGCCACTGATCCGGACTCCTTATGCAGGTCATCCAGCAAGGCCAGCTCCGTACGCCAGCCAACGAAATGCGCGGCGACGGGCGGAAGCTGCCGCGGCGTGCTGTCCGGCTCAGGCGGCTCGTCGGCGGCCATTTCAGCACCACTGCCGGCGGTCGCGGGGACGTCGCCCGCACCGATCGAAACGGCGCGGGCCGCGGTGGCCAGCTCCCTCTCCTCAGAGAGGGTCAGGCTCAGCGCCTTGGCCAGCCCGTAGACGGAAGTGCTGCGGGGGCGCCGCGCCATGTCGAGTTCGAGCCGGCGAATGGTGCGGACGTTCAGTTCGGCACGGTCGGCCAGTTGCTGCTGAGTCAGCAGTGCCCGTTCCCTATAGGCCCGCAGCAGGGCTCCCAGGCTCGGTTCGTTCCCGACCGTGGCGGCGTAGGCCTCTTTTCCTGCTTCTATTGACATGGTGTGACCCTGGGGATGGAGGTTAGAGGACACGGCCAGACCCTCGGAGGGACGGCGGCTGAGACCCATGTGTGTGGCTCGCGAGGTGGTGGACCCGACCTCGCCGCGCTCGTGCGGCGCATCCGTCTTGTGCACAGTTAATATATCTACTAGACATGTCTATGAGGGTCAACGAGATATGCTTCGTCAATGGCCCATGTGATCCTCGGTCTGCTCCTGATCGCCCCGGCGAGCTTCTACGACCTCATCAAAGGCTTCGAGGCAGGCGTCGCGCTCTTCTACAGCGCCAGCTCCGGCAGCATCAAACGCGCGCTGGGCACCCTGCTGGAGCGGGGGTTCATCGAGGTCGCAAGCGTCGAAACCGGAGGCCGGGGACGCAAGGTGTACCGCCTGACCGACGCCGGCCGCGAGGAGTTCCGCACGTGGATGATGGGGGAGCCGGCCGGGCCCGACCTTGAGACCGCGGCGCTGTCGAGGCTGTACTTCCTCGGCCTGCTCGATCCCGCCGAACGCGTCCCGGTGCTCCGCCGCATCACAGCGCGCATCGAGACCGACCTCGCGGCGCTCTCCGCCCTCGGCCGGCACATCGCCGCCGTGGACGTGCGTGAGGAGCAGCACGACATCGCGGTTTATCAGAAGGCGACTCTCGAATACGGCATAGCCTCGCACCGCTTCACCCTCGACTGGTTCACGTCGGTGGCGATGAGCGCCCCTGACGCAATGCACCGACATCGGACCGACAGCGAATAGAGCAGGGCCTCCGCGGAGGGCCCGGAGCCATGGTGACGTCGGTTATTGGACCTGCCGGAATTCCTGGATCATGGCATGCGCGGCCCGGACCAGAGCCGCGTTACTCGTGGCGGGAGCTCCGTCGGGTAGCCGGAGTACGTCTTCCATGCCGATCCGGGTGTCCAGCCCGCGAAGGGCCGCGGTGCGAAGCACGGTCCAGGCCGCTGTCTCCTCACCGTGGAGAAGGATCGGCAGGCCCGTGCCGCTGAGCTCGTTCAACAGGGTGATGGCGGTGGTTGCGGCCGTTTGCGGGTTGGTGTCGGTGACCTCCGCAATGACACGCAGCACGCGGTGTCGTTGTGGCCACGTGAGGAAGCGCCGGGCGGCTTCGGTTTCGGTGTAGATACCGGCTTCGATTCCGATACCTCGTTCCAGCAGCGCGCTCGCGACGATCGTGGCGCCGTCTTCGTGCCAGTTCACAGACGCGTGATCGGGTAGCACGGCCCAGGAGCCGACCATCGCGGCTCGCTGCCGAGCATCGGGCAATGTCCACGCCCCGGTTGTGACCCCGATGGGGACGGCTGGGACAGCCGCTCGCACGGCAGTGATCGCCGCGTCGACATGAGCGGGGTCGAGAGTGTCTTCGCCGTCGTGGTTCTTGGGGTGGAGATGGATGTCCTGAGCTCCGGCCTCGACGGCCTCACGGGCGGCCTCCGCCAGGTCCTGTGGGGTCATGGGGAGGTGGGCCGACTCGATTCGGTTTCTGGCGCCGTTCAGACAGACCTGCAGCATGTGATGCATCGTCTCAGGTGCGTGTGACACTCGCTGCCGGGCGACGGCGACGCCGGTGTAGATGCCCGGAAAAAGTCCGGGCGAGCGGGCGAATGCCCCGCTCAAGAGCCGAATCTCGCCCCTTGCCCTGGCGCGGCATCGGTGGAAAGAGCATCTTCCAGCTATACGGCGAAGTCCTCGAAGCTCGGCTCCTCCGCTCCGTCCCGGCACGGGAACTGGTCCGCATTGACATCGGCCGGTACATCGTCGATCTCTTGAACGTCCGAACGCCGTTCCTGTGGTATGTGCCGAGCCGGGCAGACCTGGCCGCAGAGAACGAATACGCCAGGGAGATCGACCGGGCCTACGATTGGTGATGGGCGACGGCCCTCCGGCCGACCGCTTCGGCCGACCACCGACCAAAATGTTCGGAATATGTCCGGTCGCAAAGCCTTGATCGGTTGCTTTCTACTCCGAAAAATGAAGGCGTATGCCTTCATGCGGTTGTCCCCAGGAGCGTTGGGAGGTCACGTGGCATTTCCGCGGGATAAACGGTGGCGGTCCGGAGTCGTCGTTTCCTGCGCTGCGGCCGTGCTCATCCTCATCGTGAGCTCAGTGGTCAGCGTGGTGATCGTGGTCACCTCCACAACGGGCACGGCAGGCGAAACGTCGGGGGCCTCTTCTCGTCAGGGGATTCGACTCGCGAGAGCGGCCGACCCTGTCTCGACGCCCACTCCGGGGACGCTCCAGGCGCCTGTGGTGCCAGTCTCTCCCTCGCCCTCCTCCCCTGTGGAATCTCACCCCGCGGCTTCACCTCACTCAAGCCCCACCTGGACGGGCAAGCCGGGAGGGGAGATCTACTACGGCACCTTCAGCAAGGACGAGTGTCGCAAGCGGGGCGAGGAAGGTCTCGCAGCACAGAAATGGTCCGCCTACTCCTGCAAGGAGCTCCTGAAGCGCGACGAGCCGCCGAAGCCCGGAGAACTCATAGAGGACCTTGAGGTGGTCGCCGGGCTCACCGCAGGCGACCACCGGCTCTGGGTGGTGGATTGGCAGTGCATGATCAAAATGGAAGACAACTGCGGCTGATCCCGCACGGGCGCCGCTATCCGCCCTGGGTGCCGACCTGCCCGTGCCAGTCGTCGATTCCGCTGGCGAGCAGATCGACCGTGCGACCCTGCTCGTCGGGAGTGGCCTCAGCCGTGACGCGTGTGAGATAGAGGTTTCGGGTCATGGTCTGCGGGAGTTTCCGGCTCACTCGCCGGATGCTTGTCGGCCACCTGCCACGTATGCATGGGTCTCGAACCCGTGGCCGAAGGCCCTTTCGATCGCCGCAATCAGGTTGGTGTGCTCGGCCCTGAACCAGGCCAGGGCCTGGTCCCGGTCCTGAAGGGACAACGGCGTCGACGCGGAGTCGGGCGGCGCGAGGCGGATGGAGTCGTCCGCCGGCTCGATCAGCGTGGCGGCGGCGTACGCGGTGTGCAGATAGTGGTCGAGGACCCGGCGCAGGGCCGCCCGTCGCTCGCTCGCGTCATCATGCGTCCTGGCGAGTTCGCCGGCGTAGACGTGGAGCAGTGCGTGCAGGCCGTAGTGGCCGGTCGCGGATTCGGTGACCAGGTTGGCGCCGGTCAGTTCGTCCAGCAACGGCTGCAGGTCATCGAGCGGCATCGCTGCCAGGCTGGCCAGGGCGGCGGCGGTCATCTGGGTCCCGGGGTGCACGCCCATGAGCCGGAAGAGGCGTGCGGCCGGCTCGCTCAACGTCCGGTATGACCAGGAGAAGACGGCGCGGACATCGGTGGCGGTGTCGGGACCCGGGAACTCGTCCGGGATCTCCCATAGGGCCTGCGGACGGTCTGCGACCGCCGCCAGAGTCTGATGAGGCTGCTGGCTCAGGCGGGCCGCAGCGACGGCGAGCGCGAGTGGCAGGTGTGCGCACCGCTCCACGATCCGCCGGGTGGCGGCGGGCTCGGCGCCGATCCGGTCGGCCCCGAGCCGTGCGCTCAGCATCTCGCCGGCGTCCTGAGAGCTGAACACGTCCAGGGCGATCGTCTGGGCACCGTCGGCGGCCACCAGGCCGGTGAGCCGCGAGCGGCTGGTCACGACCACGGTGTTGGGGGCACTGCCGGGAATCAGGGGGCGCACCTGCTCCGCGGTACGCGCGTTGTCGAGCACGACGAGCGCGCGCCGGCCGTCCATCAGCGACCGGTAGAGGGCGCTCCGGCTCTCCAGGTCCGGCGGGATGTCCCGCTCCGGCACGTGCAGGGCACGCAGGAACGAGGTGAGCACCTGCTCCGGCCTCGTCATCGGGCGGTGATCGTAGCCGCGCAGGTCGGCCCACAACTGGCCATCGGGAAACAGGTCGGCCACGCGGCGGGACCAGTGCAGTGCCAGCGCGGTCTTGCCCACCCCGGCGGTCCCGCTGATCAGCACGATCGATCCCGGACCCGGTCCCCGCTCCGTGGTCAGGCGGTCCAGCTCGGCGATCTCCCGCCTCCGCCCCACGAACACCGAGATCGGCGACGGCAACTGCCTCGGCACGGTGAGGGCCGTCGCCGAGACCTCCGGTTCGGCCGCCCCATGCCCGAGAACGGTCATCTGGAGCCGGCGCAGCTCTTCCCCGGGCTCGATGCCCAGCGTCTCGACGAGGTGCTGCCGCCCGGTGTGATAGGCCTCCAGCGCCTCCGCCCGCCGGCCACTGTGATGCAGAGCCGTCATGAGCTGGGCCCAGAACCGCTCACGCAACGGATGCCGCGTGGTCATCTCCATGAGCTCGCTCACGAGGTCGTGATGGCGGCCCAGCAGCAGGTCGACGTCGAAGCGCCGCTCCAGCGCCCGCAGCCGCCGCTCCACCAGCTGGTTCGCCTGCTGTTCGAGAAAATCGGACGGGATGCCCGCCAGCGGTCTGTCGCGCCACTGGGCCAGCGCCTCGGTGAGAGCGGCTGCCTCCATCTCCGGATCCGAGCGTCCGGCGGCCACCTCCGCCTGCTCCAGCCAGTATCGGAACCGCCCCAGATCGAGCCGCTCCGGCCGAACCTCTATGAGGTAGCCGTCGGCGCACGTGACGATGGCGGCTCCGCCCAGCAGCGTACGAGCCCGCGACACGATGAGCTGCACGGCCCGGCGCGGCGCCTCCGGCTGGTCGCAACCCCACACCGCGACCGCGAGGTCCTTGTTGGACACCGGGCTTCCCGCCTTCAGCGCCAACGTCGCCAGCAGCGCCCGCTGCTTGGGAGAGCCGACCGGCACCAGCCGGCCTCGCACATACACCTCCAAAGGCCCCAGCACATTGAATGCGAGATCAGTATCTTCGAACACCATTGAACCTCATGAATCCACGGCGCCGTCGCCGGCCTGCCGTCGGACCCGACCGTCGAAGAAATAGCCGACTGGTCTTCGATAATCACGGTCGGCAGGTCTGCCGGGCCGTATTGAAACCTGTGCTCCCCGTATTCATCATGGCGCAGGTCCGGTGGGTTCGACCACCAATTCGACCGGACATTCACAAGACTTGTTGCGGGCACCGCACGGGCGCGCGGGACCGTCAGTCGGCGTTGCCGCTGATGACGAGCGCCCAGCACAGGACGCCGAACGCCACGGTGGTGGTGATCGTACGGACGAGGTTGTAGCCGGACCACCTCGCCTCGTCGAACTGGCGGCGCACCTCACCGAGGTCCGCGATCCCGGCCGGATCGCCGGCCGCCTTGATGGCCTCGTTGAGCGGCACGTTGACGGCCATCGTGATGCCGAAGGTGATCAGGTAGAGGACGAACGCGGTGATCAGCCAGGGCAGCACCGAGCGGACGTCCTGCGCGAAGTGGAGCACCGCCGCCAGCCCGGTGAAGACCAGCGCACCCATGAAGGCCATCATGAACCAGGGGTTCATGATGGCGCGGTCGATGGCCTGAAAGGCGCTCACGAAGGTACGGTCGTCCGTGCGGGCGAGGCCGCGCATGATGGTGTGCTGGTAGAGCCCGCACACTCCCGCCACGAGGCCGGTCGCCATGGTCGCCGCGATGAGCACGGCCGTACGCAGAACAAACATTCTTCTTGCCTTTCGCATCACGCATATAAAGTGTCAGAAGTCGCGGACGCATTCGTCAATTGATAACGCCCGCACCCGCTCGCAGTGGCCTGAAGCGGCGATGAAACGGGTCCGAAACCCGGCTCTTCTTACATCAGGCGGCTCAGAACCGAGCGCGCGCGGGCCAGGCCGGGCTCATAAGCCTCGGGCAGGTCCACGGCCAGCGACTCGTACAGCGCGACCGCCTCCTCCGCCGCCGTACGGGCCTCCACATGCGCGCCGGCGGCCGAGTGGACCTCGGCGAAATTCAGCAGTGCGCTCGCGTGCCCGCCGCCGAAGCCAGCCGGATGCCGCGCGGCCGGCAGCCGGTACAGCTCCACCGACTCCGCCGTGGCCGCCAGCGCCTCGGCGTGTTCACCTCGCCGGGATCGTATGAGGCCGTGGTCGGTCAACGCCAGAGCGAGGTCTCCGGCCAGACGGTGCGGGCCGAGCTGGTGGAGGCGCCGATAGACGGTCAGGCATCGCAGCGAGGCGGCCAGGGCCTCCTCCTCGTACGGGCCCGTTCTCGATGCCTCGCTAGGGTTCGTTCTCGACGCCGACACGCACAACGTGTGCAGCGCGAGGCCGAGAGTCCGCTCGTGCGTCTCGGGGTCGGTGGCCGCGAGGGTGGTGAGCAGGGTGACGGCCTCCCGCGCGGCCTCCACCGCCTCCTCCTGACGGTTCAGGACCGCCAGGTCGCACGACATGTTGTTCAACGCCAGCGCGAGTTGCGGGGCGGCGTCCTGGTTACGGCGGGCGATCTCGACGGCCTCGACGCTCGCCGCCAGCGCCGCCTCGGGCCGGTTCAGGTCATGCAGGTCAACGCCCAGGTTGTCGAGGCTGACGCACAAGCTCAGCTCGGCCTCGCGGACCTCCTCGCGGAAAGCGGCGAGGTGATCGTCCCGGATCTCATCGTCGAACTCGATGGTCTCGATGAATTCCTCGTCGAGTTCCTCGTCATCGAAAAGGTCATGGACTTCGCTCAGCCCGCCGTCGTCGAAAAGGTCCCTGCCCATCGGCTGACCACCCGCGTAGAGAGCTTGCTCCTCATCCGAATCGGGAAACAAGCGCTCGAACCGGTGCCGGCGGTCCAGCGCCCGAGCCGCGAGTGCGCGATCGAGCTCCACGGCTTCCTCGTCGGCGGCCACCGCCTCTCGCCACCGACCTGACCGTTTCAGGCCGATGGCGACGTTGTTCAGCGTGATGGCCAGGGCGCGCAACCCGTAGAAGTCGTCGTCCCCATCGACCGACCGCCTGCACACGTCCACGCGCTCGATGAAGGCCGCGTACGCCTCCTCGTATCGCCCGACCTCCGCGAAGGCGTCGCCCAGCCGCCCCAACGCCTCGCAGAGCCGGCTCGTGACGAGCCAGTCCAGCTCATCACCGGTGCCGTGGTGACCGCGCCAGATGTTCACCGTCTCAGCGGCGGCGCCGACGGCCTCGTCGAAACGGCCGACGCCGGTCAGGCAGTCGGCATATTGGGCGAGCGCGTACGCCAGGGTGTAATCCTTGGGCCGGCCGGGTTTGCCGTCCGGTTGCCGCCGGATCTCCCGGACCGCCTCTGCCGCCGAGTCCAGCGCTTCACCGTGCCGCCCGAGCCGCACCAAGATGCGGATGAACATGGTTCGCGCGTCGTTCGCCAGGTCAAGGGCGGACGTGTCCATGATCGCCAGGCGCAGGCCCACCGCCTGCTCTTCCTGTTTGATCGGCAGCACTTCCTCGTAGCGCCGCAACTCCATGAGAACGTCGCCCAGAGAGCTGAGCGTGTGGTGGTAGTCGTCCAGGACGTCGCCGACGGCCTGGTCATCCGCTCGGTAGACATCGGTCGCTTCGAGATAGGCCAGCCGCGCGAGCGAGTACCAGCCTGGGTGCTCCAACTCGGCGCCGAGCCTCCGCAACGGCTGGGCCAGCGCGTACGGCATGGGCCAGGCTTCGCGGGGCTGCCCGCGCAGAGCCTCGATCTCCTCCATGAGGACGTGGGCGTATCGCAGATCGGGGCCGTCGGGTAAGCCGGGATGTCGAAGCAACATCTCCGAATTGATGCGATTCTCCACCATGGTCGGGACAGTAACGCGGTTTCCCACGACACAAGCCCGGTGCCCCGCAAATGTCCATCGCATGCCCTCGCGATGTCCTCACCTGCGCTCATAGTCTCTGTGCGGACGTTGAGCGCTTGTCTCCGCCCGAAACCGTCGGCATGTCCGACCGATCCGATCATCGGGGATCTCGACACCAAGGGAGCCGGCTGGCCATGGGGACACGTGAAGACGGCTCAAGCGCGGTGCCCGGGTTACGGCTCGCCGTCCTGGTCCTGCTGGTGGCCACGGTGTTCGGCGGGCTCGGCCTGAGCGCCTTCTCCCTGGGCGACGGGGGAGTGCGGCATGCCATGGAGACCGCGTCACCGCAGGATGTCGACGTCAAGGTCGCCGGATTCATCAACGCGGAGAACTTCACCACAATTGACCGCATCGTCCGGGAGCAGGCGGACTGGGCCTTGGGCGGCGAGCCCCGGCAGGTGACCACCTTGCTCCGCTCGGACGGCTACGCCATGCCGGGCCAGGAGAACGTGCGATACCGGCGGCCGGAACGGCTCAGGTTCGACAGTTTCGACGGGTTCCAGCAGCATGCCAGGCTGGTGTCCGGTTCCTGGCCGCGCTCGCGCACCGAGCCGATCGAGGCGACGATCTCCCAGGCCGCCGCCTCGTACACCGGTCTGACGACCGGGCAGGTGTTCACCACGGTCGGTCGCATCGACGCCAAGCCGGTGAAGGTCAGGATCACCGGGGTGTTCGTGCCGGAGGACCCGCGTGGCCCACGCTGGGCCGCCGACCCGATGTTCGGCCCCGGTGTCCAGCGGGACGGCTACACGACGTACGGCCCGCTCATGGTGGACCAGGCGACCTTCCTTGACAACTTCGCAACGACGGTGGACGCGACCTGGACCATCACCCCCGATCTGCGCGGCATGTCGCTCGGGCGGCTGCATGAGGCGGCCACCCGGCTGGCCGGCCTGCGGGAGCGGTTTCAGGCGAGCGGATGTCCCGACTGCGCGCCGTTCAGCGCCCTTCCCGAGTCGCTCGCCCGGCAGGAGGCAGGCGCTTCGGCGGCCCGATGGACGGTCCTCGGCCTGACGGCGGCCCTGGCCCTGGCGCTGGTGCTGCTGCCCAGCCCCGGGCAGAGCAAGCCGCACCCGGGTACGGAGGTGCTGGTCGCGTGCTGCGCGATCGTCGGGCCTTTCGCCGCCCGGCCCCTGCTCACCCTGGCCGGCACGCTGCCATGGTGGCCCGCCTCAGGGCTGCGGCCACCGCCGCCGGGCCTCGATGTGGGGTCGCTCCTGCCGGCGATGGCGATGGCGCTGCTCGCGGCGGTGCTCCTGCTCGTCGAGGTCAAGGTGCCGAGACCGGGTAGGGCGGCGACCGCCGCCGCCGTGGCCGCCGCGGTGGCCGTGGTCGCGGCCGGAGGCGCGGCGACCTGGCGTACGTCCCAGATGGATCAGGCGGCCCACCTGACCGGAGCGGATCTGCGGCTGACCGGCCCCGCCGCGGGCGGCAAGCCGGACGTGCTGGGCCGTGGCACGGCCTTCGCCGCGCTGCCCGGCGTCACCGCCGCCGTGCCGGGCCACCGCGACCGCACCGAGGTCGACCTTCGGCGCACCACGCTCCTGGGCATCGACGCGGACCACCTTGCCGAGGTGATGCGGCTACGGCCCGGCCTGTCGGACCGTAGTGTCACCCAGATGGCGGCCGCGATGGCCGCCGGTCGTCCGAGGATCGGCGCCCTGAACCTCCCCGGCACCCCTCGTACGCTCACCGTCGAGACGGAGGCGCCCGCCGACGCCGACCCGCCGCGGTTGCGCGTGGTGCTCTCCGACGCGCTCGGCGTCTGGCACCACCTGCCCGTCGCACCGCTGCGCGAGGGCACCACGAAGGCCGACGTGGACCTGGCCGGTCTGGCGGGGCCGGGCGGCCAGATCGCCTATCCCCTCGCCGTCCGTGGTTTCCTGGCGGACTCGACCGACGACTCCCCTCATGTGGTCACCGTGACCGTGCTGAGCGCCGACGGCCGGCAGGTGGCCCTGACGCGGGATCAGCGCTGGTCGGAAGGCGCGCAGGACGGCGGAGGGCTGTTCTCGCTCAAGGTGAATGCCGCCGCGGCCGTCGTGCGGCCGGTGCCGGTGGACGCCTCTCCTGACCGGCCGCTGCCCATCGTGCTCACGCCCGAGCTGGCCACCTCCGCGAAGCTCACCACGGGCGAGACCGGCTTCATGGCTCTGGGCCGGCAGCGGGTGCGGGTTCAGCTCGCCGGTGTCGTCGAGCACATGCCAGGCATTCCGCTCAATGAGCCCGGCGCTCTGGTGGACCTTCCGTCCTTGCAGGCGTGGAATCTGGCGTCGGCACGCCCGCCACTGCCCACCCCCGACTGGTGGCTCGCCGGGGACGTGAGCGGGGTCCGTGCGGCGGTGGCCCAAGCCGGCTGGGACGTCACGGTGATCGACCCGCGGAACCTGATGGCCGCGCCCCCCGGCCTGCTGCCGGGAGCGCTCGCCCTGGTCCTGGTGACCGGATTGGGCCTGCTGTTCGGCGCCTTCGCCGGGAGCCGCGGACGGGTTCTGTGGTCCGCCGGGGGCCTGATGGTGGGACTCGTGCTCGGGATCGGGCTCTACTACGCCGCCGTGCCCTGGCTGGTGAGCGGATGGCAGGGCGGAACCCTCGCGCTGGACGTCGTACCGGGCTTCCTTTGACGGCTTCGCCCCGCTGCCGCTGTCGTGACGCGATCGAACGCCGGGATGAGATCCCGGCGTTCGATCGAACCGCATCACCGTGGCTGAAGCGGTGGCCTCGGCGCAGGGCTGGCTGATCTTTCAGCGGAGCATGAGCACGGCGTTGTCGGTGCGGGCGAAAAGATGCCCGTCCGTGAGGACGAAGGGGGCCGCGACCTCGTCATATCCCGCCACCTCGCCTAACTTGTAGAGGACGTCCGCCGCCGACCACGTGGTGGTCTCCTCCAAGGCGATGCTCCATCTCGGGTCGCCGGTGCCGGCGTCGAAGCCGTGCAGGCCACCGTTCTCGATGGCCACGTGCAGCACGTCTCCGGCGAGCAATGGCGCTCCCACCATGGACGTGGCCAGGCGTCTGCTCCATCGAACGGTCCCGGTGACGAGATCCAGCGCGTCGATCCGCTTATCGGCCTGGCAGTAGGCCAGATCGGGCCCGAAGATCGGCGCTCCGATGTGAGGCTCCAAATAGTCGTCAACCCCCTCCAAGGCAAGTGTCCGCTGCGGTCGCCCCGTCCTCAGATCGAGGCCGACCAGCTTCGTTTCGTCCGGGAGATCGGCACCATGCACCCGGTAATGGCGTATCCACACGAGACCGCGTGCCCAGACGGGCGGACCCATGACCAGCACGGCGTCCGGGTTGGCACAGGGCGGTATCTGGGCGCACGCCGGTTCGTCATCTCCCCAGATCTCCCAGCGCAGAGCGCCGGTGCGCAGGTCGAAGGCATGCACCCCGCTGTCTTCGTGGCGGTGCGGCTCATACCCCTCGGTCACCAGCAGCATGTCCTCCGCGATGGTGGGATGGACGTTGAGCAGGGCGTACGTGTGGTCGCCGGATCGCTCGTCGGCCTGCCAGAGGAGCCGGCCCGAGGCAGCGTCGCGCGCCATGAGCCCAAAATCGGTTGCCAGAAGCAGGTCGTCGACCACGGTGGGTCTGCCTGCTCCTTCGGACTTCCACCTCAACCGTCCGTCGCCTCTGTCGCACCCGAAGATCTCCTCACCTGTGTCGATGATGACCAGGCCGCGAGTGAGAGCCGGGGGCCGCTGCAAGCGCAACCCACCCCAGTCGTCGTGATCCAGGGGGTTGGCGCAGTGCTGCCGGATCCACAGCCGATGGCCTGTGCCGAGGTCGAAGGCGCAGGCGTTGCCCTCGGCGTCGCTCACGTACATCACCCCATCGGCGGCAGCCGGAAGCGAAGGGCTCGCAGGAGTGGAGAACCTCCTTACCACCTGCGGTTCGCTGACGATGCCCGGACCGGCACACCGGCCGGTGCGGGCCAGATCGCCGTGGGGCACGGTGCCTACGGTCACGCTCGATGACCTCCGTATCGGGTGAGGGGGTTGAGAAGAAAGACCTATTCTCCTTGCACGCCCGGCAACGCCGAACCAGAGAAACGGCCCAGTCCACCGACTGGGCCGCCCTCTCTACTGCGTGGTGCCGCCGGTCATCACTGAGTGTTTTCCAACCTGAAGCCGCAGGTCGCGGGCATGCTGCGCGGAAGAGCTTGATCGACAAGTAGAAGAGCCCCTGGTAGAAGGGTTGTCGA
>NZ_JBVJHP010000047.1:0-19446 GCF_055586745.1 Nonomuraea sp. NPDC049378
CAGCTGATCCGCCCGATCAGCCGGAAAACCCGACGACGCCGCAAGCGGCAACCCGTCGGACGAAACCACCACCGCGTGCGCGACCCCGGGAACGGAGTTGACGAAATCGGTGATTAACCAATCCACCCCGCGTGCCGACTGGCTCAGGTCACTCATGACCGCTCATCCCTGCTTTCAACACTCCTGGGGCCGGAGGGATACGTCCTGCCCTCGCTGATGTCATCACGTGCCGCCCGGAACCCCTGCTGGAAGCTGGAGAGCCGGCTGCGCACCCGCTCCGGCGAGACCGCGGGCATCGGCGCGACGCCTTTCGGCGCGGAGACTGTGTCGGCGGAGCCGGGCACCAGGTTGGCCTTGGGCACCCGCTTGGGCAGCCCGGCGGCCGTGGCGCCGTCGCGTGCGGGCTCGACGACGGCTTCGGCGGCGCTCCAGCCGGCGTCGGCCTTGGCGGAGCCCCAGGTGGCGTCGCTGTCAGGGCCGTGCTCGAACCAGGCCGACTCGACCGAGGCGAAGATCGGCAGATATTCGTCGCCGGCGGAGGCGGGCTGCACGGCGGGCATCGGACCTGTCGCGGCGGACTCGGTCTCGGGGAAGTCGTACCTTCCCGCGTCGGGGTCCGGTCTGCCGGCGTTCGCCCGGTCGCCGGTGGGCCGCTGCGGCAGCGGGTTGCTGCTGCTCATCCAGTTGCCGGGCGGGCTCGCGGGGTTGCGCGAGGGGACCCAGACGTCGGCGGTGTCGTAACCGCCGCCGTTGTTGCGCGGATCGGAGGGCCAGCCGGAGTCCATGCTCCCCCGGGGAGAGAAGGACGAGGGCTGCGACGAGAACGACGGTTGCGACGGGAACGACGGCTCTGAGGGGAACGACGGGTGCCCGGGCCCCGGCTGGTAGCTTCCGCCCGCGCCCCACTGGGGGACGGGCGGCTGTCCCGTGGGCTGACGGGCGGCGCCGAAGCCCTCGTCGAACGAGATGCTGTCCTGCTGGCCCATGCCGTTGTTCGCGGGGGTCGGGCCGTACGAGGGGGCCTGCGAGCCCAGGAGCGCTTCCGGCATGAGGACCATGGCGGTCAGGCCGCCGGAGCCGTGGGGGCGCAGCTGCACCCGGATGCCGTGGCGGTGCGCCAGGCGGGCGACCACGAACAGGCCCATGCGCCGCGACACCGACACGTCCACGGTGGGGGCTTCCATGAGGCGCTCGTTGGCCTGGGCCAGTTCGTCGGGGGTCATGCCGATGCCGGAGTCGGTGATCGACAACATCACGCCGCCGCCGTCGATCCTGCTGCCCGACACCGTCACCCGCGTCTCGCGCGGCGAGAACGACAGGGCGTTCTCCACCAGCTCCGCGATCAGGTGGATGACGTCGTTGACCGCCTGACCGGCCACCGACACCCCGTCGGGCACCTGCAACACGACCCGCTCGTAGTTCTCCACCTCCGAAAGGGAGGCGCGGGCGACGTCGACCAGCTTGACCGGTTTGCTCCAGCGGCGCGGGGGGTCCTGTCCCGCCAGCACCAGCAGGTTCTCGCTGTTACGCCGCATACGCGTGGCCAGGTGGTCCAGCTTGAACAAGTTCCCGAGCCGCTGCTCGTCCTGCTCACCCTGCTCCAGACCGTCGATCAACGTGATCTGCCGCTCCACCAGCGTCTGGCTACGCCGCGACAGGTTCACGAACATCGCGTTCACGTTGCTCCGCAGCCGCGCCTCCTCGCCCGCCAGCCGCACCGCCTCACGGTGCACCTCGTCGAACGCCCGCGCGACCTCACCGATCTCGTCGTTGGAGGCGACGCCGATCGGGGTCACGGGCCCGATCGAGCCTTCGCCGCTCTCACGCAGCTGCTTGACGGTCTCCGGCAGGCGGCGGCCGGCGATGAACAGCGCTTCCCTGCGCAGCCTGCGCAGGGGGCCGCTCAGCGAGCGGGCCATGAAGACGGTGACCAGCAGCACGAGGAGGAGCAGGGCGGCGATCACGCCACCGACGATCACGGCGTTCTGCTGCTCCGCGCCTTCCAGTGTGCGGCTGCGCAGCACGATGGAGTCGGCCGTCTGCTGCTCGACGGAGCGCATCCCGTCGATGGTCTCGCTGATGGCGTCGAACCACGCCTTGCCGTCGCGGGTTAGGCCGAGCCTGCGGTCGCGCAGGGGCAGGCCGTCGTCCTGCAGGAGCAGGGCTCGGGCCAGCAGGACCTCGGCGCGGTCCACGGACCGGCCGCTTACGGAGTCGTCGTACGCCTGGCGGAGCTGGAGGGAGACCTGCGACTTGAAGGTGGCGAGCTCGCTGTTCCGCTGGGCGCGGGCGGCGATGAAGGCGTCGAGCTCGGCCTTGCCGAACTCGCCGGTGGCCAGGGCGGCGACGAGCAGCGCGCGCTGGGTGGAGACGTACTGCTTGGCCCGGGCCAGGGCGGCGAAGCCGGACACGCTCGCGGACAGTTCCTTGTCGACCGCGCCCTGGTCGATCTTGTCGTTCAGCGAGAGGAGGTCGGAGATGGTCCGGTCGTAGAGCTCGATGACGGAGTTGACGTCGAGCTGGGAGGCGACCGCGGTGTCTCGCGAGGTGGCGAGCTCGTCGAAGCGGTTCTTGATGCGCAGGGCCTCGGGGGCCGCCGAGTTGTCGGAGGACATGAGGGTCTCGATGCCCGGCTTGACCTCGGCGACGAGCTTGTCGACGTTCTCGTACTGGGCCGCGACGTCCGCGGGGGCCTTCTCGTCGCCGGATGTCCGGCGTCCCAGGGCGACGAACCGGGCGGTCAGGTCACGTTCGCGCTCGACTTCGTGGGCGAGGGCGGTCAGCCGGCTCGCGAGCACGGCCACCTCGTTGACCTGGGCGTACTCACCGGCGGTGGCGATCGAGGTGGTGACGCGCAGGCCACCGAACACGAGTGCGGCCAGGGTCGGGATGATGACGATGACCAGCAGCTTGGAGCGCACTCGCCAGTTGCGTATGGAGAAGCGAGATCCCGCCTGGCGTTTGTCGACCGCGTCCACGCCGTCCGGCTCGGACATCTCTGGCCCACGGGGGCCTTGTCGGGGGGCTTCTTCTGTTAAGCCCTGTTCGCCGCCCGTAGGGGGGATCACAGTCTTCACTTGCCTCCGCAACCTCTCCTCGGATGGCCTGGTGCACGTAGATCACGTCATTACGCATGTTTGCCATGTGACGCCGACGCACCCTTGGGGCGAGAGCTAATTGGAGCACATCTACCTGAGATCGGCCAATACCGCAAAGATCACAAGCAACACACGGCTCAGCATTTTACGCAATTCACCACACCTGCCCCAACGGTCCCACGTCAAGGACTCCAGATTTCCCGACAAACGGACAAACCACCGCAAAATACCATATATGTGGATATATCTTGTTAATTTCCGGCGTTCCAGGTGACCTGGTAAGCATGGCCTGCGCTAAGGTGCCAGCGTCGTTGAACACCCCCGTTCGCACTCACCCCCCGGTTCAAAGGAGACCCGCAATGCGGTTCGGTGCATTAGGGCGTACTGCCCTGGTTGGGCTTGTGGCCACCCTCGTCATCACTGGGTGCTCCGGTTCTGACGACAAGGCCGAGGGCTCAGGCGCCGACGCCGGTATGAAGACCGACCTGCTGATCGGCCAATATCCCGGCGCGGACTCGGCGCCGCTGTTCATCGCCATGGAACGAGGCTTCTTCAAGGAAGAAGGCCTCACCGTCAAGCAGGAGCCCATCCAGGCTCCGCAGCAGGTCCTGGGAAAGCTTTCGAATGGCGCCATGGACGTCGTTCTCGGTAGCTACGCCACCATCCTGACGATCCAGGAACAGGGCACCGAGAAGTTCAAGTACATCGCCGACTCCTACCAAGGCGCGCAGGGCGCGTTCGGCATCATGGTGAAGAAGGACTCCCCCATCAAGAAGGTCGCCGACCTGAAGGGCAAGAAGGTCGGCGTCAACGCCTTGAAGGGCCTGGGCGTCCTCACCATGAACCCGCACTTCAAGGTTGCCGGCCTCGACCCCAACAAGGACCTCACTTATGTCGAGGTCCCGACGACCAACTGGCTCTCCTCGCTCGACAAGGGCGACGTGGACGCCGTCTGGATGACCGACCCCTACGTCAGCCAGGCGAAGAAGGAGCTCGGGGCCACCATGCTGGTGGACACGATGTCGGGCCCGACCGAGGGTCTGCCGATCACCGGCTGGGCCGCCACGGAGAAGTGGGTCGCCGACAACCCCAAGACGCTGGCGGCGTTCCAGCGGGCGATGGCCAAGGCGCAGAACATCGCGGCCACCGACCGTAGCGCGGTGACGAAGGTCCTGCCGACCTTCACCCAGATCCCGGCAGAGACCGCCGCCACGATCAACCTGGGCGCCTACCCGACCTCGCTGAGCGCCGAGCGCATCCAGCGGGTGGCGGACCTGATGCTCGACTCGAGCATGCTCAAGAAGGAGATGGACGTGAAGTCCATGATCTACACGGCTCCCACCCAGGGATGACGGCTACAGTCACACCGGCGCGGCGCGAGCGGTCCCCGCTCGCCCGCGCCCGGCTGGTCAAGTACGCCCGCCACGCCGCAGGCGTGGCGGGCTTTCTGCTGCTGTGGCAGGTCCTCGGCGCGTCGGGCGCGATCAAATGGCTGCCGCCGGCCGTGGACACGCTGGCCAGGACCGTCGCACTCGCCGTCGACCCGGAGTTCCTCGACCACCTGCTGGGCACCATCACCGCCGCGATCGTCGGGCTGCCGCTCGCCGTCCTGGTCGCGGTCCCCATCGGCCTGGTGCTGGGAACTGTCCCGGTGATCGAGGAGATGACCCGGGTGTTCGTCGAGTTCCTGCGGCCGATCCCGTCCGTGGCGCTGATCCCGCTGGCGCTGTTCTTCTTCCCCTCCGAGCTCAACGCCAAGGTCGCGCTCATCGTCTTCGCCGCGTCCTGGCCCATCCTGATCAACACCATGTACGCCATGCGTGACGTCGACCCGGTGAGCAAGGAGACGCTGCGCACGTTCGGGTTCGGCGCCGGAGCCGTGTTGTGGCGGGTGTCCCTGCCGAGCGCGGCGCCCTTCATCGCGACGGGAGTGCGGCTCGCCGCGTCCATCACGCTCATCCTGGCGATCAGCGTGGAGTACATCGTGGGCGGGTCGACCGGCATCGGCAGTTTCCTCATCCAGGCGAGCACGGGCATCGGCGCCGACGCCATGATCGACGTCCTGGCCGCCCTGCTGTGGGCGGGTTTCCTCGGGCTCGTCGTCAACACCGTGCTCGTACGGGCCGAGCGGCGTCTGTTCAGGTGGCGAACGACATGATGCGCACCTTGCTGAAGCGGCTGTGGCTGATCCCCGTCGTCCTCGGCGGCTGGGAGCTCCTGGCACGCTCTCTCGACATCGCGTACCTGCCGGAGCTGAGCCTGATCGTGACGCGGATGTACGAGATGTGGTTCTCCGGGCCGTACATCCTCACCGAGGAGGCCGTCGGCAACTTCGTGCCCAGCCTGGTCAGGGTGACGGGTTCGTGGGCCGTCGCGGTGGTCGTCGGCGTGGCGCTCGGCGTCGCGCTGGGCAGGACCGCCTGGCTGGCCGACGTCGTGCAGCCGCTGGTCGAGTTCGCCCGCGCGGTGCCGCCGCCGGTCATGCTCCCCCTCTTCCTCGTGCTCTTCACGATGGGCACCCAGGTGCAGGTGGCGACGATCGTCTTCGGCATCATCTGGCCGATCCTGCTCAACTCCATCGACGGCGCACGCAGCGTCGACCGGCTGAAGGTCGAGACCGCCACCGTGTTCGGCGTGCCGGCCTCGCTCAGGCTCTTCCGCATCATCCTGCCCTCCGCGGCGCCGAAGATCTTCGCGGGCCTGCGCCTGAGCGTCTCGCTGGCGCTGATCCTCATGGTCATCTCCGAGCTCAAGGGCAGCACCGAGGGGATCGGCTACCTGCTCAGCCTGGCCAACAGCAACGCCGACATGCCGGCCATCTGGGCGGGCGTGCTGGTGCTCGGCGTGCTCGGCTTCGTCCTCAACTCCCTGTTCCTGATGGTCGAGCGGCGCGTGCTGGCCTGGCACCGCGACGCCCACCGCATCGCTTGATCGCTTGATCGCTTAATCGCTAGGAGAGACACTCCCCCGTGACCGAGCTGCTGCTGAAGAACGTGAAGGTCGTCACCCACGAGCACGACCAGCCCGTGGCGGCGGACATCGCCGTCGAGGACGGCCGCATCGTCCGGGTGGGGCCGGGGCTGGCCGGAGCCGGCGAGGTGATCGACGGCGGCGGCAGGCTGGCCTTCCCCGGTGTCGTGGACGCCCACCAGCACTGGGGCATCTACAACCCGCTGCCCGAGGACACCGAGTCGGAGAGCCGGGCGAGCGCGCAGGGCGGCGTGACCACCGCGCTCACCTACATGCGGACCGGCCAGTACTACCTCAACAAGGGCGGCCCCTACGCCGAGTTCTTCCCCGAGGTGCTCAGGCAGGCCGAGGGCCGGGCCTACGTCGACTACGGATTCCACCTGGCGCCCATGTCGAGCGGGCACATCGACGAGCTGCCCGACCTGGTCGAGCGGTTCGGGGTGCCGTCGTTCAAGATCTTCATGTTCTACGGCGGGCACGGGCTGCACGGGCGCTCCGACGACCAGCGGGCGTTCCTCATGCTGCCGGAGGGCGAGCGCTACGACTACGCGCACTTCGAGTTCGTGATGCGCGGGGTGCAGGCGGCCAGGGAACGCCTGCCCGAACTGGCCGGCGAGATCTCGTTGTCGCTGCACTGCGAGACGGCCGAGATCATGACCGCGTACACGAAGCTCGTCGAGGAGGCGGGAGACCTGAGCGGGCTGGCCGCCTACAGCGCCTCCCGCCCCCAGCACTCCGAGGGGCTGGCCGTCTTCATCGCCTCCTACCTCGCCCACGAGACCGGGCTGGCCAACGTCAACCTGCTGCACCTGTCGTCCCGCAAGGCCCTGGACGCGGCCGTGCGGATGGCGGCGACGTTCCCGCACATCGACTTCCGCCGCGAGGTCACGATCGGTCACCTGCTGGCCGACGTCGACACGGCCAGCGGCCTCGGAGCGAAGGTGAACCCGCCGATCAGGCCGCGCGAGGACGTCGAGGCGCTGTGGGAGTACGTGCTCGACGGCACCGTGGACTGGGTCGTCAGCGACCACGCCTGCTGCCGCGACGAGCTCAAGTTCGGCGATCCGCGCGACGACGTCTTCGTGGCCAAGGCCGGGTTCGGCGGGGCGGAATACCTGCTGTCCGGCCTGATCACGGAGGGCCGCCGCAGGGGCCTGCCGTACGGCAGGATCGCCGCGCTGACCTCCTGGAACCCCGCCAGGAGGTACGGTCTGCGCACCAAGGGCACGATCGCCCCCGGTTTCGACGCCGACATCTGCCTGGTCGACCCCGCGAGCACCTGGACGGTCCGGGCGCAGGACTCGGAGTCGACGCAGGAATACACGCCGTTCGAGGGTTTCGAGCTGACGGCCAAGGTGACGGACACGTTCGTGCGCGGCAACCGCGTGCTGGACGCCGGCAAGGTCGTGGGCCGTCCGGTGGGACGCTACGTGTCCCGGCCCGCGTGAGCTTTCACGCGCGCGTGCCCGTGGCGTAACGCACGGTGCGGGCCAGCAGGAAACCCTCCTGCGGCAACGACGCCTCCAGCGCGGCCCTGGCCTCGGGGCGCAGCGACTCGGGGATGCTCTCCAGCGAGGCCCTGCGGGCGGCCGACCAGAGCCAGTCCCACACCTGCCCGGCCCCGACGGTCACCTCGAACACCACGTCCGCGCACTCGACGTCGCCCAGTCCGCCCTGCTCGAACAGCCCGGTCAGCTCGCCTGGCGCGCCCAGGGTGTGGTGGAACGGCGCGCTGCCCGCCCCCGTGGTGTAGGGCGCCAGCGCCCGTTCCACCAGCGCGAACAGCTCGGCCTCGGCGGGGCTCGACCGGACCAGCAGGCTGGCCGCCAGCCGCCCGCCCGGCCGCAGCAGCCCGGCCATGGAGCGCACGGCGGCGGGCGGGTCGGGCAGGAAATAGAGCATCATCCCCGCCAGCACGATGTCGAACCGCTCGCCCGGCAGCAGGTCTTCGGCGTGCTCCGCGTCGCCGAGCACGACGGCCGCCTGGCTGAGGCCGTGGCGCTCCACCTCGGCGGTGGCGGCGGCCACCATCCCGGGTGCGAGGTCGAGACCGACGACCCGGCCTGTGGGGCCGACGGCCTGGGCGGCCGGCACGAGCGAGGCGCCGGTGCCGCACCCGGCGTCCAGCACGTGGTCGCCGGGGCCGGGGGCGGCGCGGCGTACGAGCTCGGCGGCGACGGGCGTGAAGAACGGCACGCCGACGCGTTCGTAACTGCCGGACGCGCGGTCGAACACGCCGGCCATGTACTCCTTGGCATCCATCAGCTTCCTCGCAATCAGCAGGCACGCGGCCCGGGGGGCGCCGTGCGGTCGGTCCGATGATCAGATGTGCCGGACCCGAGCTTGCCATGCCCATAGCTGATCGACAAAGGGCGAGTCAGGAGAGATCGGCTACCGTAGGCTCGACATCCTGACGACCCTCTGGGCACCCCCTTGTCCCCCAGAAAGGCAGAAGCGATGAAGCTGGCCAGGATACTAGCCGCAGGCATGGCGATCGCCCTCTCGCTGAGCGCGTGCGGAGGGGGCGGCGAGAGCGGCGACGGCGGCACCGCGGCTCCTGGAGGCTCCGCGGGCGGGCTGGAGAAGACCCAGCTGCTGGTCGGTGTGGTGCCGGTCCCGTCGTCGGCGCCGCTGTTCATCGCGGAGAAGCGGGGCTTCTTCAAGGAGGAGGGGCTGACCGTCAAGACGGAGATCATCCAGGCTCCGCAGGCGGTCATGCCGAAGATCCTCAACGGCAGCATGGACGCGTTCCTGACGAGCTACGTGTCCCTGATGGCGATCAACGACTCCGGCGCGGCCACGCTCAAGCTCTTCCAGCACAGCCAGGAGGCCGCGCCCAACGTCGCCGGCGTCGTGGTGGCCGAGGGCTCGCCGATCAAGTCGGCCGCCGACCTCAAGGGCAAGACGATCGCGGTCAACGTGCTGAAGGCGCTCGGGCAGACGCTGACCAACGCCCACCTGCAGGAGGCCGGGCTCAAGCCGGACGACGTCAAATACGTCCCGGTGCAGTTCGCCGACCAGATCAGCGCGCTGTCCTCGGGCAAGGTCGACGCCGCCTGGCTGGTCGAGCCGTTCCTGACCGCGGCGAAGAAGGACGGCGCCACCCAGATCATCGACACCACCGACGGCGTCACCGCCGGCGTGCCGATCGACGGCTGGGGCGTCACGGAAGACTGGCTGGCCAAGAACCCCAAGACCGCCGCCGCCTTCCACCGCGCCCTGGCCAAGGCCCAGCAGATCGCGGGCGAGGACCGCAAGGCCATCGACGAGGTCGTGCCGACGTACACGCAGATCCCGGCCGACGCGGCGGCGGCGATGACGCTCGGCACGTTCTCGCTCGAGGCCGACAGGGCCGGTGTGCAGAAGCTCGGCGACCTGCTGCACGGCTACGGCTACCTCAAGTCCAAGGTGGACGCGGCGCACCTGTTCGCGCCGCTGGGCGGATGATCGATCGGCGGATCGCGCGGGCCGCGCTCGGCGCGCTCGGCGTGGCGGGCTTCCTCGCCGTCGCCGAGGCGGCCGGGCGCGTCGGGCTCGTCCCCGACGTGCTGCCGTACACGTCGCAGGTGCTGGTGACGGCGGCGCGGCTGCCGCTGGAAGCGCAGTTCAGGGCCGACGTGCTGGCCACGCTGGAGGCGTGCGCGAGCGGGCTGGCGATCGCGATCGCGGTCGCCGTGCCCGCCGGGTTGCTGCTCGGGACGGTGCCGTTCGTGGAGCGGTCGGTACGCCCGCTGGTGGAGTTCCTGCGGCCGATCCCCTCGGTGTCGCTCATCCCCCTGGCCATGTTCCTGTTCCCGGTGAGCCACGACGCCAAGGTCGCGCTCATCGTCTACACCTGCTCGTGGCCGCTGCTGATCAACACCCTGTACGGCCTGGGCGACGTCGACCCGCTGGCCAAGGAGACCCTGCGCAGCTTCGGCTTCGGGCCGCTGGCCGTGGCGCTGCGGGTGAGCCTGCCGAGCGCGGCGCCGTTCATCGCCACCGGCGTGCGCATCGCCGTGTCCGTCACCCTGATCGTGGCGGTGAGCGTGGAGCTGCTGGCTCCCGGCGGCGGCGGGATCGGCGCGTTCCAGTCGCTGGCGGGCAGCGCCAACCGGGCCGACCGCATGCTGGCCGCCCCGCTGTGGGCCGGGGTCATCGGGCTGGCCGCCAACGTGCTGTTCACGTCCGCCGAGCGCCGCCTGTTCCGCTGGCACCGGGCGCGCGCGGGAGAGCCGTCATGACCGCCGCCGCCCGCCGGCTGGTGTGGTACTGGCTGCTGCCCGTGGCCGTGCTCGGCTGGGAGCTGGCCACCCGCTCTGCGGACGCACCTTACTTCCCGCCGCCGTCGCGGATCGTCGTACGGCTGCACGAGATGTGGTTCTCGGGCCCGCCGTCGCGGGCGTTCCTCACCGACGAGGCCGTCGCCGACCTGCTGCCGAGCCTGGCCAGGCTGTTCGCCGGGTGGGCGGTGGCGTGCGCGGCGGGCGTGCTGGTCGGCGTCGCGCTCGGCCGCTCGTGGCTGCTGTCGGCCCTGGTCGAGCCGCTCGTGCACTTCGGCCGCTCGGTGCCGCCGTCCACGCTGGTACTGGTGTTCCTGGTGCTGTTCAAGATCGGCACCCCGATGCAGCTGGCCTCCATCGTGTACGGCGTCATCTGGCCGGTGCTGATCAACTCCATGGACGGCGCCCGCCACGTCGACCGCCAGTACATCGAGACCGGCGTCGTCTACCGGCTGGGCCCCTGGCAGCGGCTCGTCCGCGTCATCCTGCCCGCCGCCTCCCCGAAGATCTTCGCCGGGCTGCGGCTGAGCGTGTCACTGGCGCTGATCATGATGGTGATCTCGGAGCTCGTCGGCAGCAGCGAGGGCATCGGGCACCGCATGCTGGAGGCGCAGAGCCAGTTCGACATCCCGGCCATGTGGGCGGCGATCGTGCTGCTCGGCCTGCTCGGCATCGCCCTCAACGCCGCGTTCCTGGGCGTCGAGCGGCTCGTGCTCTCCTGGCACCGCGGCGTCAGGGCCTAGCTTCGCCGTACAGCCGCTCGATCGCCTCGATCTGCCTGGTCGTGAACCAGGCCCGGTCGCGCGGCCCGGCCGCCAGGCCGCCGGGCCGCTCGCCGTCGTGGCGGGCGTACTCCTCAGCCCACAGGCCGGTCTTCACGCGGCTGAGCAGGTTGCCCATCCCAGGCCGCCGCCGGTGCCGGCGCAGCGCCGTCAGGTCCAGTTCCGCGGCGGCCACCAGCGACTCGCCCGCGCCCGCCAGCGCCAGCGCCCGGCCTTCGTGGTCGATCACCTCGGATCCGCCGTTGGTGGAGTCTCCGGGGATCGCGATGCCGGACAGGCCGCCGCTGTTGGCCGAGACGACGTAGGCGTGGTTCTCGACGGCCCTGGCGCGGCGGGCGATCGCCTTGGGCGTCAGCGCCGGCGAGGACGCCTCCGACGTGGGATGGCAGAAGACCTCGGCACCGCGCAGGGCCAGCGCGCGGGCCAGCTCCGGCACGAGGACCTCCTCCGAGGCGAGCACCGCCAGGTTGCCGATCTCGGTGCGGGCCACCGGCAGCACCCCGTCGATGCCGTAGACGTCGAGGTACCGCTCCCACACGTCGTACGGGGTCGGCGTGAACATCGAGTGCAGCCGGCGGTAACGCAGCACCGCCTCCCCCTGCGGGGAGAGGATCACCGACGCCTGGAAGTACAGCTCGGGGAAGTGCTCGTCGCGCTCGTACGCGTTCACGCACAGGAACAGCTCGTGCCGCGCGGCGATCTCCCCGAGCGCTCGGTATTCGGGGCCGCCAGGGTCGAGAGCGGCCCGTTCGCGCCACTCGGCGAAGCTCTCGCGCATGGGGAACCCGGTCAGCACGTATTCCGGCAGCACCACCAGGCGCAGGCCGGGCCCGAGCCACGCCGCCGAGCCGCGGACCCGCTCGGCGATCCGGTCGACGGCGGCGGCGATCTCGGCCCGCGGGTCGGCGGCCGCGTTGACGGCGCGGGTCCGCACCTGCAGGGCGAGCGCGGTGTAGGCGGTCATTCAGCCGACCCGCCGCTCGTTGATGAGGGTACGGCGCACGCACACGCCGCCGCGGATCCACTGCCAGACCCTGCTGCGGGTGTCGCCCGTCCCGCTCAGCACGATCAGCTCGAACAGCCGCAGGTCCTCCCCTTCCGCCTTGAACTGCCAGCGCAGGTAGATGGTGGACTCGTCCAGCTCCCAGAACTCGCCCTTGAGCCGGTCGGTGTCGAACCCGCAGCGGCCGCCGCCGAGATGGCGGCCGGGGAACTCGTGCACCTCCACCCGGCCGTCGTCCCAGGTGTAGCGGTTGGTCTGGTGGTAGGTGGCGTCGCCGACGATGGCGCAGGTCATCTCGACGCGGTGCCGGTCGAGCACGGCGCCGCCGGGGTCGACGTGCACGTACTCGCCCTCCCACCGGCCCTCGTGCCGCGCCAGCAGCGGCATGTCCTCGCGAAGTCCCACGCTCACTCCTTCTCCAGCGGATGCCACCACGGGTCGGCGGCCGGCGACCGGTTCACCAGGAACGCCCGGCGGCGCAGGAACCGGCGGATCGAGGCGGCGCCCATGCGCGAGCGGCCCAGGCCGGACAGCCCGAACGAGTCCTTCTCGCCTTCGTGCACGAGAGCGGTCAGCGAGGCGTCGTTGATGCTGACCGCCCCCACGCGCAGCCGGGCCGCCACCTCCATGGCGTCCTGCTCCGAGGCGGCGAAGACGGCGGCCGACAACCCGTAGACGGAGTCGTTGGCCAGGGCCACCGCCTCCTCGGCGCCGGCCACGGCCATGACCGGCAGCAGCGGGCCGAACGTCTCCTCCGTCATGACCCGCATCTCGTGGGTGACCCCGGACAACACCGTGGGCCGGCACCAGTGGCCGCCGCCGTGGCGTTCGATCTCCCCGCCCGTGTGCACGATCGCGCCCCTGGCCGTCGCGTCGGCCAGCTGCGCGGCGATCACCTGCTCGTGCCCCGGCCGGATGAGGGGACCTATCGGGCCGCCCTCGCACGTCAGGCCCACCCTGGCGGCCTTGCTCGCGAGCAGGTCGAGGAAGTCGTCGTGGACGTCGTGCTCGACGTAGACCCGCTCGATCGACTGGCAGGACTGCCCGGCGTTGGCGGTGCCGCCCCACAGGATCGCGGACGCGGCCCGGTCGAGGTCGGCGCCGGCCAGCACGATCGCCGGGTCCTTGCCGCCCAGCTCCAGGAACGCGGGCACGAACGCGCGGGCCGCCGCCTCGGCCACCCGCCGCCCCGTCTCGACGCTGCCGGTGAACACCACGGCGTCCACCATTCCCACCAGCGCCGCGCCGGTCTCGCCGTCGCCCTCGACCACCCTCAGCGGAAGTTCGGGAGGCACCAGCCGCATCAGCGGCTCGATGAACCGCGGCGTCACCTCGCTCGGCTTGACCAGCACGGAGCAGCCCGCCGCCAGCGCGGGAGCCGCGTCGATGAGGGCCATGAGCAGGGGCAGGTTCCACGGGCTGAGCACGCCCACGAGATCGTAGGGGACCATGTCACCGCCCACGACGATCCCCGGCGCCGACGCGGCGAACGGCTCGGGCGGCGCCAGCAGCGCGGGAGCCTCGCGGGCCCAGCGCCCGACCAGGTCAGCGGCGAGCCGCCGTTCCAGCGACGACTCCCCCACCCGACCGGTGTCGGCCACCAGCGCCGCCAGCAGGTCGTCGTCGGCCGCGAGCGCGGCGGCGAACGCCGACAGGACCTCACTCCTGTCCGCCCTCCGCCAGCCGCCGGCGCGCCCGCGCAGTTCGGCCGCCAGGTCCGCCAGCTGCGCGGGCGTGGCGGGCACGAGCTCCCGCTCGGCCCAGCCGGTGAGCGGGTTGCGTACGGTGCTCATGACCGGCCGTTGGCGGCGCACCAGGCCGCCCAGGTGGTGGCGCCCTTGCCGAGCTGCTTGGTGTGGAAGGACGTCCAGGAGTTCTCGCTCGGGCCCGGCCCGGCGGGCGCGGAGGTGAACCGCGGATGCTCCGCTTCGACCGCCGCGCGCAACCACGGTTCGACGTCGTCGTAGGAGTCGAGCGACCAGCCGCGGGCGTGGTAGGTGAGCCCGCCGCGCACCTCGGTCTCCGCCAGGCACATGAACGGCGCCCACGGGCTGGTCCTGGCCCAGCTGACCTTGGTCTTCATCGCGCCGCGCGGGACGGCGCCGGGGACGGCGCGGGCGGCGACCTCGCGTCCGTCCACCGAGAAGTCGAACATCTCCTGCGCGGTGTAGACGCCGCCCACCAGGCCGAACCGCTCGCCGAGCGTGGCGCCCAGATCGGCGCGTACGGGGATGTCGCTGGTCCACACCGTCTCGTCGTGCACCCTCACCAGCGGGGGCCCCTGGAAGGAGGGCGTGATCGGGAACGGGCCGAAGTTGACCGCGTCGTTGTTGATGGGGACGACCGGGTACGTCCTGCCGTCGACCGGGTTCTTCCACTCGCGGACGATCCGCGCCGGGTCGGCGGGGTCGGTGTAGAACACGATCTCGCGGGAGAGCTGGTAAAGCTGGTTGGTGCCGGGCACCCGGTGGAGCCGCCGGATGTTGTAACCCTCGATGTTGAAGAGCTTCTGGCCGTGCCGCATGGCGGGGTCGAGGGTGTTGCCCGTGACGTCCGCGAAAACCGACCCCGAAATCCGGAAAACCATATCCTTGCCGTCGGGGCGGCCGAAAGTCTGGAGCGAGAGCAGAGCACTTTTCCCGGTGACCGTTCTGAACACCGGACCGGGATGGGTCGGCGTCCTGGACCCGGCGTCCGCCGCCGCGCCGGGAATGGCGCCGCTCGCGAACAACAGGACGAGAGCAAAAGACGCCGTCAGTCTGCGTGTGAACATGGATGCTCCCCACCGAGAAAGCAGGACGACGCCTATTCTGATCATGCGCTCACCGGCATTGTCCAGCCGTGACTTCCCGCAGAATTCAGCGGTTCTTCCCTTTCGAGCGCGGTGGGGCCGGGCCGCGTGCCGTGCGGGCGCCGCTGGAGCCGCCTGGCGCGGGCCGTGTCCCGTCATGCGCCCTGCCCCGGCGGCGTTCTCCACGGGCCGGGAGGCGTGGGGTTGCCCGTGCTGAGGTCGTCGCGTGCCGCGCGGACGCCCTGCTGGAAGCCGGCCAGGCGGTTGCGGACCCGGTCGGGCGAGATCCGGGGGATGGGGGCCACGCCCTTGGGAGTGGAGGCGCTGTCGGCGGTGCCGGGCACCAGGTTGGCCCTGGGCACGCGCTTGGGCAGGCCGGACGGGGTGGCGCCGTCGTCGACGGGGCTGGCCGCAGCCTGCGCGGCGCTCCATCCGGCGTCCGCCTGGGGCGAGCTCCACACGTCGCTGCGGTCGCGGTCGAACCAGGCCGACTCCACGGCGGCGAAGATCGGCAGGTAGTCGTCCGCGCCCCGAGCGGGTGGCCCCGCCTGCGGCGGGTCGAATGCCGGCGATCTGGGCGGTGGGGCGGGGCCGTACGGACCGGGCGGGCCCGGCCAGACCGGCGGCGGCGCGAGGTCCCGCGGTGCCGCGGTGTCCGAGGGGTCGGTGGCGAAGGACGGCCAGTTCGCGACCGCGGGCGTGGAGTAGGGCTCCGGCTCGGCACCGGGCGGGGTGTGCGGGTCGGGCGGGTGGGTGCTCCGGGGCTCGGGTGGGGAGGTGGTGGAGAAGGCGGGCGGCGGGGTGAAGAAGCCGGAGGGCCGGTCGGGCGACGAAGGGAAGGCAGCGGGGGTGGGCTGGGCCGGGCCCAGGTGGTAGTGGAGCAGGGAGCCGGGCAGGAACACGATCGCGGTCAGGCCGGCCGCGTGCGAGCGCAGCCGCACCCGTACGCCGTGGCGCTGCGCCAGCCGGGCGACCACGAACAACCCCATGCGGCGGGAGACCGACACGTCCACCGTGGGCGCGCGGGCGAGCCGGGCGTTGGCCTGTTCGAGCTCGTCCCGGGTCATGCCGATGCCGGTGTCGTCGATGGAGAGCATGAGCCCGCCGCTCTCCATGGTCCCGGTGGAGACGGTGACGCGGGTCTCGTACGGCGAGAAGGCCAGCGCGTTCTCGATCAGCTCCGCCAGCAGGTGGACGATGTCGTTGACCGCCTGTCCCGAGACGGCGACGCCGCCGGCGAGCTTGACCGCGACCCGCTCAGCCCCTTCGACCTCCGACAGCGCGGCGCGCACCACGTCGGCCAGGCCGACCGGCTCGTTCCACCGGCGGGGGGCGTCCTGCCCGGCCAGGACCAGCAGGTTGTCGTTGTTGCGCCGCATGCGCGTGGCCAGGTGGTCGAGGGTGAACAGGCCGGCCAGCCGCCGCTCGTCCCGCTCGCCCTGCCCCAGCCCGTCGATGATCTGGAGCTGCCGCTGGACCAGGGTCTGGCTGCGCCTGGACAGGTTGACGAACATCGCGTTGACGTTGGCGCGCAGCCGGGACTCCTCACCGGCCAGCCGGATGGCCTCGCGGTGCACCTCGTCGAACGCCCGGGCGACCTCGCCGATCTCGTCGCGGGAGTCGACTCCGATGGGCGCGGGCACGAGTCCCGCCCCGTCGCCGCGCTCGCGCAGCAGGCGGACCGTCTCGGGCAGGCGGGCCCCGGCGATGTGCAGGGCCTCGGTGCGGAGCCTGCGCAGCGGGCTGACCAGGGACCGGGCCATGATGGCCGTGACGATCAGGACCGCGAGCAGCAGCAGGAGGCTGTAGGCGGCGGCCAGGAGCGCGTCCTGGCGGGCGGCGTCCTTCATCGTCCTGCTGTGGACGTTGATCTCCTCCCCGAGCCGGCGCTGCATGGTCCAGATCCCGTTCACGGAGCCGCTGCTCGCCTCGAACCAGTGGTCGGCGTCGTCCTGGCGCTCCGGCTCGATGTCGATGCGGTTGCCGTCGGCGGCCTGGGCCAGCGCGCGCAGCCGGATCGCCTCGGCCCGGTCCACCAGGGCGCCGGTGACGGTGTCGTCGTACAGTTGGCGCTGGTCGGGCGTGGCCACCGACTTGAACACGCTGACCTCGCTCTCCTGCCGTGCGCGGGCGGCGATGAACCGGTCGAGTTCGCCGCTCTGGAACCGCCCGGCGGCGGCCGCGCCGGTGAGCAGGCCGCGCTGCTCGGAGGCGGCGTTGTACGCCTTGGACAGGGCGGAGAGGGCGGCCACGTCGCCGGCGAGCACCTCCTGGTCGCCTCCCTTGCCGATCTCGTCGTGGAACTGCGCGAGCACCGCGATGATCTGGGAGTACTTGGTGACGGTGGGCAGGGCGAGCAGGGCGGAGCCGAGCACGGTGCCGCGGGTGGCGGCGATCTCCGGCAGGCGGCTGAGCATCTGCCGGGTGAGGGTCGACGCGCTCTCGCCGTACGCGGGGGTGATGGTCGCGGCCTTCTCGCGGAACGCCTCGGCGGCGGAGTCCACTCGGCCGAACTGCGCGCGCAGCGGCTCCTCGCGTTCGGGGGTACGGCCGGCGGCCACGTAGTGAACGGCGAGGTCGCGTTCCAGGGCCAGCTGGTGGGTCAGCTCGGTGACGGAGGCGCTGAGCTCGGATTTGTCCATGACGCGCTGGTATTGACCGGCCAGCGTCCACGACGTGATGACCTGCTGCGCGCCGACCACGATGCTCACTCCGGTCGGGATGACGATCAGGGCGATGAGCCGCGAGCGTACCCGCCAATCCCGGAACCGGAATTTGCGCCGTCCTTTTCCGCCGTTTCGGCCATGCGGCTTCGACGGTGAAGGCGGATGGGGACGGTGGACGTCCGCAGGCGATCGGTTGCTCACTGGTTCCACTCTCTGGCCTACATATACGCCGGCATCGGCATCTGATGCGCCCCCGAGACGAAGAGCAATTTCAACACACGCCAGGCAGGTTGCGCCAACCTTACAAATCACCTGACTGCCTGGAAAGGATGACGTACAGCAAAACAACCCCCAGCGAAGCAGAGACGTCACGAAAGCCGGACAGCGACCGACAATCAGCGATGTTTCACTGAGCCGTGCCCCAGGACCATTCATGGCATTCGCGACACTCCTGCTGTACGATCACCGCCTGTCCGCGTGCCGCCGCCTCGGGTTCCGTTTCCCGGTGTCCACTCCCCGCGTCCACTCCCCGCGTCCACTTCCCAGCGTCCACGGCGGCCTCGATGCCCCGGCCAAGGAGGACCATGCGATCCGGGCCCGCCCTCCGCGCCTGCGTGGCGCTCGCCGCCACGATCGTCATCACCGCCTGCGGCGGCGCCGACCCCGGACCGCCCGCAGGCGGCCGGCAGGGAGGCCCTGAGAAGACGGCGCTGACCATCGGCGTCAGCCCGACGCCCTCGTCGGCTCCGGTCTTCATCGCCGACCGCCGCGGGTTCTTCAAGGAGGAGGGCCTGACCGTCAGGACGGAGGTCATCCAGGCGCCGCAGACCGTCATGCCGAAGATCCTCAACGGCACCATGGACATCTTCAAGGGCAGCTACGTGTCCCTGGTCAACATCCAGGACAGCGGCGCGGCGAAGATCAAGATCCTGCACGACAGCCTGGCCGCGGCGCCGGGCATCGCGGGCGTCGTGGTCATGAACGACTCCCCGCTGCAGGGCCCGAAGGACCTCAAGGGCGCGACGATCGCCGTCAACTCGCTCGACAACCTGGGCACGATGTCGATGAGCGCCCATCTGAAGGCTTATGAGGTCGCCCCCGACCAGGTGAAGTTCGTCGTGGTGAACTTCGAGGCCCAACTGGCCGCGCTCAAGGAGTCGCGGGTGGACGCCGCGTGGATGGTCGAGCCGTTCCTGTCGGCCGCGCAGCAGGCGGGCGCGCGGCTGCTGCTCGACACCAACACCGGCCCCACCGACGCGCTGCCGATCGACGGCTGGGCCGCGACGGAGGAGTGGACGGCCCGGCATCCGCGAACCGCCGCGGCCTTCCAGCGCGCCGTGTCCAGGGCGCAGCGCCTGGCCGCGACCGACCGCGCGGTGCTGGCCGAGGTCGTCCCGCTCTACACCCAGACCCCGAAGGAGGCGGTGATGACCATGGCGATGGGGACGTTTCCCACGTCGTTGAACGCCACGCGCATCCAGCGGGTGGCGGACCTCATGTACGAGTTCGGCTACCTGGAGTCGAAGGTCGACGTGGCCTCGATGGTCGTGCCCATCCCCGGACGGTGACGCTCGCGGAAGAGGCTCAGCCGCCCCAGCCCGGCACGGCCATCCTGACCGAGAGGGCGTGTTCGACCAAGTTGATCAGCGCGCTTTTCACGGAGTCCTTCGACCTGGCGTCCAGGCGCACCATCGGGATGTGCGGGGCCAGGGTCAGGGCGTCGCGGACCTCGGCGTCGCTGTGCGGATATTGCCCGTCCCAACCATTGACGCCCACCACGAACGGCAGTTGCGCCTCCTCGAAGTAGTCGATGGCGGGGAAACTGTCGGCCAGGCGGCGCGTGTCGACCAGCACCACCGCACCGATCGCACCCC
>NZ_JBVJHP010000048.1:0-14013 GCF_055586745.1 Nonomuraea sp. NPDC049378
TCATGATCGCGATGGTTGCCTATGTCCCGAGACACGTTCGGCCGAGGTTTCCTATGTCCTGCGACATGGGTTTCCTATGTCCTGAACCAGCACACTGTCGCCCCGACCAGCACGAACAGCAAGAAGGCCACTCCCCAGGACGGGGAGTGGCCTTCTGCGTCGCAAGTGAGTGACATGCCGCGTCACTGCTGAGGGTCGAGGCGCCGAAGATACGGTCCATGGCGAGAGCTCCGGACTGCACGAGAGGTCGAATCTGCTTGCGGTGGACAAGCTTCGGTCACGGCTGTGCTGCTGTGGCCTCGCCCAATGGCGATCATCATCGTCCGACGCTTCGGTGCGCCCCGTGATTGTTCCCGCCCGCGTCCGGAACGGCTTCCGTCTGCTCATGCAGCCGTTCGATGCCGCGGCGGGGCGGCCGGCCGCCAGCACCTCCTCACGTGGCCGTCCGGCGTTCCGCTTCCAAGACCACCAGATGTCCGGACGTGTTCTGCTCAGACAGGCGTTTGAAAAGAATCATGTTGGACGCATCGAGTGGTTCGTTGAACCCATCTGAAGTCGCTACGTCGTAGTTCATCAGCGGCTCAACTGCGATGTATGCGTTGACCCATGTGTCCGACTGCAAGTGTGTACGCCAAAGGTTCGGCGGGTTCTCAGCCTTCCATCCGCGCGCTCGAAGGATGCCCAGCGCCCTGTCGAGGGCCTCACGGAAGCTCGACCCACCGACGTCCACCACGAGGATGTCCGTGATCTCAGTGAGGCCGTCCCAGTACCACTCGGTCGTGGTGGCCGCCAGCACCCTTCCCGTACCTCGCAGGTCAGCGATGAGTTCTGGAGCTACACGCGATTCGCTGGGAAGGAACTCCGAACGGCACCCGGTGGCGAGTGAGGCGACAAGCGCGAATGCGACAGCCGCGGAGACGAGGCCGGTTCTCATCGTGACTACTCCGTCCAGCAGCGGGTGGGAGCGACTCAACTCTTCGCCGGAATCAGCGACGACTCCAGTATGTGTAGCGTTCATGGCCCGGAGGAAGGATCGGGTCAGGACATGCCTCCGGCGGGACCGCTCCCGGCACCGAGGTGATCGCCACGCTGCCCGCACACCGGATCGGTGAGCGGCCTTCGTACGTACCGGCTCCCGGAAGGGGTGCATCTATGTGCACCCCTTCCGGGTAGCCAGGCCGATTCTCCCCGGCCGCGTCCGCCCCTAGCGTCGAAGCAGGAAGCCGATCGACAGGGGAGAACGCCGTGACCACCACAGAGAGCAAGGCCGATCGTACGGCGGCCGGCGGGCGCGTCCTCTCCGCCGTCCTCTGGTTCCTCCAGGTTGTCGTGGCCGGTGTCTTCCTGATGTCGGCCATGGGGAAGTTCTCGAACGTCGAGCCGGCGAGGTCCACGTTCGAGGCCATCGGGTTCGGAGACTGGTTCCGCGTCCTGGTGGGCGTGCTGGAGGTGGCGGGGGCGGTGGCGCTGTTCGTGCCGCGGCTGGCCGGCCTGGCGGGTCTGGCGTTCGTCGGGCTGATGGCGGGCGCGACGCTGACCGAGTCGTTCGTGTCGGGTGGCGGCGTGGTGATGCCCCTGACGACGCTCGTGCTCTGCGCCGTGATCGCCTGGGGGCGCAGGCGGAGTACGGTCCGGCTGTGGACGGTCGTCACCCGGCGGTAAATAGACTGTGAAGCCCGCCCCCCGTCACGGGCAAGGACATGTTGAAGCTGTTCGACGACGACCCGATCTCCCGCCCCCTCACCTATCCAGGCCGGATCCCGGAAACCTCCGGGGTCCTGCTCGACGACGCGTACGCGCCGCTCAAGCCGGCGGGCAGCAGCCCGGGGGAGTGGCGCGCGGCCGGCGAGCCGCTCAGCGCACTGCTGGCACACCGGGGCTGCCGGCCGCTGTCGGCTCGTCACCGCGTCGTCGCCGTCGGATCCAACGCCGCGCCGAGCCAGGTGCGCAGGAAGTTCCTCGACCGCGGGGTGTGCGGCGTCGTTCCCATGACGCTCGCCGACGTGCCGGGCGTCGCCCCCGGCGTCTCGGCCCATGTGAGCAGGGCGGGCTACGTGCCCGCCGCGCCGATCGAGGCGCCCGGCGAGACGTCCAGGCTGTTCGTGCTCTGGCTGGACGAGCGGCAGCTGGCCGCCCTCGACCTCACCGAGCCCAACTACACGAGGACCACGCTCGCGCACCCGCTCACGCTGGAGCCGGGTCTGCACTTCCCGCCCGCCTTCGTCTACGCGGGCAAGCACGGGTGCCTCATGGACGCCGGCCGCCGCCCCCGCCGCCTGACGTCCCAGCGAGCGCTCATCCGGTCCCTCCTGGAGGAGACCCCAGGGCTGAGCCACCTGTGCGGTGACACGCCGGACGACTTCGTCGCCACCGTCAGGGACGACACCGTGCGCGCGGCGGCGTCCCGCCTCCTCCAGGCTCGGCCGCGGCCCGAGGTGGCCGCCGGGTAGAGTCTGGCCGCGTGACCGACACCAATGCCGACACCCGCGTTCCTCCACCCCGGGCCGGCGACGAGCGAAGCATCCTCGACACCTGGCTCGAGTGGCACCGCGGCACGCTCGCCGTCAAGTGCGCCGGCCTGACGGACGAGCAGTTGCGCCTCCGTTCGGCGCCGCCCTCCACCCTGTCCCTTCTGGGCCTGGTCAGGCACATGGCGCACGTGGAGCGTTCCTGGTTCCGTCGTGTGCTGAACGGCGAGGACATCCCCAAGCTGTGGGACAAAGACCGCGACAACGACGCCGACTTCAACGAGGTCGACACCGCCTCCGTCGAGGAGGCGTTCGCCACGTGGCGGGAGGAGATCGAGCTGGCCCGCGCCATCTCGGCCGCCGCGCCGCTGGACGCCGCCGGCGAACACAGGGGCGCCGACTGCACCCACCGCTGGATCCTCGTCCACATGATCGAGGAGTACGCCCGCCACAACGGCCACGCCGACCTGCTACGCGAACGCATCGACGGCGCAAAGGGCGACTAGGGGCGGCCGGTCTCGCGGAAGATGATCGCGGCGCCGAACGCCGCGCGGGCGGGCACGACGAGCTCCCCCGCGGAGGTCCTGCCCAGCGGGATGCCTCCGGCGCGCAGGAGGCGTTCGGTTCGCGCGGCGTCGTTCACGCCGACCGCGTAGGCCACGAAGCCGGGCAGCGCCGCCGCGCTCTCGCCGGGCAGCAGCTCGTCCAGTCCCGACGCGGCGGCCAGCGTGACCCTGGCCTCTCCTCCGAGCTCGAACACGCGCACGGGCCCGTCCCGCCGTGCCGTACGCCCCAGGTAACGCTCGTAACGCCGCTCGGCCTCGTCGAGCGCGTCGTCGGCCACGCACAGCACGCACTCGACCAGCCCGTGCGCGCCGTTGGGGTGGCTGATGCCGGCCGAGGCGCGGTCGTTGGCGGCCAGCCCGACCCGCCCTTCGGGGACCCGGCCGGGCTCGATGCCGTCGATCTCCAGGTAGCGGACGGGCTCCATCCGGGTCCCGTCCGCCGTCTCGACCGGGCGTTGCGCGGCGTGGACGCCGCCGTGCCCGACGCGGGCCGCCGCCAGCCGCGCGGCGGCCCCGTCGATGTCCTGCGCGTCGAACATCAGGATGTGCACGCCCTCGAAACGTCGCAGGCAGGCCTCCAGGTTGGCCGCGGTGCCGCGGACGGCCTCCTTGAGCGCGGTCAGCCGCTCCGAGGGAGCTTTCAGGGGGATCAGCCTGGCGTCTCCCGGCACCCGCCCGGATCCCGCGACCGTGACCAGCTCGACGAAGTTGCCGGGGAAGTACGCGTGCGTGTTGCCCACGCCGAACGGCTCGGGAGGCTCGCCGAGCACCGGATAGGCCGGGCCAGGCAGGCTGAACCCGAGCCGCCGGTAGCGGTCCAGCGCCTGGTCCATGTCGCGGACGAGGTGGCCGACGTGGTGCAGCCCGTCGATGTCATGATCCATGTTTGCCTCCGTAGGCGGCGTCCCTGAAGTCATGGGAGAGTCGTTCGAAGATCTCGACGACCTCTGCGGCGGCGGGCTCGCGTGCGGACGGCCGCTCGGGCTCGAAGGTCCTGCGCAGGGTGTCGGCCAGATGCCCGGCCTTCTCCTCCAGCCCGAGCGTCACGTCGGCGGGCAGCAGCGGTTCGATCGCGAAGAACCCGAACACGATGGTCGGCAGCGAGTAGTCCAGATCCTCAGGACGCAGCCCGGCGCGCAGCAGCCCGTGCCCGGCCAGCACCCGCAGATAGTCGCGCGAGGCGATCAGCTTGGTGCCCTCCAGCGGTTTCCTCGCCGGGCTGGAGAGGAACTTGTCGAGCGTCTCCGCGTCCCTGGTGAAGAGGGCCCGCAGCACCGGCCGGCCCATCGCCTCCAGGAAGAACCTGCGCATGTAGCGGTGCAGCATGATCTCGTCGGGGTCGGCTCGCATGGCCGCGGCCACGGCGTCCAGCATCGCGACCGCCTCGCGGGCCGCCACGGCGAAGAACAGCTGCTCGCGCGTGCGCCAGTGCAGGTAGATGGTGCCCTTGCCGACTCCGGCCAGCTTCGCGATCTCGTCGATCGTCACCCGCCGGTATCCCCAGCGCAGCAGCAGTTCCTTGGCCGCGTCGAGGATCCGGTCGGCCCGCCCGTCGTGCTGGCCTCGCATGTCCCACCCCCATGACTGATGACTCATGACCAATATAGTGCTCTGGTCACGCCGATGCGCATGCAGGTGCGCATGACCATGCATGGAAGGAGGTCAAGGGGGTCGTACGGGAACTGAAGGGTCTCTAAGGGGCGTCAGCGTGGAAGAGCGCCCAGACGGCCTTGCCGCCGCTCGCCAGCGGGTCCCAGCCCCAGCACTGGCTGTACGTTTCGACGATGTAGAGGCCGCGCCCGTTCTCGGAGATGAAGTCGGGCTCCTTGGGCCGCGGCACCTCGTCACTCGGGTCGGCCACCGCCAGCAACACGTGCGGTGCGACCCGCATGAGCAGCAGCTCGATGCCCCGCCCCCCGCGCGCGTACATCGCGTACCTGATGGCGTTGGTCACCAGCTCCGACACCACCAGCGCGGCGTCGTCGCTCAGGTCGTGCAGGCCCCAGCCGCGCAGCGTCGAGCGGGTCACGTCTCTGGCGGTCTTGACCGAGTCGGCCTGGAAGGGCAGCGGGCACGAGGTCGTGTACGGCTTCCCGCCCATGAGAAGGTGCTCGAAACCGACTTCGCGGGTGATCTGCAGGCAATCGGCAGTGGCCAGCGGATCCTCCACCATGCTGCCGATACCTCCCCGTTGAACCTTCGTTAGTGCATGTTTGGCCCAATATGCACTAACCCATGATGGGTCACGCGGCCGGGTCGCTGCAAGACCCAAATGCACGTGCAGTTGCATTGTGCAGGAGCAAGCGGCGTCAGGATTACGGCCGCCGAATCGGACACGAGGTTGAGACCTTGTCATACGTGGCGATGTGGTGTCACTGTGTGTGCGGACCTTGATAGGAGGAAGCAAGTGACGCAGAACCAGCCGGGTTCCGGGCCGACGGCGCTGCGCATCCTCCTGGGCTCCCAACTGCGCAAGCTCAGGGAAGCGAACAACGTCACCCGCGAGGAGGCGGGCCACCTCATCCGGGGCTCCGAATCCAAGATCAGCCGCATGGAGCTGGGCCGGGTGGGGTTCAAGGAACGCGACGTGGCGGACCTTCTCACGTTGTACAAAGTCGTGGACGCGCAGGCCCGTTCCGCCGTGCTCGACCTGGTCGCCACCGCCAACGAACCGGGCTGGTGGCACCGGTTCAACGACGTCCTGCCCACCTGGTTCCAGGCGTACGTCGGCCTGGAGGAGGCCGCCGCCAGGATCAGGACCTACGAGGTCCAGTTCGTGCCGGGATTGTTGCAGACCAAGGAGTACACCCGGGCCGTGGTGACCGCCGGGGCGGCGGGCATCGGAGCCGAGGAGATCGCCAGACGGGTGGACCTCCGGCTGGAACGCCAGCGGATCCTGGACAAACCCGACGGGCCCATCTTCTGGGCGGTGATCGACGAGGCCGCGTTACGCAGGCCCATCGGCGGCGCCGAGGTGATGAGAGCCCAGATCGAGCACCTGATCGAGCTGATGCGCCAGCAGAGCATCACGATCCAGGTCATGCCGTTCAGCTTCGGGGGGCACAGCGCGGAGGGCGGAGCGTTCAGCATCCTGCGCTTCCCCGACAGCGACCTGCCGGACGTCGTGTACGTCGAGCAACTCGCCAGTGCGCTCTACCTCGACAAGCGCGAGGACGTGGACCGATACACCGAGGTGATGGAGCGGCTGTGCGCCGTGAGCACCACCCCGGACGAGACGATCGAGCTGTTGCGGACGATCGCGGACGAGTTCTGAGAGTCGTGACGTCGTTGTCGGGTGTGCATCTGCCCTAGACTGGCAGTCGGCGTTGGATCCCGCCGTGGCGGAGCATGCCCGACACCGCTCATGTGGGCGCGGCGCGTGAGCCGAAACCGATGAGACGCGCCCGCGATCACTCGTAGCTTGATCAAGGAGACCATTCCGTGAAGACCGCTGTCGAGGAGCTCAGCCCGACCAGGGTCAAGCTCACCGTCGAGGTGCCGTTCGACGAGCTGCGCCCCAGCATGGATGCGGCATACAAGAAGGTCGCGCAGCAGGTGCGCGTCCCCGGGTTCCGGCCTGGCAAGGTTCCGGCCCGCATCATCGAGCAGCGCTTCGGCCGGGCGGTAGTGCTGGAGGAGACCCTTAACGACGCGGTGCCCAAGCTCTACGGCCAGGCCGTCGACGAGGTCGACGTGTTCCCGGTCAGCCAGCCGGACATCGAGGTCACGAAGATCGACGACGGTGAGCAGATCGAGTTCACCGCCGAGGTCGACATCCGGCCCAACTTCGAGGTCCCCGAATACCAGGGCGTCGAGGTCACGGTCGACTCCGCCGAGGTCTCCGACGACGACGTCAACGCCCAGCTCGACGCGCTGCGCCAGCGGTTCGCCACGCTCACCGGCGTCGAGCGGCCCGCCGCCAACGGCGACTTCGTGGTCATGGACCTGCGCGCCGAGATCGACGGCAAGAACATCGAGGAGCAGCAGGCCAGCGAGGTGTCCTACGAGGTGGGCGCCGGCTCCGTGCTGCAGGGCCTCGACGCCGCGCTCGAAGGCATGTCCGCGGGTGAGGAGAAGAGCTTCAAGACCGAGCTGGTCGGCGGTGACAACGCCGGCGAGGAAGCAGACGTGATCATCAACGTCAAGTCGGTCAAGGAGAAGGTCCTGCCCGAGCTCGACGACGAGTTCGCCCAGCTCGCCAGCGAGTTCGACACGCTTGAGGAGCTTCAGGCCAGCATCCGCGAGCAGGCTCGCCGCAACAAGCTGATCGACCAGGTCGTGCAGGCGCGCGACAAGGCGCTCGACGCCGTGCTCGACAAGATCGACATCCCGCTCCCCGACAGCGCGCTCAAGGCCGAGGTCGACGCCCGCAAGCACAACCTCGACCACCAGGTGGCCGAGAGCGGCCTGAGCCGTGACGCCTTCTTCCGCCTCTACCAGACGACGGAGGAGGAGCGCTTCGCCGAGTTCGAGTCCAGCGCCGCCAAGGCGATCAAGGTCGGCTTCGTGCTCGACAAGATCGTCAAGGCCGAGGAGCTGGGCGTCTCCGAGCAGGAGCTGACCAACTTCGTGGTCCGCCGGGCCATGGAGATGGGCGTGCAGCCCAACGAGCTGGCCAAGCACCTCGCCGACAACGACCAGCTCACGCTGGCCATGGTCGAGATCGTCCGTGACAAGGCCAAGTCCGTGCTCGGCGACGCCGCCAAGGTGGTCGACACCGAGGGCAACGAGGTCGACCTCAAAGGCATCTACAGCGAGATCAACGGTGGCGAGGCCGTCGAGGAAGAGGACGCCGAGGGCGAGAAGGCCGACGCCTGACGCTCCGAGCCAACCGGAGCCCCTGGACCCGCCGGTCCGGGGGCTCCGTCGTGACCGGACGCCCTCCGGCCCGGGCTGGAGCGCTCAGACGGCTTGTGAGGCGCCAGGAGGACCCGCGGCCCCCGCGGACGGCGGGCCGGCGCTCGTCGCGCGGCGCACGCCCTCTCAGGACGTCTGAGAGAGGCCGCCGTACGCGTGCTGCCTCACCAGGGGACGAAGACCGCACAAGCCGAAGAAGCGTAACAGGCAACCATTCGCTCGAACCTGCGCCGTCAGCGAACAGTACGGGGGACCGGGCATGACCTGTGGGCCGGGGGCGTTAGGGTCACAAGCAAAGCCCATCGATTACGACGCATCGGAAGGTGACGCTGTGACCAGCCCGCCGACCTTCTATCAGCCTGAGTCTCGAGGCCGTGAGAACGGCTCCGCCTTCCGGCTTGAGGACCAGCTTTACCAGCGCCTGCTTCGCGAGCGCATCATCGTTCTCGGGCAGGAGGTCAACGACGAGATCGCCAACCGCATCTGCGCAGAGCTGCTGCTGCTCGCGGCCGACGATCCCGACCGCGACATCACGCTCTACATCAACTCGCCGGGTGGCTCGGTAAGTGCGGGTATGGCGATTTACGACATGATGGAATACGTCCCTAACGACGTATCCACGGTCGTTATGGGTATGGCCGCGTCGATGGGGCAGTTCCTGCTGTCCGCCGGCGCCCGAGGCAAGCGTTACGGCCTGCCGCACGCCCGTGTCATGATGCACCAGCCCTCCGGCGGCATCGGCGGCACCGCCGCAGACATCGCCATCCAGGCCGAGCAGATGCTCTACGTGAAGAAGACGCTGGCCGAGCGGATCGCCCACCACACCGGGCAGCCACTCGAGCAGATCGAGGCCGATTCCGACCGCGACCGCTGGTTCACGGCCGAAGAGGCCAAGGACTACGGCTTCATCGACCACGTGGTGCGCAGCGCACGGCAGGTGCCCACGCAGGGCCCGGTCTCCTAGGGGAGCTGACATGAACATCGAAAGCCGTTACGTTCTCCCCTCCTTCGTCGAGCGCACGTCCTACGGCGTGAAGGAGATGAACCCGTACAACAAGCTCTTCGAGGACCGCATCATCTTCCTCGGAGTGCAGATCGACGACGCGTCGGCCAACGACGTGATGGCCCAGCTGCTGACGCTGGAGTCACTCGACCCCGACCGTGACATCAGCATCTACATCAACTCGCCCGGCGGCTCGTTCACGGCCATGACGGCGATCTACGACACGATGCAGTTCGTCCGGCCGGAGATCCAGACCGTCTGCCTCGGCCAGGCCGCGTCCGCCGCGGCTGTGCTGCTGGCCGGCGGCACCCCTGGCAAGCGGTTCGCGCTGCCCAACGCCAGGGTGCTGATCCACCAGCCGTCCACCGAGGGCGGCGGCCAGGGCAGCGACATCGAGATCCAGGCCCGCGAGATCCTTCGCATGCGTTCCCTCCTCGAGGACATCGTGGCGAGGCACTCGGGCAAGTCCTCCGCTGAAATCCGCAAGGACATCGAACGCGACAAAATTCTCAACGCGGACGAGGCGAAGGCGTATGGTCTGATCGACGACATCATCCCGTCCAGGAAGAAGCGAGCTCAGGCCGTGGCTTCCTAGACGAGACGTGACGCGCCGGAGCGCTGCCCAAGAGGGCACGTTCCGGTGCGACTCGCCGCTAGGGGGCTCACTGAGGGCCCAGAAGACGGTAACGTCGAAACCTGAGCGGTTCGGCCTAGTCCGGAGGATGTCCGGAGACACTGCTCGCGTGAGCAGGGCGGTCCCACGCAAAGGAGTATCTGGGGTGGCACGCATCGGCGACGGGGGAGACCTGCTGAAGTGCTCGTTCTGTGGAAAGAGCCAGAAGCAAGTCAAGAAGCTCATTGCCGGTCCAGGCGTCTACATCTGCGATGAGTGCATCGATCTCTGCAACGAGATCATCGAGGAGGAGCTCTCCGAGTCCTCCGAGCTCAAGTGGGACAACCTGCCCAAGCCGAGGGAGATCTACGAGTTCCTCGACGCCTACGTCATCGGTCAGGACAAGGCGAAGAAGGCTCTTTCGGTGGCGGTCTACAACCACTACAAGCGGGTGCAGTCCGGCGACCGGGGCAGAGACGACGGCCTCGAGCTCGCCAAGAGCAACATCCTGTTGCTCGGGCCGACGGGTTCGGGCAAGACGCTGCTGGCGCAGACCCTGGCGAAGATGCTCAACGTGCCCTTCGCCATTGCCGACGCCACCGCGCTGACCGAGGCCGGCTACGTCGGCGAGGACGTCGAGAACATCCTTCTCAAGCTCATCCAGGCCGCCGACTACGACGTGAAGAAGGCCGAGACCGGCATCATCTACATCGACGAGGTCGACAAGATCGCCCGCAAGAGCGAAAACCCGTCGATCACGCGCGACGTCTCGGGCGAGGGTGTGCAGCAGGCGCTGCTGAAGATCCTGGAGGGCACCACGGCCTCGGTGCCTCCGCAGGGCGGCCGCAAGCACCCCCACCAGGAGTTCATCCAGATCGACACGACCAACGTGTTGTTCATCTGCGGCGGTGCCTTCGCGGGTCTGGAAAAGATCATCGAGTCGCGCATCGGCAAGAAGGGCATCGGCTTCAACGCCATCATCCGGTCGAAGGAAGAGGTCGACACCGCCGACGTCTTCGGCGACGTGATGCCGGAAGACCTGCTCAAGTTCGGCATGATCCCCGAGTTCGTCGGCCGCCTGCCCGTCATCACCTCGGTGCACAACCTCGACCGCGAGGCGCTCATCCAGATCCTCACCGAGCCCCGCAACGCGCTGGTCAAGCAATACCGCAAGCTTCTCGAGCTCGACGGCGTCGAGCTGGAGTTCACCGACGGCGCCCTCGAGGCCATCGCCGACCAGGCCATCCTGCGCGGCACTGGCGCCCGCGGGCTGCGCGCCATCCTGGAGGAGGTGCTCCAGTCCGTCATGTACGAAGTGCCCTCCAGGCAGGATGTCGCCCGCGTGGTCATCACCCGCGAGTCGGTCCTGGAACACGCGATCCCGACTCTCGTCCCGCGCGACCAGCTCGCCGCCAAGCAGCAGCGCACCCCGCGCGAAAAGTCGGCCTGAGCCGCAGCCGTTCACACCGGACGCCCCGTGGTCGCGAACCATGGGGCGTTCCGCTTTCCCGCCTCCCTAGAATTGGTCACTGTGACAACGCCAGAGCTGCCTACTCAATACACACCGGCCGACGTCGAGACCCGGAGCTATGAGCGCTGGGTGTCCGAAGGCTACTTCCGAGCCGACCCGGGCAGCACACGCGAGCCGTACAGCATCGTCCTTCCGCCGCCCAACGTGACGGGCGTCCTGCACATCGGGCACGCGCTCGACCACTCCGTCCAGGACGCGCTGACGCGACACGCGCGGATGAAAGGCCACGAGACCCTGTGGCTGCCGGGCATGGACCACGCCGGCATCGCCACCCAGAACGTCGTGGAGCGCGAGCTGGCCAAGCGGGGCTTGTCACGCCACGACCTGGGCCGCGAGGCGTTCGTCGAGCGGGTCTGGGAGTGGAAGGAGGAGTCCGGCGGCCGGATCCTCAGCCAGATGCGCAAGCTCGGAGACGGCGTCGACTGGTCACGCGAGCGGTTCACGATGGATCCCGGCCTCTCGCGGGCCGTGCAGACGATCTTCAAGAAGCTGTTCGACGACGGGCTGATCTACCGCGCCGAGCGCATCATCAACTGGTGCCCGCGCTGCCTGACCGCGCTGTCCGACATCGAGGTGGAGCACAGCGAGGACGAAGGCGAGCTCATCTCGATCCGCTACTCCGACGAGATCGTGGTCGCCACCACGCGCGCCGAGACCATGCTCGGTGACACGGCCGTGGCCGTGCACCCCTCCGACGAGCGTTACGCGCACCTGATCGGCACGCTCGTGGAGGTGCCGCTCACCGGCCGCATGATCCCTGTGGTCGCCGACGAGCACGTCGACCCCGAGTTCGGCACCGGCGCGGTCAAGGTGACCCCCGCCCACGACCCCAATGACTTCGAGATCGGGCGGCGCCATTCGCTGCCGTCGCTGACCGTCATGGACGAGCGCGGCGTGATCACCGCGCACGGGCCCTTCCAGGGGCTCGATCGCTTCGAGGCCCGGCCCGCCGTGGTCGCCGCCCTGCGTGCCGAAGGCCGCATCGTCGCGGAGAAGCGACCCTACCTGCACTCGGTCGGTCACTGCTCGCGCTGCAAGACCGTGGTCGAACCCCGGCTGTCGCTGCAGTGGTTCGTCAACGTCTCGCCGCTGGCCAAGGCCGCCGGCGACGCCGTTCGCGACGGCCGCACCCGCATCCACCCGCCCGAGCTGGCCAAGCGCTACTTCGACTGGGTCGACGACATGCACGACTGGTGCATCTCCCGCCAGCTCTGGTGGGGCCACCGCATCCCGGTCTGGTACGGCCCTGGCGGCGAGGTCGTGTGCGTGGGCCCCGACGAGGAGCCGCCCGCCGGCTACACCCAGGACTCCGACGTCCTCGACACCTGGTTCTCCTCAGGGTTGTGGCCGTTCTCGACCCTCGGCTGGCCCGACTCGACACCCGAGCTCCAGCGCTTCTACCCGACCTCCGTTCTGGTCACGGGTTACGACATCCTGTTCTTCTGGGTCGCGCGCATGATGATGTTCGGCCTGTACGCCATGGACGGCGAGCCGCCGTTCCGCGTCGTCGCGCTGCACGGCATGGTCCGCGACCAGTACGGTAAGAAGATGTCCAAGTCGTTCGGCAACGTGGTCGACCCGCTCGACTGGATCGAGCGCTTCGGCGCCGACGCCACGCGGTTCACCCTGCTGCGCGGCGCCAACCCCGGCGCCGATGTCGCGGTGAGCGAGGAATGGGCGGCGGGGTCCCGCAACTTCTGCAACAAGATCTGGAACGCCACCCGGTTCGCCCTGATGAACGGCGCCACCGTGGGCACCCTCGACGACGCCGAGCTGACCCCGGCAGACCGGTGGATTCTCTCGCGCCTGCAGTCGGTCGTCACGGCCGTTGACGCCGCGTTCGAGGAGTTCGAGTTCGCCAAGGCTTCCGACCTGCTCTATCACTTCGCCTGGGACGAAGTCTGCGACTGGTACCTCGAGCTGGCCAAGATCCAGCTCGGTGAGGGCCGGGAGCACACCCGGCTCGTGCTCGGCCACGTGCTCGACGCGCTGTTGCGGTTGCTGCACCCGCTGGTGCCGTTCGTGACGGAGGAGTTGTGGCGGGCCGTGACCGGCGGCGCGTCCGTCGTCGTGGCGTCGTGGCCGAAGGCCGACGGCCGTTACACCGACGCCGCGGCCGAGGCCGAGATCGGCGCGCTGCAGGAGCTGGTGACCGAGGTGCGCAGGTTCCGCTCCGATCAAGGGCTCAAGCCCGGCCAGAAGGTGGCCGCCCGCCTCGGGCTGGCCGGCACGCCGCTGGCCGGCCAGGAGACGGCGATCCGCGCGCTGCTGCGCCTCACGGCGCCGCCGGAGTCGTTCAGTGCCACGGCGCGTTTCACGGTCGGAAAGGTGTCCGTGGAGATCGACACCGCGGGCGCCATCGACGTCGTGGCCGAGCGTAAGCGGCTGGAGAAAGACCTCGCCGCCGCACGCAAGGAGGCCGCGCAGGTGGCGGCCAAGCTGGGCAACGAGCAGTTCATGGCCAAGGCACCGGACGACGTGGTGGCCAAGGTGCGGGGCCGTGCCGAGCAGGCGTCAGCCGACATCGCACGGCTCGAGGCACAGCTCGCCCGGCTCGGGGTTTGAACCTCGGCCCCGAAGGGAAGGTCTATTCGTTACCTGAGAACGGACCTTCGACCCCGCCGGGGCTGCTACAGTTTTTGAGGCGGGGCAGTCAACCCCGACACCCCTCTGATCAAACCCCGACTTTCGGGCGGTCCGGCCACGCGGTTGGACAACGGCCGGATGTTGGAGTAAGTTAGCAGGGTTGCCTCCAAGCGGGGCACGTCCGGAAGATCCCGGATCGGGCGGTTTGACAAGAATCGTCCGAATAGGGTAATCTAGAGGAAACGAAGTGTGAGCCTCCACGTTGGAGTCGGTCAAAGATTCCAGCGGGGATGTACGCGTGCGTTTCTTGAGAACTCAACAGTGTGTTAAAAGCCAGTGCATGATGCACAACCCCGTTGATCGACGTTTGTCGGTTGATGGATTCCTTT
>NZ_JBVJHP010000049.1:0-10701 GCF_055586745.1 Nonomuraea sp. NPDC049378
CCTGCGCAAACTCCGCTGCTGCCCACTTCTCGCAGGTCAGCTCGTCAAAGCGATCCTCGTCCTTCAGCTCCGTGAGGCTGGATGAAAAGCATTCAGTGATGACGATCGGCCCGAGCAGGCGGAAACGGATGCTGTGCTGGTGAGCGAGGGCGGTGGCGCAGGTGTTGAGGGGCTGGTTGTCGGCGTGGCCGTTTTCATCCGCCCACATGTTCCAGCGACTGGTAACAGTCAGCGGCTCAACCGCCGCAGCGGCGATGAGGCCGCGGATTGCTGCGACGGTCCGTCCCCGCTTGGGCAGGTGGACCTCAGTCACCTGACCATCCAGGCTGATTGTGAGGGCTCTCATGGTTCTCCTGGTGCTGGCGTACTGGTTGGTGTGCAGAGATAAGTACGACTCACTACCCGCTCAGGAGCCGAGGCCTTCGAGCAGCTGAGCTTCGAGTTCGGCGATGCGCCGGTCGGCGAATCGGCCGTTGGAGCGGGCGGCTTGAAGCCGTTCGTTCAGGGTCCGGGTTTCGTCGGTGAGGTGGCGGACCTTCTGCTTGAGAGTGGTGTTCTCCGCGAGGAGCCGGCCGTGGGCGTCATCGGGGAGGTCGGTTTCGTAATCGCGCAGGCGGGCCAGGAGCTGACCTATCTGGCCGCGTTGGGCGACGATTTCGGCGCGAGCGGCCTTGATGCCGTCCTCGGCGTTCAGGGCCCTGTCCTTCCAGGCGGCCTCGACCTGCTCGGCTTTGTGCGCGACGTCGTCCGCGCGGGTCTCGGCGGTGGCCTTTGCCGCTTGCGCGACCAGTTGGCGGGCCTGAGGATTCTGGTAGATGAAGCTGCGCGAGACCCGCGCTCTGCGGGCGGCGGCCGCGATGGTGATCAGGGCGCGTTCCCGTTGCATCTGCCGCAGCGTCGCCTCCAACTGCTCCAGCATCGTCTTGATGGCACGCTGGCGGGCGTGGTTGGCGTTCTCCGTCCGCGAGCTGGGCGTGCTCATCAGGATGCCTCCTCGGCGAAGGCGCGTTCGTGAGCTGCCTCGGCGGCCTCTGCCAGGTCGGTCGCGCGGAAGTTGATCGCCCAGATCCGCTGGTAGTAGTCCTGGGGACGGCGCAGGTCGAGGGTGAGTGCCTGGTCGAGGAGGCCGAGGCCGGCCAGGGCCTTCTCCAAGCCCTCGATGGCGCGGGCGGTCGGTTCGAAGACCTGGTGCAGCCAGTCGGCCATCTCGTCGGTCGGTGCCCGCTCGGCGAGGGATCGCCATTGTTCCTGCTTGCGTCGCCAGTAGAGGAGATCGCCGCCGGACAGGACGAACTTGTCGCAGTTAGTGCAGTCTCTGTTCCAGGGGCAGGCGTCGCCGTTGACGACGGGCTGGTAGATGCAGAAGCCACCTTCGGTGGGGGTGCTGCGGCGGCTGAGGTCCAAGGCGAGGGCCATCGCCTCGTGCTGGGTGAGTGGCGTGGTGCCGGTGCCGGCCAGATGTTCGCCGGGGTTGGCTGCGCCGGGCCCGGCGACCCAGACCGTGTTGAGGATGTCATCGAGATCGGAATGGGAGACTTTGACGTAGTGCTCCGCCATGCGCTCACTGACTTGTCCCAGGTAACGCTTGATGTGAGCAAGGCTCGCGCCCGCGGCCAGGAGCTTGGTCGCCAGAGTGTGACGAGCTTGGTGGATGACATTCCCGCCGAGATCCAGGCTGTCCACCCACTCCTTGAAGCACCTGCTGAAGTGGCCATAGGAGATCGACTTGGTGCCGTCCGGGTTGCGAACGGCATTGGGGAACAGCACGAGGGACTTCCGCTCCTCCGCGCTGGGAGGACGGCCAAAACGGTCCTCGAAGACCACGAGGGTCTTGGCTCGGCGGTCTTCGAGCCGGTCATAGAGGAATTCCGGGATCCGGATGCCCGCGTTGTAATTGCCGACCTTGGTCTGGTCATGCCAGAGCATCGGCAGACCTCGGTAGCGGCCGATGCAGTCGAGGGAGAGCTTGACGACCTCGCTGCAGCGGCGGCCGGTCGCCACGATCGTCTCCCAGATGTCGCGTAGCCCTCGGTCGTTAGGGTCCCAGGTGCCAGCGAGCAACTGAAGATTGGCCTCGTCGGCCAAGGCGCGGGCGACATCGTCGGTGAAGGGGTTCCGGGCGACCTTGCGGTCCTTGCCGCCTGAAGGCAGGGCGACGATGAAGGAGCGAGACAACCCGACCTTGTCGGACTCGCCACAGCTCAGCGCCTCGAACATGACCTTGCGAGCGTGGGTGAACGTCAGCCGGCGGGTGCCGAAGGTGACGATCGAAGGCTCCCCGTTGCCGCGGACGAGCCCCAGCGACGGCAGCCCGTGCCGTTCCCGGTTCAGCAGGTCGGCGGCGAACCTCTCGGCGTGCTCGGAGCGCAAAAGCGCCGGTTCGTGGCCGCCCTGAGGAGCGTCGATCGCCAGGAAGGCGCCGAGCTCGATGATCGCGCGTCGCGCCGAGTCGAACGGACCCCGGGACCTGGGGCACTGCGCCGAGCGCAGCACCCTGGCCAGATGTTCCCAGAGCAGGTCGCGAAGCCAGCGCTGCGGAACGCCGGCCAGGTCGAAGTGGCTTTGGGTGTTGGGGAACCGGCGGCCGAAGTGCTCAGTCTCGATGAAACCGGCGTCCTTGGTGTCCTCCGGGCTGTAGTAGATGCGGCGCAGCCCATCGGCGATCTCAAGAATCAGCGCCCCGGTGAAGGAATCGAAGTCCTTGCGGGATCGCCCGCCCTCCCGGGTGGAGGTGAAGTCCGCAAGCGAGGTCAGCTTCAGCTTCCGGCAGCGATTGGCCAGCCTCTGAACCGTTCCCACTTCCCAGTTCGCGCGATGCTTCATCTGGGCGTGGCCGTTCAACCCCCACTTGATCTCGGCCTTGAGCAGCGGATGGAGACCGGCCAGGTTGATGAAGCCCGGTTTGCTGATCGGGTCCTCGTCTGAACACCACCGTAGAAACGCGGCCTCGTCCTCGTAGCTGATCGCAACCGGATCGCCCAGCTGCTCGAAGCCGCGCCGCCACGCGGTCGGCGCTGCTGCTCCACCAGGCCGTCCTGCTCGGTAGTAGCGATCCTGGTGGGGTTCACACAATCCGATCGGGAAGGCGGCGTTGTAGGGGCAGGCGTTGATGCGGCAAGGGCCGAACCCAGCGAAGGTCGTGGCGTCGGCCTTCCACTCCTCGAAGCCGGCCTCGGGATGCGCTCGCTGAAACCGCCGCCACCGCACGCCGTGATACTTGCAGAGCCGCGTCGTGACGGTCTGCGCGGGCAGATCGGCGCAGATGCGGCACGAGCCGAGATCGACTCCCTTGCGGGGCTGCAGCGGCCGCGCCGTCTGGATGAACCTCGCCCGGCCCAGCCCACTGCTCTTCCACTCGTAGTAGTGCGTCGAGCAGATCAGCTGGCCCCAACGGCGGATCCGATCGCACTGGTCAACGCTGCACTGCCAGGCGTAGACGGCGTGGTCGGGTGCGATCACGATGTGATCAGGTCGATAGGCCGGGTCGAAGCCGGGACCGTCGATCAAGGCTGTCAGCACTTCCAGCCGGTCCCGCTTGATCCGGCTTGGAGCACCGGGGTCGACGAGTTGCAGTTCGATAGTCATGGCCGCTCCCAGACTCGGTCGAGCGCGGCGGTGAACTTGGGGGCGTGGAGATCGGTGTGACCATAGATCTGTTCGACGGTCGTCGCTGACGACCATCCGCCGGCGTCGCGGGCGATCAGGGTGTCGCCGTCGGAGGCATCCAGGACATTGGTGGCAAAGAGATGCCGCCACGCGTGGGGATTGACCTTGCCGAGGCCGAGCCGGATCCCGGCTCGATTCAGCATCGCCCGGGCGCCCGCCATCGACCATGGCCGGCCCTTGCCGGATCCGTGCAGCTGAACCAGGAGCATCCCATGATCCTTGTTGTGCGGATACTCCGTGGTCATGTACTCGAAGTAGGTGTGGATCATCGCCGGGCTTGCCCGGCGAACCAGCCCTCCGTGCACCACGCCGTTCCGGATCGTCCAAGGTGGTTTGGCTTTCGCCCGGCTTCGGTTCCGATTGGTGTCCCGATGGCAGATGTGAACGTGTGGTGGCCTGCAGTCACCGCACTCAGCTCCCTCGCGCAGGTGGAGGTCGACCAGGTGCAAGCCGCAGAACTCGCCGATCCGAAAGCCGCCGTCCGCCAGCCAGGTCACCGTCATCCGATCCCGGGCTGACCCCAGGTGGTCCAGCAACGTAGTTCGCGCGCCATCGGGCGGCATCTTCGGGTGCCGTCGGCGTACTGCCCTGGCCGGCCGCAGCGGGTTAGCTGCCATCTCCTGGACCACGTGCCCGAGGAACAGTCGCCGCCGGTCGGCCTTCGTCGGCAGCCGGGCTCCTTTTCGCGTGAATTCCTCGGCCAGGCCCTGGTTCTCGCCGTGGGAGCCGAGATAGCAGTAGAACCGCTTCAAGCAGGCCGCGGCCGCGTCGAGCGAGCTCTGCGAGTACGGTCGTTTGCCCACCCGCCACGGGTTGCCATAGGGCCCGCGATACTCGGCGCCCACCGCGCCCATGTAGCGCTCGAGATCCCGCATCGCCACGGACTCGGGCGTCAATCCCTCCGACACCAGCCACCGCAGGTGGTCCACCAACAGATAGGCGTACGTCCGGTCGATCCCGCCCGCGCACGTCCGCAAAAACCCATCGGGCAACCGGCATACCGAGCCGTCCGCCGCGAGGATCGTGTACGAGATCCGGCCAGAGCGATGCTCCAGCTCCTGCACCCTCAGATCGCCAATGACAAGCTTCCGCCCCACGCGTCCCCCGACCGCCCAGCACGTGTCACACGTTCAATGACCAGGAGGTTAACGGTGATGGCACGAGAACACAGACCGCCACGCCACACGTCACGCACAGCGAAGATAGCGATCTGTTAAGTGGACGTCGAGGCGGAACTGGCCAAACTCGACATCGGCGGCTGGCGGCCGCTGCGGCCCGCGCAACTGCGCGAGCTGGGGCTGACGCCCTGGCAGGCCCGCCGCCATCTCCCTGCGGGAGATGGCGCAAGCGGTTGATCTTGGGGGTGGCCTGCGCTGGGCGCGGGCTCACGGCTGCCTCGGGAGCGGGCGCCTCTTCTGCGTATGACATACGCGCCAGTCAGTAGACTGCCAGGATGGACGGCGAGAGTGACGAGGCGTTCCCTGCGAGCATCGAAGCGGCCTGGGGCCTGCGCGAACGTCCCCCCAAGGGGCCGAAGCGCGGACTGACCCTGGAGCGCATCGTCTCCGCGGCCGTGAAGGTCGCCGACGAGGACGGCCTCGACGCGGTCTCGATGAGCCGCGTGGGCAACGAGCTGGGCAGCTCGACCATGGCGCTCTACCGCTACCTGGCCACCAAGGACGAGTTGCTCACGCTGATGCTGGACGCCGCCGTCGGCCCACCTCCGCCGCTGCCTGAAGGCCTCGGCTGGCGGCGAGGCCTGGAAATGTGGGCCACCTCGATGCGCGCGGCGATCCTCGCCCACCCCTGGACGGTCCACCTGCTGATGCCCAAAGGGCCGCCCGCCACCCCCAATCAGCTCGCCTGGCTCGACCAGTTCCTGCAGATCCTCCAGGACACCGGCCTGCCCGCGAGCGCCAAGCTCGCCACCCAGCTGCTGATCAGCGGGCACGTGTGGAGCCACGTGAGCATCACCGCGGCGATCATGCTCGACACCGACCCCGGCAGCCAGCGGCGCTGGAGCGAGTATGAGCCGTTCCTGCGGCGGGTGAGTGGCGATGGCCGCCTGCCCGGGCTACGCGCCGCGCTCGACGAGGGTGCCTTCGGCGACGACCAGGGAGCTCCTGACGATCACTTCGTCTTCGGCCTGGAGCGCGCGCTAGACGGTGTCGAGGCGCACATCCGCTCTCTCGGCTGACCTGGCCCGGCGGTGTGAAGGACGCAGCCAGAGATCGAGATCTCTGCAGGAGCCCATAAACGTATGGCATACGCAGAAGCGTGTATGGTGTACGCAGAAGGGAGGGCCATGGAAGCCCGTAAGTTCGCCGAGACCGACCGCGCCCCGCTGCGCGAGCTGTTCGGCCGCGCCGGTGAGGGCGCACCCACCGCTTCGCTGTGGGGGCACGAGGAGTCCGAGGCGGCCATCTACCTCGACCCCTACATGGACCTCGAGCCGAGCTCGCTGTTCGTCGCCTCGGTCGACGGCGCTCTGGTCGGCTACCTGGCGGGCTGCGTCGACGGCGCGGCCTTCCCCAGCGAGGGTGAGCGCATGGAGAGCGCCATCAGGAAGTACCGACTCTTCTTCCGGCGCGGACCCGCGGCCTTCTTCGCGCGCAGCCTGGTCGACCTGGCGGTGTCGAAGGTACGGCGCAGGCCCACCGCAGGCGACTTCACCGACGCGCGGTGGCCGTCGCACCTGCACATCAACGTGGCCCCAGAGTCGCGCGGGACCAGCGCCGCCGACGCACTGATGGCGCTGTGGCTCGACCGGCTGAAGACGGCCGGCTCTCCAGGCTGCCACCTCCAGACGCTGGTCGAGAACACCCGCGCCGTACGGTTCTTCGAGCGCGCCGGATTCGCCGCGCACGGCCCGACACCGCTGGTGCCCGGCCTCCGACACGAAGGCAGGCGGGTTCACCAGCAGACGATGGTCAAAAGCCTTCGCTGAAGGCGACGATTGCGGCCGAGCAACCTGCTCGGGCCTTGCGGGAGGGGCCCGCGCCACACCCTCGATCGCGCCGGCTTGCTCGACAACCTCGACCAGCAGCCACCCTGCGCCATGTCCAGATCGCCCTTCAGCCCGCCACCACGGGCCGGCCGACGCCCGCTGCTGGCTCAGTGAGCCGCGCACGTCCTCAGCCGGACGCGGCCCACCATGGCGGCGACTCGGCCACATTATGTGTCACATCCTCTTGAGGGAGGCGCAGCCCGTGTCCGTCGTGGCATTCCCCGGCCGGCCCGACCCGATCTCCGCCGCCGCAGGCACGACCGGCGACACGACCGGGGCCGCGGTCGAGCGCTTCCTCGAGTCCATCACCGCGGCCACCACCCGCGCCGGCTACCCCGAGACACTCACCCGGCTGACCGCCGTCGCCGGCCCCGGCCATCCGGTCGCCGCGCTGACCCCTGAGCACTACGCCGCGGGCGGTCATGGTCCGGTGGACGACCGCGGCCGGCGCCATAGCTGTGTGTGATAACAGTCTCGGGTCTGCGGCTCAAGCCGGCACCACGGCTCGGCTTGAGGTGAACCGGTACAGCGCAATGGGTCGCCCACCCAGGACGCTCGCGATTGGCCACGCTTTGTGGAAACCTTCAATGTGCTGTCGCTGGGCGGCTGTCTAGAGTGCGTGACCATGGTTGTGGCGTGGGCGGCGGTACGTGGCATGGTCGGGCTGGTGCTCGGGGCGGTGATGGCCGTGGTAGAGCTGGCGTGGGTCGTCATCGCGCTGCCGCTGCTGGCCATGCCGTTTACCCGGCCTTGGTCGTTCCGTGGCGCCGGGCGGCTGGCCGAAGCTGATCGAGTCCGTGTCAATCGCTGGCTGGGCGGCACCGTCGCCCCGGATCTGGCCGGGGGGCGTGCGCTGGCGTACGTGGCGATGCGGGGCATCGTGGGCGGGCTCGGTGGTGGGGTGTTGGTGCTGGTCGGGATCTGGGTGGCGGTGAGCTGGCGGGCGTTGTCCGACGGTACGGGCGAGCGCGCTGAGATGAGCTGGTATGACCCCATCACCTGGGCGGCGTTCGTGGTCCTCGTCGTCTTCCTGGCGGTGCAGGCCTTGATCGGCTTGGCAGCGCTGGAACGGCGGCTGGCGGTCTGGGGACTCGCTCCCAGCGACAAGGAGGTGTTGCGGCGCCGGGTTGAGCAGTTGTCGCGGACGCGGGCGGAGGTGCTGGAGGCGGTCGATGACGAGCGTCGGCGGATTGAGCGGGACCTGCACGACGGCGTGCAGCAGCGACTGGTCGCGCTGGGCATGCTGCTCGGCCGCGCCCATCGCCTCGACGACTCCGGCACTGCCGCCGCGCTGTTCCGTCAGGCGCAGGAGGAATCCCGCCGCGCACTGGAGGAGTTGCGGGAGGTGGCCTGGCGGATTTACCCGGTGGCCCTGGACGACGGCGGGCTGCCGGCGGCGCTGGAGTCGCTCGTCGAACGCTCCAGCGTACCGATCAACCTGGACTACGACCTTGCGGTGCGGCTGGGCCCGGCCCAGGAGACGGTCGCCTACTTCGTGGTCTGCGAGGCGGTAACGAACGCGCTCAAACACAGCCAGGCTCAACGGGTTGAAGTCGAGGTCCGCCAAGCCGCCGGCATGTTGCGCGTACGTGTCAGCGACGACGGTGTCGGCGGCGCCCGCCCCGACGGCCGCGGCCTGTCCGGCCTGGCCCGCCGGGTAGCCGCCTACGACGGCCGCTTCGACCTCGACAGCCCTGCCGGAGGGCCGACGACGCTGCGGGCGGAGCTGCCATGCGCATAGTCCTGGCCGAAGACAGCACGCTGCTGCGCGAGGGCCTGACCCGGCTGCTGAGCGAGGACGGCCACCAGGTCGTGGCCGCCGTCGGCGACGGGGAAGAGCTGGTGGCCGCGTGTGATGAGCATCAGCCGGAGGTCGTCATCGCCGATGTGCGCATGCCGCCGACCTTCACCAGCGAGGGCCTGCGGGCCGCGCTCGCCGTGCGGCGCCGGCACCCGGGGATCGGCGTGCTGGTGTTGTCGCAGTACGTCGACACGCGCTACACCGCCCAGCTCGTCGACAGCGGCGTACGTGGGGTCGGCTACCTGCTCAAGGACCGGGTGGCCGAGGTCGGCGACTTCCTGGAGGCGCTGCGGCGGGTGGCGGACGGCGGCACGGCGTTCGACCCGGAGGTCGTCCGGCGGCTGCTCAACCGTGCACGCGACACCACATCCCTGGCCCGGCTGAGCGTGCGCGAGCACGAAGTGCTCGCCCTGATGGCACAGGGGCATACCAACGAGTCGATCGCCGGACGGCTGCATGTGTCGCGCAGCGCGGTGGAGAAACACGCCAACGCCATCTTCGACAAGCTCGGCCTCGCGCACGCCGACGGCTACAACCGCCGGGTCCTGGCCATCGTGCGCTTCCTCAACGACTAACCCCCGGATCTGACCACTGGACGGCCGGCAGGGCCGCGCGGTCGCTCAGCCCTGCCCTCTTCCCTCCGACCCTCTACACAGGAGTACGCGTGAACCTGATGACAAGGCACTTCATGACCACCGCCGCCGCCGTGGTGGCGTTCTGCCTCGGCTCGCCGGTCTCACCCGCCGCCGCGTCGGCGCAGCCAGACCCGGCCGCGATCGCCGACGTCGTGGAGGCCAACCTCGGCCCTACTCGCCTGCCCGGCGTCGCCGTGGCGCTCGTCAAGAACGGGCGCGTCCTGCACACCGGCGGATACGGGCATGACGCGCGTGGCGAGCCGGTCACCAGCCGGACACCGATGCGGATCGCGTCACTGTCGAAGTCGTTCACCGCCCTGGCCGTGATGCAGTTGACCGAGGCCGGCGACCTCAGGCTCGATGACCCCGTCGCGCGGCATCTGCCGGAATTCGCAATGGCCGACCCCAGAGCCGAGCAGATCACCATTCGCCAGCTGCTCGACCACAGCTCCGGCATGTCGGATACCACCTACCCCGAGGCTGGCCTACCCCAGCCGGACTCCCTGCGCCAGGCCGTGGCGGACCTGCACCGCGCCAAGCTGGCCACCCCACCAGGCCAGCGACACGAATACCACAACCCCAACTACTGGGTCGCCGCCCGGCTGGTGGAAGTGGTGAGCGGGCTGCCCTTCGCCGAATACCTCACCCAGCGGGTCTTCACTCCGTTGCGGATGACCTCGACCGTGACCGTCGACAACTGGCAGAGCCCGGTGCCCGGCCTCATCGACGGGCACAACCGCTTTCTCGGGATCCCCTGGCCGCGCGCGGAGCCCGACCGGTTCGTCGCCGGCTCGGCCGGCATCGTGACCACCGCCGACGACCTCGCCAACTGGCTTGCCCTGCACACTCGTGGCACGGCGAGCGCGGTCCTGTCGAAGAAGGGGCTGCATGAGCTGCACCAGCCCAGCGCACCCGACGGCCACTACGCCCTCGGCTGGGACAATCCCGACCCCTACAGCGGGCCCCGGCAGATCACGCACCCCGGATCGTCCTTCACCTCCACGGCCACCATGGTGCTCCTGCCCGGCAGCGGGTACGGCATCGCGCTGATGTCCAACAGCCGCATGCCGCTGGAGGCCGACGTCGAGGCCATCATGGAAGACCTCATCGCCCTGACCCAGGGCACGCCCCGCACGGGCGCCCCGCTCCCGCTCGCCTTCATCGCCGACCTGACAGCCTTCGCCGCCGCGATCTCGATCGCGACAGGCGGGGCCCTCAAAGCTCGTCGAGCGCGACGTTGGGCGCAGCACCGCGCCACCGCTGCTCCCTGGAGGACGACGCTCCGGCTGGTCCCCTATCTGCTGCCGTTGCCGGTGCTCGCCTTCCTGCCGCGCATCCTGGAACTGATCACCGGCGGCCGCGACGTCACCTTCGTCCTGCTGTCTCACATCTGGCCGACCTTCCTCGCCGCGGTCGGCCTGACCGCAGCGACCGGGATCATGGTCACCACCGCCCGCATCCACGCTCTCCTGCGACGGCAGCGTCGCCAGCCGGCTTGGGGGTATCACTCTAGGTGTGGAAATGATCACCAAACGTAGACCGAAGTCTGCAACGATCATTCACCATCTCGGGGGAGAACACGATCATGTCCA
>NZ_JBVJHP010000050.1:0-9466 GCF_055586745.1 Nonomuraea sp. NPDC049378
GGTGTCAGGACGTGGAGACCTCGCCGTTAGGCGGTCTGTGAAGCGTCAACCCCCGCGCGCCGCTTAACCACGGTGTGACGGGAGAATCTCCGGCCCTCAGGCCAGAGAGGAGTTCAATCGATCCAGAGCCCGCCCGGCTCGATGTGGCTGGACCTCGCGTTTCCGGCACTGACCGCGGGCATCGCGGTGGCCATGGGCATGGCCGTCGGCGCGCGGCGCGCCGAAGTGCGGTCCTTGCGGGACCGGGCGGAGAGCGCGGAACGGGAGCAGACCGCACGAGCGGCGCAGGCACGGGCCCTGGAACGGAACCGGATCGCCCGCGAGATGCACGACGTGCTCGCACACCGCATCTCCCTGGTCGCCATGCAGGCCGGGGTGCTGGACCACCGCAGCGATCTCACGGCCACGGAGAACCGGGTGCTGATCCGGGGCATCGCCGACAGCTCCCACCAAGCACTGGAAGAACTACGGGGCGTCCTCGGTGTGCTTCGAGCCGACCCGGGCCGCCCGGAGCCACCACAACCCTCCCTCGACCGCGTGCCCGACCTGGTGGCCGACGCCCGCGCATCCGGACTGGACGTCACGCTCGCCACCACCGTGACGGCAGAGCCCTCCGACCTCGTGGGACGCACCTGCTACCGGATCGTCCAAGAAGGACTGACCAACGCCGCCAAACACGCCCCGGGCGCACGCGTACACATCACCCTCGCGGGAGCAGCCGGCGACGACCTGCACGTCAGCGTCCGCAACTCGCCGGCCACCACGACCATCGCACAACCACCGACGTCGGGATTCGGCCTGCTCGGTCTCTCCGAGCGGGTCGCCCTCACCGGCGGAGAACTTCACCACCACCCGACAGCCGACCACGGATACCTCCTCACCGCCCGAGTGCCCTGGCCAAGGGACGATCACGAGAAGGGAACGTGAGTGGATACCGAGCGGGAGCCGGTGCGTGTCGTCATCGTCGACGACGACCAGTTGGTACGGATGGCGCTGCGACTCGTCATCGACGGCGAGCCGGACCTGACCGTCGTCGCGGAGGCGGCCGACGGGGACGCCGCGATCACCGTGGTGGACGAGCAGCGGCCGGACGTCGTGCTGATGGACGTGCGCATGCCCGGCCGTGACGGTCTCAGCGCGACCCGGGAGATCCTCACCCGGCCGGCGCCGCCGCGGGTGCTCATGCTGACCACGTTCGACTCCGACGATCTGGTGCTCGGCGCGCTGCGCGCCGGAGCACTCGGGTTCGTCCTCAAGGACACCCCGCCGCCGAAGATCGCCGACGCGGTGCGGACGGTCGCGGACGGGAACCCCGCGCTGTCTCCGGCGGCCACGGTACGGGTGATCGCCGCAGCCACCGGTCCACAGTCCTCCGCCGCTCGCGACTCCTCCCGCGAAGCCGCGCGGAAACGGTTGTCGGCACTGACCGAACGAGAACTCGACACTGCTCGGGCCATCGCCGACGGGCTGGGCAATCCGGAGATCGCCGAGCGGCTGCACATCAGCGTCGCGACCGTCAAGGCGCACACCGGCAACCTGTTCGCCAAGCTGGCGGTCGCGAACCGGGTGCAGATCGCGCTCCTGGTCCGCGACGCGGGGGAATGACCAGCCTGGCGCAGGGGAGACGGTGACACCGGCGCCGCCGAGGGCCTTCACGATGCGGCCGTCCCAGCAAGATCCTTCAGGCTGGGCCGGGCCAGGACGTGCCGGACACGGCCCTGCCAGGGATCACACGGTCTCTTCTTCCTGCACCGCGGCGGGCATGGAGATCCGCCAGGTGACGAAGGCGGCTGCGGCGAGCCCGGCGATGGCCAGGGCACTACTGGCGAGGAACGGGTCGATGCCGTCCAAGGCGGGAGCGAACCCGATACCGACGTAGATCGTGATCCCGGTGGAGCCGCCCAGTTGGTCGGCCGCTCGCTGGACACCGGACGCGATGCCGGCGTCGTCTTCGGTGACTCCGGTCACCGCGACGTACTGCAGCCCGACGATCCCGAACCCCATCCCGGCGGCGATGAGCATCATCGCCGGAACCATCGTCAAGGCGCCGGCGTGGAGGGAGGAGGCCAGAGCGATGGCCGCCATCGCCAGCACGGTGCAGCCTATCCCGGCCAGAACGCAGGCCCGGGCGCCCCACCGGCCGAGCAGCCGGGGAACCAGCACCGAGGCCGCGATCAGGAACACCGCCAGAGGCAGCATCACCAGGCCGGCCTGGAACGGACCGGCGTCCAACCGGTTCTGCAGGTAGTAGGTGAACAGCAGGAACGAGGTGGACAGCGCCGCGCTCAGCAGGGCGGTGGCAAGGTTGGCCAGGACGCGGGGCCGGCTGCGGAAGAACCGCAGCGGCACGAGCGGGTTCCGTGCACGGCGCTCGACCCTGACGAACAGGGCCCCGGCCGCTACCGCGCCGGCCAGCGCCACCGGCGGCAGCCATGGCAGCGTGCCGTCCGTCTTCCCCGCCTCGACGACCCCGAGGGTGAACAGCAGCGGGGCGGCGACCAGCAGGAGCGAGCCGAGAAGGTCCACGGGGGAGGGCTCGGCCGGCCGTTCACCCGGCACGAGGAAGACCACCGCGGCGAGCACGACCGCGACGAAAGGTACGGACAGCAGGAAGATCCACCGCCAGCCCAGCAGTTCGACGACGATTCCGGAGAGCGCGAACCCGAGAACGAGGCCACAGCTCGCGACGGCCGCCCACACGCTGAGCGCCCGCGATCTGCGCGGCCCCTCGGGGAACATGAGCACGATCACTGCCATCGCCGCCGGAAGCGCGATCGCCTCGCCGGCTCCCTGCAGCAGCCGGGCCGCCACCAGGAGAGTGAAGGAGGGCGCGAGCCCGGCCAGCAGGGACGCGGAGCCGAAGAGGGCTGTGCCGAGCAGGAGGACACGTCGTCTGCCGAGCATGTCGCCCAGCCGCCCCCCGAACATCAGCAGCCCGCCACCGGTGATCGTGTAGCCGACGACTACCCAGGTCAGCGCGTGACCGTCGACGTGGAAGGTGGCGCCGATCGAGGGCAGGGCGACGTTGACGACGGTCACGTCAACCGCGATGAAGAACTGCAGCATGGCCATGCAGCACAGCACCAGCCACGCGCGCACCGGGGACGATCCGTCCCGGCGCGAGAAGAGAATGCCTGAAAGCATCGAGCGCTCCGTTGCTCAGAAGAAGTTCCGAGCAGCACGAACGTGCCGCTCCGGTACGACCGGGGAGCGACGGACCGTTCACCAGAAGTGAGACGAACGCCCCGCCGCTAGCGGAGCGTCCTCGTCACTGCGGCACAAGCGGCCGCGCACGAAGCAGACATGCCGGCGATACTACCGAAGCCGGCGGCAGGTGATCCCGTGCCCCTCCGCCGGCGAGTACGGCGGGTCCGCCCAGCTCTGACCCGTCATCTCGCGGACGCGGTGCACACAGAGCGCACCGCCACCCCGAGCGCATGGCGGTGAAGGTGGCCAGTCGTGTCCACGTGGTGATCCCGGCCTGTCTGAGACAGAACGTTCGGTCTTGACGGCGCAGCCGCTCGGCATCATGATAGAGCACGATAGAACGTTCGGTCTCGCGTCGTCGGCATCGCCGCCCGTTGTGCGCAAAGGAAGATAACCATGAGCAAACCTCTGTATCTCGGCATCGCCACATCCACCGGCGACGGCAGGGCGGGAGGGCAGGTGAGGACCGACGACGGCCTGCTCGACATCTCCCTGGCGATCCCGAAGGGCATGGGAGGACCTGGTGGCGCGACCAACCCGGAGCAGCTGTTCGCGGCGGGCTGGGCCGCGTGCTTCCACTCTGCGCTGAAGGCTGTCGCGGCACAGCAGAAGACCCGGATCACCGACTCCGCGGTCATCGCCGAGGTTCAGATTCACCCGACGCCGGAAGGCGGGTTCAGCCTCAGTGCCGCACTGCACGTCGAACTGTCCGGTGTGGAGCAGGCGACGGCCGACAAGCTCGTCGACGCCGCCCACGCGATCTGCCCGTACTCCAACGCGACACGCGGCAACATTCCGGTGACCGTGGACGCGACCGTCGCCTAATGGGAGCTACCGGCTCCAGGGAAGTCTGACCCCCGGTGGCCGGGCCGATGCGGACCGTCGGCCCGGCCCTTCGCCCGGCGGCTTCCCAGAAGACTGACCGTTCTATCTGGTACGCTCGCCTCGATGGTGGACAACACTCGCGTCCAGGTCTCCGAAGCGCGATCAAGGCTGCTCGCGACGGCGACTCGGATTTTCTACGCGGAAGGCCTGCACTCCGTCGGGATCGACCGGATCGTCGCGGAGGCGAAGGTCACCCGTGCCACGCTCTACCGGCACTTCCCCAGCAAGGACGCGCTCGTCGTCGCATATCTGCAGGGAATCGACCAGGCCGTTCGCGACCAGGTCGGCGAAGCCCTGGCCAGCGGCCTGCCGGCGATCGACATCCTGCGGGCCGTCGCCAGGTCGATCGCCGAGAGCATCGGGTCGGCCGAGTTCCGCGGATGCGCCTTCCTCAACGCGGTCGCGGAATATCCGGACCCCGAGCATCCCGTGCACCAAGCCGTCCTCGCCCACCGCGAGTGGTTCCTTGACACCGTCACGGACCTGCTCGGGCAAGTCGGGCAGACGCCGCCGGAGTTCGCCGCCCGGCACTTCGTGATGCTGCGCGACGGCGCGATGGCATCGGGTTGCCTGACCGATCCGGCGGGGATCCGCGAAACGTTCCTGCAGGGGGTCGAGGGGATCCTGCAGTTCCGCAGCAACTCCGCCTCGGGCTAGCGACGACGCCTCGGGCCTGGATGCCGACCGCGCGCTGGAGCGCCGCTGACCGCGGCGGTCCCGTCAGCCGCCTGTCGCCGGTGAGACGTGAGCGTGCAGGAGTCCCTCGACTCCGCGAAGAAAGGTGTCGCAGACCAGCGCCGGGTCGGACAGGCAGCCCGATGCCATCGCGCCGTCGCGCAGCATCACGAAGTGCCGGGCGGCCGGCCCGGCGTGCGCTTCCCGGATCCGGGCCAGCAGTCCCGTGACGGTGTCCAGAAACCACCGCCGGTGCGCGATCACGGCCCGGTGCACCGGGTGGTCGGGGTCGGGGTATTCGGCGACCGCGTTGAGGAAGGCGCACCCGCGGAAGCCGGGGGACTGGATGCTCTGGGCGATGGCTCTGCCGACTGCTCGAACGGTTTCGGCGGCGGGAAGCCCGCCGGCGATGGCGGCGTCGGTGACCGCTCGCACGGCCTGGTCGGTCTCGTTGAGGTAGGCGAGGATGAGGTCTTCTTTGCCGGGAAAGTGCCGGTAGAGAGTGGCTCGGGTGACCTGTGCCTCGGCGACGATGCGGTCGATGCCGACAGCGTTGATCCCCTCCGTGTAGAAGAGCCTGGTCGCCGTGTCGAGCAGGCGGGCCCGCGCTTCGGACCGTCGCCCTCCGGATTCGGTGCGCTCCATGGTGTCCAAGCTATCAGATAGAACGTTCTGTCTTGACAGTTCGGCGCCTCGTTGCCATGCTGAGTCGCGATAGAACGTTCGGTCTCATCGTCGGCGTGGAAGCCGCCCGATCGCGGCGCCCGCCGTACACCATCGAAAGGATCATCGTGACCACCGTCGAGACACTTTCCACCAGCGGGGTCGCTCTGGCGCTGCGCCGGCTCTACTTCGTGCGGTTCGCGTTCGCCATCGTCTGGGCGGCCTTGTTGTTCGCCACCATGTCGCAGCTCGGGCCGCTCAGTATCGCCCTGATTGTCCTTTATCCCCTGTTTGACGTCGCCGCGGCGATCGTGGACGCCCGCTCGTCCCGTGCCGCCGGACCGCCTTACGGGCTCTACGTGAACATCGCGATCAGCCTCCTCGCCGCAGCCGGCCTGGCCGTCGCCGGCGCCTCCGGCGCCCCGGCGATCCTGCGCGTGTGGGGTGTCTGGGCGGTCGTCTCCGGGCTCGTCCAGCTGATCGTCGGTGTCAGCCGTCGCAAGATGGGCGGCCAGTGGGCGATGATCCTCAGCGGGGGCATCTCCGTGCTGGCCGGGACGTCGTTCTTCCTGGGGGCCTCCGCGCCCAACCCCATGCTGACCAACGTGGCCGGCTACGCCGTCCTCGGCGGGGTCTTCTTCCTCGTCTCGGCACTGCGCCTCGGCCGCGCAGCCAGGGGGAACTGACGTGGACGCCACCACGTACGACGTCATCGTCATCGGCGCGGGCCCGGTCGGGGAGAACGTCGCCGACCGGGTGGTGCGGGGCGGCTTGAGCGCCGCCATCGTCGAGCGGGAGCTGGTCGGAGGCGAGTGCTCCTACTGGGCTTGCATGCCGACCAAGGCATTACTGCGGAGCGCGGCGGCGCTTCGGGCGGCCCGCCAGGTGCCCGGCGCACGTGAGGCGGTGACGGGCGACCTGGACGTGGCCGCCGTCCTCGGCCGTCGCGACGCCTTCGCCTCGCACTGGAAGGACGACGGCCAGGCCGCCTGGCTCGAGCAGGTGGGGGTTCCGCTGTACCGCGGACAGGGACGGATCACGTCCGCCCGGACGGTCGAGGTGACCGGAGGCGACGCCGGCAGGACCTCGCTGACCGCGCGGCACGCTGTCGTCATCGCGACAGGAAGCGGCGCGCTGGTCCCGGACATCGCCGGTCTGCGCGAGGCGGCGCCATGGACGAGCCGGGAAGCGGTCGCCGCGAACGAGGTCCCCCGCCGCCTCGCCGTCATCGGCGGTGGCGTGGTGGCCTCGGAGATGGCCACCGCGTTCGCCGGTCTCGGGGCGTCGGTGACGATGCTGGCCCGCGACGGCGTGCTGCCGCACGCGGAGCCGTTCGCCGGCGAGCGGGTCATCGAGTCGCTGCGGGACGCCGGCGTGTCGGTGCACCCGGGCGCGGAGGCCGGAGCCGTGAAGCGCGCCGGCGACGGGACCGTGCACATCACCCTCACCGACGGCGGGCAGATCGAGGCCGAAGAACTGCTCGTCGCGACCGGCCGTACACCGAACACCCAGGACCTCGGACTGGACACCATCGGCCTGACCCCGGGTGCCTGGCTCGCGGTCGACGACACGCTGCGGGTCCTCGGGGACGACGGGGCGCCGATCGGTGACGGGTGGTTGTACGCCGCCGGCGACGTCAACCGGCGCGTGCTGCTGACCCACCAGGGCAAGTACCAGGCCCGCGCCGTGGGGGACGTCATCGTGGCCCGCGCGAAGGGGGAAACGGTCGAGGACGGCCGGTGGGGGCGGCACGCGGCGACGGCCGACGAGCGTGCGGTGCCCCAGGTGGTGTTCACCGAGCCGGAGATCGCCTCGGTGGGGCTGACCGCGGCCGCCGCCGAGGCCGCCGGGCTGCGGATCAGGGTCGTCGACCACGACCTGGGCGCCGTCGCCGGGGCCGCCCTGCAGGCCGACGGGTACCGCGGCCACGCGCGCATGGTCGTCGACGAGGACCGGAAGGTCGTCGTCGGCTTCACGCTCGCCGGCCCGGACGTCGCGGAGTTGCTGCACGCGGCGACGATCGCGGTCGTCGGCGAGATTCCGCTGGACCGGCTGTGGCACGCGGTCCCGGCCTATCCCACCGTCAGCGAGGTCTGGCTGCGGCTGCTGGAAGCCTACGGCCGCTGAAGGGCCGGTCCTGTCAGGCGGTCAGGCTGCTGTTTTGGCTCTACCGTGGATCACGGTGCGCACGGAACGCCTGTGCCGGCATGGCCGTCATGACTCAGCCCACATCGACCGGCAGGCAGGGCCGCAAGCCATGCCATGCGCATCCCGCCCTCGCCGCCCGCCACCCCGGAGAAGGGAGAGGAACCAAGACATGACCCCCACCAGTGCAGCGTTCACCGAACGGTTGATGGCCCTGCCGGTGCCGGAGACGCGCACGTACCGCCCGTCCGGGCCTGGCACCGTGCTGGGCCTGCGCATGCGGGACATCTTCGCACTGGCCAAGGAATCCATCGACATGGAGCCGGGCGAGATCGCCAAGCTGCTCGACAACGATGTGCACGAGATCAGGGTCGGCGCGTGCAGCATCATGGACAAGCAGGCCCGCCGCAAGCGCACACCGGACGCCCGCCGAGCGCAGTTGTACGACCTCTACCTCGGCCGCCACGACCGCATCAACACCTGGGACCTGGTGGACCTGGCCGCGCCGTACGTCGTGGGAGGCCACCTGTACGGCAGATCCCGCTCCACGCTGTATGAGCTGGCCCGCTCTGCCCACTGGTGGGAGCGGCGCACCGCCATCGTCGCAACCTCCTACTTCATCCGCCAGAACGATCTCGTCGACGCCTTCGGCATCGCTGAGATCCTGGTGGATGATCCGGCTGCCCTGGTGCAGAAGGCCTATGGCGGCTGGATCCGTGAGGCAGGAAAGCGGGATCGGGCACTGTTGCTCGGCTTCCTGGACCGGTACGCCGCCACCATGCCCCGCACGGCCCTTCGCTACGCCGTCGAACATCTCGACGGCGAGTTCAAGGCGCACTACATGGGCCTGGCACGGCAGTCTCCCCGACCTGACGGCCCGCCTCCATGAGGGCGGGCCGTCGCTGCTCACCCCTGTGCCTGGCCGGAGCTGTCCGGTACGAGTGGCAGGAGGAGTTCGTAGAGGTCGCGAAGCTGGTCGGCGTCGACGGGGGGAAAGACGACGGTTGCTCCGACCGCGAGCAGGTAGGGCAACAGGGCCGCCGTCCGGGCCTCCTCGTCACTGGCGACGGCTGATCTCCACACCCGCTGGAGCGCGGACACCCTGGCCTCGTCCAGGCGAGCCTGGACGGCACGCACATCCGCATCCCAAGTCGCCCACGCCCGCAGTGCGGTGTCGATCTCCGGGCGATAGAGTCCGGTGCCGCCAGGGCGGACGAGTTCTGTCAGCCGTGCGAGGACCACCCGGGCGCCGGCCGATTCCCCGATTTCGGCAATGGCATTCTCGAGCGCTTCGACCGACAGGTGCTCGAAATGGGCGAGAAGCGCTTTCTTATATCCCTCGGCGCCATCGAAGTGATGGTGGAACGATCCTTTCGACAGGTTGAGTCGAGCGGCGATCCGGTCGATTCGAATCCCTGCCGCACCTTCTTCCGCAAGGACCTTCAGGCCTTCGTTCAGCCACCGGTCTCGTGCCGTGCTCATCCGACGAACGTACCATTGGGTATGGAGTGGTCGGCGTTCGCCGAGGCGCGTACGAGCTTCATGTCATGAAGCTGTGGACGCCGACTCCGATGCAGATCAGCAGCATGGCGGTGGCGTTGAGGAAGAGGTTGCGGCCGAGGTCTCGGGCCGCGATGTGCATCGCGATGGCGACCATGAAGTAGAGGACGAGCGCGACACAGGTCACGGCGCCGAGATAGGGCAGCCAGATGCCCAGGATCAGACCGGCCGCGGCGGCGAATTTCACCGGTGGCATGATCCACCAGTAACGTCGCGGCAAGTTCACGTCTTCGAAGCACTGAATGCTTTTCATCCAGCCTCACGGAGCTGAAGGACGAGGATCGCTTTGACGAGCTGACCTGCGAGAAGTGGGCAGCAGCGGAGTTTGCGC
>NZ_JBVJHP010000051.1:0-9251 GCF_055586745.1 Nonomuraea sp. NPDC049378
AGGCCTACCCCAGCCCCCCCAGTTCCCCCCCCCCCCCCCTCCCTCCCCCCCCCCCCCCCCCCCCCCCCCCCCCCCCCCCCCCCCCCCCCCCCCCCCCCCCCCCCCCCCCCGCCGCCATGACAGCCCCGGACGGCTGAGACGCGCCCTGTCGGCCCACTGGTACGCCTGGGCGATGATCGCGCCGGTGGCGGTCGTGATGCTGGTGCTGATCGGCTGGCCGCTGGCCAGGGGCGTCTACCTGTCGCTGACCGACGCGACCGAGGCCAACATGGGCCGCACCATCGGGGTCAACGTGATCCCGTCCACGTACGAGTTCGTCGGCCTGGACAACTACCTCCAGATCCTGACCAGCAGCCTGTTCTGGGACAAGGTGCTCTGGACCGTGACGTGGACGGTGGTGTGCGTCGGCCTCCACTACGGCATCGGGCTCGGCCTGGCCGTGATGCTCAACCGCAAGCTGCGCCTGCGCTCGGTCTACCGGGTGCTGCTGATCCTGCCGTGGGCGGTGCCGGCGTTCGTGGCCGCGTTCATCTGGCGCTACCTCTACAACAGCGACTACGGCGTGATCAACGGCTTCCTCGAGGTCGCCGGGCTGTCCGGCGTGGGCTGGCTGGACGACCCGGTCACCGCCAGGATCGCGGTGATCGCGGTCAACGTGTGGATCGGGGTGCCGTTCATGATGGTCGCCATGCTCGGCGGCCTGCAGTCGATCCCCGCCGAGCTGTACGAAGCGGCCGAGGTCGACGGCGCCTCCCCGTGGCAGCGCTTCAAGGCGATCACGCTGCCCGGGCTGCGGCAGGTCTCCACGACCGTGGTCCTGCTCGGCACGATCTGGACGTTCAACATGTTCCCCATCATCTTCCTGGTCACGCGGGGCGGGCCGGGCAGCGAGACCGAGATCCTCGTCACCTACGCCTTCCGCGAGGCCTTCACCGGCATCCGCAACTACTCCGGCTCGGCCGCGTGGGGCGTGATCATCCTCGCCATGCTGGTCGTGCTGGCCATCGGCTACCGCCGCACCCTGCGCAGTCAAGGAGGCCCCTGGTGACCCGCGCGACCCGGCCCCGCGGCGAGCGGGGACCGCTGGCCTCCATCGGCCTGCACGCCGGCCTGCTCGTCGCCGTGGCGATCTCGCTGTTCCCGGTGGTGTGGCTGGTGCTCACCTCGCTCAAGCCGCGTGACAGCTGGCTGTCGGCCGAGCTCCGGCTGTTCGACGACTCCTCGCTGGACAACTACACCCGCGTGCTGACCGCCACCGCGTTCCCGCAGTGGCTGCTCAACAGCGTGCTGACGGCGGGGCTGACCATGGTGCTCGGCGTGTTCCTCGCCGCCACCACCGGCTACGCCGTCAGCCGCTTCCGCTTCCCCGGCCACCGCTCGGTCATGTGGCTGCTGCTGATCACCCAGATGTTCCCGGTGGCCATCCTCATCGTCCCCCTGTACAACCTGATGGCCGGGCTCGGCCTGCTCAACCAGATCCCCGGCCTGGTGATCGCCTACATGACGATCGCGGTGCCGTTCTGCGCCTGGATGATGAAGAGCTACTTCGACACCGTGCCGGTGGAGATCGACCAGGCCGCGATGGTGGACGGGCTGACGCCGTTCGGCACGTTCTGGCGGGTCGTGCTGCCGCTGGCCCGTCCGGGCATCGCGGTGACCGCGTTCTACTGCTTCATGACCGCCTGGGGCGAGGTCGGCTACGCCACGGTGTTCATGTCGCAGGAGGACAAACGCACGCTGGGGGTGGGCCTGCAGCAGTTCGTCGGCCAGCACTGGTCGGACTGGGGGCTGATGACCGCCTCCGCCGTGCTCATCGCCATCCCGGCGGGCGCGGTCTTCCTCCTCGTGCAGCGCCACCTGGTCGCCGGGCTCACCGCCGGCGCGACCAAAGCGTAAAGTATTCGGCCGATAACTGTACGTGACGGGATTGTCGCAGGATCCTTGTCCACATGGACGGATTCCTCGACGAGACCTGCGGCGGGGTGACGGAGCTGCGCGTCCACGGTGTCTCCGGCACGCCGCCGGCGGGCATGCTCAACCACCCCCATCCCCGGCTGGTCGCGGGCGACGGCACCACCGGGTTCTACCGGCGCTGGTGGACGGCGGGGCAGCCGGTGGGCGACCGGGCCGACGTGCCGGGCGTCCGCCGGCGGGAGGCGTACGCGTGGGGCGGCCTCACCTCCGGCGGGCGGACGATCGCGCTGTGGTTGCTCCTGCTGCCGTTCTCACTGGCGAACCTGTCCTACTTCATGCTGCCCAGGCCGCGGGGCGGCGACCGGCTGCGGCACGTGACGGAGGCGGCGCAGCGGCTGTTCGCCCTGCTCCTCACCGGCACCCTCGTCGGCGCCGTGACCAGGGCCTGCGTGGACCTCGTCGGCTGGCAGTGCACGGCCGCGGGACGGGCCTGCACCGATGTGCTCGCGCCCGTCTGGCTGCGGTGGATGGGCGAGATGTGGGGGCACGAGCCGTCCAAGCGCCTGGCCGTCACCGCCCTGGCGCCGCTGCTGGTGGTCGTCCTGCTGTGGTGGCTCGCCCGCCGCACCTGGCGCCGCGACGAGAGCAAGGTCGTCCCCGCCGCTTCCGGCAGCGATCCGGGCAGCGGTCCCCGCGGCGATCCGGGCGGCGATCCGGGCGGCGATCCGGGCGGCGATCCGGGCGGCGATCCGGGCGGCGATCCGGGCGGCGATCCGGGGGGCGATCCTGGCGGCGGTCCCGGCGGCGCCACCGAGGGACCTGAGGACGGGCCTGCTGGTGAGCGGCTGCTGCTGGCGCGGGCGCGGTTGTGGCACGGCGGCGCGCCGGTGTGGCGCCTGCGCATCGTGCACGTCGCCTTCGCGATCGCCTCGATCGGGATGGCCGTCGCCGCGCCCTTCGCCGCCACCCCGCTGGGGCTGGCGCTCACCTCGGCGAACGCGGGCGTCGAGCTCGCCGCCGCCGTGCTGGTCGTCCTGCCGTGGACCGGCCGGCGGCTGGACCCGCACTCCGGCGGGCGCGAGCCCACCTGGCTCAAGGTCGCGTGCCACGTGCTGCGGGTGGCCGCGCCGCTGGTGTTCCTGGCCACGTTCTGGGCGGCGCTGGCCGGTCTGCCGGCGGGCGTGGAGGGGCTCGTGCTGCCCAGCGTGGGCGCGGGTCCGGTGCAGTTCGCGCTCATGCTGGGGCTCGGGGCGTTCATCCTGGCCGCCACGTGGGTGCTGGCCCGCATGGACCGGCCAGGCGGCGGCCGGGACCCGCTCGACCGGCCGGCGATGGGCGGGCTCGCCGCGTGGTTCATGCTGATGGTGGCCGCGGGCTGCGCGAACGTGCTGGCGCTCGGCGTGCTGTTCTGGACCGCCACGTTCTTCGGCGTCCCCGGCAGCCTGGCCGAGCCGGGGCCGCCCGGCAGGAAGCTCTTCATCGACGACCCGGTCTGGTGGACGGCCGCCCTGGTGCCGCTGCTGGGGGCGGCGTCGGCCGGGGTGGCGATCGCCCTCTGGCTGGTCCGCCGCGCCGAGGCGGGCAGGCTGGCGCCCGAGCTGGAGGAGCACTACGGGGAGCGCGGCGGCGCCAAGGTCGCGCGGAAGTGGGCGCTGGCCGCGCTCACCGACCGGGCCGGGCTGGTGCTGGGCCTGCTCACCGGCATCGGGGTGGCCGGGTTCGCCGTGGTGACCGTGATCTACCAGCTGCGGCTGTACACGCCGACGGCGGGGTTCGCGGGGCTGCTCGCCTCGATCGGGAGCTGGGCCACGGCGGCCGCCGTCGTCGGCCTGGTGCTGCTCGGCCGCCGCACGTACGGCAGCTCGCGGTTGCGCAGGACCGTCGGGATCGTCTGGGACGTGTCCACCTTCTGGCCCAGGGCCATCCACCCGCTGGCCCCGCCCTGCTACACCGAGCGCGTCATCCCCGAACTGATGGCCCGCCTCGGCCGGCTGGCCGCGACCGATCGGGACACCGTCGTCCTGTCCGGGCACAGCCAGGGCAGCGTCATCGCGGCCGCCCTGGTCCTGCAGCTCGACCCTGACGTGCGCCGGCAGGTCAGGCTGCTCACCCACGGGTCGCCGCTGCGCCGCCTGTACGCCCCGTTCTTCCCCGCGTACTTCGCCGGCCGTGGCCTGCCGGTCCTGCGTGACGCGGTCGCGTGGCGCAACCTGTACCGCCTGAGCGATCCCATCGGCGGGCCCGCGTTCCGCCGCGTCGACCCCCTCGCCGCCGAACCCGATCGCGGCAACACGGTGGACCGGTTCTGCTGGGATCCGCTCCGGCCGGCGCCGGGCGAGCCGCTGCCCGAGGCGCGCTGGCACTCGGGCTACTGGCTCGACCCGCCCTACCGCGACGAGCTGGACCGGTTGATCACCCCGAGCCTGCCGCCCGAGCGTACGGCCCTGTAGGGGCCCGTGAACGGGCGCGGATCACCACGACAGGACGAGCTTCTCGGGGGCGCGGTGGATCAGGGTGGCCGCCATGGCGACCTCGGGTTCGGCCAGGCGCAGCCCGGGCAGCTCGCGTACGAGCAGCTCCAGCGTGATGCGGAGTTGCTCGCGGGCCAGGAGCGCGCCGGGGCAGCCGTGCACGCCGTGCCCGAACGACAGGTGACGCGCCGGCTCCCGCGCGATGTCGAACACGTCGGGATCCACGTGCACGGCCTCGTCCCGGCCCGCCGAGGCGAACGACACGAACACCGTGTCGCCCTCGGCGAGCTCCGTGCCGCCCAGCGTGAGCGGCCTGGTGACCCGGCGGCGGAAGCCCTGCACGGGCGCCTCGAACCTGGCGGCCTCCTCGATCGCCGCCGGGATCAGCTCGGGCCGCCGGCACAGCAGCTCCCACTGGCGGCGGTCGCGCAGCAGGCGGTGCACGGCGGTGCCGAGCAGCGCCGTGGTGGTCAGGTGGCCGGCCAGCATGAGGTTCTGGGTGTTGGAGACGATCTCGTCGCGCTGCCGGTCGGTCGGTTCGCCGGGTCCGGGGGCCAGGCCGCGGACCAGCTCGCCGGTCAGGCTCTCCTGGTCGCGCGAACGGGCGGCGTGCGCGGCCAGGAGGTGCCGCAGCGCGGACACCTCTCGGACGGCGGCGATCTGCTCGTCCTCCGGCATGGGCGTGAAGATCAGGTCCTCGGCGCGGTCACCCGCCCGGACGGCGGCGGGCACGTCGGCCGGGTCGAGGCCGAGCAGGTGGCCGATGACGGTCGCGGGCAGCGGCCTGGCGTAGCCGCCCATCCATTCCACCCGGCCCGCGGCCGCGAACGACGCGAGCAGCTCCGCCGCCGTGGCCTGGATGAACGGGCGTGCGGCGGCCACCCGGGCGGCCGACAGGCCGCGGGTGAGCGGCCTGCGGTAACGCTGGTGGGCCTCGCCGTCGGAGCTGAGCACCACGGGGGCGTTGCCGGGCGCGCCGGCCAGTTCGGCGAACGCGCGCGGGCTCGGCGTCACGTCGCCGCGGAAGGCGCCCTGGGAGGAGAAGTCGGCCGGCCGGGCCAGCACCTCGCGCACGTCCGCGTGCCGGGCCACGAGCCAGGCGTCCAGCTCGCCGGTGAAGGTCAGCCCGGGGGCGGCGCGGGCGCGGGCGTAGACGGGGTACGGGTCGCGGTAGAAGGCCTCTCGATCCACACCTTCCATCGTGGTGGGCCCCGCGGGGGGCGTACAAGATCTGAAATTTTCTTTTGGTTCATGTGTAAGCCTTGAAAGTTATATCCATGAACGATTGAGTTCGGTCGTGCAGACCCTCAGATTGCTGGCCGCCGCCGCGCTCGTGTTAGCCCCCGTGGCCCTGAGCGTGCCCGCGCAGGCCGATGCCGCACCCCCCGCGGAGGACGCTCCCCAGGCGTCGTCCTACCCGCCGCCGTCCACGCTGGTCACCCGGGCCGCCGAAGGGCGGCAGCGGCTGGAGACGGACAAGAGGACCCGGCCGGTCGCGCCGGGGATCTCGCTGACCTCGTTCGACACCTACGACCCGCTCGGCTGGCTGCGCGCCGACGCGATCACCGCAGACCTGGCAGGACAGCACGGAGCCAAGGCCGACTACGTGTTCTCCGGCGAGGTGTCCAAGACCGAGCCGCTGTCCGGGCCCGCCAAGCGCTCCCACGCCGTCGCCGCCGTCAACGGCGACTTCTTCGACATCAACAACTCCGGCGCCGCCCAGGGCATCGGCGTCCAGGACGGCACGCTCGTCCAGTCGCCCGTCGCCGGGCACGAGAACGCGGTCGCGATCACCGGCGACGGTGTCGGACGCGTGCTCAAGATGTACTTCGAGGGCACCGCCACGCCTGACGGCGGCCCGCCGATCACGCTCACCCAGTTCAACCAGATCGTGCAGGACGGCGGCGTGGGGCTCTTCACGCCGCTGTGGGGCTCCTACAACCGGGCCCGCGCCGTCGAGGGCGCCACCTCCGTCGCCGAGGTCGTCATGAAAGACGGCGTGGTCACCGAGGTGCGCACCTCCGCGGGCACCGGACCGATCCCGGCGGGCACCTCGATCCTGCTCGGCCGCGACGCCGGCGCCGAGGCGCTGTCCGCGCTGGAGCAGGGCGACCGGATCGACGTGAAGTACCAGCCCAAGGCGTCGGACGGCAGCACGGTCAAGGCGGCCGTCGGCGGCAACTGGGTGCTGGTCAAGGACGGCGCCGTACAGAACTCGACCGACACCAGCGCCCACCCGCGCACGGCCGTCGGGTTCTCGGCCGACGGCAGGAAGATGTACCTGCTGACCGTGGACGGCCGCCAGGCCGACAGCCGCGGCGTCACGCTCAACGAGCTCGCGGCCATGATGGTCGAGCTGGGCGCGGCCAACGCGCTCAACCTGGACGGCGGCGGCTCCTCCACCATGCTCGCCCGCGAGCCCGGCTCCGCCGACGTCCAGGTGGAGAACAGCCCCTCCGACGGCGGCGAGCGGCACGTCCCCAACGGCCTGGCGCTCTACGCGCCCGAAGGCAGCGGCAAGCTGAAGGGCTTCTGGCTGGAGACCGCGAGCGACCCGTCCAAGGCGCCCGGCGTCGCGCCCGTCGCCGGCGGCCGCCCCGACCGGGTCTTCCCCGGCCTCACCAGGCGCCTGACCGCCGCCGGGTACGACGAGACGTACGGTCCCGCCAAGGGCGAGCCCTCCTGGCGAGCGAAGCCCGCCGTGCACGGCGTCGTCCGCGACGGCAGGTTCCACGCCCTGGTGCCCGGCCAGACCACCGTCACCGCCTCCCGCGGCCGCGCCAAGGGAGAGATCGAGCTGACCGTCCTGCAGCCGCTCCAGCGGCTCGGCGCCACCGCCGACCGGCTCGCCATCGCCGGCGCGGACGGCGCGGCCACGTTCGGCGTGGTCGGCTACGACCGCAACGGCAACTCCGCGCCCATCGAGCCCGCCGACCTCGATCTCGACTACGACGGGAACCTCTTCGAGGTGACCGCCGCCGGGAACGGCTCCTTCACCGTCAAGGCCAGGCAGGCCTCGGGCGCGGGGCTGATCACCGCCAAGGTCGGCAAGCTCACCACCGCCGTGCCCGTCACCGTGGGGTTCGAGGAGAAAGCGGTCGCCGACTTCGAGGACGCGGCCACCTGGAAGTTCGCCGCCGCCCGCGCCACCGGCTCGCTGTCGGCCGCGCCCGGTCACGACGGCGGCGGGCTCAAGCTGTCGTACGACTTCAGCACCTCGACCGCCACCCGGGCCGCGTACGCCAGCCCGCCGGAGGAGATCGTGGTGGAGGGGCAGCCGCAGGCGTTCGGGCTCTGGATCCACTCCACCGGCAAGGGGGAGTGGCCGAGCCTGGAGTTCTACGACGCGCTCGGGCAGTCTCAGATCCTGCGCGGGCCGTACATGACGTGGACCGGCTGGAAGTACGTCGAGTTCGCCGTGCCGCCCGGCGTCAACCACCCGCTGCGGCTGCGGCGCTTCTACGTGGCCGAGACCAAGGCCGACGTGCGGTACACCAACGAGATCATGATCGACGGTCTGGTGGCCAAGGTGCCGCCGCCGGTCGACGCGCCGCCCGCGCCCAAGGTCGCCGACCCGGTGGTCAGGGACGACGTGGCGACGATGCCGTGGCGGTTCGCGGTCATGTCGGACGCTCAGTTCGTGGCCAGGGAGCCGGACAGCGACCTCGTCAAGAACGCCCGCCGCACGCTGCGCGAGATCAAGGCGGCCAGGCCCGACTTCCTGGTCATCAACGGGGACCTGGTGGACGAGGCGTCGCCCGAGGACTTCGCGCTGGCCAAGCGGATCCTCGACGAGGAACTGGGCGGAGAGCTGAAATATCACTACATCCCCGGTAACCATGAGGTCATGGGCGGAGCGATCGACAACTTCAAGGCCGCCTTCGGCGACACGTACCGGACCTTCGACCACAAGGGCACCCGCTTCATCACGCTCGACACCTCCCGCCTGAGCCTGCGGGGCGGCGGCTTCGAGCAGGTGGCCATGCTCAGGTCCGAGCTGGACAAGGCGGCGAAGGACGCCTCGATCGGGTCGGTCACCGTCCTGTTCCACGTGCCGCCGCGCGACCCGACACCGGGCAAGGGCAGCCAGCTCGGTGACCGGAAGGAGGCGGCGCTCGTGGAGGGCTGGCTGGCCGACTTCCAGCGCACCACCGGCAAGGGCGCCGCCCACATCGGGGGGCACGTGGGGACGTTCCACGCCGCCCACGTGGACGCGGTGCCGTACTTCATCAACGGCAACTCCGGCAAGAACCCCGCCACCGCACCCGAGGACGGCGGGTTCACCGGCTGGTCGCTGTGGGGCGTCGACCCGGTCACGCCGGCCGAGGCCGAGCACGTCAGGCGGAACTGGTTCGCCGACGCGCCCGACTGGATCGGCACCCAGGTGCGCCCGCACGTGGACGAGCTCACGCTGACCGCCCCGGCCACCGTCGCCGTCGGCGCGCCCGCCGAGGTGAGCGCCGCCGTCAGGCAGGACGACAGGACGGTGCCCGCCGCCTACCCCGTCTCGGCGGCGTGGTCGGGCTCGCCCAACCTGCACGTCGGCAGCCGCAAGACGGCCAGACCCTGGCACGTCGCCGTGCTCGACCCGGAGAAGGGCACGCTCACGGCGCTGCGCGAGGGGAAGGTGACGGTCGCGGTGACCGTCAACGGCGTCACCGAGCGGGCGTCGGTGGCGACCGCCGCCAAGGCCGCCGCCAAGGCCGCCGCCAAGGCCGCCGCCTGAGCCCCGCCTGATTCCTGTCTGATCCCGTTCCGGCCGGGCCGCTCCACGCCGGGGGGGGGGGGGGGGGGGGGGGGGGGGGGGGGGGGGGGGGGGGGGGGAAGGGGGGGGGGGGGGGGGGGGGGGGGGGGGGGGGGGGTGGG
>NZ_JBVJHP010000052.1:0-8584 GCF_055586745.1 Nonomuraea sp. NPDC049378
AGGGCGCGCTGTCGAGACCAGGCAATCCACGGGTTGACCTGGTCTTCTGCATGATCGGCCCAGTTGCCCCGTAGGCAGCGGGCGGCGGTCGGAAGCAGCCCTGTGCCACTGTTCACGGAACATACGCGGAATGCTCGCAGCCACGTTATCCCAGGTCGCTACGGCTGTTCGGAAGCCCAGAACGGCGAAAGGACCCCGAGGTGTCCCGGGGTCCTGCCGTGGCTCGTGTGTCACGCCGCGAGTGCTTCCAGGATGCCCCGGTTGGCGATCTCCCGTTGGCCGTCGATGCACTTGGCGTAGACGCGGAGCATCACGTCCACGCCGTGTCCCGCTCTTTCGGCCGCTTCAGGGGCGTGCACGCCCGCGTTGAGCCAGAGCGAGACGGCCGCGTGCCGGAGGTCGTAGGGTCGGCCCGCCAGGGAAGAGGCGACCTGGTCGGGGGTGAAGGCGTACGTCCGGGCTTCCTGCCAGACCTTCGCGTACGCCGAACCGGAGATCACGCCGCCCGTGCGCGTACGGAAGAGCCGGCCGTCCTCGCCGACTCCGAACGCCGCGATGTGATCCCGCAGGACGGCCACCAGTTCGGGCGGGATGGGCACGGTGCGCGTGTGCTTCACGTCCCGGTGCTTCAGCCCGCGCTCGTCGTGAGCCTGTCCCGAATCGGTGAACCGCCTGTTGCTCTGCGGCCTGGTCTTCTCCAACGTCAGCAGCCCCCAGCCCTGCTCTGGGAGCTGGCAGTCCTTCTGCCGCAGTCCCGCCGCTTCTGCGGGGCGGAGACCGCCGAAGTACATGCAGGCGAACATGGCGGCCAGCATCGGCCCTTGCGACCGCCCTACGTAGGTCACGGCGGTGAGCAGTTCGCGTGCCTGGACAGGGCTGACCACCGAGCGCCGATCGATCTCGCCGCCCACCTTGGCCTTGCGGAACTTGACCTTGTGCAGCGGATTCGCCGAAAGCTCCTCCAACTCCACGGCGTATTCGAGCGCGTGATGGAAGACCGCCCGCTTGCGGCGGTACGTCGAGGTCGCCGCAGGCGTGCCGTCCAGGCACAGCGCCAGGGCTTCCAACGCCGCACGGGCGTGCTTGGTCTCTTCCAGAGCGCTCAGCGGGAGCGAAGCACCTTCCAGCCAGCGGACAGCGCGGGCGATCTCCGGTGTCGGCTCCCGCCGGCGGTCCTCGGGCAGGAAGGAGTACTCGCGCAGCGCCCGCCGGATGATCTCGTCGGACGGACGGCCCGGTGCGTCGCCGGCCAGGATGCGGGTGACGGTGGCGAGGGTGTCGGTCATGCCCTCGCGGGACTTGGCCGCAGCGTGAGGCCACCAGGCGTGAACGTACGCGACGGCGAAGGCGTACCAGGTACGAGCGTCCTTCGCCTTCACCATCGATGCAGGGAGCCCGCTCTCCACGTCGAAGGCCTCACCCTTCTTCGCCGCCTGTCGCAGGTCGGACAGGAAGCTCTCGGCCAGGCCCTTGGTCTTGAAGGTCTGCGACTTCTCGCGGTGGCCGACCGTCCACCGCACGGTGTGGGAGACGATCCGGGGCTTCTTACCGGGCTTGTCCGCTCTGGTGTTGGTGCGGATGTCCCAGAACTTGACCTTGTAGGAGGTGGTCATGCGGCGCTCCTGAGGGATTCGAGCCAGGCGTCAAGGTCGCTGCGGTAGATGCGGAGTTCGCCGTTGGGCAGGCGGATGCCCTCCGGTGCCTTGCCGATCTCGCGCCAGCGGTAGAAGGTGCGGCGGGAGACTCCGCCGAGTTCGTCGAGGACCTGGGCGACGGTGAGGAGTTCGTCTCGCCTGCTCACGCGACCCTCCCCATGTTCTCGATTGCCGAGAGATCTTGTCCGGCTGCTCTGGCTTCCAGCTCTCGGAGGTGGGCTCGCCAGCGTTGCCGTTCGTGGACGGACCGGAGCAGCCGTGCGGCGAGGGGTGGCACTGGCCAGACGTGCCCTCACTGAGCAGGTGCCGACTACCTGTCCGGACTCCTCGACGGCCTGGACCTGACCGGCCGTCTGGGCCGGCGCGTCACCACGGAAGCTTCCCGTACCTCCTTCGGCGATCGGCCCGGTAGGAGGCGCGCACCCGGCCCGTACTCGACCCGTTCGACAGCCTGCCCAGCACCTTTGCAGGTCTAGGGAACCGGCTTTCCGCAAGCCGTAGCGTTGCGTAAGTTGCTCACATGCGCCGCAGAACGCTCGGTTACGAGGACGCAGTCCGGATCCTGGGTAAGGAGAGCGCCGTCGTCCAGGCGCTTGGACGACTTGGCGGCGCCGGGCTGACCGTCGCCTCCGCCGGGGGCAGCGAGGTGGCGCTGAGCTTGTTCGACCTCAAGGGCGAGGTTGAACGCCTCTCCCAGGACGCGGTTTCCGCCATCCGCGAGCGGGTGGGCGGCCTCTCCCGGTTCGAGCGCAGCGAACTGCTGGAGGCAGCCCACGCGGTGATCGTCGTCGCCGCGTTCTTCGCGGCGCTGGACGATCTCGACGACGAGCTTCGTACCAGCCTGAACACCGCCACACTCGAACTCGTTAAGGCCGAGCAGGCCATGCTGGCCACGGGCCGTCCTTCAAGAGACAGACGGATCGCCGACCTCGTCGAGGTGCTCAACTACCCCGGCGCTGTTCCCGACCCGCACGCCCACTGGACGCGGACCCCGCTCGTCGACTACTACGAGACCTTGGCCAAGCGGCTGCTCGAGTTGGGACCCGGCACGGCGGCCTGGGACCGTACAGACGAGACGACCCAGCGGCGATGGGCGTCCGGCGTCGAGACAGAACTGCCGCCGCTCGCGACGGCCCGATACGAGAAGCTGCTGAGGCGGTTGGCCGGCGACTATCCCGAGGTGGCGTTCTGGGCTCACCAGGCAGGCGTCCGGGTGCTGCTGGACGAGCTCAAAGCCGCCCGCCAGAACGCTACCGAGATGGGCACGCAACTAGCTGGCCTGGCTCAGATGGTGCGCTGGATGAGTCAGGGCCGCACGCCCGACGCCCTCCGTTCCGCGCTCAGCACCGAGTACCGAGGCCAGGTCGACCGCCCGCTTACCGACCCGGACGCTGTCCCGGAGGGTGTGCGGCTGCCGAAACTGCGGGAGATCTACGTCAATCCGTCCTACCGCCGCCTCACCCGTCTCGGCAGAGCCGCCGAGCAGCCCGAGCAGGTCAGCGAGGCCGCTTGGGACGATGCAGAACCCGTCGACGACCTGGAAACCTTCCTGGTTCAGCACTTCATCAGCCCGGCCGCCACCCGGGCACCGCTGGTCGTGCTCGGCCAGCCGGGCGCGGGGAAGTCCCTGCTCACCCAGATGCTCGCCGCCCAGCTCCCGCCGGACGACTATCTCGTCGTCCGAGTGGAACTGCGCCACGTTGCGGCCGACGCGGACATCCAGCGCCAGATCGAGGACGCCCTCCACAAGATCACCAGGGTGGAACACGAGTGGCAGGTCGTAGCCGCCTCCTGCGCGCCTGCGCTGCCGGTCGTACTCCTCGACGGCTTCGACGAACTGCTCCAGGCCAGCACCACCGTCCACTACGACTACCTGGAGAAGGTCCAGGAGTTCCAGGACCGTGAGGCGCGGCACGGCCATCCTGTTGCGGTCGTCGTCAGCAGCCGGACGGCGGTCGCTGACCAGGTCCGCTACCCCAGGGAGTCGGTCGTCGTCCGGTTGGAGGAGTTCACGGACGAACAGGTCGGTTGTTGGATCGAGCGCTGGCGGGCGGCCAACCCGCGCCACACCCTGGATACCGAGGAAGCCCTCGAACTCGGCGAGATCGCCCGCCAACCGCTGCTGCTGTTCATGCTGGCGTTGTTCCGCGCAGGCGGCGGCCGGCTTCAGGGCCGGGTCGGCCAGACCGAGCTCTACGAGAGCCTTTTCACCAGATTCGCCGAGCGTGAGGTCGGTAAGCACAGCGCCCATCTGGGCGAGCGTGAGCGTCTCGTGCGCCTCGCCCGCGAACTCCATGTGATGTCCATGGTCGCCTTCTCCATGTTCAACCGGGGCTCTCAGAGCGTCACGGACGAGGACCTCGCTCGTGACCTGGAGCATCTGTCGTTCGGCGATCGCCGTCGCCAGACCGCGCATGAACTGGCCGGACGCTTCTTCTTCAAGCTCTTCGTGCACCGCAGCCAGGCCGTCGAAGGCCACACCACGCACCGCAGGTACGAGTTCCTGCACGCCTCCTTCGGGGAATTCCTGGTGGGGCGGTGGATCGCCGGCGAACTGGTGCGCATGGTCCGCCAGCACCTCACGAACGCAGACGACCCGATCCCCACGGCACCCGACGAGGCCCGGCTGCGCACGCTCGCCAGTTTCGCCGTCCTGGCCGAGCGGCCCCGGGTCGTAGAGGTCATCAGGGACAAGTTCCGCACCAGGCCTCTGGAGGAGCTGGTCGAACTCCGCGCTTTACTCATGCGGCTGTTCGGCACGTGCATGCACGCTCGCTCCCCCGAACTGGTGTCGCCGGTATATGAACCAGTCAAGCTCAACGTACCCGCCAGATACGCCGTGTACAGCGCGAACCTCTGCGTCGTGCTCGTGCAGGCGGCCTGGGCGCTGGAGGATCACGATACGGACCTGATGCAGCTCTTTCCTGCCGAACAACAGGGTGCGTTCTTCTCCATCGCCCGTTCCTGGTATGCCCATCTCAAGGAGAGCGGCTGGGTCGCCATGCTCGACGTCGTCCGAGTGACCGCAGAAGGCCGACTCTCCTCATGGAATGCTGCTGTCGACTATTCGAATCAGCGGCCGCGCAGCGTGGCCGACTTGCTCCCCGGGGTGGGAGCGGATTTTCCTGTTCTGCTGCATACCTGGGAGGGGCGGATGTTCAAGGAGATCGCGCTGCTCGATTCTCCGGCTCAACACGACATCGTGAGAACTCTGCTCCCGTTTCTCCGCGCAGCCGGTCTGTCCCGCAATCTCACGCCCACAATGGGTGAACTGGCCCTGGAGCTCCTCATCCCTCGGCACCCCTCCAACTCCGCCATCCGATCAATCGACTACACCCGTTTACTGGGCGTCGAGCTGAACGTGGGCCTCGCGCGGCTGTGTCTGGGTGCGTTGCGAAACGAATCTGCCCAGTTGCAGGAGTATGTGGCCACACATACCAGGGGGAAATTCGAGGCCCTCGCCTGGGCGCATATCGAAGCCTTTCTGGACGTGATGAGAAGTGTGTTCACGAGCCAGTACGAAAAGCCGCCCGCGTGGTCCTTGTATCCTGCCTTCACGGATCCGATCGAAGTGCACAACTACTGCGCGCTCCTGGGATTCCGCGAGGCGCCGCAGCACTTCGACGTGCGGGATCTGGGACGCCTGCTCGTTCTACGGGACCTCATGGGCCTGGCTAGCCACGATCAGGTGGAGGCGCTGTGCCGAGCCGTCCCGAACTGGGGGGAACCCGGCCAGGAGCGGCTGTGCACGATCGCGCTGTGGGCGGCGATGGCGGAGCGTGACCTCGTGGCCTATGCACCTCCCTGGATCGAACTGCTCCGGACGCAGGCAGCGTGCCTCGACGATCTGGCACCAGGCTATCTGGCGGGGATCAGGGAGCTCGCCTCCCGCTGGTCCTCCGATGATCCGGTCCTCATCGTCGGCTGAAGCCCTCGTCGACCAGCCACAGGATGGGCTCCAGCACGTTGATCGGTTGAACCGCGCCGCGGATGCGGTCGCCGTGCTCCGTTGGGACGATGTTCTGGAAATCCTCCGGGTCGAAGGTCGTCTGACTGGAACCGATGTGGAAGCCGACGGTTGACGTGGCGAAGAACCGGACACGCTGGGGATGAAAGAAGCGGTCGATCATGCTCAGGAGCATGCCGCCGTTGCCGCTGGCGGATACCTCGCACAAGTGCGCGAAGAGCTCCCGGGCGTCGTCGACCCCCGGCCGGTTGTAGAGATCGCTTGGGTTCGTGGTGACCAGACCAAGCCGTTCGGCAATGTTCAGGACACGGGCGTCGTCGAATTTGGTGATGCAGACAGCGAGTCGATGGGGCAGCCGTCCCGATGGTTCCGACGCCATGGCTTGATGCGCCAAATCGGTGATGACTCCGTGAAAGTAGTCGAAGCTGTCACCTGACGCAGACTCGCGGAGCGGATCGAAGAGGAACAGCAGTCCATCACTGCTGGTCAGGACTTCGGTCGATCTTGGTGACCGTTCTCCGAAAGCTCGCCCAGGCATATCGATGAGGCTCAGATCCACCCTCGTCTGTTCTGTGATGGTCGTCCGGCGGAACAATCCCTTGCGCCTCGTCCGCGACGGCCCGATCAGCAGGTACTGCAATTCCTCCACGGTGGTCGATGCCTGTGGGAACTCACGCCTCACCAGTTGGTCGGTCATCGCCGTGAGCCACATACCGGACTCTTCGTCTTTCGCCACGAGGGCCCAGTCGAGCTTGCTTCTGGCCATCGCCACGTTCAGGGCCGCCAGGAAGGTGGTCTTGCCACTGCCAGGCGCGCCCCAGACCGTGATCTTTGATTTCGTCATGGGGCCACCTCGATGAGCGGAAACGGGATCCGGCCGAGCCCGGACGTAGCAAGGCCCAACTCGGCGCAGAGCTGGGCGACACTCCTGTCGTCCGCTCGTGCCCGGCAGGACGCTCCAAGTACGCTCCAGATCGGATCGTCCCGCATGGTGATCGCGCCGAAGACCACGCCGGCGCGTTCGAGCCAGGCTACTTGACGCGCCCAGTCGTACCGGCTCGGACAGGCGAGTAACCGCTCGTGGCGGCCCGGTGGGTGTGGCGGCCGATCTCCGGCGGTCAGCAGTACGGTACGGCCGGGCCCGCCCTCGCCCAGCCGGGTGACGACCTCGGCCAACATGTCCTCTACCTGGGCCGCGTCCCGGTAACTGTCGGGACGCGCAGGTTCGGCCCTCAGCCGGTCCAGGGCGTCCTGGGCCCGTTGGGGCGACTCTAGCCAGCATCGCGCGCGCACGGTGCTCTCCGGGACCTTCCAGTCATAGGAATGCGTTGCGTACGGAACCAGCGAGACCAGACATTCCGCGGTCCCGGCCGCGGCTTCGTCGATAACCTGTCGTACCAGCTCGATGCGGCGGCTCACCAGGTCCCGGTTTCCGCACGTTTCGATGCCCACCACGAGGTGCACCCGACCGCCGTGGGGCCCGATCAAGGGCCAGGCTCTGACGACGAGGTCTGCCCAGCCACGGTCGTCGCGGACGAACGGGGCGGAGGAGGAGAAAGCCACCCTGCCAGGCCCGTCCAGCACCAGCCGGACCTTGTGCCGTCCGGGGGCCAGGTCCGCAACCCGGACGGCAAGTGGCCGCGGTTGGCTCTCGGTCATGGACAGGACGGCGAAAACCACCTCCCCGCGCGCCTGAACCACCAGCTGGGCCGTCGCGCCACGGGTCACGCCCGTGGGGAAGACGGTCACGGCGGCGGGCCGAGGCTCTCCGCCCAGCGGATCGGGAATGAGGCCGAGCAGTGCGTACGGTTGCTGGAGCGGCTCGTCGGCGACGATCTCGCGCAACAGCGCCCCGACCGTCAGGCCGGGGACGCGTTCCAACACTGAGCCCGGCCGGCTCTCGGCCAGCCAGGACGCGGCCAGGTCTGGCAGGTCCTCGCCCGGCGCGGAGCACACGATGACCACCGCCTCGTCGGACACCCCGCCCGCGGCCTGCACAATGCGCCGCTGTTCCGGCGGGGTTCCCAACTCACGCCATGGCAGCATCAGCCCGGTGGCCGCCCGAGGCGTGCCCATCTCGTCCCTGTGCACGTCGAACGTGGTGACCCCCGCGGCTCCGAGCTCGACGACGTTGAGATGGTGCGGACCCCGCAGAGCGCTCACGGCCGAGGCGATGGTGTCCCGCAACCGCGCCCCAGTGTCCCTCACACCGCTCCTCTCCGTAGGTCCCCTATTTTTCACCAGCAGAGCCTTCCGCCCACAACCGATTCCCTCAATACCTGACCTCTCTGATCACTTCTTCCATGTCGTCGAACTCGGGCTGGCCAGCCGTGTCACTGCCAGCACAGGACATCGGTTCGATCAGAACCGCCCCGTCACCCTCCACGGCGGACAACGCCGCACGCCCGAGCTCTCCCTCGCTGTCCTCGTCATCTTCCTGTCTTCGTCGTACTCGTCGTCGTCCCAGAGCGCCGCCCGGGCCTCGCTCTTGCTCCAGTCGGCGGCCACGTCCAGCCCGGAGAGGTCGCCACCGAGGCCGCGTAGCACCCTTTTCGGCGACGGCACCCTTGATTCAGATGACCCCCACTGGGTCAGGGAAGATGCCGTCGATGCTTGTAGTCGCTCATGGCTTCTTGTCCATTCACCGCCAGTCTTCGGGCGCCGCCTGGGGCATGTGCCTGGAGACCGATCCGGAGTTTACGCACGTATTTGGCGCGATCAGCGGCTGTCGTTGTCCGGTAGCCGGGCGGCCTGAGCGGGTTGCCGGACGCTCGGATGACCCGCAATCCCGGTTTGACCTGGGGGAACACCTTCAAGATCATCTCGCATGTGTCCCCTGATCATGGTCTTACGGCTGCATGCGGGCACCGGCGGCTGCCTATCAAGGGTGCAAATCAAAAGACCTGTGGCTGTGAAACCGCAGGTCAGGGGCCTGAAATGCCGATCTAAGTGAGTGCCCCCG
>NZ_JBVJHP010000053.1:0-5452 GCF_055586745.1 Nonomuraea sp. NPDC049378
CCCCCCGCCTCCCCCTCCCCCCCCCCCCCCCCCCCTCCCCCCCCCTCCCCTCCCCCCCCCCCCCCCCCCCCCCCCCCCCCCCCCTCCCACCCCCCCCCCCCCCCCCCCCCCCCCCCCCCCCCCCCCCCCCCCCCCCCCCCCCCCCCCCCCCCCCCCCCCCCCCCCCCCCCCCGGGCCGGTCGGTTGAGGTGGGGGCGCCGTGGACGGTCCGGTCAGAGCCCGGCCGGTCGAGGGCGGCGCGGTCAGGTGAGCGCGACGCCCACGCTGTTGGCCGTCAGGGCGGCCACGGCCAGCGTGGTCCGCAGGAGGTGGAAGGCCCGCCAGCGCGGCCGCGGATCGGCCCAGTCGGCCGGGACGGCCTCGGGGTCCATCTGCTTCAGCACCCGGTTGATCGGCACGTTGCACAGGTGCGAGACGCCCGCGACCCCCAGCATCAGCACGAACGTGACGCCGAACAGCGCCCGCGCGACGGGCGGCCCCGGCAGCAGCGCCAGGGCCAGGTCGCCGGCCGCCGTGCCCAGCACCAGGATCGGCATGACCGGGTCCCAGTTACGCCCGAGCAGGCCCGTCGTGTAGAGGTAGCGGTCGGCGGGCATCGCCATCAGCGCCGGCACCACGCTCAGCGCCACGGCGAACAGCACCCCCGCCACCATCCCGCTGCCCACCAGCACCGCCACGGCCAGAGGGGAGATCAGCATCGGTCATCACACTCCTTCGCCCACCAGTACGTCCAGCTCCTCCATCGCCGCCTTCCACCCGGCGAGCGTCCCGTCGGCGGATGCGGGCAGCGGCGCCAGCACGGTGCTGCGGCCCGAGCGCACGGCCGCGTGCCGGCGCGCCGGCATCGACAGGCTCCGCCCGGGACCGGCCTCCACCAGCGTGTGGTCGCCGCCGGTAAGCAGCCCGTCGAGCGCCGCCCAGAACAGCACGGGCCGGGCGAGCTGCCCGGCCCAGAAGCCGGGGGAGAGCGCCTGGGCCCGGGTCACGGGCAGGCCCGTCGCGGTGGACCTGATCGGCACCCGAGGCGGCGCCAGCGGCACCCCGGCGAACCCTTCGGCGAACCGCTCCGCCGCGCCCAGCACCGCCGGGCAGTGGAAGGCCTGACGCGACGGCACCCGCCGCGTCGTCACGCCGCCTTCCGCCAGCTCGCCCGCCAGCTCCGACAACCACGGCTCCGGCCCGGCCACGACGGTGTGACGGGGCCCGTTGACCGCGGCCACGGCCACGCCCGCCGCCCGGTACCGCGGGCCGATCCTGGCCTCCAGGTCGTCGGCGGCCACGCCGGCGCCGAGCATGCCGCCGGCGCCGGTCGCCGCCATCGCCCGGCTGCGCGCCGCCATCAGCCGTGCCGCGCCCGCCAGGTCGAACACCCCGGCCAGGCAGGCCGCCGCCAGCTCCCCGACGCTGTGGCCGAGCAGCGCGGCCGGTCTCACCCCGCGGGCCAGCAGCGCCGTGCCGAGGGCGTACCCGATGGCGAACAGCAGCGGCTGGGCGCGCGAGGCGTCGTCGAGGGGGACCCGGGGGTCGTCGCCGAGCCAGTCGGCGCGCAACCGGCCCCCCTCCTCTCCCATGAGAGCGAAGAACTCGTCCATGGCGGCGGTGAACTCCGGCTCGGCGCCGTACAGTTCCACCGCCATGCCGGGGTGCTGCGCCCCCTGGCCGGGGAACAGCAGCACCACCGGGCGACTCGGCTCGGGCATGTGCGCCTCTCAGTAGTCGAGGGTGACGTCATATTCGGTGAACCACCTGGTCAGCCAGAGCGCCATCTCCAGGCTGCCCCGGTCGTAGGGCCGGCTGACGTGGCCGGCCGGGCGCCGGACCGCCTGCTTGACGCGGTCCGGGTCGAGCAGCCCGGCCACCGGGCGCTCGCCGCCCGCGGTCAGCTCGCCGAGCTCGTCGCGCAGGGCCTGCTCGTACGCGGGATCCTGCGTCGCCGGGTACGGCGTCTTCACCCGGTCCCGTACGACCTCCGGCAGCAGGTCGCCGACGGCCGCCCGCAGCAGGCTCTTCTCCCTGCCGTCGAACGCCCGCATCTCCCACGGCACGTTGAAGACGTACTCGACCAGGCGGTGGTCCAGGAAGGGCACCCGCACCTCCAGGGCGTTGGCCATGCTCATGCGGTCCTTGCGGTCCAGCAGCGTCTGCAGGAACCGGGTGAGGTTGAGGTAGGTCACCTCCCGCATGCGCCGTTCCAGCCGGTCCTCGCCCGGCAGCACGGGCACCTCGGCCAGCGCCTCGTGATAGCGGGCCAGCCGGTGCTGCTGGATGTCGAGCTTCTCCTTCAGCTCGTCGGCCAGCAGCGACAGCCCGCCGAAATACCGCGCCGAGCCCGGCGTGAGCCAGGGGAAGGTGTCGGCGTGCACGGCCGCCGGGTTGGAGAACCAGCGGTAGCCGCCGAACAGCTCGTCGGCGCCCTCGCCTGACAGCGCGACCGTGGAGCGCTCGCGCACCGCACGGCAGAGCAGGTACAACGACGGCCACATGTCGCCCCAGAACGCGGGCGGCTGGTCGTTGGCCCGCAGCACCGCCGCCCGCACCGGCTCGGCCACCAGCTCGTCGCTGTTCAGCCGCACCTCGCTGTGCTCCGCTCCGACGTGCGCCGCCAGCGCGCGGGCGAACGGGGCGTCGGGCGCGCCGCGTACCGCGTCCGCCTGGAACGTGTCCTCGGCGCCGGAGAAGGCGACCGAGAACGACCGCACGGGGCCTCGCCCCGAAGCCGCCAGCCGGTCGGCGGCCAGCGCCGTCAGCGCGGACGAGTCGAGGCCGCCCGACAGCAGCGTGCAGACGGGCACGTCGGCCTGGAGCTGCCGGCCGACGATGTCCTCCAGCAGCCCGCGCACCGTGGCGACCGTGGTGTCGAGGTCGTCGGTGTGCTCGCGGGCCTCGATCGACCAGTAGCGGTGCTTGGTCAGGCCGCTCCTGCGCAGGCGTACCAGGTGGCCGGGGCGGACTTCGTACATGCCGGACAGGACCGCCCGCTCGGGCGTCTTGACCATGTCGAAGACCTCGCGCAGGCCGTCGAGCCCGACGCGCCGCGGCACCTCGGGGTGGGCGAGCACGGCCTTGGGCTCCGAGCCGAACAGCAGCCCGGAGCGGGTCGGATGGTAGTAGAGGGGTTTGACGCCCATCCGGTCGCGCAGCAGGACCAGCTCCTGCGTGCGAACGTCCCACACGGCCAGGGCGAACATGCCGTTCAGCCGCTGCGCGAAGCCGGCGCCCCACCGCAGGTAGGCCTGGAGCACCACCTCGGTGTCGCTGCTCGTGCGGAACCGGTGGCCGTACGAGGCCAGCTCGGCGCGCAGCTCCCGGTAGTTGTAGATCTCCCCGCAGAACGTCACCGCCGCCAGGGTCCTGCCGTCCTCCTCGGCCGACATGGGCTGGTGGCCGCCGGCCAGGTCGATGACCGACAGGCGGCGGTGCCCGAGCAGGGCGTGGCGGTCCTGCCACAGGCCCTCGTCGTCGGGGCCTCTGCGGCTCATCGTGGCCGTCATCGCCCTGGCCGTCGCCGTGTGGCGGGTCAGGTCACGCGAGAAGTCCACCCAGCCGGCGATTCCGCACATGCGTGCTCCTCAGGACGTGCCCGCCAGGGCCTGGTTGACCGTCTTGAGCAGGTCCGCGGGCGTCTTGGCGCCGCCGACCTCCTCCTCCGAGATCTCGAGCGCGTACTCCCGCTCGATGGCGCTGACCGTGTTGAACAGAGCCAGCGAGTCGTAGCCGAGGGCTTCGAAGGTCGTGTCGAGGATGTCGCCGTCCAGCTGGACCGTCTCGTCCTCGCCGGCGCTCTCGCGGAGCAGCCGCACCAGCGTGCCGATAGTGATCTCCCGCATCTTCGCCCCTTGTCTCACGGAGAGCTGTCTGTGGCGAGCACTGTCGTACGGCGCGCTCGACGGACGTTGGACGGCGGCTCGACGGGCCGCGCGCCCGCGCTCCAGCCGGGCTCGAGCGAGACCACAGACGGCGCGGTCACGGTCGGCACCATGAGGTTGCCCTTAGGCGAATGGCTGCGCGCCTACGCCCGCGCCTGGGCGGAGCATCCGCCCCTGATCTTCTACCAGCCCCACATCTGGGACGACCGCCCCGACCCGGACGATGACCGGACCGACACGGTGAACCGGTGAACCTCGCCGCGAAGGAGACGCCATGACGACAGAAGCACCACCCCCGACCTTCCCGTTCACCGCCGCCGACCCGCTGGAGCCGCCCGGGGAGTACGTGCGGATGCGCGCGGACGGCGCCCCCACCCGCATCACCCTCCCGTCGGGCGACCCGGCCTGGCTGGCGACGCGGTACGAGGACGTGCGCGTCGTGCTCGCCGACCCGCGCTTCAGCCGGGAGGCGATCACCGCGCCCGGCGCGCCCAAGGTGTTCCCGATCGCCAGGGGCGCCAAGTCCATCATCGTGATGGACCCGCCGGAGCACAGCAGGCTGCGCCGCCTGGTGTCGTACGCGTTCTCCGTGCGGCGCATGGAGCAGCTGCGCCCGCGCGTGGAGGACATCGCCCAGGGGCTGGTGACGGCGATGGAGAAGGCGGGACCGCCCGCCGACCTCGTGGCCGGCGTCACCCAGCCGCTGCCCATCATGGTCATCTGCGAGATGCTCGGCGTGCCGTACGAGGAGGTGGACCAGTTCAGGACGTGGACCGACCTCATGCTCAGCTTCGACGCCGGCCGTCGCGACGAGGTCATCGAGGCCCGCGACCGGCTCAACGCCTACCTGGCCGAGCTCATCGCCGCCAAGCGCAGCCGGCCGACCGACGACCTGCTCATGGTGCTGATCAACGCCAGGGACGAGGGCGACCGGCTGTCGGAGGAGGAGCTGGTGGCGTTCGCGTTCACGCTGCTCGGCGCCGGCTACCACGCCACCACCGCCGCGATGACGCACGTGATGCTGCGGCTGCTGCGCCATCCCGAGCAGATGCGGGCGCTGCGCGACAAGCCCGAGCTGCTGCCGGAGGCGGGCGAGGAGCTCCTGCGGTTGTCGCAGGCCGGCGGCGGGGTGGGCGCGCTGCGCATCGCCACCCAGGACGTCGAGCTGGGCGGCGTCCTCATCAGGGCGGGTGACGCGGTGCTGCCGTCCACGACGGCCGCCAACCGCGACCCGGGGGTCTTCTCCGACCCCGACGCCTACGACCCGGCGCGGGAGCACAACCACCACATCACCTTCGGCCACGGCATCCACTACTGCCTGGGCGCGCAGCTCAGCAGGATCGAGCTGCGGATCGTGCTGGAGACGGTGCTGGGCCGCTTCCCCGGTCTGCGGCCGGCGGTGCCCGAGGAGGAGCTGGAGTGGCGTACGGGCACGTCGTTCGCCCGGCCGGAGCGGCTGCCGGTCACCTGGTAGGGAACCCTGGCAACACGGCGGGGGGGGGGGGGGGGGGGGGGGGGGGGGGGGGGGGGGGGGGGGGGGGGGGGGGGGGGGGGGGGGGGGGGGGGGGGGGGGGGGGGGGGGGGGG
>NZ_JBVJHP010000054.1:1634-4804 GCF_055586745.1 Nonomuraea sp. NPDC049378
CGGATGTGGTTGCTGTTTGTTGTTTGAGATTTGCATAGTGGACGCGAGCATCTTTGTGGCCAAGTTTTTTAGGGCACACGGTGGATGCCTTGGCATCAGGAGCCGATGAAGGACGTGGGAGGCTGCGTTAAGCCTCGGGGAGTCGCCAACCAGACGTTGATCCGGGGATGTCCGAATGGGGAAACCTAGCACCAGTCATGTGGTGTTGCCTCCGCTTGAATGTATAGGGCGGTTGGTGGTAACGCGGGGAAGTGAAACATCTCAGTACCCGTAGGAAGAGAAAACAAGAGTGATTCCGTGAGTAGTGGTGAGCGAAAGCGGATGAGGCTAAACCGGGCGTGTGTGATAGCCGGCAGGCGTTGCGTGTCCGGGGTCGTGGGACCTTCTGGGTTGATCTGCCGATCGGCCGAGGAGTGATAAATCTGTCTGATAGTTGAAGCCTCTGGGAAGGGGCGCCGTAGACCGTGAGAGCCGGGTAGACGAAATCGGATGGACTTCTTGAGGGGATCCCAAGTAGCACGGGGCTCGAGGAATCCTGTGTGAATCTGCCAGGACCACCTGGTAAGCCTAAATACTCCCTGGTGACCGATAGTGCACGAGTACCGTGAGGGAAAGGTGAAAAGTGCCCCGGTGAGGGGTTGTGAAAGAGTACCTGAAACCGTGTGCCTACAAGCCGTAGGAGCTTACAAGAGCTTTCGGGTTCTTGTGTGATGTGACTGCGTGCCTTTTGAAGAATGAGCCTGCGAGTTATGGTGTGTGGCGAGGTTAACCCGTGTGGGGGAGCCGTAGCGAAAGCGAGTCTGAAGAGGGCGTTTGAGTCGCATGCTGTAGACCCGAAGCGGAGTGATCTACGCATGGGCAGGTTGAAGCTCAGGTAAGACTGGGTGGAGGACCGAACCCACCAGGGTTGAAAACCTGGGGGATGATCTGTGTGTAGGGGTGAAAGGCCAATCAAACTCCGTGATAGCTGGTTCTCCCCGAAATGCATTTAGGTGCAGCGTTGCGTGTTTCTTGCCGGAGGTAGAGCACTGGATGGCTGATGGGCCCGACAAGGTTACTGACGTCAGCCAAACTCCGAATGCCGGTAAGTGAGAGCGTGGCAGTGAGACTGCGGGCGATAAGGTTCGTAGTCGAGAGGGAAACAGCCCAGATCACCGACTAAGGCCCCTAAGCGTGTGCTAAGTGGGAAAGGATGTGGAGTCGCAGAGACAACCAGGAGGTTGGCTTAGAAGCAGCCATCCTTGAAAGAGTGCGTAATAGCTCACTGGTCAAGTGATTCCGCGCCGACAATGTAGCGGGGCTCAAGCACATCGCCGAAGTCGTGGCACTGATACGTTAGTTCGTGTTGGTGGGTAGGGGAGCGTCGTGCAGCCGGCGAAGCAGCAGAGTGATCTAGTTGTGGAGGCTGTGCGAGTGAGAATGCAGGCATGAGTAGCGAATCGAGGGTGAGAAACCCTCGCGCCGGATGACCAAGGGTTCCTGGGCCAGGTTAATCCGCCCAGGGTAAGTCGGGGCCTAAGGCGAGGCCGACAGGCGTAGTCGATGGATAACGGGTTGATATTCCCGTACCCGCTTCAATGCGCCCATACTGAACCCCTTGATACTAAGAGTCCTTAAGTCCGTTGCCTCTTCGGAGGGGATGTGAGGCTGAACGCTCGGCCTGATGGGGTAGTAGGTAAGCGATGGGGTGACGCAGGAAGGTAGTCCAGCCCAGGCGATGGTTGTCCTGGGGTAAGCATGTAGCCCGTGTTGTAGGTAAATCCGCAGCATGTGTGGGTGAGATGTGATGCCGAGCCGATTGTGGTGAAGTGGATGATCCTATGCTGCCGAGAAAAGCCTCTAGTGAGTGTTGTGGCGGCCCGTACCCTAAACCGACTCAGGTGGTCAGGTAGAGAATACTAAGGCGATCGGGTGAACTGTGGTTAAGGAACTCGGCAAATTGCCCCCGTAACTTCGGGAGAAGGGGGACCTCTGCTGGTGATCGGGCTAGCTCTGTGAGCTGGTGGGGGTCGCAGTGGCCAGGGGGAAGCGACTGTTTACTAAAAACACAGGTCCGTGCGAAGTCGTAAGACGATGTATACGGACTGACGCCTGCCCGGTGCCGGAACGTTAAGGGGACCGCTTAGTCAGGGATTCCTGGCGAAGGTGAGAACTTAAGCGCCGGTAAACGGCGGTGGTAACTATAACCATCCTAAGGTAGCGAAATTCCTTGTCGGGTAAGTTCCGACCTGCACGAATGGCGTAACGACTTCCCCGCTGTCTCAACCGCAGACCCGGCGAAATTGCACTACGAGTAAAGATGCTCGTTACGCGCAGCAGGACGGAAAGACCCCGGGACCTTCACTACAGCTTGACATTGGCGTTTGGAGCGTCTTGTGTAGGATAGGTGGGAGACTGGGAAGCTCGGACGCTAGTTCGGGTGGAGTCATTGGTGAAATACCACTCTGGTCGTTTTGAACGTCTAACTCTGGTCCGTGATCCGGATCGGGGACAGTGTCTGGTGGGTAGTTTAACTGGGGCGGTTGCCTCCTAAAGGGTAACGGAGGCGCCCAAAGGTTCCCTCAGCCTGGTTGGCAATCAGGTGTTGAGTGTAAGTGCACAAGGGAGCTTGACTGTGAGACTGACGGGTCGAGCAGGAGCGAAAGCTGGGACTAGTGATCCGGCATCGGCGTGTGGAAGCGGTGTCGCTCAACGGCTAAAAGGTACCCCGGGGATAACAGGCTGATCTTCCCCAAGAGTCCATATCGACGGGATGGTTTGGCACCTCGATGTCGGCTCGTCGCATCCTGGGGCTGGAGTAGGTCCCAAGGGTTGGGCTGTTCGCCCATTAAAGCGGTACGCGAGCTGGGTTTAGAACGTCGCGAGACAGTTCGGTCCCTATCCGCTGCGCGCGTAGGAGACTTGAAAGGAGCTGTCCCTAGTACGAGAGGACCGGGACGGACGAACCTCTGGTGTGCCAGTTGTACCGCCAGGTGCACGGCTGGTTGGCTACGTTCGGAAGGGATAACCGCTGAAAGCATCTAAGCGGGAAGCTCGCCTTGAGATGAGGTCTCCCACCCTGTGAGGGGGTAAGGCTCCCGGTAGACGACCGGGTTGATAGGCCGGGTGTGGAAGCACGGTAACGTGTGGAGCTGACCGGTACTAATAGGCCGAGGACTTGACCACAAAGC
>NZ_JBVJHP010000055.1:0-3415 GCF_055586745.1 Nonomuraea sp. NPDC049378
CCGCGCACGAGCCGCCACCAACGTGCAGGCATCCTCCAACGAGAACACCCCCGCCACATAAGCAGCAGCAATCTCCCCGATCGAATGCCCCACCAGCACATCCGCCCGCACACCCAACGAAGCCAGCAACCTGTACAGCGCCACCTCAAAGGCGAACAACGCAGGCTGCGTCATCCCCGTCTCGCTCAACACACCCTTGGGATCGGCGAACATCACCTCACGCAGCGAATGCGGCAACAACGGATCGAGCACCCGGCAGATCTCGTCCAGCGCCTCCGCGAACACCGGGAAGTGCTCAACCAGCACCGACCCCATCCCGACCCGCTGGCTGCCCTGACCCGCGAACAACAACGCCAGCTTCCCGCCAGAACCGCTACCCGAGATCGCAGCAGAGGGATCGTCAGCCAGCGCCCGCAGGCCGGCCACCAACTCGTCCCGATCGCCGCCCACCACGACCGCACGCTGCTCCAGCACCGCCCGGCCCGTCGCCAGCGACCACGCCACATCTGCCGGGTCCAACTCCGGTCGTGCTGTGATCCACGAAGCGAGCCGACCGGCCTGCGCCTCGAGTGCCTCCTGGCTCTTCGCCGACACCAGCAGCGACACGACCGGCCGCTCGCCGACACTCTCGGGTTCCTGCTCCGCGACCGGGCCCTGCTCGATGATCACGTGAGCGTTCGTGCCACTGATCCCGAACGACGACACAGCGGCCCGGCGAGCGTGCCCGTTCTCCTGCCACGGCTGCGGCTCGGTCAACAGCTTCACCGCACCCGCCGACCAGTCCACATGCGGCGACGGCTCGTCGGCGTGAAGCGTCTGGGGCAGCATGCCGTTGCGCAGCGCCATGACCATCTTGATCACACCGCCCACACCGGCGGCGGCCTGCGTGTGACCGATGTTCGACTTCAGCGACCCGAGCCAGAGCGGCTGCTCTCGGTCCTGCCCGTACGTGGCGATGAGCGCCTGCGCCTCGATCGGGTCGCCCAGGGTCGTGCCGGTGCCGTGCGCCTCCACCGCGTCCACGTCAGCCGCCGACAGGCCCGCATTCGCCAAAGCCTGCCGGATCACCCGCTGCTGCGACGGACCGTTCGGAGCCGTGATCCCGTTACTCGCACCATCCTGATTGACCGCACTGCCCCGGATAACCGCCAGCACCCGATGACCGTGACGTTCCGCGTCCGACAACCGCTCCACCAGCAGCACACCAACGCCCTCACCCCACCCCGTGCCATCAGCACCAGCCGAAAACGCCTTACACCGCCCATCCGCAGCCAACCCCCGCTGCCGCGAAAACTCGATGAACATCCCCGGCGTCGACATCACCGTCACACCACCGGCCAACGCCAGATCACACTCACCCGACCGCAACGCCTGCGCCGCCCAATGCAACGCCACCAACGACGACGAACACGCCGTATCCACCGTCACCGCCGGGCCCTCCAACCCCAACGTGTACGACACCCGGCCCGACACCAAACTCCCACCACTGGTATTCGCCGGCGTCCCCAACCCATAGTCGTGATACATCACCCCCGCGAACACACCCGTCCGACTCCCCCGCAACCCCACCGGATCAATCCCCGCCCGCTCAACCGCCTCCCACGACGCCTCCAGCAACAACCGCTGCTGCGGATCCATCGCCAACGCCTCACGCGGCGAGATCCCGAAGAACCCCGGATCGAACTCAGCCGCGTCATACAGGAAGCCACCCTGGCGGGTGTAGGTCTTCCCCGGCGTGCCGGGCTCCGGCCCGTACACTCCTTCGACGTCCCAGCCGCGGTCGGCGGGGAAGTCTCCGATGGCGTCCTGAGCCTGTGCGACCAGCGCCCACAGATCCTCCGGCGACAGCACGCCGCCGGGGTAGCGACAGGCCATTCCCACGATCGCGATCGGCTCGTCGACCGCGGTGGCCGCCACGACGGCCTGCGCCGACTGCCCGCCGAACAGTTCGTCCGCCAGGAACTCCGCCACCGTCTCAGCGGTCGGGTAGTCGAAGATGAGCGTGGCCGGAAGCGGCAGCCCGGTGGCCGCCGTGAGCTGGTTGCGGAACTCGACGGCCGTCAGGGAGTCGAAGCCGAGCTCCTGGAACTGGCGTTGCCGGTCGATCGCCGACCCGTCCGCGAAGCCGAGGACCGTGGCCGCGGTGCCGCGTACGAGGTCCGAGAGCGCCGCCAGGCGTTCTGCCGGGCTCAGCGCGGCCAGGCGCTGCGCGAGCCCGCCGGACGAACCCGCGCGGCGCACCGCAGCGCGGCTGCCGGCCCGGGTCTGGACGAACCGTGCGGGGATCAGCGCGGCCCTGCCCGAGGACACGGCGGTGTCGAAGAGGGCCAGCCCGTCGTCGATGGACAGCGGCTTCACCCCCGCGCGCTCCATGCGGCGCAGGTCGGACTCGTCGAGCTCACCTGCCATGCCGCCGGTCGCCCACAACCCCCAGGCCAGCGAGGTCGCCGGCAGGCCGTGCACCTGACGGTGGTGGGCCAGGGCGTCCAGGTAGGCGTTGGCCGCGGCGTAGTTGGCCTGGCCCGCGCTGCCCAGCACCCCGGCCAGCGAGGAGAACAACACGAACGCTCTCAGATCGAGGTGCCGGGTGAGCTCGTGCAGGTGCCAGGCGGCATCGGCCTTGGGCCTCAACACCCCGTCCATGCGCTCGGGAGTGAGAGAGGCGATGACGCCGTCGTCCAGGACGCCGGCCGTGTGCACCACCCCAGCCAGCCCGTCCACGCCCTCCAGCAGCCGGGCGAGCGCGTCACGGTCGGCCACGTCGCAGGCCGCCACGTCCACCTCGGCACCCAGTTCGGACAGCTCCGCAGCCAGGTCGGCCGCGCCAGGCGCGTCCAGCCCGCGCCGGCTGACCAGCAGCAGCCGCCTGACCTCGTGCTCGGCCACCAGGTGACGCGCCACCAGCGCGCCGAGCCCGGCCGTGCCACCTGTGACCAGCACCGTGCCGTCGGGGCCGAACACCGGCGCACGATCGGCCAGCTCCGCGACCCGGCCCACACGCGGCACCAGCAGCCGGCCATCCCGCACCGCGACCTGCGGCTCGCCGGTCGCGAGCGCGTGACCGACCGTCTCGGCGTCCAGCCGCTCGGTGTCGGCGTCCAGCAGCACCAACCGGCCGGGCTGCTCGGACTGCGCGGCCCGTACCAGGCCCCACACGGGTGCCAGGCTCAGGTCCACGTCCTCGTCCGCCTGCACGGCCACCCCGCCACGGGTGACGACGACCAGCTGCGACGATGCCAGGCGCTCGTCGGCGAGCCATTCCTGCACCAGGGCCAGCGCCGCGCGGGTCGTGGCGTGCAGGTCCGCGCCCGCGCAGCGGGCCACGACCGCGTCCGGGACGTCCGCCGCGTCGATGGAGGCCAGATCCGGGTGGATCTCTGCCCCGGTGCCCAGGTCGTCGGTCCCCAGCACGACC
>NZ_JBVJHP010000056.1:0-3181 GCF_055586745.1 Nonomuraea sp. NPDC049378
GAACCCGGCCGAACTGGACATCGAGCGCGGAGCCCGCCACCACCTCGCCTTCGGATACGGCCCGCACCAGTGCCTCGGCCAGAACCTCGCCAGGATGGAACTGCAGATCGTCTTCGACACCTTGTTCCGCCGCATCCCTGCCCTGCGGCTCGCCGCACCGACGCAGGACGTTCCGTTCAAGAACGACGCCGTCGTCTACGGCGCCCACGAACTCCCGGTCACCTGGTGAACAGGACATGCGTCGGCTTCGGCGGATGCGTCCTGACCGAGCCAGGCCGTGTCGGGATGTACGTCACGATCACTGGTCCGTGACCGGCATGAACCCTGGACGCCGACAGCTTCAACGGCGACCAGCCAGCCAGAACCCGTCTCGAAGGGAGGTGTGGGCGATGCGACGCGATCCCGTCTGGACCTGATGAGGTGATCCCGCGGTGGAGTGGTGGCGTCTGCAACGAGGCGGGAGAACCATCACCCACCGCGGGGAGCCGGCGCCCGCCCGCGCGGGTTTCCGGAGCATGGCGGGACCTGCCGCGGTGCGGGTTCGTCGAGGGCAGCCAGGACAGTCGAGTCGGACCGGACGGAATCGATGTACGCCAAAGTGCTCGCGATCGGCGAGTTTCGCGGTTTGTGGCTGGGCGGGTTGTTGTCGCGAGCGGGCAGCCAGCTGGCGCGCGTCGCGCTGGCCGTGCTCGCCTACGAGCGCAGCGGCTCGGCCGCCGTCACCACGCTCGTCTACGCGATGACGTTCGTGCCCGCGCTGGTCGGCGGGCCCGCGCTGGGCTGGCTGGCCGACCGCTACCCGCGGCGCGAGGTCACGATCGCCTGCGATGTGGCCAGGACCGTCCTCATCGGGTTCGTCGCGCTGCCGGGCCTTTCGCTGCCCGCGTTGTGCGCCCTGGTCTTCGCCTCCCAGCTGCTCGACTCGCCGGGCAGGGCGGCACGCATCTCGCTGACGCCCGACGTGCTGCCCCGCGAGCTCTACCAGACCGGAGTGGCGGTCCACCAGCTCAGCGACCAGGTCGTGACGCTGCTCGGCTTCGCCGGCGGCGGCATCGTGGTGGCGCTGGCCGGCGCGGAGACGGCCATCCTGATCAACGCGGCCACGTTCGCCGCCGCCGCGTCACTCACCCTGGCCACGGTGCGCCGGCGCCCGGCAGCCGCGGGCAAGCAGCCGATCTCCCTGCTCGGCGGGCTGCGGCTGGTGGCCGGGCATCGCGCGTTGCGCAGCCTGCTCGGCCTGGCCATGTTGTCGGGCTTCCACGTCATCCCCGAGGCGATCGCGGTGCCGTACGCCGCCTCGTTCGGCCTGGGCACCGCGGAGGCGGGGCTCCTCATGGCCGCCCTGCCCGTGGGCAACGTCGTCGGCGTGTTCGTGCTGTCCAGGTTCTTCACCGAAGCGCGGCGGATGGCGCTGATGGCCCCCATGGCGGTGGCGGCCAGTGCGCCGCTGGTGGCCAGCGCGGCGGACCCCGGCTACGTGGTTCTGCTGCTCCTGTGGACGGTGTGCGGGGTGCTCACCGGCTACCACGTGGCGGCCAACGCGGAGTACGTGAGGATCGCACCGCCGCAGAGCAGGGGACAGGCGGTCGGCCTGGCCTCCTCCGGCATGGTCGCCGCCCAGGGGCTGGGCATCCTGCTCGGCGGCCTCCTCGTCGAAGCGGCCGGACCGGAGCACGGCCTGGCGATCGCCGGCGCCGCCGGGCTGGTCGCGGGAGTGCCGGTGCTGCTGGCCTGGAACAGAGCCACCAGGGCTGCCGGTGCGCTGCGGGACACACCGTGACAGGCGGCGATCGCCTTCCAGGTCTCCCCGATCGACAGGTCCCCCGGGTGAAGTCCGGGCGGAGCCGCCAGCGGCTGGCCTCGACCGTCCGAGACGATTCCCGACAGAGTCGAGCCAATGGCGAGCTTCAGCCGGGGAACTCTGCCTTCTCGACGATCAGGCTGCGGGCTTCCCGGAGTTGCTTCGGCATGCCGGCTCCGACGGCGCCGACCACCCGGCCGTCGCGGCCGTACACCGCCACGAATTTGCGTTCGGAAAGATCGCCGTGCCGCACCGCTAGGTCGCAGGATTCGTCGAAGTGGCCCCAGGCCTGCACCTTCAGGTCGTACTGGTCGGTCCAGAAGTACGGGACGCTTGCGAAGGGACGTCGGTCCGCCGGTGCCGCCAGCAGATTGGTCGCGGCGGCACGCGCGTGCTCGGCGGCGCTGGTGCGGTGTTCCACCCGCATCCGGGTGCCGAACAGCGGGTTGAACCAGCTCGCCACGTCCCCGGCCGCGTACACGCCGGACGCCACCGCGCAGTACTCGTCGCAGTCGAGGCGCCCGTCGCTCAGCAACCCGCTGCCGGCCAGCCAGCCGGTGTTGGGAATCGCGCCGATGCCGACGACCACCACATCGGCGGGTATCCGCTCGCCGGTGTCCAGCACCACGCCGGTTACCGCTCCCCGCTCGGAGATCAACGAGGAGGCGCCGGTGCCGCACCGCAGGTCCACCCCCCTGTCGACATGGAGTGCGGCCAGCAGTTCCGCAACGGACTTGCCGAACGCCCGCAGCATCGGCGCGGCGGCCGGATCGACCATGGTGACCGGCAGGCCGATGTCGCGGGCCACCGCGGCGGCCTCGGCGCCGATGAACCCGGCACCGATGACCACCATTCGCGATTCCGGTCGCATCCGGGATCGCAGGGCCAGCGCGTCGTCCAGAGTGCGCAGATAGTGCACGCCGGCCAGATCGCCACCGGGCAGCCGCCGCGGGGCCGCGCCGGTGGCGATGATCAAGCCGTCGTAATCGACCGGCTCGCCTTCGGCCAGCACGATCTCCCGCCGGTGGGGATCCAGGCCGGTCGCGGTGGCGCCCAACCGCAGGTTCAGGTCCAGCTCTGTCAGCTGTTCGGCGCTGCGCAGCCGCAGCCGTTCCGGCTCCCACTGGCCGGACAGCAACTGTTTGGACAGCGGCGGGCGGTCATAGGGCAGATGGGATTCGCTGCCCAACAGGGTGATCCGGCCGGTGAAGCCACGTTGTCGCAGGGCGTCCGCGGCGCTGATGCCCGCCGCGGACGCGCCCACGATGACGATCTTGTCCACTACGGTGATCCCTCGATCGAGATCGCCCGTCCTGGACACAGCAGGGCTGCCTCCCGGGCGGATGCGTGTTGCTCCGCTTCAGGGTACGGATGCAACAG
>NZ_JBVJHP010000057.1:0-2964 GCF_055586745.1 Nonomuraea sp. NPDC049378
GCGTGGGTGTCGGCGTCGCGGCTGCCGTCGGGTAGGGCCTTGGGCGAGGCGGTGTAGACGGCTGCCGGGGTGGCGCGGCGCGGCAGGGACCGGTGCGGGCGGCTGTAAGCGGACGTCAGGAACCACCAGCCGACGGACTCGCTTGTGCAGCTGGGTGGACATAGGGGTGCTGACTGTCGGTCATCGGAAATGCTGGTCGATGGCCTGGTAAATCTCTTGATCGCGTCCGTGTCGGGTGGTCGCGTTTCCCTGTTGTCGGGTTTGAGTGGCAGGTATGGATCTTTGCCACTCCGACCGATGAGAGGGGGCGCGGGTGACCAAATCCGACCGGGAACTGATGGAGATCTTCGCGGCCTACGACCTGACCAAGTGCACGTGGTCGGCCGCGCAGTTGGCGGGATGCCATCCCAAGACTGTTCAGCGGTATGTGGCGATGCGCGAAGCTGGGGGCATCGCGCCGCCGCCGACGTCACGGCCGAAGTCGATCGACCCCTTCCTCGTCAAGATCGAGGAGAAGGTGGAGCGCTCAGGCGGCAAGGTCCGAGCTGACGTTGTCCACAAAGACCTGCTCGCGATGGGTTTCCGCGGTTCGGAGCGGACCACCCGGCGGGCCGTCGCGGCGATCAAGGAAGCCTGGCGATCGGGTCGGCGACGTGTCTACCGGCCCTGGATTCCCGAGCCGGGGATGTGGCTGCAGTGGGACTGGGGCGAGGGACCACGCATCGCCGGACGCCGGACACAGCTGTTCTGCGCCTGGCTGACCTGGTCGAGGTTCCGGGTGGTGCTGCCGGCCTGGGATCAAACGCTGGGCTCGTTGACCGCCTGCCTGGACGCGACGCTTCGGATCATCGGCGGGGCGCCCACCTATCTGCTGACCGACAACCCGCGCACGGTCACCGTCGAGCACATCGCCAAGATCCCGGTCCGGCACCCGCAGATGGTCGAACTCGGCCGCCATTACGGGTGCGTGGTGCACACCTGCGAGCCGTTCGACCCCGAATCCAAGGGCGGGGTCGAGAATACCGTGAAGATCGCCAAAGCCGATCTGGTGCCCACCACCACAAACCTGCGCTCCAGCTACGGCAGCTTCGCCGAACTCGAGGACGCCTGCGCCCGCTGGGCCGAGCAGATCAACCACCGCACGCACCGCGCCACCCACCGGCTGCCCGCCGACATGCTCGAGGAAGAACTCGCCCACCTGCACCCACTACCCGCCGACCCCTACGCACTGGCGCTGGGCGAGGAACGCCTGGTGGGCGACGACCGCACCGTCCGCTGGGGCGATGTCCGCTACTCGGTGCCGCCCGGGCACGAAGGCCGGAAAGTCTGGTGCCGGGTGCACGGCGACGAGCTCGTCATCGTCGGCCGCCGCGTGCACGGCACCCCCGGTGAGCAGCAAAGCAGCGGCACCGGGCTGGCCGAACTCTGGCGTCACCAGCTCTCCACCCCAGGCCGGCCCCGTATCGTTGAGGCCCACTACCCTGACCACCCCGGTGGCAACGGACCACGCCAGCCCAAAGCACGCCCACAGAGCAAAGCCGAGGAACGCTTCCTGGCCATCGGCCCGGGCGCCGAGGCCTGGCTGATCGAAGCCGCGGCCACCGGAGTGGCCCGCATCCGCGCCAAGATGGCCCGCGCGATCGAACTGGCCTCGCTGGTCGGCACCGAGCGCGTCGATGCCGCGCTCGGCCTGGCCGCCATCAACGGCCGCTTCGGTGAGACCGACCTGGCCTCCATCTGCGACCATCTGGCCCGCAGCTCGGCCGCCGGTCCCATCTCGGTCGCCGATGAGAAGCACTCGGCCCAGCCCGGCACCGCCTCCTGGGCCGCCGTCCGCGCAAACTCCCCGGCCCGCCGCAACCAAGGCCACAACGACCAGCAATGACCAGGCCGCCGACATCAACCACCATGCCGACCTCGGCCGCCTGACCACCAACAACACTCGGAGACTACACATGAGCGTTTCGCTTCCCAAGGCGCCACCCGTCCCGGCCGAGCTGGAAGCTCTGTTCACCCGGATGCGCTTCCCCTACGCCCGCAAAGCCGCACCCGATGTCCTGGCCACCGCCCGCGCTCAGCGCTGGGATCCGGCCGAGGTGGTGCGCGTCCTGCTCACCGAGGAAGTCGTCGGTCGTGATGGCGCCACCCGGCGCAGCCGCCGAAAGAGCGCGAACCTGCCCAACGGCAAGACCTTCGACTCCTGGAAGAGCGAACTGTCGTCTATCCCGCAGGCCACCCAGAACGCGCTGCGCACCCTGGAATGGGTCGGCCGCCGGGAGAACTGCGTGATCTCCGGCCCGTCTGGCAGCGGCAAGACCCACTTCATGGAAGCCCTCTGCCACGAGGCCATCGACGCGGACCTGCGCGTGTCCTGGTTCACCCTGGAGACCCTGGCCGTCACCGTCGGCCGGGCCAAAGTCGACAGCAGCGTCGCCCGCACCATCGCCAAGATCTGCCGCTCCGACATCATCGTGGTCGACGACATCGGCCTGCTCCCGGTCAGCCACGAGACCGCCGAAGCTTTCTACCGCCTGGTCGACGCCGCCTACGAACGCCGCAGCCTGGCCGTCACCAGCAACATCCACCCCTCTGGATTCGACACGATCATGCCCAAAACGATGGCCACCGCCACCGTCGACCGCCTCATGCACCACGCTCACATGGTCGAGACCAGCGGCGAATCCCACCGCCTGGCTGAAGCCCTCGCCGGCAGAGGCGTCGTTCCGCTGACTTGATCAAAGGCCACCAGCCTCAGCTCGTGACCCATCCCCCCACGGCCACCCACCAGCACTTCTACTGGCCGTCAGACGGCACTGCGACGACCGCCCAGCGGCAGATCATGTTGTCCGTTCACAGCGGCGGTGGTTGCAGGCATCGGCGAAGCGGTCGAGGAGTGTCTGCAGGTCGGCCAGTGTGGCCGGCTGGTCGGGCTGGGCGCGCAGCCAGTTCTTCATGGTCTGCTGG
>NZ_JBVJHP010000058.1:0-1943 GCF_055586745.1 Nonomuraea sp. NPDC049378
CCGAACCCTCTTCGTGGACGGAGAGCACGATGACCCGCGGTGCTGTTTCTTTCCCCCCCCCCCCCCCCCCCCCCCCCCCCTGCGCCCGCACCCCGTTCCATGCCTCAACTCATGGAGCCAGGTGAGATCAGCGGTGATGCGAATTCCGGTTGTTGGCCTCGCCGGCAAGAGCTCGGCCCGACGTCATGCCGTTGAGCTGCGGTATCGCTTATTGACAGCAAGCGGCTCTCAGCGTGCGCATGCTGAGAGCCGGGGCGCTGTTCAGGTGTCCTGGGGGCGGAACCCGTCGATGCCGGCCGCGACCGGGTCGGGGGCGGGCGCGAGGTACTCGGCGACGGCCCGGCGGCACCAGGCGGTCACGTTGGGGGGCCCGCTCCGCTTCGATCTCGGTGTCAAGCTGGGCGGCGGCTGGGCGCGCCGGTAGCCATCGGTGAGCGCGATGCCGAGATAGCCCAGGCCGATCCCGTCGGGCAGTGTGGGGTCGATGACGTGGTCGCTCGCGGCGGTGCTGCACCAGGCGTGATCGAAGGCGAAGGGCAGGTCTTCGGTAATCACCATGCCTTCCACGGACAGCAGACCGGCATGTTCGTCGGTCAGGCGGCACGCCGTTGCGAAGCAGGTTCCCGACGGGCCGGGAACGAATGCTGCTGGCCCCGATGCCGGTGTGAACAGGCGGCCGTGGGCCGGCAGCATCTCTGCCAGGCTGGCGTATCTCCAGCCGTCGCGTCGGTCGGTGTGAGCGGCGCGCCATAGTCCGGCGATGGCCTCGACCTGCTCCAGCAGGAGTCGCGTCGCCGGGCGGACATCGCTCCTCATGAGGGCCGCCACGGCGGCGGTCTCGGTCTGGGCTTGGGCCCGCAGCGCCTGGTCGGCCTGCTTGCGGAGCCGGTCGCGGTCGTCGGCGAAGCGTTGCCCTGGACGGGCCTTCACCGCGAAGTCGGAGACGTACCGTACCGGCACGCAGCACAGATGCGAGACGGCCGACCTGTCATAACGAAGCTGTCAGTTCGACCCGCTGCGCGACGAGACATCGAGTACGCGCACCGGCGTCCCCGTCGAGCCGCACCTCTACCCAGCACGTTCCACAGCCGACCGTGATGGCCGGAGCCGCGGTCTCCCAGCGGGTTGATCCAGGACTGATCGCCGTGTTCCGCCGCGCGCTGATGGCCAGGCGGCCCTGCACAGCCGAACGGGTGCGCCGGCCCGGATGTCCTTGAGCCGCTGAAGGCCGACGTTCGGCGCGTATCTTCGATGGTGGTGCCCACCTTGGCCGCGCTGCACAATCGAGCCGGTCAAGGAGCCGCCAGCAGCTGAGGGGGACGATCGATGGGCGCGGGCTATCCGAAGGGGCGACGGCGAGGTGCCGAGATCGTCGAGGTCGCGTTCGCCAAGTTCGCCTCGGTCGGGTACCGCAACGCGAGCATGGTGCGGATCGCCGCGGACTGCGGGGTGTCGCGGATGGGCCTGGCGCATCACTTCCCGACGAAGGAATCCCTCCTGGCCGCGGTTCTCGAAGAACGGGATCGGGTGAACGGCGAGTTGTTCTTCGCCGGATTCGACGCGACGGCGGATGGCGTGGACTACTTCTCCCGGCTCGCGCGGCTGGTGGAGTACAACGCGACGGTGCCGGAGCTTGTGCGCTTGTACGCCGTGCTGTCGGTCGAGGCGGCCGATCCGGCGCATCCGGCGCACGCGTACTTCGTCGACCGGTATACGAACATCCGCCGCGACATTCGCGATGCGTTCGAGGAACTCCATGCCCGAGGGCTCGTGCGGCCGGGGATGAGCATCGCGGGTGCGGATGCGGATCTCATGGCGTTGATCGACGGTCTGCAGGTGCAGTGGCTCCTGCTGCTGCTGGTCGGCGGTCACGAGACCACCGCCAACATGATCTCGCTGAGCGTGGCCTCGCTTCTGGACGATCCGAAACTGCTGGCCGGGTT
>NZ_JBVJHP010000059.1:0-1603 GCF_055586745.1 Nonomuraea sp. NPDC049378
GGGGGTATCACTCTAGGTGTGGAAATGATCACCAAACGTAGACCGAAGTCTGCAACGATCATTCACCATCTCGGGGGAGAACACGATCATGTCCACGACACGGGGAAGAACCGCGCTGGCCGCGGTGGGGCAAGACCAGCGCGATGACGCATCGGCGCTGCTGGGGGCGGCTGCTCATCATGGCGGGGAAAAATCCCCCCATCGTGACGGTGAGGTGCCGTTGCGGGACCTGCTCGGCGATCAGGTGCTGGACCTGCTGCTGGAGCGTTCGCGCGACGGGGCCGGCGGGCTGCGGCTGACCGGCGAGGGTTCAATGCTCGGCGAACTGGTCAAGGCGGTGCTGGAACGCGCGCTGGAGGCCGAACTGTCGTCGCACCTGGGCTACGGCAAGCACGATCCGGCCGGCCACGGGAGCGGTAACTCCCGCAACGGCAGGATCGGCAAAACGGTGCAGACTGGGGTGGGGCCGGTCCGGCTGGCCGTGCCCCGGGACCGGGCCGGCACCTTCGAGCCGCTGCTGGTGCCCAAGCGGGCCGGCCGCGTCTCCGGCGGCCTGGACGACATGATCATCAGCCTGTACGCGCACGGCATGAGCGTGCGCGACATCCAGCACCACCTGCGCCAGATCTACGACACCGAGCTGTCGCACGAGGCCATCTCCAACATCACCGACGCCGTGCTGGAAGAGGTCCGCACCTGGCAGGCCCGGCCGTTGGAGGCCGTCTATCCGGTGGTGTTCCTGGACGCCATCGTGGTCAAGGTCCGCGACAATCACAGCGTCCAGGCCAAGCCCGCATATCTGGCGGTGGGTATCGACGCCGACGGCGAGAAACACGTGCTGGGCATCTGGCTGGCCAAGACCCCGCTCGACGCCGCCACCGCCGGCGAATCGGCCCGCTTCTGGAACGCGGTGATGAACGACCTGAAGAACCGCGGTGTGCGCGACATCATCATCGCCTGCACCGACGGCCTGAACGGCTTCGAAGACGCCATCCACCACGCCTTCCCGAACACCACCGTGCAGGCCTGCGTCGTGCACCTGATCCGCAACGCGCTGCGACCGGTCGCCCGCCGCGACCGCGCCGCGGTGGCCGCCGAACTCAAGAAGATCTACACCGCGCCCACCGCGGAAGCCGCCTTCGACGCCCTGGCCGACTTCACCGCCTCCACCTGGGGCGAGAAGTATCCGCAGGCGGCGCGCGTGTTCGAGACCGCCTGGGACCGCTTCACCCCGTTCTTCGCCTTCTCCCCAGCGGTCCGCAAGCTGCTCTACACCACCAACAGCATCGAGTCCCTGAACTACCAGCTGCGCAAGGTCACCAAGGCCCGCGGCCACTTCCCCGGCGACGACGCCGTGGTCAAGCTGCTGTGGCTGGCCATCATCAACATCGAGGACAAACGCGCCCGCGAACGCGCCATGACCAAGGAGAAAACCGGGAAGATCAAAAACTCGCCCAGCACCGCCCGCCTGATCGAAGGACAGCGCACCATCGGCTGGCGCGAGGCACTCATCGAACTCGACATCGCCTATCCAGGCCGCATCCGGTAAAGACCGGCCTCAAGCCATCAGAAACGATCTTTACACACCTGAAGTGACAACCTC
>NZ_JBVJHP010000060.1:0-1177 GCF_055586745.1 Nonomuraea sp. NPDC049378
CTACAGAGGCTGAAAGTCTGAGGTGTCACCTCGCGGTTGCATGCGTACGGCGGGATTCGGGAGTATGCCGGTGGGATGCGTTATCCGGATGGTGGTGGTCTGACCCCGGCGGCGCGAGCCAAGCGTGAGCAGGTCCGCTTGGAGGCTGCCGGGTTGTTCGCCGCGGGTGTGTCACCGCCTGCGGTGGCCAAGAAGTTACGGGTCTCCCGCAAGTCGGCTTATGTCTGGTACAAGGCCTGGCGCACGGCAGGTGCCGAGGCGCTGGAGTCGAAGGGACCGGGTGGGCAGCGCTGCCGGCTCAGCGCTGCGCAGGTGGAGCGACTGGAGGCCGCGCTGGACGCCGGCCCGGCCGTGTGGGGGTGGAGCGAGGATCAGCGCTGGACCCTGGCGCGCATCACGGTGCTGGTCGGCCGGTTGTTCCACCTGTCCTACACCCCGCGCGGGGTCTCCTATCTGCTGCACCGGATGGGCTGGAGCCCGCAGGTCCCCCAGCGCCGCGCTGCCGAGCGCGACGACGAGGCGATCGCCACCTGGGTGAAGGAGACCTGGCCGCTGGCGGAACCACGGCGCGGGACCAGGACGCGTGGATCTGCTTCGCCGACGAAGCAGGACAATCGCTGAGGCCACCCAAGGCCCGCACCTGGTCCCGCCGTGGATGCACCCCCGTCGTCACCGTCTCGGGCAGGGGCTCTGGACGGGTCAATCTGGCCGGGCTCGTCTGCCTCAAGCCGGGGCAGCGGACCCGGCTGATCTACCGGATGAGGATCTATCGGCGTCGCAAGAATGAACGCAAAGGGTTCAGTGAGAGCGACTACGCTCGCCTGTTGGACGCCGCCCACCAGCAGCTCGGCGGGCCGATCGTGTTGATCTGGGATAACGTCAACATTCATGTCGACGCCCTGATGCGCAGTCTGATCGCCACGCGCCCGTGGCTGACGGTCTTCTACCTGCCGGCCTACGCTCCCGAACTCAACCCCGTAGAGACCGTGTGGTCGCACCTGAAACGGGGTCTAGGCAATCTGGCCCCCGGCACGCTCGACGATCTCGCCGCGGTCATCCGCAGCCGGCTCAAGCAGTTGCAGTACCGCCCCGACCTCCTGGACGCCTTTCTGGCACACACCGGCCTGATCACGAACCCGAGATCGACATGACACCCCGAACTTTCAATCTCTGTAGA
>NZ_JBVJHP010000061.1:0-1083 GCF_055586745.1 Nonomuraea sp. NPDC049378
CCACCATCCGGATAACGCATCCCACCGGCATACTCCCGAATCCCGCCGTACGCATGCAACCGCGAGGTGACACCTCAGACTTTCAGCCTCTGTAGCGCCCAAGAAAGTGCTTTTGTCCGATTCTTCGCTTTGCTCCATGGCGTGAGAGACTGATTGTCGATGACCTTGAAATCGCAGGTGGCGAGCTTACCCACAGCATCAGCGACCTTCAGCCGAATGCGCCAGTCGTCGTCGCCGACCAGCTCGGCGAGCCAGTCGTAGAGTGGCGGGCGAACTGCGGGCAACTCGCGCCACAACGTAGTGAGCAGCCGGTCGGCCATGCCTGGTCGTAGCTCGATACGTGGACCTTCACCGCCGTGGGTGGCCCCCGGTGTGTCTCGCACGGGATCGGTTATCCACTGGCTGAGCTGTTCCCATACCGGGAAGCTTGGGTAGTCCTCCTTGGGCGTGTCTATATGCTCGTACTGCCTGACGCGTTGTGCCAGCGTCAGGGCGGCGGCGGACACGATGGCCTCGGGAAGTCCGTGTAGCACTGCGCTGCTTATCAGGAAGTACTTGCTGAGTAAAGCCTCGGATTGCAGCAGGTTCCTCGACAGATTAGCGAGCGCGGAGTAAGGAAGATCGGCAATCATAGAGGAAAGCGATCTCCCTTGCCGAAGGCCTTCTACAAGTTGTTCGGCCGTGTAGGCGGCGTCCCGGGGACAACAACCCGCGACGTGTTCCGTCAGCGAGTTTCCTATTTCCTTGAGTTCTTCGTCGGTTCCGGGAAATTGGTCAAGGAGTCTCCGACGGATGATTTCTTCCGCCATTGGCGCCTCATGCTTGATCACAAACTTTGTGACTGCGGAGTCATTTGAGACGATGACCACGATCATCGCTCCACTCTCGCGCGCTACGGCGCAGAGGTGATCTACCGTCGCTTCGGGACGGCGGGGCCAGGTTTCATCGTCCACGCGTAGGACATAGCCGTATCCCGCGCGAAGATCATTGAATGCTTTTCATCCAGCCTCACGGAGCTGAAGGACGAGGATCGCTTTGACGAGCTGACCTGCGAGAAGTGGGCAGCAGCGGAGTTTGCGCAGG